>JABGQM010000043.1 GCA_018648805.1 Verrucomicrobiota bacterium
CGGACACTTAACCGCTTCCTTAACCGCCACCCTTACCCGGTTACCCTTAACCGATCAACTTACACGATCCCTACCTGGCTCCATCCAGAACGCGATTCATCAATAGAAAATCCCCCGCTAATACCTGAAGCGCCACAAAGTGCTAGTTGCTCATCTTCTCCGCCAATGAAAAGCCGGGGTGCGGGGGCTGATTGTAGGCGGTATTTTGCCACGCTATAGAAAGACGGTAAATCGGGTCGTGCATCAGGGTCACGAGCCGATGCTTTGTGGGGATGGTGGTTGTGTAGATGCGCAGCGCCTTGCCGTCGTCAGTAGCCCAGATCACCTCTTCGCGCCAGTCGCCATGGAGATCAGCGCTGATCACGGGAGTGGCTTTGGTCCCATTGACTGAGGTGCAGCCCTCTGCCGTGAGCAAACGCCTCATAGCACCCTCTGCCTTGGGATCATACTTGGCAATCCAGTTCTTGTTGAGGATCTCCCGCGTCGGGTCAGCGTCCCACCAGACAAAGAAGTTGGGCGGTGTCGCCGGGGCCGGGCCGATGACCTCGCCTTTGCAGCTGAACAGCTTCTTGGAATACGGGGGGGCATAGTGCCGCTCGTCCCCGCTCGTCCAGGCTTCTGCCCCAGGTGATCCAGCCCAGATATCCGCGCAGGCGCCGCGCCCGATATCGGCCTTCGCCTTGACGGGTACGCTCCAGAGGATTTCTCCCGTCCGTGCATCCCGGAAACTCATCCCGGGGATTCCGCCCGGTTTTGCTTTCTCATGCGGCATGAAGAACTCAAGACCCGGTCGCGAAGGGTCCAGATCCGAGAAATGATGAGCATCGCCGTGCTCAAGATTGGTGGTATAGAGCGGCTTTCCATCATCGTCAATAACCATCGCGCCGTACATGATCTCGTCTCTGCCGTCGCCGTCCACATCGCCTGCGGCGATGCTGTGCGTCCCCTGTCCAATATAGCCGGTGAGATCCTGTCGTTTCCAGGTGTCGAACTTCCAACGTTGCGTCAGCTTGCCATCTCGAAAGTCCCATGCCGCCATCGCGGTTCGTCCCGGTTTGGCGCGGTAGTAGCCTCGGCCGAAGACCACACTCGCATGGCTCCCGTCCAGATAAGCAACGCAGGCCAAGTGCCGTTCGCTCCGGTTCCCGTAGGTGTCGCCCCACGTCCCGATGTCACCGCGGGCAGGCTCGTAGGCCACCGTATCGATCGCAGCTCCGGTCGTGCCGTCGAAAACCGTGAGCCGCTCGGGCGCTTTGAGCACACGCCCGCGTTTATCGCGGTAGTCCTTCTCGGCGTCGCCAATGACTGCTCCCTGACCATCGATGGTTCCGTCGCTTGTCCGGCACACCACCTCAGCCTTGCCGTCGCCATCAAGGTCATAGACCATAAACTGGGTATAGTGTGAACCCGCGCGGACGTTGACCCCCAGTTGGATCTTCCAGAGCGATTGGCCATTCATCTCCATGGCTTCAAGGACGACGGGGCTTGTGTGACCGTTGTGGCTGACGTCTTTGGATGTGCCATCCCACTTGAGCACGAGTTCATAGTCGCCATCGCCATCAAGGTCACCGACGCTGGCATCGCCCGGCTTGTATGCCGGACTACTCTGGTCCGGCAAACCGACGGAAGCAGGAGCCGTCAACGGGATGTGAACATATTGCTGTGCCTGCGGGGACACCTCGGCCGATCGTTTCTGAAGTCTAGTACCGACCAGTGGCTGAACACTGTACCTGGACGTGGCAGCACCATTGGCATCAAGGAAGTTCGTGGAGTCGGCGATTGCTCTGCTGTTCACCTTCTTTCCATCCCGATAGACGCGGAATGCGACCGACTTGGGGTCGGTACCCAGCAGACGCCAGCTGAGGTAGACGCCCTTCTCGCCCACGTCGATCGCCACCAACCCGCGGTCCAGTCTTTCCATGGTACGGACGGTTTGTCCGAATGACGTGTGAGGGACTCCGGCCAGAAAGCAGAGACACACAATAAGGGATATCATTCCCATCCTGTTGATCCTGTTCGGCTGCATTTATGTGGTAAAGGGATTGCAGACCACCAGCGAGCCGTAATGCTGGCCGTCAGACATGTCTTCTGAGTAAACCGTGCCGCATCCGGCCCGCTCGGCCGCGGCCAGGATGAGAGCATCCCAGTAGCTCAGCTGCCAACGCTCCTTGATGTTCACAGCTTCAACAACAAGCGTTGCATCGATATCGACGGTCTCCAGCGTGGAAAGCAGGACGATCTCTTTCTTTGCCGCCGCCGATGACATGGGCTGTTTGACCTTCTGCGTGATCGTCACGAAGAACTCACTCAAGACCTGGGACGAAATGACGCCGGTGCCATTGCGAAGGCTTTCGAACAGGATCGCCTGGCTCTGGGCCCTTCTGTCAGGGCGGGCTCTGTCGTGCGCATAAACGATGATGTTGGCGTCCAGAAAGACCTTAGCGGGCATGAAGATCCTCCCGTTGCCATGTCAGGTCGCCCACAACAACATCCGAAGCATCAAAAGACTCCTGTAGTTGGGCAACCACTTCCTCGGTGCGCGAGTCCTCACGTGCCGCTAATCGCTCCAGGATATCCCGCACCATAGCCGTAATCGTCGTATGCCTTTCGACCGCCAATCTCCGCACTTTCATCAGGATATCGTCGTCCGCCGCAATGGTAATGTTGGTCATGACCTCTCCCTTATTGCCTCCACACATAATAAGGGTAGCACATTAACTGTGGAATGCAACCATGCCTATTCACCCTGTCGTGGTGCGGTTGAAGGTCCCGGGCACCCGGGGGCAATCCCCGCACGTTGAAGTTTCGGCGCTCATTACGAAAGCACCGTTGTTGAGAGAGGTACGAGCAGCTAATATGGATTGATCAGATCACCAGAATCAAGGTTCTGTCAAAAGTTCTATGAAAAGTAATGAAAGACGAGCTGAGACACTTGACCGCACACTTCCTCGCACACTTAACCGCCACACTTCGTCGGATACGCTTAAACGACTCTCTTGCAACGGCTAACGCTATGACGAGTAAGCAGGTCCCTCCTTCGCCGCGGCTACGGAGGGCACGCGGTTAAGGGTATCCGAGTAAGGGTGGCGAGTAAGAAAGCGATTAAGTGTAGGAAAGCGGGGGAGAACGGGCGATTGGTCGCAATCCCTTGGTAGACAGCAGGTGCGGGCGTTACGAGCATGGACGCTTTTGACAGAACCAGAATCAAGCATCGGAGCATCTATGAAAGTGAGTCGTCTCATGGTTCTACTAGCGGTCTCTTCTGTTCTCGCCACAGCATCACATGCCGGGGAGCTGGCGGCTAGCAGGGAGGATGGATCCCTCCGGGTGACAGTGGATGGTGACGTCTTCACGGCGTATCACTACGAAGCAGCCGACCGGCCATTCTTCTACCCCCTCATCGCACCCACGGGTGACAACATCACCCGACACTGGCCGATGAAAGACATCAACAAGGACGAGGAGCGTGACCACAAGCACCACCGCTCGCTCTGGTACACGCACGGTGATGTCAATGGGCATGATTTCTGGACGGAGGGCCGGGGACCGAAGATTGTCCAGACAGCGCTGAAGGTCGAGTCCCGCACGGACAAGGTGGTGATCGCCTGCGATAATGAGTGGCGCGCGAAGAATGGCGATATAGTCTGTACAGACAGCCGCACGCATACGATCAGGACGGAGGCCGACAGCCGCATCATTGATTTTGAAATAACGATCAAAGCGAGTCATGGAAAGATTGTACTCGGCGACACCAAGGAAGGCTCCATGGCGTTCCGCGTGGCGCCGACGCTCCGGACAGCGGGCAAGGTCGCAAAAGGCAGCATGCTCAACAGCGAAGGCGTTAGCGGCAAGAAAGCGTGGGGCAAACGAGCCAGATGGTGTGATTACTACGGCCCGCTAAACGGCAAGACAGTCGGCATTGCCATTATGGACCACACAGCGAACCCACGCCATCCCACCACCTGGCATGCGCGGGACTACGGACTGTGCTGCGCGAATCCATTTGGCCTCTCCTACTTCGAGAAGAAGCCGCGGGGTGCAGGCAACATGAGAATCAAGGCGGGCGAAAGCGTCACCTTCAGATACCGCGTCCTGGTCCATAGCGGAACAGCGGAAAAAGCTGATATTGAGCAGCAATATGGGCGTTATGTCGGTGCAGGCGCCACCATCGAGTCGAAGAATACCGGCCAGAAAGATAGATAATGAAGATAGACAGAAGAAGTTTTCTAAAACGTTCAGCCGCATTTGGTTCGGTGATGATTCTCCCCAGCAGCAGGGCATTCGGCGCCAACGAGCGGCTTGCGGTGGGGATGATGGGAGTAGGCGGTAAGGGCATCGTAACCATCGGCGCGGTAAAAGGCGCCGGATGCGATATCGTGGCTGTATGTGATCCCGACAAGCAGCACATGGCGCGTGCCGCTAAGCGCGCGGGCGGAAACGTCAAGCAGTACCAGGATTTCAGGGACATGCTTGAGGATAAATCGATCGACGCGATCGTCATGTGCACCCCAAACCACTGGCATGCGATCGGAACCGTGATGGCCTGCCAGGCGGGTAAGGATGTCTACGTCGAGAAGCCGGCCAGCCATTCGATCTGGGAGGGACGCAAGATGGTTGAAGCCGCCCGCAAATACAATCGTATCGTTCAGGTCGGTTCGCAGCAGCGGTCGGACCCGGCACTGATCGAAATGAAGCGTATGATCGCGGCCAAGGAGATTGGTGAGGTCCAGTGGGCCCATGCGCTCTGGTACGCTGACCGCCCTCCCATTGGCAAGGTCTCGGGGCCAACCAAGGTGCCGGACCATATCGACTATGATCTCTGGTGCGGTCCGCGCGAGAACGTCCCGCTGATGAGAAAGAAGCTTCACTATGATTGGCACTGGCGCTGGGAATACGGCAACGGCGATATGGGCAATCGTGTGATTCATAACATCGATGACGTCCACCATGTCCTGCAACTCAACGACGACGTCCCGACGCGAATGATGGCCGTTGGCGGGCGGTTCGGCTACCACGACGATGCCAACACCCCCAACACCGAAGTTATCGTGCTGGAGGGCAAGGTACCCATCATCGCCAGCAGCCGGAACCTACCGCTGATCCACCCCAGCACCGGAAGGGCGGCCGGCGCGTCTGTCTACCGCAGGCTAGGGAAGGGCTTACGACATACGACATTGATCAAATGCGAAGGGGGCTTCTTTGCCGTAACGCGAGGCGGCGGCAAGGTCTATGACAATGACGGCAAGACCATCAAACAGATCAAGGGCAATGGTGGCCGCCGACACATGCGAAACTGGGTCGATGCGATCAAATCCCGTAACAAGGATGACTTGAAGGCCGAGGTCGAACAGGGGCACCTGGGCTGCCTGCTCCTGCACACCGGTAACATCAGCTACCAGGTCGGCCAACAGGCAAGCTGTGATACGGTAAGCAAGCAGGTGGCCGGCATAGAGGAGGCCGAATCCATCTGGGGAGACACCATCGAGCACCTCAAGAGCCATAACATAGACCTCGCCAAGGAACGGCCTACGCTTGGCCCATGGCTGACGTTCGACCCGAAGCAAGAGCGCTTCACCGGCCAGCATGCCGATGCGGCCAATGCACTCGTCAAGGAGAGCTACCGCAAGGAATTCGCCATACCGGAACAGGTGTAGGCGCTGACCCCATCAGGCTTGCTGGTACCGGTCGCGCTGACACCGATGAAGAAGAAGCCGTCACTGATTCTGGATGGCATATTAGTGACCGCTGATAGCCATGCACCCATGGGGCGCAAGGGACACTTCAACATCTGAGTTCCACTCCAGAGCTTCGCCGCTATCCATATCGACCCGGACGCCGCTCGTCGCTGCGCGCCACTCAAGCTTCCCTGCAAACGGAGTCTCACCCTCATTGAAGACGACCAGATAGTCGCAGCCGTCCTTCCGGACCTCGCGAATACGCAATTCCGGGCATGCGGGGCTCACGGAGACACGTGGGTCTCTCTTTTTTCTGATGCTCTCGAGCAGTGACGCTTCGCCCTCGTCAGGACTCCAGACAACGGATCTGCCGGATGCCGTCAGTTGTGCAACGGCCGCTTCGGCTTCAGCACTGGAAGCTGCACCAAACCCCTTCTCGACGATCAGCAGCCCATACGTCATGGCGCCAATACAGATCCCGCCCTCCCCCACGACCGCGTCTTCACCGAAGTGCCGGGCCTCGATGTAGTTGAAATCAATCTGATGCTCGAAGCAGACACGGGCACTCTTCCAGGGCAGTCGATCATGCTGACCCAGAATGGCGACATCGCACACCTGTTCGCTATCGGTATTGAGCCAGCAGAGCTTGCCGGTCAACTCCGCGAAGGCCTTGTAGTCATCCCACCACGGACTGTTGGGCCCGACATCACGTGGGCGCTCATCGATACGCGGTCCGCGGACAGAATAGTAAAACGCATGAGGCACCAGCAGGTTGCAGCCACGAATGAGCAACCAGAGCGCCAGCCATCGATACTCCTCGAAGGTCAGTTCATGCCCGTAGGCACCGGCAAACTCGTTGAGGTTGCGCCGCCTGCGGAGATGCAGCATCGCAGATGAAGCACACTTACCCATCGTACTGTGCGGGCCAACCAGCGCCGACTCCTTGCCCGGCTCAACGTAACGAAGTACCACATCCTGGCCAGGAATTTGGAAGTGGCGGAGCAAACCGATATCGGTCGATTCGGCCGGATGACCCGTCAAGGCAATGCCATGCTCCGCACACCACTCCGAGATAGGCGCGTAGTAGGTCTCCTGCAGGCGATGCCGCAGCGCCTTGTGGTAGTCGGCGCGATAGGTGCCGGCATCCGGCTCCGCATCATCCCACAGCGCGGGAAGATGAGGAGCAAAGTCATACCCAAGGAACGCGTTCACATGTTCCAGGATCCCGCTGGTGCCGGGACGCGGATTGATCTCTCGCCAGCCGCCCCTGCCCAGCAGGCCGGGCTCGTCCGTAAAAACACCTTTGATGGTCTTGCCGAAATACTCCCCGAACTCATCGTAGTAGCGCTGGTAGACCAGCCGGATAAAGCACTGCATCGCCTCGGGATTCAACAAATCACCGGCCAGAGGCCTGTTTTCGTCCACCTCCTTGTGGTCATCGCGCCGGGCGGGATCCTCGTCGACAAAATGAACGCCGCGGATGACCGCGCCCACCGGCCGGTCAACGACGACAATCCGATGTCCGTCGTGCTGACGGGTGACCTCGGCCACCAGCGTCTGGTCGTCAGCCAACTCCACGCCCGATTCTCCTATCTTCACACCCTCGACCGTTTCGCCGGGCGCGGCATGAGTAAGGTCGACCTGCACCAACCCGCGACAGGCATACGCCGGGTTCTCCGCCGCCACCTGGCCGGCAGACGACCCGCTCGGATACATCGCCTCATCGTAGAGGAGAACCCACATATCGCGCCGGGCCGCTTCCTCAATCGCAAAGCGCATCATCTTCAGCAGCTCATCGCTCATCCACCCCAGGTGTACAGGCAGCCCGGCGCGCGGATGAATCACAAACGCATGAACACTATGCGCCTGAAAATCATCAAGCTGCCGCGCTATCTCAGCTTCACTGAGTTCATCGTTCCAAAACCAGAACGGCGCCTGCGAAAACTCACGCGCCTGCGATGGGTAGCTGTTGAATGACTGACTCTTCATTCTGTGGTTGGTTGACTTACTCAAGCGCCCCCTGCATGTGGTATAGAGCATGGTGAAACAGTGCTCTACGCGCGCCTTCCCCCTCTGGCGGCGTAGGCCTCGAGCAGTTGGAGATAGGAGCGATAGTGGGTCAATGAAACATCCGGTGGGGTCTGGTGGTCGACGCTGGGGATGAAGCCGCCGGTCTGCATCGTCGGCAGCAGGCGCTCGAACTCGGCGCGCTGCGCCTCCGGGCCATCCTTCATCACGATCTTGTCGTAGGCTCCGATCATCAGCCAGTCGGGGTGCTCCCGCCGGATATTCGCCACGTCCACACCGGCCATCCGTTCCAATGGCAGGATCCCTTCCACCCCCACCTCTTTCAGCCAGGGGATCAGCGGCTCCACATCGCCATCGGAATCGACAAAGACGCGAATCCCGCGCTCGCGCAATGCCTTCACCAACGGCCGGTAGTACGGTGCCAGAAACTCGTCAAAGAGCTCCTTGGAGAGCATCGGCCCATGGTTGTAGCTCATATCCTCGGCAATGGTCATGAACTGGGGCACGCACATCTCGTCGCAGAAACGATCAAGCATGTGCAGGTTGAACTCCAGCAGATCACGGTTCATCCGGTGCATCAGTTCGGGATCGTCATAGAAGGCAAAAAGGTGCCCCTCGATCCCAAACAGCGTGCGAGGATTCCAAAAGAACCCATTGAAGGAGATCCAGACCACGCGCTCACCAGCCGCATTCTCGGCCTTCACCCGTTTACAGTAATCCGAATCGAAGTCTCGTCCCACATAGAGCGTATCGTACATGGCGTCATAATCAGCCTCGCTCTTGAGGATGCCGGATCCATGATGCGTCGGCTTGGGTGTCTCGGCACTGCCAGGGGCCATCCAGAACTGACTGTAGGGGTCTAGGCCGAGGTGCGCGCGTATGTTCTCAGCCCCCTGCAACGAGGCATCCAACCCCTCCTCGCGCCACCGATCCGTCGTAAGCCCCCAAAACCCCGCCCACTCGATCATGGGTAGACGGTCCACCTCCTGAAAATGCATCAACGCACTAAACCGCTCAACATGATTCATTCCCGCAACTCCTTGCACGCCAGCCTTCAGAAGCGGCCGTTGCGTCGTGATTCACATATCGCGCTAGCGCCGTGGTTTCAGTGTGAACGACTTGATGGCCAGCCCGTACTGCGGAGGATTGGTGCGAGAGAACCGCAGGACATTCTTTCCCTTCTTGAGGTCGAGCACGACTGGCTCGCACGCCTTCCACGATCCGACAGTGAACGGCATGACCATGGCAATCTCGGATGTGGAGTCATTCGCAGAGACATTCAGTTTCTGATCGTAATTAGCCGTGACCACCTGCGCATTAAACATGTACCTACCCGCTTGCGGCACGGCGACCTCGTACTCCATGCGCGATTTCACGCCCTGGCTGGGTCCGGTCGGGTCTTCCTTCGGGCTCTTTGCGTAGTAATCTTTGGCATATATGTCCGAAACGCGCTCGCAGACGTTGCCACAGATGTCGTAGAGGCCCCACGGATTGGGTTTCTTCTGTCCGACCGGATGAGACGTGCCGCCATCGTTTTGATCAAACCAGGCATAGTCGCCCAGCGTCGAAGGATCGTCGCCGAAGAAATACTTCGTTTTGGTGCCCGCGCGGCACGCGTGTTCCCACTCCGCCTCCGTAGGAAGGCGTGTTGCCTTCCCCGTCCTTTCGGCCAGTTTGTTGCAGAACGCCACCGCATCCCCTTCGGAGATCGTGTCAGCCGGGCAGTTGGGATCCTTGATCGCCTTGCTGGGGTTCGATCCCATGAGCTTCTGGAACTGCGCCTGCGTCACCTCATACTTCCCCATGTAGAAGCCCTTGGTGATCGTCACCTGGTGCTTGGGTACCTCAACGCCGTGCCACTTGCCGTCCTTGGTGTTCGTGCCTCCCATAGTGAACGTGCCGGGCTTGATGTAGACAAACTCAATGGTCACGCCGTCGCCCAAATCACATTTCAGCTCGCGCGGCCCCTTGCTGCCTGCGGCGTCCATAGCCGCGCGGAAGCCCCAGTTGTTGTATCTGCCGTAGCCGCTGCTGGGCATACGCCACCCGGATCGGCAGGAGTCGGCGCCCCCCCGCCATGCGCCGCCTCGCAGAGTCGTCACTCCCTTACGGCCGAAGCGCGGAAGGAAGACCTGCAGGCCGCCCTCAAAGCTCTTCATCGCAATGACGTCCCTTGTATTGCCGGACGGCTTGCTGTAAGCGGCGGCCGGTATAACGATGCTGCCGTCTCTGCCGTAGCTGATCTTCTTGTCCTCCGGCGTCACCGGAGAGGCCATCACTTTCTCTGCCAGCGTTTCGCTCGACTCACCCAGCTCTTCGCCGAGTGCGGCAAGCGTCTGCGCTTTGGATTCCTTGATGATGCTCCGTTGCGTTTTGAGCGATACACCATTCCAGAAAGCCGGCGTGCCTGCGCCTTCGCCGTATGTACGCTTCTCCCCCATCACGTCACCGACCCACTGGGCCCGCTTGACCTTCAGGTACGCCTTACTGTTCGCCCGCGCCTGCGTGCTCGCCAGAAAATCCTTGTCCTTATTGTAGACCGTCTTCGTCCAGCCACAGCCCCAGCCGCCGCCCAGGTTGGCCACCCAGCCTTTGGGTGTCCAGTGTACCAGCGCCGCATGGCCGCGCTGCGGGCGTGCCGTCGTCGGCATCCCAAAAGAGCGCAGTATGAAGCGTCCGAAGAACGCGCGCCGACCGCACACCCCGCCGTTCATGAGGATGTTCTGGAAGAACTGCAACTCGGGCCGATCATACTTCACATCCCCAGACCCGTACCTGACATCGCTAGCGACGGCACTCACGTAGCGCCAGCCGTAGTTCGGGTTGTAGATATGGTCAGGGCGGAAATTGCGAAGCATCTCGCGCCCCCATGCGAGGGTCGCGTCCGGCTCGTTCCCGTCGACGACAAAGCGAAGATCCCAGGTGCTCAGGCGCTCGAAGGCCGGATCCAGTTCGCCTGCCAGATACGCCTTCTCATAGCTGAGGTATCGCTTTACCGGGTCTACGGTCGCGGGCGCATCGGTCAAGGCCGTTGGGTTTCTCTGCCCAATCGGCACCGCGTGTTCAAGCGCGATCGCCAGGGCGAGCCGCTGCAGCACGCCGGAGCGGGCCCTCCGGCTCGCCTTCTGGATGTCGCTGTAGATCTTCATCGCCGGACCGACCTGTGCCGGGCCAACACCGCGCCCCTCCCGCTTGGGTTTGGCACCGTCTGCCACCAGCATCTGCTTCATGAGGTCGGTGTCCGCCAGCATCTTCTCAACCAGCATCGCCTGCGCCCTTCCCTGCTGCGCGAACGCCGCCAGGCCCTGAGGCGTGGCCTCATGCAGCACGACGTATGTCACCAGCTTTGCGTCCAGCGCGTCGCTGGCCAGGAACCTGTTCACCGTAGCGTCCGCCGGGGCGTTCGGCGGCACCTTGGCGGTGAGTTCGGTACGCAATTTGTTGAGCATGCCGGTGTAGCGCTCAAGCAGAGCCCCGTCCGGCGCCGCAGAAGCATCCGTCGGGTGCCCGGCCATACAGAAGGCTACCGATACCAGAATTGCAGTCAACAGGCGCATGGTCTTCATTCCTCGTTCTCCGTACATAGCGACTCCTTTTTTTTTGCGATGAAACTCTACTCGGGCGTAAACGGTGCCATTGCGGACTACGCCACGCCCTCTCTAATTTGAAGCATTGTCTACTTGCCGGCCGCCTGCAGGGCTGCGGGGGAGAGCTTGGCCTCCTCCATCCACAGGCTGACATGACCATTGGGCGGCACGGGGGATTTGCCACGGTAATCGGGATGCGGCCCCCAGTAGGTGGTGTTGTTGCCGAAGTGGGTGTGGCGCAGGAAGTTGATGATCGCAATGGTAACCTTGCCGCCCTCGAACTCCGGAAGGATGTCACCGTAGAGGTAGCCACCGCGGATACCCGCATTCCGGAAGAAGCCGCCATTGGACTGGGTGACAAGCTTGCCGTTGACGTAGAGGGCAAAGCCCTCACCTGAACGGTCGCAGCCTGCACCGCCGAGGATGAAGCGATAGGCATGCCCCTCCTTGACAGGCGGCAGATCAAAGGTCTGCCTCATCAGCAGCACTTCCTTCTCCCAGAGAGTGGCCGGAGCCGTGCTGCAGCCACAGTGAGATCCGTTGCAGCGTGCACGCCGGGCCTGAAGCTTGCCCCCCATCTGACCGAAGGGCGCCTTACCTTGCTTCCAGCCAGCCTTGGCCGGGTCGAAGTCGATGCCAGACCAGTTCTCCATCCCCTTGGGGAAGGTGATCTCGCGGTAACGGTTGCTCTTGCCCAGCTCCTGCTTCTCAGGCGGATCGAAGCTGTAGTAGGACCACGTGGCGTTCCGCATCTCAGGACTAAAGGGACGCCAGCTGTAGTCGGAGATACCGGCGATGTCGTAGTACTCCATCAAGGAGTCAAGCGGCCCACGAATATCGAGAGGCAGCTTCGAAGGTTTCGTGCCCGACACGATGGCCTTGATCGGGCCGCCACTTCGCGGGTTCTCGAGGAAGGCGGGTATCATCTCTTCCATGATGATGGGTTTCAGGGCCTGCCCCATCTCACGGTAATAGTCAGGCGCATAGTGGGGGCCGCGCTTGTTGAAGTTCCCCGTCACCTCGTCGGAGAATATCGTCTCCACATTCGGATCGCGCTTCGGTTCGGGGGGAAGCGTCAAGGCCTCGGCCTTGCCACCGAGCAACCCCACCATGGCGCGCCCGAGTGCATCACCTGTGAGCACATACGTCTCGGCATTGTGGTTGTAGTGGTAGCCGGTACCCGTTGGAGAGTCCGCACGCGAACGCCAGAAGCCACGGGTGTCGACGCTCGCCACGTTGCCGGCAAACTCCGGATGCTGCTTGGGATCCCCCACGGCCATCTGCGCCTCCCACGTCATGAAATGGCCCTCGGGCATCTGCATGCCACCAAAGCCCACCGTGGCGACCACCGCCTTCAGATCCGGCGCCTTGAACTCCTTGCGCAGATCCTGGATCAGGTTGACCAGATGTTTCTCATACACCTCCTTGGGCACATTGTTGTCCTTGTGTCCCTGGAACCAGACGAAACCCACGATCTCATACCCCTGCCCCGTGTAGCCCGGGACCACCTTGTCCAGATTCTTGAGCGTGGTGTGTACGCCCTTCACCATGGAATCATACTCATAACCGCAATACTTGTTCGCCTTCTCCTCTTCAGTCTTGCCACTGGAAGGCGGACGAAAATCGAAGCTCAGCGCGCGGTTACCCATGGAGGACTCGATCAGCAGCACCGGCTCATCGTGGTAGGTGCCCATCACATAGCCGAAGGGAACTTCGGGGCCAATGAATTTCCCATTGGAGGTGGTGGTCAATGGGCCACCGCTTCCGATCTCTTCCTTGGAGGTACGTACATCCCAGTAGGTCACGTCGTTACGAACCGTCCACTTGCCCTCCGCGTCGACAAACCAGGGATACTTCCCCGCCTTGGTGAGGGTCGTCAGGTCGCCCTTGCCCTTCAGATCGACATGCTTCAGCCAAAGTGCAGCGGAGCCGCCCTTCATATAGGTGATGGTGAGCGGGTAGCGATTGCCCTGCTCCAGCGTGACAGGCGTCACAACCGCGCTCGTGCCGGGGGCCTTGCGATAGACTTCCTGTCCTTTGAGGGTGACCACCGCGTGGGTGCTCTCCTCGAAACCGGCATGAATCTCATGTGTTCCGGTCATGGGGACATCAATAAAGGCCTTCGCCACCACCGTGTGAGGTCCGTCGATAGCCGGCAGCTCAGCCGCCACACTGCCGAGGGCAACAGTGCTCTCCTTGACGGGGCGCATGGCCGCATAGTCCGTGCCGGCCCTGTAGGCGCCCGCGTAGATGGCGACCTTCGCCCCGGCCGGTGCGTTGGCTTCCTCAGACTGGTACACCCCATGTGACATCAACGCCGAAGGGCCTACCGGCATGCGGCCGACCTTGATGTTGGGATCAGCCGAAAGAAAGATACTCTGGTAGGTGGCCCGTGCGCCCCCAAGGTAACCGAAGCCCACCATATTGGATTGGCCCGCCAGAATGTATACCTTGACCGGCTTGTCGGCCGTCGGCGGTGTCTGGTCAGGTCCAGGCAGTGTGGCTGGCACATCAGCGGCCATGACGGGCAGCACGAAAAGCGAAAGGCAGAGCATCCGCAACAGGTTGGCAAGACACGTCGTCATCGTCGTTCCTCCATGAGGTGGTTGATTCCAAGCTATCCGTTTCTTCGAGAGCGCCTTCGAGCGAGTTGATAAACACCGCAGCGCCCCACAAGACAGCACATCTCACAGGCATCATGGCACGTGCCGTCCATTCCGACCAGAGGCCGTTTACGACATAGCCGCTACAACTTTGCGACACGGACCCACCCCCATCGCCGAATGTAGAGGTCTGAGCAAACCGCCACCCCTGAATTCTGAGCTGTCCAGGTTTCTTGTGTGTTGACTGAAACGTGAACTCATGATCGACGACGATCGGGACAAGGATCGAGACAAAGATGGGATCGACAATGATGGGGACGATGATCGGGACAACGATGTTCAGAGTCCTGGGTCACCTGACCCTCACTCCGCCTGATCACTCAGGTAGCCCCGCAAGCCCAGTAACAGCGGAACGATTCTCGATAGTATCCGCTTGCCGTCATCAAGCTGATGGACCTCAACCTGCCGCCTGGCCACCAGCAAGTCCAAGCACGCCGCTACCCGCATGGCGCTTGTGTGCGCGATATCGAGAAACTTTACTTGATCCGCTTCGCTGAAGCGGCCATTTCCCTCCGCTATGTTCAACACCAAGCTCGTCGTCCACTTGTCCAACCGTGTCGCATACGATGCGCCAAGGCTGGTGGCGACACGAAAGTCGTCGAGCCAACTAACCAGATCCAACGCGACTTGGTAAACGTCCAGCCGCTCATGCGCGAAGTAAACGCTATCTTTTTGGCCGACAACATACTCTTCCCGGTCTTCTCTTACGTACGCGCTCTGACATTCACGTAATCCTATGGTCATGTTGACAATCTGTTGAAGCGCCGATTTCCCCTCGGCCTGCCGCTCAGAAGTGATCAGATTCTTGCTCGCACAAATATCCAGACACGCCGCACATTCCAAAGCCGATCCGATAGCCACATCGAAGTACCGATTCCTATCTGCTCTTGAGTGACGACTGTTCCCGTTGGCAATGCCTTCAACGATACTTTCAGCCGCACGGTCCCAGTGATCCAGCGCCGCCGCCGAGGGGTCGATATCGGCAAGTCTCTCGTGAGTCCAGCACGCATAATTCAATCCGCGTTGGTAAACACGTAGCTTCTCATGCCCCATCGCCGTTGCCATCTCCGACCCCTCCTATCGTCGTCCTGATCGTCGTCCCGATCGTTGTCGATCCTGCCATCGTTGTCCCGATCATCGTAGTGCGCCCAGCGCAACCGGTCAGACAACCATACACTGAGCACCACGCAAAACACACACGAAATTCTGCCGTCAGACACCCTCAGAAAACCCCTGAAAACATTGACTTTCTGGGAAACACCGTTTCGAGGGGTGGCGGTTTGCTCAGACCTCTAGAATGGTTACGAGCCCCCCGATTGATGTCTCCCAGAACGATGTGTCAGTCATCCTGATTCGTCCATTCCCTGACAAATACGGCCCATTCACGGCGACGCGCTTGGGCATCGCCCATGGCATACCCTATCCAGGCGCGGTGCAGCGCGGCACCCGCCAGCGGTAGCCGGCGGTTTTCGGTCGTACGATTGACCAGCATGGGATCCTCTTCCGGGGGGGACAGCTCCAGCAACTGATCGACAAGATCAGCCAGCCGTGGACCGATAAAGGTTGGCGGCAGCAGATCGCCACTTTCCTTGCGCAGCGAACGGGGGGCCATATACTCGATCAGCGGGCGGTCGTCGCTGTTGATCGGGTACAGGTCAAAGAGCTGCTTGGCGGCCGTCATATTGCCGCAGTAGAACAGTGAGGCGGTCTGCTCATTGAAAGGAAGCAGCAGATCGTCAAGATGGCGCCAGTCCTTGCCTCGGATCGCCAGGGCTTTATCTCTGGCCATCTGAAGCTCACAAGCGGGAATCGGCGATTCATCCCTGTGCCCGACCAGGGCCACGATTTCACCTCCCGGCTGGAAGTTGTTTCGCCACAACGTCACCTGATCAAAAACGCTCAACATGGTCTGACTGATCACACCAAACTCATAGTCGGTCACCTGGTACAGCGGAAGCCATTGAACCAGCACGCCCCCGGGCTTCAAGCGCTTCTTCGCACACTGAAAATGCTCACGACTGTAGAGACTCCCTGCGCCGCTACGATAGGGCAGGAAAAGATCCGCATTGATCATGTCGAACATGGCGTCCGTCGCCATAAGGTAATGCCGACCGTCCTCGACCAGAATCTCCACGCGTGGATCCGTGAACAGCCCGTCCGTGTAGTCCTCCCCCCCTGCCCCACCGGCCATATAGAGCTTGGCAGCGGTAACGACCTCCGGGACCAGCTCACAGGCCACCACACGCTTGATGGAAGGGAAGAGATCTCGATCCAGTACGGCCCCGGCCGTGATGCCGGTACCCAACCCAAGAAAAAAGATGTCCTCCGTCTCAGGATAGATAAACAGCGGGATGCGCCCTTGAAAAATCTGATGTGGCGTGGCGGCCGTTGATCCGAGGTTGTAGTTGGAATTCACCTTGATCGTCCGATGCCCATGGTCATGTTCCACCACCGCCACGGTGCAATCACTCGTTTCCCAGAGCTTAACCACCTTTTGCGCCCCGAGACGCGGATCGATCCCGATCCTCGGTAGACTGGAGGGGCTGAACGCTACGAACCCCAGGATCAGGGCGCTCGCGCTGCTAACGGCGATGAGCACCCCGACAGGACGGGATCTACCCGCCAGAAAGATGGCGGCAAGCAGGTAGAGTGCCGCCAGCACCTGCACGATCCACCACATACCGAGAACCCTCAGGAACAGAAAGCCGCATAGTAGCGAGCCCAGTATGGCCCCCACCGTGTTGACGGCCGAAATAGTGCCGATACTTCTACCGGGGCAATCGGCAAAGCGTTCCTCGCTCTTCATCAGAAAGGGGAAGACCATACCGAGCAGCAGACTGACCGGACCCACAGTGGCAAACCCGAGGCGAAACAGCTCTCTGACGTACAGGAAAAATGCACCTTCAGTGGGAAGCATGGTGAGGTCATCCGTCAGTCTCGCGAAGTGTCGCGGGAAGAGCAACAACGCCACGCCACCCAGGAGCATCAGCCCAGCCATCAGGTGTCGCGGAGAGGCACCGGTGCGCGCCAGGCCGGCCGCCAGCAGGCCCCCAAACGACAGGCAGACGAGTACGATGATCAGTACGGTCGCAAAGCTGTAGACCGAGTTTTCATGGATCTGTGCGAACATCCGTGTCCAGAGCACCTCCAGCGCCAGCACGCTGAAGCCTGACAGAAACGCGATGAAGCCGATGGTTCGCCGCCCCAGGCCAGCCGTGCCCGGCAAGCCCTGCGCGTTCGAGGCCAACTCGCCTTCCAGCTTCTTCTGCTTCTTCTGCTTTTTGCGCGACGCTACGGGACGCGGTGCCTTCTCGATGTCGCTGACCGTCTCCTGTCTGGACGGCACCCGTGAGAGCCAGTAGGCCACGGCACCCACCAAGCCGTTTATGGCCACGGCAAAGAGGCACGTCCGATTGAAACCGAGATGGGCTATACACCAGAATGCGGCCAGAAACGCACCCAGCGCCGCCCCCGCCGTGTTGATCCCGTAGAGTGTTGCCACTGTAGTGCCGAACTGCTCCCTGCGGGTCACCATATACTGCCCCATGGCGGGTATCGTGCCCCCCATGCAGAATGCAGCGGGAAAGACCAGTGCCGTCGCGAAGAGGCACTTGATCAGGAGCAGCAGCGTGGCGGAGCCGACACTCTGGTAGACAGCCGGATAGACCCCATAGAACACGCGCAACACGAGGAAGTAAAGCAGCGCGGTGCCGGCCACACCGAATTCGAGACGGGCGTAGGTACGCAACGGGTTGGGCGCGTTCGATACCCGCCGGCCCCACAGCCAGCTACCAGCGGACAGGCCGCCAAAAAAAACGGCCAGTGTGACCGCCGCCGCATGGGCCGTGTTGCCGAGCAGAAGCCCCAGTTGGCGCATCCAGAGAATCTGGTAGACAAGTCCGGCTACCCCTGAAAGAAAGACTAAGACTGCAGGAAGAACGCTATTCATGCCGTACCGCACTATTGCTTCGCGAGAGCAACGCCCTAAACTCGGCGAGGTGTGCCTCGTAGATGTCTGTCATTCGGATCGGCATTGCGCCCTCCTCGACTTGCGGGCTTGCCGTCACGGCAAGCCCAAAGAACAGCGCCGCTCCAACCGTCTCACGTAGCAGCGTCTTCATCTTTCCGATCCTCCGACAGGGCTCAATCCCCACTCTTTCTGGCCTCAACACCGAACGTAACCGTCACGGCCGTCTTGTACGTGCCGCGGAAGGATCCCCACCGCCGCTTGTGACGGGATGATATCGCCACCGTGTTCGGGCCCTTCTTGAGCAGTGTCATCGCGTAGTCGGTCAACCGGATATCGGTCGTTCCGCCACCACGACCGAGGTTATCGACCTTGGCCACGAGCTTTCCGTTGAGGTGGACCACCACATTCGCCTGCTGGAAGAAGTCGCCCTGAACGCGGATGGCGTCAATCGCATCTTTGTCCTCGAGATCGAATGCCCCCCGGAACAACGCGGTGTGGTACATGGTCCACGAGATCGGGAGCGTGGCTTTGTTCCACGACTGATCGTTGAACTTTGGTTTAGTCCACCCCTCTGGGGCATGCGAGATGTGCTCAACGACCTTCATCTGCCACGTGCTTTCAGAAGTCTTCCCACGTTGAGGCGTCGCGATCAGGCTGAGCCACGTCTCCTTCGGCCCCGCCGAGGGAGCCGCCGCTCGTTTCGCGGCTTCATTCGCCGTCTTCTCCGCTTCACACAGCTTGCGATGCGCGGCCACTTTGGCGCGCCCCGCCGGGGAGTCGAGCGCGGCCACAATCGCCTTCAGCCTCGGATCATCCGCGGCCACAACACCTTTGAGCTGTGCCAGCTCGCGCGAGGCATAGTCCTGCTTGTCGGCCTCGATCAATGCGACCGTCAACTCGAGGTCATGCGTGATGCTCGCCCTGAGTATCTGCACCGACTCCAAGAGATGCTTGACGACCGGAACATCCTCCGCCGGCGTAATGCTCTCGTTGAGCTGCCTCAGAACCAGCGATTCACACAACGCGTAATCACGCTTCTGGTGGGCCTCGATGGCCGGCTTGAGATAGTCCGGGCAACGCGGGCCGAAGGCCGACTGCGGTGCATCGAGCATGCGCAACCGCCGCTTGGGCGCGACATAGGCCAGCGCATAGCTAACTCCGATTCTTCCGCGCCCCACCTGATTGAAACTGCCGTCATGCCGGCGGAACAGTTCACGCCACCAGGTCTGCCCCTTCATGAAGTGCTTGAAGGCCGGCTCACCACCCGCCCAGGCCCCGACAGGGGTCCAGAAGTTATTGAAAAACATCCCGCCATGACCGCTGCGCGTCCGGTTGAAGCCGTACGTACAGTAGCGCGCACAGGCTTCGGTCGAGACCTTGTTATCAACCATATTGTAGAGTGCGGCCGCCGTACCCAGCTTGCCATTCATGCTCCACAGATGCCCCTTGGCTTCCGCGTCCGGGTTGATCGGCGCAGGACCGTCGCGCAGTCCCCCACCATAGGAATAGACCACGGAGCCATACTCGGCACGCCCCTTATTGTGATGCTCGAGTCCGCGTTCGAGAGCCAATTCATCAATCTCCAGACCGGCCTCTTTGGCCAGCTGCATGCCCATCACACACGTCATGCCGGCGTGCGGCATGAGGCCATAGCCAGACTGCCACCGCAGCGGATTCGACGGATAGTTCTGACGCCAGCCGCCGATCGTAGTCTCGCCTTGCGACGCCTCCTTGGTGCTGGGGGTCTCAGCCCGTGGCTTCAGCTGCGATGCCGCCGACAGGAGGGCTTGATACTTGAGGTACGGCAGCACGTTCCGGTCGCCCGTCGCGTGATAGTATTCACCCAGCAACAGGGAGCTGTAACCGGTGTTCCACGGTTTGGATTGCGTCTCCTGCGTGACGGGCTGTGGGTCCATCTTTTCCATCATGCCGTAGACGGCGCGGCGCACCAACCCCTGATGCTCAGGCGTACCCGATGCCAGCAGGAAGAGAAGGTCGGTATTGAGCATGCCGACCGGCTCGGAGACCAGCCCGGACTCGGGTCTGTACCGGGCCGACATCCATGCTTCCGCACCTATCACGATCGCTGCGGACTTCTCGCAATAGTAGGGTGTGGTCGCACTGTATGAGCCCAGGACCTTAAGCTGAAGGTCGACCTCCATGGTCTTGGTGCCACGACGCAGGGCCAGGGCGAGTTTGCCCTCGCCATCGTCGGACTCGCTATAGGTGATGGCATCAGCCAGATCCCGGTACACCTGATCCGTGGTGGCCTCTGGCCCATCGTCAAACACCTTGCCGTTGACACCGTAGATCACATCGCCCGGTAGTAGCTTGCCAACCGCCGGTGTCTCCGGCTCGATGCTGATCACATAGATATTGGGCCCGAACGGTGCCGAAACAATACCCAGCGGTCCTGGTCGACGCGGGATAGGCTCAGAATCACCCACAGCCATGCTCGCAATCTGACCGTTGATAATCGCGATATCACTCTTGCTCCACTTGTTAGCCGTCTTGCTGTATTCCTCGGGCAGATTCGGCTGTTCAGGTGGCGGAATCCAGGCGAACTCCCAGTCGGCATCGGTTGAGAAGGGCAGCGCCGGCAGCCCGGCACGGTTCACCAGTCCCTGATCAGGCTTTTCGCGCCAGTTGTAGCGGACAAACAGGATCGGACCCGAGCTCTTCAACGTGATGGTCGCGCCATCGATGCTCGCGGTGGCCGGAGTGAACACGCGGTCGGGGCCCGCCGTCTCAAAGCCATCCAGCGCATCACCAATCGCCTTCAAACCGTCGGCGGTGCCCGCCTGGAAATGGAGGGTCGCCTTTGAAAGGATCGCGTCCACCCGCTCGAGGAGAGGACCGGAGCCCACGACACCCTCTTGCCCACCAGCCGCACTCAAGGCCCACTGACGGCAGCGCTCGGCTAACAGCTTGTCGTCCGCCGGCTGACCACTGGACGGGATATTCTCGCTCCCCGGCATGATCAGACCGACCGCGTCCTCGCGCTCAGAGGTCCGGCGGTGCATCTCACGCACCTCCCTGTTGTGTGCCGCGTAGACGTCCAGGTCGGAACCGGGGGGAAGGATCAGACCGATCGGCAGCGTCTTGTCGCCCATCGTCTCGCGCCAGTCGCGACATACATACGGCAAGGTCGCCGGGGTAATACGGTACCCAGTCTTCAAGATCATGTAGTTCTCGCCCCAGGCGGCATCCAATTCGGCTTTTACCGTCGCTTGGCCAGCCTGGTCGAGGTCACGGTAGGCGATGAAGGGGTAGTCGTTACCGAGCTGCAGCAAGATGCCCTTCAGGGCGACGTGTCTGAGTGGGTGAATCACCGCGTTGTAGCCCGCGGAGGGGTACATCGGGTTGCGCAGCGGGTGTAGCCCCAGCGAAGGCTTCACGCCCTTGCCGCCGCGGCCCTCGTAGTAGGCATCCAGATCCGCTTGGGCCTTCCCGCTGTCGCGCGCCTCGGCCCGTTCTTTCATCGAGGGTAGCAGCCACGCCAGCTCTTTCGCGTGTTCCGGGTGCCGCGTGGCGGTGTCGGCGAGCGCCTGGCTACTCAACCAACCAATCGAAAAGTAGTGCGACATGTTGACATCAACAATACCGATCGGCACGGCCTGCTCCGCCACCAGATCGCGCCCCAGATAGAACGCGGCGCCTGACATTGTGAGCGCACTCTTGCCGTCAACCTGCATCCAGCCGGCCGTTGCGTCCTTGCTCAAGTCGTTCTGCGGCTGTTTCGCAGCAACCGTCTTGATCGCAATCGCGCGGAAGTTTCCTGTTGCCTTCGCGGCGGCGGCTCTGCCTTCATCGGTCCGACCGAGCGAGATATCGACATACGTCTGGCGTCCGAAGAGCCACACGTCGCCAACGAGGACGTTGGAGCGTGTTGCCGCCTTGCTGTCGCGGGTCGACTTGACCGTGAGGGTCTGCGGCTTGCTGTTGGCAGGCATGGGATCGAGCGTGACGGACCATTGGCCGTTATTGGCCGCGGCAGCCACCTTGCTCTGTCCGGCAAAACTGACCGTCACGTTGGCACCCGCGGTTGCCGAGCCTGTAACGACAGCCGGCTTGTCGCGTTGAAGGACCATGTTGTCGCTGAAATAACTGTGCACCTTCAGTTCCGCTCCGCTTGCACTAGAGATCACCAAGAGTCCCAGCATGAGTGCAACGATTGAGTTTCGTGTCATCTTCATCAGCTCTACCTCTTCCTTGTTACCGTGGTCCGTCATCTATTTGGCTACTGCAACGTCAGGAGAACGCTCCAGTTTTCCACAAACACATCGATCCACCGCTCTATGCTGCGGCAGCGAAGCATTGAAACACACACGTCCCAGAACAATACCTGCTTTGCGGCTATCGTAGAACACGTCATTTGAGACAAAGGTATGTGGTATCCCCGACACGTGTCCACGGCTGATATGGAGCGTCTCACGCCTGGACTTACGGGCTGCCAAGAAGCGGATAGAGCAGGCGGACTCAAGGGGAGCACAACAACGTATGGACAATCCGCGAGGACCGGCCTCCTTAAAACGCCAAATCACTATCACCGGAGTGGCTCTAAGGGCCAGAACAGGCCACAAAACACGAGCAACATCAACAATATGAATGCGTTACAGACGGGGACCGTCGCCCGCCCTTACAGACGGGGCCCGTCGCCCGTCCACCACACCCCGATCCGATGGATCATCGAGACCTCCTCGATGCTCGACGCGGCAGTGATTGTTTCATCTGATCGTACTTGGCAAGAAGGTCCTCTGGCGCGGCCAGGATAGCATCTAGATCTCCTGCACGATCGAGAATATTCAAGGCGGCCAACCAGTGGCCGACTGATACGCCAGGGTTTCCAGACTCCATTTTGCGAAGGGTTGGCACACTAATACCGAGTCTGGTCGCAAAAATTGTCTGCGTATCGTTCCGCCTCAAGCGCTCAGCCCGAAGCCTGAGTGTGGATTGGTCTTGCAGGTGTCGTCCACCATGAAGTATAACGCAGATATGCGTAACGCAATAGTGCGTTAAACGACGGAGGTGTTATCATGGTTCCCTTTAGGAGCGGCATGGTGGTCGTTGGTCCCAACTTCTGTGGGAGAGAGCAAGAGATTGGACGCCTCAGAGCGCATATCAGTCGATGCGCGAGGGTGTGCATGATTGGGGAAAGGCGAATCGGCAAGACATCCCTGGTGCACGAGACCGTAAGGCGATTGCGGGGACACTCGTTGGTATTCATCGATCTCTTGGGGGTGAAGACGGTCGATGATGTTGTCCGGCGCATCGTGGATGGCATTTTCAGTTCAGCCACTGACTCCACGTTCACCCGCCTTGCCAGGAGCTTCGCTGCTCTCCGCCCGATTGTCGGCGTCGATCCGGTCACCAATATGCCTACGCTGTCCATGGCCCCCGGCGTGCAACCATTGCCCGATACGCTTGAGAATGCCCTGGATTACCTGAGTCGACTAAAGAACACGGTGGTCTTGTTCGATGAGTTCCAGGCCCTGCTGTCCTTGCCTCAAGAAGAGCAGACCGACATCATTGCTCGTATGCGCAGTCGTATCCAGTTGCAGGCCGATACACCCTATATGTTTGCCGGCAGTGTACGCGGCGATCTTGACAGGATGTTCTTCGATCACAGTTCCCCTTTCTATAAGACGGCCGTGCGTTTCGAACTGGGCCCACTGACACGAGCCGAGTTCGCCCCGTTCCTGCAGGAGGGGTTTTCCCAGGGAAACCGTTCCACCGATGCGGACCTGTTGGCCCACCTGTTTGATGTGTGCCATGATGTCCCGGGAGATGTGCAGCGACTGTGTCAGTGCCTGTGGGATGAAACGTCCTCGGGCGACCATGTCGGGCCCGATGCGATTCCTCGAGCACTTCAACGTCTTTTCAGCGATGAAGAGCGCGCCTATGCCATACTCCTTGAGAACATCACAGCCCAGCAGCTCAAGTGCCTGAGAGCACTCGCCGCGGTCGGAGGAGCGGCGTCGTTAGGGGGAGAATTCCTCGCATCAACGGGGATTGCGGCGAACAGCTCGGTGCAACGAGCGCTAAATAGCCTGGTCAAGAAACGCATCCTCTTTCGCGATGAGAAACGGTACCGCTATTGCGATCCCTTCTTCGGGGAGTGGATCAAACATAGACGATTGTAGGCAGTCAATCGGGCTTGCGTGTGTTCTGCTTGCGCGACTGTTTCGGTGCGTTCATTTGCGGCGAAACGCAGGGAAAGGGGTCGGTCCTAAAGATAACGGTTAGCGATTCACCCCTGCTCACTATCCAGAGCCTGCTCTATCTTCGAGAGCTGTTTCCGTAGTCCGCGATCGTGCGGTAGCGCTTCTCTAAGCTTCTGCTGTTGCTGGCCAACGGCCGCGCCGCTACGGATGCCTAGCTGACCAGCAATCTCCCGCTGAGTCAGCCCCGCGTACTTTGAGAGCATCTGCGATCCCATGGCTCTCAACATGGAGTTCCGCCGTCGCTGCCGAAATGCCTCCACTTCTACGCCCAGCACCTCTGCCACAGCCCGCAAGACAGTCTCTGGTTCCACTCCCATTCGCTCCTTGCGCAGGCGAACATCTTCAGTCTTTCTGTACGCCTTGGCCTGTTCAATATACTGCTCCTTTACCCACCCGAGGAAGCTCTCATCACCAATCCCAGGCCAGGTCCCGCTGAGCGCATCAAGCAAGGCTTCGTCCCGCTCTTCAATACTTCCTTCGACAAATGCCCGGTATGCCTTGCGCTGATTGCTCCGCTTTGAACCGCACTGCGAGAGGATTGGTAGTGGCTCCAGCCACTCCGGTGCCTTCTCTCTGCCTATATATGCACGATAACTGCTCCAACGATAGGAGTTCAGGTGACGCCTTTGGTCGTCTGAGCTCTGCTTCTCCATGGCCTTGATGTGCACAGGATTCAAATGGATGTAGCGTGAAAGCGACAGCAGATAGTTGTCGCCCTCGACAAGTTTAGCCCCGTACCGCCCCTGGACGAGGGGGCCCTTACGGCGGTGGCGGAGGTTATAGCAGAGCGTATAGGCGGTATTCAGGCTGTGCATGAATCGCCCCAGGTTGGCCAGTGGCGTCTCAATCAGGAGGTGGTAGTGCGTTAACATCTCACAGTGGGCGAATAGCCGAACACCATACGTATCAACACGTGCCGCCAACCGCTTAAGGAAGTGCAGATGGTCTTGCTCATCTCGGAACAACCGCCGAGACTGCACGCCCTGTGGCATTGGGATCAGGCCCCGCAGAAGGGATAGGCGCCCGGCTGGTCTTTTTTCTCATCTTTTCTTGTTGCACTCAATTTGCGGGGGTGTTAACTTGCGAAATCATGCAAACAAGCAAGTCACAACTCTTCGAGATGCAAGCGGAACTCTGCGGCCTTATGGCCAACGCCAAACGCCTCATGATTCTGGACTACCTGAGTCGACAGGATGAGGCGAATGTCGGGGCGATTGCGGAGGCGCTCGACATACCGATAACGGTGGTCAGTCAGAATCTGCGCCTCATGCGCGATGGCAACATCGTGGTGTCGCGCAAGGACGGGCACTGTGTGTGGTACCGCCTGAAGCATCCCCAGTTGATGGTGGGATGTCATGCCGTGCGGGACGTTTTACATGCTGAGTTGAAGGAACGCGGTCAGATGGCCGAGTTCATCGAGGAACAATCCGAGTAGAGGGACTCCCCTCAAGAGAGACAGATACTATGGAAAACGAGATGGGCAACGAGCAGATGATGCAGGACCTGATCAAGCGTGTTGAGACGCTGGAGGCCAATGCCCCGGAGGACCGGTTGGCCCTGGGGTGTCTCAGTGGTGACCTGGACAAGACGATGGCCGCCTTCATCATCGCGATCGGGGCAGCGGCTTTTGATATGGAAGTGGATATATTCTTCACCTTCTGGGCAACCGCCGCACTACGCGACCCGAAGAAGAAGGTAAAAAAGGACCTGCTGGGCAACATGTTCGGCATGATGCTGCCGAACGGCGCCGGCAAGCTTCCCCTCTCCAAGATGCAGATGATGGGAATGGGCCCCCTGATGATCAAGGGCGTTATGAAGAAGCATGGCGCCAAGTCGCTGGAAGAGCTGATGAAGGATGCGGCAGATCTGGGGGTCCGGCTGCATGTCTGCACGATGTCGATGGACCTGATGGGCATCAAGCGGGAGGAGATGATCGACTACCCGCACATGCAGTTTGTGGGCGTCGGGACGTTCGTGGATATCTTCAGCAATGCGAAGCAGTGCTGGTTCCTCTAGGGGTACTTGCAGAACGCTGCGGGGTGAGGGCACCCCGCCTCCAGTTTGCTTGATTTCTGTTTCTTTGGAGGCGGGACGCCCTCGTCCCGCATGGCATGGAACGGTTTTATAGGTACCTCTCTAGTGGTGGATTAACGGCCGCGTAGCGGCAGAAGGAGTGGAGTGATGACCGCAGAAGAACTGATGGCAATGGAAGTTGGCAAACTGGTGGATGCACGGGGTACGGCTTGCCCGGGGCCACTTCTGGATGCCAAGCGCGCGATTGCAGAGTGCCCGGTGGGGGAGGTGATGGAAGTGCAGTCCTCGGATGACGGCACCATCATCGATATCCAGCGCTGGTGCAAGAAGATGGGACATGAGTATCTTGGCGACCGTGAGGATGACGGCTTCTGGTCTGTCTACCTGCGTCGGGCCAAATAGGTGTCTGCGAAGACCAAAGAGCCGGATCCGAAGATTCTCGTGTTCTCAAGTAACGCGATCTCTGATCCGGGCATCGACCTGGCCGGTAGTGCGCATATGCACTACTCGACGGCGGTCCAGGTCATTCCCCTGCCCTGCTCGAGTGGCGTGAAACCCGACTGGGTTGTGCACGCCCTCGAAGCTGGGTTTGAGGGGGTCTTCATCGCCGCCTGCGGCGGGGACTGCGCGTACCTGTCGGACTGTACGGAGCGCACAAGCGCGCTGATCAAGAGCGCCCAGGACAAGCTCAAGGAGCGGGACATCAGTCCCAAGCGCCTCAAGATGTCCGGCCTGTGTTCTGTGTGCGCGGACAACTTCGTATCGCATATGGGCAAATTCCAAGGGGAGCTAAAGAAGCTTGAAGCCAAATAACGACAGACCGGATCTGGACTACGACGTGATGATCGTGGGCGCAGGCGTGGCGGGCATGGAAACGGCCGCTTCGCTGGGCGACATGGGCTACCGCGTACTCCTTGTTGAAAAGCACTCGAGCATCGGCGGCAAGTCCATTCTGCTGAGCAAAGTGTTCCCCACGCTGGACTGCGCGAGCTGCATCGTGACGCCCAAGATGGCCGCCGCGGCCCATCATCCCAACATTACGCCGATGGTGTTCACTGAGGTGGATGAGATTGGGCGTAACGACGACGGTACGTTCAAGGTTGATCTGCATCGCAAGGCGTCGTATGTGGACTTCGATGCCTGTACGGGGTGCGGCCAGTGCGAGGTCGACTGCACCGTCTCGGTGCCCGACGAATACAACTACAACCTGGTGGGCCGTCGCGTTGCCCATATTCCTTTTCCGCAGGCGGTGCCGAAGAAGGCGCTGATCCAGCGTCGCGGCCAGGCGCCCTGTACACACACCTGCCCGGCGGGTGTCAAACCGAGTGGATTTGTTTCGCTGGTGCGTGCGGGCAAGTATGCTGAAGCGTTTCACATGCACCTGGCCGATGCCCCGTTGGTCGGCAGCCTGTCGCGGGCCTGCTATGCCCCCTGCGAAGGAGAGTGCAGTCGGTCCGATACGGATGGCACGGTCCATATCCGCGCCGTGAAGCGCTATATGGTCGACCGCTATTATGCCGAGTATCCGGAACCGGAATACGGCCCGGTTGAGACGCAACGCGACAGCCGCGTGGCGATCGTGGGGTCGGGGCCGGGCGGGCTTACGGCCGCATTTCACCTGGCCCGCCAGGGACACCAAGTCACCATATTTGAGGCGGAACCTTACGCCGGCGGCATGCTGCGGCACGGGATGCCGCGTTACCGTATGCCCAAAGAGGTCCTTGATCGGGACATACTGAATATCACAGCTCTGGGCGTGAAGATTCACACAGGGGAGAAAGTCAACAGTGTGGCCGAACTCAAGGCGATGGGATTTGACGCCACGTTTGTCAGCGTGGGCAACCAGGTGCCGCGTATCATTCCGCTTGAAGGGCGGGACCTGCCTGATTTTGAGATGCAGGACTGCATGAGTTTCCTGCGTGATACGAACGTCTCTGACGAGCTCCCGGATATCGCCGGCCAGCATATGGTGGTTCTGGGGGGCGGGAATGTGGCGCTGGATGTGGCGCGTACGGCGATCCGTATGGACGCCGCCAGTGTATCCATCCTCTGCCTGGAGCCGCGCGAAAAGATGCCCGCCCACGAATGGGAGGTCACCGAGGCCGATGAGGAGGGCGTTCAGATCTTTGCCGGGGGCTCGACCAAACGCATCTTTACCGATGATGCGGGGAAGCCCCGTATCGAGTTTCTGAAGGTGGCCAACCTGGAGTTCACGGAAGACGGCAAGATGAAGGGCTTTGCGACGGAAGCCGGTACGGAGCAGAGCATTCCGGCCGATCTGGTCGTGCTTGCCATCGGGTTGGGCCCGAGCACGAAACCGTTCGAGGACGAATTGACGCTCGCGGCGACGGGTACGATCAAGGTGAATGCACAGACGCTTCAGACGTCGGATCCGACGGTGTTTGCGGGAGGGGATGCGGTATTGGGTCCCTCGATTATCGTGGAAGCGATGGGCCAGGGCCGCCGCGCGGCATTCTATATGGACCGCCTGTTACGCGGCGAGGCGCTGGACGTTCCGTTTGGCGATGAGCTCGACGTGACGGATAAGCAGGACGTGATGGATGAGATCGCGGAGTGGGATCTCAGGCCACAAGCGACACTGCCGGTCAGACCCCCACGCGAACGCATTCAGAGTTTTGAGTGTTATGAAGGGGTGTTCTCGGAAACGGAGGCCCGCACGGAGGCTAATCGCTGTCTGAACTGCGCCCAATGCTCACAGTGTCAGGAATGTGTTCGCGTGTGTCCGGCTGACTGCATCGACTTCAGCATGAAGCCTGAACCCATGCAGCTCAAGGTCGGTACGGTGGTGATGTCGACCGGCTACGAGATTATGGATCCGAGCAACAAGGAACTGCTGGGTTTCGGGCGCCTGCCGGACGTGATCAGTGGTCCGCAGATGGACCGCCTTCTGGCCCCAACGCGACCCTTCAATGCCGTCCTGCGCCCCTCCGACGGCAAAGAGCCCGAGAGCATCGCAATCGTACTGTGCAACGGCTCGCGTGACCACACGGTCTGCAACCCGCTGTGCTGCCGTATTGGATGCATGTATTCGATCAAACATGCCCAGCTCGTTATGGGCGCGTTGCCACTGGCGGACGTCACGATCTACACGATCGACGTACGTGCCTTCGGGAAGGGCTACGAGGAATTCTATGAGCAGTCGAAGGGCATGGGCGTGGAGTATGTAAAGGGCAAGGTGTCGCGTATCGATCCGCTCGAGAACGGGAACCTGTCGCTGCACTACGAAGACATGCTTGGCGAGGGCGGCCTGCAGACCCGTGAACACGACATGGTGGTGCTGACGGTCGGGTTTCTGCCCAACACGGAGCCTTTTGCACTGTACAAGGGGTCTGAGCTGGAGGCGGATGATTTCCAGTATGTGCGCGAGATTGATCCGGTCAGTGAGCCCGCACGCACGAATATCGAAGGGCTGTTTGCGGCCGGCACGGTCAACGGCGTACGTGACATACCCGACACCGTGCTACATGCCGGTGCGGCGGCGGCACAGGCGGCGTCCTACATTCAGGGATTGGGGGGTGCGTAATGGCGCTGAAGCGACGCATAGGAGTATTTGTCTGTCATTGCGGGGGTAACATCTCGGACCACGTGGATGTGGAGAAGGTGGTCGCGGGCGTAGAGGGGGAACCCGGCGTGGCGGTGGCACGGACCCATATGTTCACCTGTTCCGATTCCTCGCAGCAGGAGATGATCGACCAGATCGTAGACGAGAAGTTGGATGGCTTGGTGGTGGCGTCCTGTTCGCCCAAGCTACATATGTTTACGTTCCGCGGTATGTCCGAGCGGGCCGGCCTGAACCCCTACCAGTATGTGCATGTGAACCTGCGCGAGCAGTGTTCGTGGGCGCACACGGATGACAAGGGAGGCGCGACAGAAAAGGGCATTCACCTGGTGCGCGCCGGCATAGCGAAGTGCGCCCTGACGCGCCCCTTGCACGCGCTACGTGTCGAGACGCAACCACGGGCCCTGGTCGTGGGCGCGGGCATCGCCGGCATGCGGGCCGCACTGGCGCTGGCCGACATGGGGTTGGCGGTTTTTCTGGTGGAGCGTGAGCCCGAGGCCGGGGGCTGGGCGCTACAGGCCGGCAAGATGGGACCGGAAGCGCAGCATGGTCCCGATGTGGCGGCGCGGCTGGGGTCGCGTATTGCGGCACATGACAACATCATGCTCTACACCGGGGCCGAACTGATTGAGAAGAGTGGAAGCATCGGCGACTTCAATGTCAAGGTGCGCGTCTCAGATGAAGACGTGGTTGATCTCAATGTGGGGGCCATTGTCGTGGCCACAGGGTTTGATACGTACCAGCCACGTGAGGGCGAGTACGGGTGGGGACTTGATGGGGTCGTTGATCTCAAGACATTCCGGCAGATGATGGCGGATGGCAAGCTGGAGCATGGCGGCAAGGCGTTGCGTGATGTGGTCTTCCTCTATTGCGTGGGCAGTCGTCAGTCGAAGAGCGAGGCGTGTCCCGCGCCCAACACCTACTGTTCACGCTACTGCTGCACCGCCGGCACGTTTGCGGCCACCACGCTGCATGCGTTGGAGGAGACGTTGGACCAGACGGTCAACCAGTACCACCTCTACCGGGATATCCGAACCTACGGTCACCTCGAAATGGTGTACGAACAAGCGCGGCGTGAAGGCGCGCTGTTCGTGCGATGGGATCCCGAGAATCCTCCTGTCGTGGAACAGGGCGACGACCGACTGTGCGTCAAGACTGTCGACACGTTGGCGGGGAGTGACACGCTGGAAATCGGGGCGGACCTGGTTGTACTGGTGACAGGGATGCGCCCACGTGAGAATGATCAGCTCAACAGCGTGCTCAAGATCCCTGAGAGCAAAGACGGCTTCTATAACGAGATTCACATCAAGCTGCGCCCGGTGGAGACCGTGATCGACGGCGTGTTTATTGCGGGTGCGTCACAGGGCCCCAAGACCCTGGCCGAAAGCGTGGCCTCCTCTCTGGCGGCCGTGGCGAAGGCGGGTGGCTTGCTCATGAAAGGCTATGTGGATCTGGAGCCCCTCATCGCAAAGATCGACACGGACAAGTGCACGTGGTGCGATGCGTGTCTCAAGGCCTGTCCCTACGGTGCGATCGAGAAGACGGTGTGCGGTGACAAAGAGGTCGCCCTGGTCATCGCCTCGATGTGCAAAGGGGAAGGCGGGTGTGTGCCGGTCTGCCCGCATGATGCGATTGATATCGAAGGGTTCAGGGATGACCAGATACGGGCCATGATCGATGCCAGTCTGAAGGAGGCGGTGGTATGAGCATGTTGAAATCAAAGCCGCGTGACATGCTTGCGATTGTGCAGGATGAGATGATCATGACGGATCGTATTGCCGCGCTGATCACGCAGGAGCCGCGCACGATTCCCGAATTGGCCGCGCTTCTGGAGGCACCGACATACGAGATAAACGTATGGCTGGCGGCCATGCGCCGCTACGGCAGCGTGGAGGCGGTCGGGCGTGCGGATGTGGATGGATATTTCAAGTACGAGCTGGCAGCGGAAGCGCCGGAATCTGAAGGACAGGAGTAAGCGATGGCCACAGTGTCTTCAGAGCTGGCCGCGAAGGTGAAGCGGTGCGAGGAATTCAATGCCGAGGCGTGCTATCACTGCGGTGTCTGTACGGCGGTGTGTCCACTGGGGTATGGGATTATGCCGCGTAAGCTGTTTCGACAGGTGATGTTGGGGCTTAAGGACAAGGTCGAGGAGCAGGTACCGGCCATCTACTCCTGTTTGCTCTGTCGCATGTGCGAATCGAATTGCCCGGCGGAAGTACGCATCAGCGAGAATGTGCGTGCGCTGCGCACGCTTGTTAACAACAAAGAGTTGTAGGGGAGCCAACATGGCCTTACCGATTGGCCCTATCCTGGGCATACTGGGCGACAATCTGAAACAGCGAGGCAGTGTCCTGCCGCTCACGCGGGCGGCGGCAACACGTTGGTCCAAAGGGCTCGATTTGCCGCGGGGCGGCGAGACGATTCTGTATACCGGGCACATGTACCAGCTCATACCGGCCATCGATGCCATGGCCAGCCAGATGGCCCTGCTGGAGAATTCCCGGATCACGAAACTGTTGGGTATGGGGCGCCTGGTCAACAAGGTCATCAATCTCTCCTTCTTCATGTCCCTCATGGCATCCAAGGAGCTTAAGCAACGTAACGATGAGGCGTTGCGCAATATCGTGCGTCTGTTGCAGGCGGCGGGTGTGGACTTTGGTTATCTCTATGGCGACGAGATGTACTCCGGCGCCTTGGTGTATGATGAAGGTATGGACGATGTCTTTGGCGCACATGCCCGCCGCGTGGCAGCGCGCTTCAAGAAACATGGCGTCAAGAAAGTGATCACGGTCGATCCGCATACCACCAACATGTTGCGTGAGATCTATCCCAAATTCGTCAAGGATTTCGATGTCGAGGTGCAGAGTTACCTGGAGGTCGTGGCGGAAAACAGTCCTGAGGTCTTGCAGCCGCAGGATCAGACGGTTGCCTTTCATGACTCCTGTGTCTATGCGCGCTACGAGAGCATTCTCGCGCCACCCCGTGAACTGCTGGCCAAGGCCGGTGTCAGCGTGGCTGAACCCGAATTGAGCGGCACCAATACGCACTGCTGTGGGGGGCCGATCGAGGCGCTCTTCCCGTCTGAAGCGCACCGGATTTCTAAAGAACGTGTGGCGCAGCTTGAGAAAGCGGGCAAACAGATTGTGACTATGTGTCCTATCTGTTGGGTGAATCTGCGCAAAGCGGCGACCGAAGGGACCACGGTTCAGGATATCTCGCAGCTATTTTCGGCGGCTTTTGTGAAGAGCTCCCAGAGTTGCACTTGACCGATGGCGCCATGTAATGGTAATTGATTTGGATTGTTGTGGTGTTGCGGGGTGACAGTGTGTCGACCTCCGGCAGAACAAAAAAAGAGGGGGTAGCAATGAGGAAGCTGTTAGTCATCGCACTGGTATGCAGTGTGGTCGGTGGGGCTGGAGTGGCCTTGGCGACAAACGGCGACAACCTGATGGGCGTAGGCCCGGTGTCGCGTGGAATGGGCGGTGTGGGTATCGCCGCGCCGCAGGATAGCATCACGGCTATCTTCAATAACCCGGCCGCATTGGGTGCTTGTCCCTGTGGAGCCAGGTCGGAGTCGATCTTTGGGGCCACGATCTTTGATCCCACGGTCACCGCTCGCATCAGGCTGCTTGATCCGATGACGGGCGCCACGGCGGTCGATATCGAAGGTGAGAGTGGCGGCCAGGCCTACATCATCCCGGCCGTGGGTGTTACGATGGCTATCAACGACATGTGGCGTATGGGCGTGGGTGCCTACGGTGTCTCCGGTCTCGGTACAGACTACCGCGACAAAGGATGGGATCTCGATCCCAGCAGGCCGGGCGCTGAGGGCGACCTCTACACGCGTCTTGAGATCATGAAGTTTGCCGGCATGGTGGCCTGCCAAGTGGCGGATAGCCTGGCGCTGGGTGCCGCTCTTAACGGGGCCTACAACAACCTTGACCTCGAACAGGGCGGTTCGCATGACTATTCTTTTGGTGTCCAGGTTGGTGCCTTGCTGAACCTTGGTGCGGTATCGATTGGTGCCAGCTACACCACGCCCCAGAAGGCCGACCACCGGAACGTTTTCGATCTGGACTTTGATGGCACACAGGATGATCTCGAGCTCGAAGCTCCGGCCACCTATGGCGTCGGCGTGGCCGTCACCCCGACCGAAAAACTGCTGGTCGAAGTGGATGCCAAGTATCTCGACTGGGCCAATGCGGCCGGGTACGAGGACTTCGATTGGGATTCACAGTGGGTCTTCGCTATTGGTGCACAGGTGCAGGCGACCGATAAGCTGGCCGTGCGTTGCGGTTACAACTATGGTGAGAATCCCGTGAAAGAGCACAATGGATTTGATCCTTCACCGACCGCCACAACCATGGTGCAGGGCAAGGCTGTTCCCACGTTCGGGTACGAAATGCTCCGGATCATCGGCTTCCCGGCGATCGTCGAGTCGCACGCGACGGTCGGTGTCTCCTACCAGGTGGCCGAAGACATGTCGCTGCACCTCGGCTACATGCACGCCTTCGAGAACACCGTCTCCGAGACCTCGGCCTTTGGTGCTGTGACTCTGGAATCGGACCTCGAAGAGGATTCCTACAGCTTCAGCATGGCGTGGGCCTTCTAGGTCTGGCGCACCTGAGTGTAGAGAGCCACGCGTCCTTCGGGATGCGTGGCTTTTTTTTGGGTCAACTCGACTAAGCGGGGCGGTTAAGTGTATCCGAGTAAGGGTTGCGGTTAAGAGTGCGAGGAAGTGTAGAGAAGGCCCACACTTACTCGCTTTCTTAACCGACACTCTTCACCGGATACACTTAACCGGTTCTCCCTTTCTAGTGCTTCCGTTTCTCCAGCCCAGTTATGTTGAGCGCCTTCTGCATAGTCTGCCGGAAGGCGGCCTTGGAGCCACCCGAGTAGGAGACCACCTGTGTTCGGGTGATCAGTTTGGGGAGGGTGGTGGCCTTGATGTAGCGCTTGAGGTTGAGCCCGTTGGTGATCCACTCCTTAACCGCCTCGTCTTCCAGGGCGGCCGCGAGTGCTTCCTTGCCCACCATGGCTTCCGCCTTGCGCCGGGCCTCCTCAGGGGCGGGAGGAAAGCGACCGGTCATGAGGTAGTCGTGATAGGCGGCGAACTGGGTCGGATCCGCCTTGTTCACGGCCATGGCATATTGCGCGTAGGTGCAGGAATTCTCAAACCCTCGCGGCGTCTTCTTGATGTGCGGATTGCACGCGGTATTCAACGGTGCCAACAGGTGGACGATCACCATGGCAACGTCATAATCCTCTTTGAACTGCGTCAACTTACGGTGTAAGCCGCGGCATGAGGGGCAGGCGTAGTCTGACAGTTCAACCAGGACGTGTTCGGCGTCATAGTCCCCCGACACCGGCACCTTGTACAGATCGAACGTGAGCGTGTCATCCAGGAGTCGTACGGTTCGTGAGGCCTCTTTCTTGCCAAACTGGAGCATGCCGGTCGAGAGGGCCTCTTCCTCGGCACGGTCAGAGGGCGCCAGGCTTTCGGCGGCCTGTGCCGCCATCATGTCGGGTACAACCAGGATGTGTACCGTGACCAGGAATACGAGCAGTAAGGCCGCCGCACCCGTTAATCGGGTTCGCGCGTGATAGAATCCATGCCACGCCGGGGCCTTCCAGAGGATGATCGCGTAGGCCGCAACGCCGAACAGGTGGGAAGAGAGGCAGAAGATACAGAACTGCTTAATGATGAGCCACTGCAGTAGAAGCAGCCATGTGATAAAACCGAGACCGGTCAAGCTCTCCACGATCATGAAGGCCCACAGTCCGACCCTCAACATGGGGCTTCGGACCACACCCGTGAGGACCGTGGCCGTAATCAGCGATACGTATCCTCCGATACCCAGGTGGGCGACAGGGATGTTGCCCCATTGCTCCCATCGGCTGCTCAGCACGGCGCCGCACTCATCTTCACCGCAGCCGGGCAGTGCTTGATCGGCCTTCACCACGAACATGATGTACACGGCGATCGCAAGAGCAATAAAAGACAGGACACCGATGGCAACTCGAGCGGGACGGGATGACAACATGAGTAACTCTCCTCTCTACAGCGATGATACGACCTGACCTTAGGCCAACACTTGCAGCGCAATGGATTCGCGGCCGAAGGGGGCGCTGACCTGGAAGCCGGCCACACGGTCGGCAATGCGGACGCAGATGTCACGGGCAATCTCGATCCCCATGGCCAACCCCTCTTCCTTGGTGCGACAGCCGCGCATGCGATCCATGACGGCATCCGGAACTTCCACGCCCGGCACCTCGTTGCGCATAAACTCAGCGTTCTTGAAGCTGACCAGGGGCCACACCCCCGCGATCACAGGGATCATGCGGCTGTGCTCGCCGGCCTCGTCCAGAAAGCGGAACAGTGCGTCGCAGTCGAAGATCGGCTGCGTGATGGCAAACTCCGCGCCGGCATCGATCTTCTGCTTGTAGCGATCCATCTCGTACGCGGGTGAGATGGCGACCGGGTTGGCCCCCACGCCAATGCAGATGCCCGTCGGCGGGTCGATGGGCTTGCCGCCCACATCGCGGCCATGGTTCAGGTTGGAGACCACCTGGGTCAGCCCGATCGCATCCACATCAAAGACACCCGTCGCATCCGGATAATCCCCCAGCTTGGGCGGATCCCCCGTAATGATCAGGATGTTGCGCAGGCCGGCGGCGTAGCCACCCAACATATCGGACTGCATCCCGATCAGGTTGCGGTCGCGGCAGCAGTAGTGCAACACGGTCTCGATGCCGACCTCGCGTTCGATCGCCTCGGCCGCGATCATGGGCGAGACGCGCGCACTGGCGCGCGGTCCATCCGGAATATTGATCGCATCCACCCCTGCATCTTTACAGTTGCGTGCTTTCTGGAGCATCCCCGACAGAACAAACGTGCGCGGCGGCAAGAGTTCAACCGACGTCACTTTCTCGCCCGCGGCCATACGTTTCGCGAAACGGGATTTCTCGGCCAACGGCACCACCGTCACCTCAACGGCCTCCGGTTCGACCATCTGGATCTCGATATGCTGCTTTACCCGGCTGAGCGACTTGACCGCCTTGGCCGCCTGCCGAATATGCTCGGGCGTCGTCCCACAACACCCCCCTACCCCCGCCACGCCCTGCTCAATCAAGCGCTTGGCATACTCGGTGAAGTACTCCGGACTAGTCAGGTACATCATGCGGCCATCGACTTCGCGTGGCAGGCCGGCGTTCGGCATCGCCACAAACGGTTTGGAGGTCAGCGGCAGGGCACGTTCCAGCATCTCGAACGCAAAGGAGGGGCCGATCCCGCAATTGAGGCCCATACCATCCACGTGCTCATCCGCATCCAAGGCATGCACCATCCGCTCCAGCGGCATACCCACGGCTGTCTCGCCATCCTGGCCTACCGAGAACGAGGCAAACACCGGTATGCCGCGGCCGGCCGCCACCTCGGCGGCCAGTTGCAACTCCTCGAGATGGGTGAAGGTTTCAAGGAACAGCACGTCCACCCCGCTCGACGCGAGGGCTTCGATCTGCTCGCCAAAGGCCTCGCGCAGCATGCCGCGGTTGTGTTCCTGCCAGAGCTGCCCCGGTCCGAGACAGGGCCCCACCGAGCCGGCCACGTAGCAGTCATCACCCGCAGCCTGACGCGCCAGCGCCACGGCATGCCGGTTGATGTCGCCCACCCTATCGCCGATACCGTGTTCGCCCAGCTTGATGCTGTTGGCGGAAAAGGTATTGGTCTCGATCACATCCGCCCCGGCCTCGACATAGGCGCGGTGCACCTCGACGATCAGGTCGGGCCGCGAAAGACAGAGCTCGTCAAAGCAGACATTGATGAAGACCCCGCGTGCATAGAGCGTGGTGCCCATGGCCCCGTCAAACACGAGCGGCGTCTGGTTGATGGTCTCAAGAAAAGGCGTCATGAGGAACCTCAGTCAAGCAGATCAAACTGGTCCGTGGTCGCATAACAGAGCGGACACACCCACTCGTCGGGAAGATCCTCGAACGCGGTGCCGGGCGGGATGTTGTTCATCGGATCGCCCACCGCGGGATCATAAATATAGCCACAGTTGACACAGAGATATTTCATGGGATCAGTGTCGGACGATCGGTCCCAAAGGTCAAGCCCCGCTCTACGCTGACGTGGGCCGAAGAGGGACTGGACACAGAAGAGGAACTGAATATCCAACAGCCATCAAGGAATATCCAATATCCAAGGAAAGACCTCGATCAATACACACGGGAATCGCAGGAGGTCTGTGAAGAATGGCCA
>JABGQM010000044.1 GCA_018648805.1 Verrucomicrobiota bacterium
AGCGGGCCGGGTCATGGTGATCGGGCGTGGCGCCCGCAGCCAGGAGCACCGGCGGCAAGGGCAGACGGCGAACGCGGTCAACCTGTAGGCGTATGGGTTGAAGACTCATGTATTGTGTTTGAGCTTTGCCCTGAGGCTGACGCAGCCTTTCATGTTGATGACATGGCTGTTCTCGGTCAGCCGATCAATGAGCGCGGCCGTGAGGTGATCGTTCTTCAGAAAGCCGCCCCATTCACTGAACCCGAGATTGGAGGTGATCAGCGTGGGCTTGTTCTTGTGCCGCTTCTGCATGAGTGTGAAGAACAACGCGACTTGGACCGGTTCGACCTCCACATACCCGATTTCATCAATGTGCAGGCAGTCGTAAGACTGGTATCGCTTGAGCACCTTCATCTCAGAATGGTCCGCCACGGATTGATAGAGTTCGTTGATCAACTCGGCGAACAACACGGAGCGTCCGGTATTGGGGCCGGCTTCCAGAGTGGGGCTCACAGGGTTGACGTGGCCTATTCCTATAGTATTACGGAGGACCGTGAGATCGCAGCGGGCACAAGCCTCGTGGCGGGCACGTATGAGATGGATCCGCATCTGGCCTCGGTGACCTACGGGTACCAGTTCTAGGAGGGGGCGATGAGCGAAGAGGCCGCACACAAAGTACTGGTGATCGACGATGAGCTGGGCCCGCGGGAGAGCATACGTTTCCTGCTCAAGGGAACCTACGAAGTGTTTTGTGCGGACTCGGTGGACCAGGGGGTAGCGATGCTGCGCGAGCAGCATCCCGACCTGGTCATCATGGATATCCGTATGCCGCGCAAGAGCGGCATCGAGGGGCTGCGCGAGATTCGGGAGCACGACAAGGTGGTGTCGGTCGTGATGCTGACGGGCTACGGAGCGCTTGAGACGGCGCAGGAAGCCCTGCGCCTGGGTGCGACCGACTACCTGAGCAAGCCGTTTGACACCACCGAAATGCTGGCGGCGGTGAAGCGCTACGTGGACCGAACGCGCCACGAGCGACGGCGCACCGAGATGATGAAGGACCTTCAGGAAATCAATTCGCGGCTGGTGGATGATCTGGCCAGCAAAGAGCAGCAGGCCTCCATGGCTCAGTCGACGGCCGAAATTGCGCACGACATGCGCAATCCACTCATGATCGTGAGTGGGTATGTGGAGCTGCTCACCAACCAGCTTGAGAGCGTAAAGGGCGAGCTGGGCGATCAGCTGGAAGGTACGGACGACTATCTCGAGGTGATTGGGCAGAATGTGCGCCGCTGTTGCGATCTCTCGCATATGTGGCAGAAATATGGCCGGGCCAAGCTGAACGAGTTTTGCCCGACAACGCTGACGGACGTGATTGAAGACATCGTCGTCGGAGCTGCCCCGCTAGCCGCGTCGGAGAATGTGAGTATCAACTACGACATGCAGCCGGACGGCGCCGTGATCAACGGGAACAAGCCTCAGCTTCTGCGGGCCATTCACAACGTTGTGGCCAACGCGATCCAAGCGGTGTCACCGCCGGAAGGGGGCGTGCAGGTGAGTTGTCGTTGTGGTGAGGGCCGCGTCGATATCGTGGTGCGGGATAACGGAAGCGGAATGACGCCTGAGGTCCTGAACCATATCTTTGAGCCCTACTACACGACCAAAGAAGAGGGCAAGGGCACGGGCCTCGGCATGGTGATCACCAAGCGGATTATAGAGGAACACCAAGGCGAGCTGCTGATCGATTCAACCCCCGGCGAAGGTACGACCGTCACGATTCGCCTGCCGCTGGCCACGACGGCCAGCGAAGCGGTCAGCTCGGCGGCCTAGGTCCACAAAACACGACGGCCCCATACCCCACCACCCATTCGCCGCGGCTTGCGGGATGATCGTCGCCACTGTTGCGGTAGTGCAGCAGAATTCCTTCGGTGCAGCCTTGCGCGCGGGCATAGGTCATGCTGGCCAGGACCGGTCCGATGCCGCAACAGACCTGGTGCCGATAGTCCCAGCTCCCGGCCAGCGCGGGGATGTCGAGCGCAGCGATGTGCTTGAGTGTCCCTTTATCGGTGCGGGTGACCTTGTCATAGTCCGCGTCGTGCAACAGGTCGGTGCTGGCAACGACCAGGATGCTGCGCGTGGTAGCAATGGCCTTCAACGCTTCTCCCAACTGCTTGAGTGTACGTGGGTCGTGATCGCCGATGATGCCTACGACCAGAGGGGTGTCGGGTAGGGCGACCTGCAAGAATGGAATCTCGTTCTCGGCGGAGTGCTCACCACGGTGGGGGGCCGAATCCAAGTGAAGGCGGTCGCGCCCCTCGGCCATGCGGGTCGTGGTGTCGCGGTCAATCGGAACCGCTCCGAGGGGTGAACGAATGAGGTCGGCGTCGAGCAGGGCCACCCCCGGGGGGCTGCCCCTGTGGGAGAGTCCGAGAACGACCACGGTGTCGGGCGTATGGCCGCCACGGGCGCTGTCGCGAATGGCGCGGAACGTGTGGCCGGCCACGGGCCCGGAGTAGGCATAGCCGGCGTGAGGGGCAATGGCCGCCACAATGGGGCCGCTCAGCATGACGCCATCGGCCGCATTGATGTAGCCGTTTATCTGCCGGCGCAGGTCGGTGGGGTCGGACGGGAACCAGCGTCCGTAGCCCTGCGTGACATGCACGCGTTGTTCCGCTTTCGGGTTCATGATGGCCTCCCTGGGTGACTCGTCGGCCTCTGCGCCACCCACACTGCAGGCCAGCATGAGCGCGACCGGTAGTACGGCATAGTGCTGCGGCGGGCGAGGCATACGCACCGATCCTCTACTCGCCGCCGAACTCGATCACGGCGTCGAGCTGGATCGCCTCATCAACAGCTTTCTGTAGGTCAGGCATCATCTCTTTCATGAGTAGCTGCATCTTTGCCATGGTGGCCAGGCTGAGTTGGGGCTGCTTCTTTAAGAATTTCTGGCCGATAGGGGATTCATAGAAAGCGATCAATCCTCTGAGCTCCTCCAGGCTAAGGATATCAGAGTAGATCTCAACAAAGATTCCCTTCATGTTCTTCCATGAAAACTTCTCCATCGATACCGTCATGCTGGCCTCGACGGCCTTGCGCGCATTGACCTTCTCCTCTGGGGGCAGGTCCTGGCCGTCGATCATGCTGACGGCCATCTGCATGGCTTGCTGCATGGCCTGGTCATAGGTCTGGTCCATGTTGAACAGGTCGAGCAGCTTTTCTGCGGCGGCGACGCGCCGGGGCGTGTCATCCGGCGGGACCGGAGGGGCTGCCTGAAGCGGCAGTGCGAGGGCTAGTGTCAATAGGGCGACAGCGAGTTTCGGCATGGTGACTCCCGGGTTGGTGGCTTCTTATATCAGAGTATCTGGCAACCGAAATCCAGATTAGCGCGCAGGGAAGGGATTGGCAATCCTGCAAATGCCCGATTGACCCTGTTGGTGGGGCAACGTACTATGACGGATTAACAGATTTAAGGGACACTACTATGGAAGCTGACAAGAAAACGCCGCCGCCGGTTCCACCGAGCGGACAGCGTCCTGCCGCCACCCCGCCGCCAATTCGCCCCATCCTGGCCTGGATTGCCGTACTGGGGCTGGTCTTGATCATGGTGCAGCTGTTTCGATCACAGCAACAGGTGGCCAAAGAAGTATCCTATAGCGACTTCGTGAAGTCGGTGTCGGATGGGCGCATCGAGCGCTGCGACATCATCCGGCAAGTCTCGGGTGTGACCTTTGTTAAGGGCCAGATGAAAGTCGAGGGTGACCTGACGGCAAAGCCTGAAGACTTCAAGGTCTATGTGGGTGGCGCCGATGAGGATCTGCGTGCGCTGCTGATTGCAAGCGGTGTCGACTTCCGGGTGCCGCCGCAGAATCCGTTCATGTGGCAGCTGGTGTCGAGTGTGCTCCCGATTGTATTGATCTTCGGGTTGCTCTATTTCCTGTTTATGCGCCAGATTCGCCAGGCGGGCCATGGGGCTCTCAGTTTTGGCAAGAGTCGCGCCAAGATGCTGACACAGGAGAAGAACAAGATCACGTTTGACAACGTGGGGGGTATTGATGAGGCCAAGGAAGAGGTCCAGGAGATCATAGAGTTCCTGAAGGACCCTAAGAAGTTCACCAAGTTGGGCGGCCGCATTCCCAAAGGCGTGCTGTTGATGGGCCCCCCGGGCACGGGCAAGACGCTGATGGCCAAGGCGATCGCGGGTGAAGCGGACGTACCGTTCTTCAGCATTAGCGGATCGGACTTCGTCGAGATGTTTGTGGGCGTGGGCGCCTCGCGTGTGCGCGACATGTTTCTGCAGGGCAAAAAAAACGCCCCGTGTATCATTTTCATCGATGAGATCGACGCCGTGGGGCGTAGCCGCTTCACAGGCATCGGCGGCGGGCATGACGAGCGTGAACAGACGCTCAACGCCTTGCTGGTCGAGATGGACGGGTTTGAGACGGAGGAGGGCGTCATCATCGTGGCTGCCACCAACCGTCCCGACGTGCTGGATCCGGCCCTGCTGCGACCGGGACGCTTTGACCGCCAGATCGTGATCGACCTGCCGACGATCGATGGGCGCGCGGCCATTCTCGAGATGCATGCCCTGGGCAAGAAGATCGGCGAGAAGGTGGAGATGCGCCGCATCGCGCGCGGCACACCCGGTTTCTCCGGGGCCGACCTGGCCAACCTGCTCAACGAGGCCGCGCTTTTGGCGGCACGCGAAGGCAAGGAAGCGGTCGACATGAAGGATCTTGAGGAAGCACGTGACAAGGTCCGCTGGGGACGTGAGCGGCGCAGCCGCGTGCTGGACAGCAAAGAGAAGCGTATCACGGCCTATCACGAAGCGGGGCACGCCCTGGTGATGCAGCTGGTGGAGGAGAGCGAACCGTTGCACAAGATCACGATTATCCCACGCGGTGTGGCGTACCTGGGGGCGACGATGCAGCTTCCCGAGAAGGACAGTTACATGGAAGGCCAGACCAAGCTATTGGGCATACTGTGCGGCTTGATGGGTGGACGTGTGGCCGAGAAGCTCGTCTTCGGTGATGTGACCTCGGGTGCGGCCTCGGACCTGAAAGAGGCGACCCGCCTGGCCCGCCTGATGGTGTGCAACTGGGGCATGAGTGAGGAGCTGGGTCCGCAGACCTTTGGCCAGAACCAGGAGTTGATGTTCCTGGGCCGCGAGGTGCAGCGCAGCCAGGACTACAGCGAGGCCACGGCCAAGCGGATTGACAGTGAGGTGAGTCGCCTGATCGACAACGCGTATACACGGGCAGGGGATATCCTGACCGAGAAGCGCGAAAAGCTCAACATGATCGCCGAGCTGCTGATTGAGCGGGAAACCCTGGATGGCCGCGATGTCGAAGAGATGCTTGAGCATGACCGGGTGTTGTCGGAGGATGAGCGCACCGAGATCGACCGCATCAAAGAAGCCGAGGAAGTGGCCAATCGACCTGCTGCTCTGCCGGAAACGGCCCCTGATACACCCGTGGAACCGGAGGCAGCTGCCCCGTCGGTTGAGGCCGCGGTCAAGGCCGCGGTTGAGAATGGCCCGGTGACTTCGGAGGCGGACGACAGCGACAGAATCGATTGAGCATGGAGTCAACGGTGGCAATAGGGGATGGGGTCTCCGCGTGGGTATGCCGGGGGAGACGACTGGAGGTGGCGGACCGGCCCTTGATCATGGGCATTGTGAATGTCACGCCCGATTCGTTCTCCGATGGCGGATCGTTTCTGGACAGTGGCCGTGCCGTAGACCACGCCCTCCAGCTTGTGGCCGAGGGCGCAGATATTGTTGATATTGGTGGCGAATCGACCCGTCCGGGTGCGGAGGCTGTGGATGTTTCCGAGGAGTGCCGCCGCGTGCTGCCGGTGATTGAGCAGGTCGCCGCGCAGTCGGACGTGGCCCTCTCGATCGATACGATGAAGGCGGCCGTGGCGCGTGAGGCGCTGGAAGCGGGCGTGCATATCGTTAATGATGTGTCGGCATTGACGCACGATGCAGGGATGGCTACAGTGGCGTCAGACGGGCGTGCCGGACTCGTGCTGATGCATCGGCGCGGCACGCCACGCTGTATGCAGGATGACCCGCGTTACGACGATGTGGTGGCCACGGTGGCCGCCTATCTTGAGGCACGCGTGGAGGCCGCACGGGCGGCGGGCATTGCGCATGAGGCGTTGGCGGTGGATCCGGGGATTGGTTTCGGGAAGACCGTCAGGCACAACCTGCAGCTTCTGGCCAACGTGGACCGGCTACGGATGGTAGGCGTGCGGACCTTGGTGGGCTTGTCGCGCAAGCGCTTTATCGGTGACGTGAGCGGTGCAGCGGTGGAGGATCGGTTGGCCGGAAGCCTGGCGGGGCTGGTCCACTGTGTACTGGCGGGGGTCGATATCATGCGGGTGCATGATGTGGCGGCTTCGCTGCAGGCGACGCGCCTGGCGAAGGCCATTCAGGGCGAGAGGCAGCAAGAGCTATGACAGCATGGATCACTGTGATTGTGCAGGTGGCGGTGCTGGCCTGTGCCTTCTACTATATCTTCCTGTTTTTCCGCGGCACACGCGGGGCGCAGGTCCTGGTGGGGCTGGCCTTCCTCTTCATTGTCACGATCGGGCTCACACGGCTCTTCAACCTGGATGAGCTCAACTGGCTCTTAAGCCGGTTCTCAGTCTATCTGGCTGTAGCTCTCTTGATTATTTTTCAGCCAGAGATCCGGCGTGCCTTGGCGGAACTTGGCAAGCAGCCGGCTTTCGTGGTGGCCGTGGACCGCAAGACGGTGGTGGATAACATTGTGGTGGCGGTGGAACAGTTGGCCGATCACCGCATTGGCGCCCTCATCGCGATTGAGCGTGAGATTGGAACGCGCGCGATCCAGGAGACGGGTATCCGTCTCGACACACAGGTGGTTCCTGAACTGCTGGCCACCATCTTCTTTCCGCATACACCGCTGCACGATGGCGGTGTGATCATCAGCGAGGGTCGCATTATGGCGGCGCGTTGTATCTTCCCCTTGTCACAGCGCACCGAGTTGCATAAGCAGCTGGGGACGCGGCACCGCGCCGCCGTGGGGCTGAGCGAGGAGACCGATGCGGTGATCGTGGTGGTGTCTGAAGAGACCGGCACGATCTCGGTGAGCTACCGCGGGCGCTTGAGTCGCGGACTGGATGGGGCGCGTCTGAAGCGTTTCCTGGGCGCGTTGCTGATTCGCGGACGCGGTCCGGAGAGTGCCTGGCGGCGCGCGCAGGAACAGCTCGACCTGACGCCGGAAGGTATCGCGAAATCAGAGGAAAAGCGGGTTAAGGAGGAGCAGGCCGGTGGCTGATATTCTCAATTCAATCAAGTCGGTCTTCGTCAAGAATCTGACGCTCAAGATACTGGCGATTCTCCTGGGCGCACTCAGCTTCTACGCGATTCGTGGCGCCATCAGCTTTGAAGTGCCCTACACGGTCCCGGTCGAGGTGCAGATGGGTCCGGGCATGGCGGTACTGGATAAGAGTGTATCGTCGGTGGACGTAACCTTCGGTGGCTCGCAGGAGGACCTGCGGCGACTGGACCAGACCCAGCTCAAGGCGGTCGTGAAACCGCGTGAGACTAACCCGGGCGGCTCGGAAGTGGTGATGATTCGGCCCCAACACATCGTAGGGGGCGGGAATGTGCGTGTGGTCTCTATTCGGCCCAGCACGCTGACGCTCTCGTATGACCGCGAAGCCGAGCGCGACGTGCTCGTATTGAAACCTAAGACGGTGGGCGCGCCGCTGATGGGACGCGTTGAACTGGACTATGAGCCTAAGGCGGTTAAGTTGCGGGGGCCGAAGCGACGCCTGGAGCGTATCAGTGCGGTGAGTTGCGAGCCGGTCGATGTAGATGGGCGGGTCGAGTCGTTTACGCGCAAAGTTCCGGTGTTATCCCCCGGGGATACGTGGGTCTACCAGATTGAGCCCAAGGAGGTAACGGTTGAGGTGACGATTGTGACCGAGCGGATCAGCCGTACCGTAACGAATGTGACCGTGTTGGCCGTGACCGAACCGGGTGCCCCGGCCTGTGTCGATCTGGACCCGCGGGTGGTGGACGTGGTCATGATGGGGCGCTCAGAGGTGTTGGAGGGGATTCCGCGCGATGCCGTGCGGGTCTATGTGACGTGCGTGGGCTTGGAGGCGGAGGCAGCCTATGAGCTGCCGGTACAGGTCTATTTGCCCCCCGAGGTAGACGTGGTATCGCGCATTGAGCCGGAGACGGTCAGGGTGCAGATGAGGGAGCAATAGGCCTATGACGGCGTGGACAGGTGAAGATGCGGGCTGGCGGCGGTTGTGGGGCATCATCCTGGTGCCGCTCTGCCTCTTTCTGGCACTGGGACTCTTTTCGTATGACTGGAAGGATATTGGCCTGCTCCAGGCGCCGCCTAACAGCCCACCTGCCAATCTGATTGGCCCGGTTGGGGCCTGGCTGTCGTTCGGGCTGCTCATGCTGTTTGGCGTGGGAGCCTATCTGGCGCCGCTGTGGTGTTTTGTGTTTGGGGTGGTACTGTTCTTCGATCGCGAAGAACGTGTCTGGCCGCGGGGTATCTGGCTGTTCGTATGGATCCTCTCGGTGGTGGCCCTGATCGAGTTGAATGCCGGTGCGGCACGTGTGGCCTCTGATGCGTCATGGGTGCTTGACCGCTGTCGTGCGTTGAACATCACCGAGGCGGGGGGGCTGTTCGGTCGTCTGCTGATCCGCGGGCTGTTGGTGAAGGCGCTGAGCCCGGTTGGTACCGGCATCGTGGTGTGGTCGGTCTTCGCGATCGCGTTGATCCTGATGATAGAGGTCCGCAATCTGCTCAAGGTCGGTCAGCTGGCCTATACGGGTGTGATGCAGCTGGTGGCCCAGGGGCGTGAGACGCTGGAAGCCCGTAACGATCGCCGTACACAGCTTGAGCGTGAAGAGCGCCAGATTGAAAAACGCCGCCGGCGCCTGGAACGGGTGGTCAATCGCCGACCCAAGCCGGACGCTGACGAGAAGGCCGCTGCACGCAAGCCCGAAGCGCCCGCAGAGAAACCAAAGCGCAAGCGCAAGCGGCCCGCGAAGAAGCCAGAGGATGTGGCGGTGGCGCCCGTGCCGGTTGCCTCGCCCCCGCCGCCGGCCGGTGATAGCGACAAGCCACCCTACCAGCTGCCGCCGATGAGCTTGCTCGAGGAGATTCCCGCCCAGTCGGGCGTAGAGGTCGACACCGATACAACGGCGATGGTGCTGGTGGGCACCCTACGCGAATTTGGGATTGAAACCGAACTGACGAATGTGGATGTCGGACCGGTTGTGACGCGTTACGAGTTGCTGCCTGCCCCGGGCGTGCGCGTGGAGCGGATTAGCGGATTGAGCAACAACCTGGCCTTAGCCCTGAAGGCTACCAGCGTGCGCGTTCAGGCCCCCGTGCCCGGCAAGGGCGTCGTGGGCGTGGAAGTGCCCAACGCGGTAGCCAACATGGTGGTGCTGCGCGAGATCCTGGAGGGCAAGACGTGGCGGTCGGGCAAGGCCAACGTACCCCTCTGTATCGGCAAGGATGTGGCTGGCGTGGATATTGTGGGGGACCTGGCTGCCATGCCGCATCTCCTGATCGCCGGCGCGACGGGCGCGGGCAAGACGGTTTGTATGAACTCTATTCTGGCCGGCCTGTTGATGTCGAAATCACCCGAGGAGTTGCGTCTGCTGCTGGTGGATCCCAAGATCGTGGAGTTCTCGGTGTACAATGACTTGCCGCACCTGGTGGTGCCGGTCATCACGGATCCACACAAGGTATGCCTGGGGCTGCGCTGGGCCATCAACGAGATGGAGAAGCGCTACAAGCTGTTTGCGCAGGTTGGCGTGCGCAACATTGCCTCGTTTAACTCGCGTGAGGTCGCGACGCAGGAGGAGCTGTTCGGGGGGATGGGCGGGGGGCAGACCAAGGGGTCTATCCCGCAAAAGCTGCCCTATATCGTGATCGTCATTGATGAGCTGGCCGACCTGATGCTGGCGGCACAGGCCGATATCGAGAACTCGATTGCGCGCCTGGCACAGCTGTCGCGTGCCGTTGGTATTCACATGATCATCGCCACGCAGCGTCCCTCCGTGAATGTGATTACGGGTACGATCAAGGCCAACTTCCCGGGACGTGTGGCCTTCCAGACCGCCCAGAAGAATGACAGCCGTATCATTCTGGATGCACCGGGGGCCGACAAGCTTCTGGGGCGTGGCGACATGCTCTACCTCCCGCCGGGCAGCAGCAAGCTGGTGCGTGCACAGGGCTCGATGACGACCGATGACGAGATCGGGCGGATTGTCAACTTTATCAAGCAGCAGGCCCCCCCCGCGTTTGTCAGTGAGATCAAAGAGACTATTGAGAAGAGCAGTACCCCCGGTGTGATGGATACGGGCGATGAGGATGACGCCCTGTTGTCGCAGGCGGTTGAGATCATACGCGAGACGCGGCGTGCTTCGACATCGTCGCTGCAGCGGCGCCTGCGCATCGGCTACACGCGTGCGGCGCGGGTGATGGATATCCTGGAGGAGCGCGGTCTGATCGGCCCGCCACGCGGTTCCGAGCCGCGAGAGATCCTGATTGATTTAGATGGTGAGATCCCTGAGAACCCCACCGAAGACGATCCGATGATTGGCCCCGAGGACGAGGAGGAGTAAGATGGCCCTAGGCAAGACACTCAAGCAGGCACGGATGCGCAAGAAGCTGACGGCATCGGAGGTGGCGGCCGGGACCCGCATGAAGACGCAGACGGTGACCGAGCTGGAAGAGGAGGATTTCAGTTCCATCGCGGCCCCTATCTACGCCAAAGGATTTATTAGGCTCTATGCCGAATTTGTGGGGGTGGACTCACAGCCACTCATTGCGGAGTACGTTGAGTACTTTGTTGAAGGCAAGGTCCCCGCACCGCCAGCCGAAGAGATGCAACCGGCATTGTCTCCCGAGCTGGCGGCGCCACCTAAGCCTGAACCGGCGTCTGTTCCTGCCCCGGTTCCTGCCCCGATGCCGATCGAGGAACCCGCAACGTCACCTTCGCCCGGGCCGGTGGCTGCGCCCGTCGTGGCTGACGGGGAACCCGATTTGTTCAGCGAGGTGGAGCCGGCATCAAACGAACGGCGCGGCATCCTTATGGATGACGGCTACCGCGAGGAGGCCCCCGATCTGCGTGACCGTGCCGGGCAGGCCACGGCCAGTGCGGTGGATGCCCTGCAGCAGGCCGGCGACCGGGCGGGAAAAGCCTGTCGCAGTGCCCTGCAAGCCTGCGTGCAGTTTGTGGTGAATGCGTGGAAGGGTTTGGTGTCCACCGTGGTGGCGCGTCGTCAAGAGTTGACCCAGATTGACTTCCGAAACTTGTCCGCTCGCCACATGATGGCCCTCCTGGGAGTGCTGGTACTCGTGCTGCTCGTGATCTCGAGTCTGAGCCGTTGTGTGCGCGGCAGCGATGACCACGGGCGCGCCGACAATTCTGAACCGGCGTTGCCTGTGGCGGCTGAGCCCACGGATGTCTATCTCGACTAAGGTATAACCATGACGACACCCCAGACCCCACTCTCCGTCGGAATCATCAGCTTGGGCTGTGCCAAGAATCTGGTCGACTCTCAGATCATGGCGGGGGTCCTGCTGACCGAGGATATCACGATCGCGTCTGAGCCTGAGGTGGCGGATGTTCTTCTGGTCAACACCTGCTCCTTTATCCATGACGCCCGGGAAGAATCCGTCGAAGCCATCCTGGATGCCTGTCGCTTGCGCGATGAGGGCCGCCCCCGCGCCGTAGTGGTGACCGGCTGTATGCCCCAACGGTATCGTGATGAGCTGGCCGAGAGCCTGCCCGAGGTGGATGCGTTTGTAGGGCTGGATGGCCTTGAAACCATCGGGACGGTGATCCGCGCTGTTATCGACGGCAAGGCTCCACCACCGGTCGGAGCCAAGTCGCACCGGCTGTATGAGCCCCGACTACCGGCCCTGTCGTTGACGGGGGGGCCGTATGCCTATCTTAAGATCGGGGAGGGGTGCAATCACCCCTGTGCCTTCTGTGCGATCCCCGCGATTCGGGGGCGTCACCGTTCACGACCGATCAATGCCCTGGTGGCCGAAGCCGAGACGTTGCTGGGCGCCGGCATTCGGGAGTTGAACTTGATTTCGCAGGATACGACCAGTTACGGGCGTGATCTGCCTGATGCGGACTTGCCGCAGTTGCTGCACGCCCTAGGCGGCATTGGAGGGGAGTTCTGGATTCGCATTCTGTATGGCTACCCCTCACAGGTGACCGATGCGGTACTGGATACGATGGGCGAGATCGACCAGGTGCTGCCCTATCTCGATATTCCGGTGCAACACAGTCATCCTGCTATTCTGAAGGCCATGAAGCGCGCCGGAACCTATCGTGCGGTGCAGCATCTTCCCGCACGTGTCCGCGAGCGACTGCCTGGCGCGACACTGCGTACGACCTGTCTGGTTGGTTTTCCGGGTGAGAAGCGTGAGCATTTCAGCCATCTCCTTGAGTATGTGCGCGAGGCCCGTTTCGATCACCTGGGCGCATTTGCTTTCTCCCCTGAGGATGGCACGGCGGCTGAGTCGATACCGGGCCGCCCTGGAGCTGAGACGGCGGAACGCCGTCGTGACAAGCTCCTGCTGGTGCAGCAGGAGGTTGTGGCCGAGAAGATCAAGGCTCTCATAGGAAGCGACGATGGCGCCCTGCTTGAAACACCCGGCGAGGAGTGTGGTCTCTGGATGGCGCGCGCGTCGCGCCAGGCCCCTGATGTCGACGGTATCACCTATGTCGAATCCGTTCCGGACTCGGCGCAGGCCGGCACCATCCTTCCCATTCGCTACACCGCTAGCGACGGATATGACATGATTGCGCAACCCGCTTGACAGGCGCAGAGAGGGAGTTGACACTACACGGCCATGGCTACTGATTGGGACATACGGGCACGGGGCTCCAGCTGTGCGGAGTGCGCGTGCGAGTTCAAGGACCAGCAGTCCTGCTTCTCCGTCCTCCGCTTCACCGACGAAGGCTACGTGCGCGCGGACCATTGCGAGGGGTGCTGGACGGGGAATCCACCCGAGGATCGCGGGGTCAGCATGTGGAAGGGCATCTTTCTGGTGCCGCCACCGCCCGCGGCGGAGCCGCTGGCACAGGAGACGGCCGAGACGCTTTTGCGCCGCTTGATGGAAGAGGATGCGGAGTCGCATGCCGACGTGATCTATATCCTGGCCGTCATGCTGGAGCGCAAGCGCCAGTTCATCGAACGCGCCAAGCAGACCCGTGACGATGTTCTGATTCGCGTCTACGAGTACCGCAAGACCGGTGAGACGTTCCTGATTCGTGATCCCATGTTGAGCTTGGATGAGCTCGAACCCGTACAGGAACAGGTTGTGTCCCTTCTGGGTGGGGGGGAGAAGCCGCAGGATGCAGAGTCGGGCGAGGTCCCCTCAGATCTTTCGAAGGGTGAGACTGCGGTGGACGAGAACGGCGACGATAACGGTGGAGGATTGGATCCCTCGTAATCCGTTCTCGTCGCCGCTATCGTCCACCGATCCAGGGGTACTCCGAAACAAGTCATCAGTATGTTCGACCTGATTATACGTCATTCCCGGGTCATTGATGGCACCGGGGCGGAGTCCTTCACCGCAGATGTCGGCATAGTGGGCGATATGATCACGGCCGTCGGCGATCTCTCGGGAGCCGAATCCCATGACACGATTGATCTCGGTGCCTCTCCACCTGCCCTCCATAGCCCGCAGAGCGACGGAGGGACCTCCGACCTCATCCTCTGCCCCGGCTTCATTGATGCGCACACGCACTCAGACACCTACCTGCTTATAGAGCCGTCGGCACCGTCAAAGGTTTACCAGGGCATCACGACCGAGGTATGTGGGAACTGCGGGGCCTCGGGTGCACCGATCTCGGATATCTCGCAGCTGCCTTCGGATTGGGCCGACAAGCGCTATCCCGGTGCGTGGAGCAGCGTGGCGGAGTTTCGCGACCTGTTTGACCACGTCCGCCCGGCGGTGAATGCGGTGCTCTTGATCGGCCACAACACGCTGCGCCGCAACGTGGTAGGCTATGACAACCGGCCGGCCACGCCCAACGAGATGGATCGCATGCTGGGCCTGATGGAGGAGAGCATGGCGGCAGGAGGACGCGGCCTGACGACAGGCCTGGTCTATGCCCCCGGTATGTATGCCTCACGCGCGGAGATTGTGGCCTTGGCCAAGGTGGCCGGTCGTCACGACGGCATTTACGGCAGCCATATGCGCAGTGAAGGCGCGCAATTGATCGAAGCGATTGACGAGACGATTGAAATCGGGGAGGCGGCAGGATCGCGCATCCAGGTGTCACACCTCAAGGCGGCCGGACAGGACAATTGGCACAAGATGGACGCGGCGCTGGAGAGAATCCGCACGGCGCGTGAGCGCGGGGTGCCGGTGCTGTCGGACCGCTATCCCTATACCGCCGGGGCGACCGATCTCGATGTGGTGTTTCCGGCGTGGTTCGCCGAAGGGGGGCGCGCGGTTATCCTGGCGCGGCTCAAGGATAGCGAGGCCCGCGCGCGCCTACGCGATGAGCTGTTGGCGAGTCGACCCACGGAGGCATGGGGCGGGGTGACGGTCGGCTCGACCTCGCATCCGGACAATCGCCGCTTCCGGGGCATGAACCTGCTGGCTGTTGGCGAGGCGTTGGGCTGTGACCCTGTGGACGCCATCCTGCACCTCTGCGAGAGCGACGAGCTGATGACGGGCGCCTTTTTTGCCGGTATGAGCGAGGCGAATATGTTCCGCGTCCTGGCAGAGCCGTACGTCATGCTTGGCTCAGACGCATCGCTGCGGTCGCCGACGGGGCCGCTCAGTCATGACTACCCCCATCCACGGGCATACGGCAGTTTTCCGCGTTTCCTGCGCTGGGCCCTGGACGGGCGGACCGTAGCGCTGCCGGAAGCGGTGCGCAAGATGACGTCGCTGCCGGCCGGGCAGTTTGGACTGCATGACCGCGGTGTGATTGCCGAGAGGAAAAAGGCCGACCTGGTGGTCTTCGATGCGGCGCGTGTACGCGATCGGGCCGACTACGGCGATCCGCACCAACTGTCCGAGGGCATCACGCACCTGGTGGTAAATGGTGTCGTGACGATCCGTGATGGCAAGCTGACCGGGACACGCGGCGGACGACTGGTCTGATCATGCGTCCGGCGTAAGGTCGGAGAGGCGCCGGCGGGCCAGCGTACGCAGGTTTATCGGCAGGCTTTTCTCATCGCGCATCGCACTGAAGTGCTGTCGTGCCTTCTGGGTCTCTCCTGTCTTGACCAGCAGTTCGCCGAGCAGTATCCAGGCATCGGCGTAGTTGCGGTGCCGTTTGATCACGCCCTGGAGCGTCGTAATGGCCGCGTCGGTTTGATCAGACTCGGACTGGTAGTAGGCCTGCGTATAGGCGTAACGCGGATTTTCCGGATCCCCTGCGGCGGCGATTCCGCACAGCTCGATGGCTCGCGCGGTGCTGCGTGGCGCCATAAGGATGGCCAAGTTATAGGCGGCCGCCGGCCGGCCGGGTTCATCCTGCATCGCGATCCGCAGGTGCTTGATCGCCATGCCGTGCTCGCCTGTCTCGGCATAGGCCAGCCCCAAGTTGAAGTTGACCGCGCTGTTGGTGGGCGCTACCTCGTAGGCGCGCTCGAGATACGGCATGCTATCGGCGGCAGTGCCCAGCCGGGCGGCGGTGATGGCCGCATTGACGAGAGGCGGTAGCACATCACCCCGCAGGCGGATGGCCTGTTCGTAGGCGGCCATGGCATCGGTCGTACGGCCACGGTCGCCGTGGTAGTTGCCCAGGTTGTAATAGCTCGACCAGGCGTCGGGGCGTGCGGTAAACGAGGTCATGAGCTCGGCCGCTGCGGACTCGACCTGTGTACGGTCTTCCACGGTCAGTCGATTGAGCGGGTGGTGTGCCAGGGACGAAGCGGCCCGGATGCGTACGAGGCGATAGTCGTCGCTCGTGGCGTCAATCAGGGCGCGCAGCGTGACCGGGTTGGCGATGTCGTCGCGCAGGCTGACTGCCGCGGCGCTGCGGACAAGCGGTGAGTCATGCTGCAGGGCCTTGCGGATGCCATCCCACTTGGCCGGTTCGGGGCAGGGCACCGATAGGCGGAGCAGGGAGGTGACGAGCACAGGGCCCGACGCGGGATCGGCGATGGCGGCCAGCATGTCCGGAAGGCGCTTCCAGTCCTCACTGCGGGCGGCCTGGACCAGGGCACCTTCGCGCATGATGCGATCACGCCACGGGCGATGCGGGTGGCGTGTGTTCAGGACCGTGGCGCGGAAGGCGGCATCAGCGCTGCCGTGGCAGATGTTACAGGCGTTGGGAGAGCCGAAGGCGAGGGTGGCCTCGGGCACGGGGGGGCGCATGGAGTGATCGCTGCGGCGCATATGTGAGAAGCGCGTGAGGGGCATATGGCAGCCGATGCACTCATTGCCGCGCGAGCCGGCGGGATGGTGCGTATGGGCCGTGGCGTTCTTGACGCGTTCGGCATGGCATGGCAGGCAGGCCGTGTTGGGGTTGTCCTTCTGCCGGAAGCGGCCGCTGGAGGTATGGCAGTGATCGCAGTCGAGGGCGTTGGCCCGCGCACAGGGGTTCATCAGCCAGCCGGTATGGGTGTAGTTTTCGCCAAGGTCGCGGCCGTCGGGGTAGAAATCGCTATCTTCGAGAGTGGTCAGGGCGTAGTGGTCGAAGAATCGTTCGCCGGGCATGAATCCGGGCGTGATCTGGGCGGCCTTGGCGTGGCAGGTGGCGCAGGCATCGTTGACCTGGTCAGGCGAGAAATCACTCCACTTGAGCGTCTTGAGATCTTCGGGCACTTTGCCCTGTCCGGCTTCGCGGCAGACGCGCACATGCTCGGCGCTGGGGCCGTGGCAGGCTTCGCAGTTGATGCCCGGTTCGCGCCATTCAGTGTGGTAGGTGTCGGTCGCGACATCGTAATTCTTCTCGAGCTGGCTGACGTGGCAGTTAAAGCATGCCGTGTTGAATGTCAGGAGGGGATCGGTCCAGTCGATGGGCTCATCATTGCCGATGGCGTGGCGCACCATGCTGGCGGTGGTGTTGTACCATTCGTGCTCGTCGACCTTATAGGCAATCGGGAGCACCTGCAGGCGACCGCGGTCCATGGGGGTCAGGAAGAAGTAGACATTCTTGCCGCCCATAGCGTGGACCATCGGGTACGCTTGGCGGCCCTCGGGACCTGTTTCCCAGACCTGCATGCCGGGCAGGTCGGCCATGAAGGTGGAGGTGCCCACGGCAATCGGTTCGGGTTGAGGCGTGAGGGCTTCGGCCACGAAGGCGGCCGTGACGGGCTGCATGGCCTTGCCGTGATGCGAAGGAGCCCAGAGCTCATAGAACTTCTCGTGGCATTCGCGGCAGCTGACCGAGCCGGCGTAAGGGCCCTCGGTTTGCTTACGGCAACCGATGAGAAGGGCGGTGCCTGCCGTGGCAAGCGTGACGAGGACAGTGAAGCCATTGCGCACGACGTTACTCCAGTAAGACTGGCTTGCCATCCGTAGCTCCGAGCATAGCGAGGAGCGAAGGATGGTGGCGAGACGCGGAATTGAACCGCGGACACGTGGATTTTCAATCCACTGCTCTACCAACTGAGCTATCTCGCCATGGCAGAAACGGCCCGCAATGTATCGCGGGAAGGCTCTGGAATCAATCCCCTTTTTACGGCTTGTTTGGTATGATGCCTCAGAGCCAGCGCTTACGCTTGAAGAAGAGGGTCATACCGATGGCGGTGGTGAGCATAATGCCCCAGACGAGGGCATAGCCAAAGGGCCACTTGAGTTCGGGCATGACCTCGAAGTTCATGCCGTAGATGCCGGCGATAAACGTGAGTGGCATGAAGATGGTGGCGATCACGGTGAGAACTTTCATCACTTCGTTCATGCGGTTGCTGACGATGGTCATGTAGATGTCGAGTGTGCCCGAGAGCATATCGCGCAAGGACTCCAGGTTGTCGATGATCTGGACGGTATGGCCGTAGACATCCCGCAGGTAGGGCGTCAGTTTGGCGTCGATCAGGTTGCTATCGCCGGCGTCAAGGCTTCCCACCAGCTCCCGCAGCGGCCAGAGGCACTTACGCAGGAATACCATCTCACGCTTGATCTGGTGTATCTGGTTGAGGGTCTCCGGTTTGGCCTTGGCGGTGACCGCATCGTGAATCGATTCGATGCTCTCGCCGAGGGCCTCGAGTACGGAGAAGTAGTTGTCGACGACGGAGTCGATGAGCGAGTAGGCGAGGTAGTCGACGCCCATGGTGCGAATCCGGCCGGCGGAGGTACGAATACGCTCGCGGATGCGTCCGAAGACATCGCCTTCGACTTCCTGGAATGTGAGGACATAGTTGCTTCCGAGCACAATGCTGACCTGTTCTGCCACCACGCCGTCACCGTCCTGCGGCCGGTAAAGCATCTTCATGGCCATGAAGATATACGTCTCATGGTCCTCCATCTTGGGGCGCTGGCCGGTGTTGGCGATATCTTCGAGGATGAGGGGATGCAGCTCGAAAATGTCGCCGAGCTCCTGTAGCAGAGCGGTGTCATGGAGCCCTGTAACATTGAACCACGTGGCGGTGGGTCTGTTCAGAAAGGCACGGCAGTCAGCGGCACTGGCCAGCGGCTGCTCGTCGAGCTCACCATCGGCATAGTCCATGACGCTGATCTCAACGTGCTCTACACGCTGCTCGCCAACGTGAATCAGGGTTCCAGGCGGCAAGCCTGCTTTGGACGAGTGCTTCTTCAAGATACTATCCATACGGTCGCTCCTCTATGCGTGAAGTCTGACATGGTGATCGGTTACACGGCCAGCGAAAAAGGGCGTGGTGTAAGCTGGCGTGGGCCGTTGGAACATCCGAAGCCAACGACCTAATGCATTGATTCGGGAGGGCAGATGGGGTACACATGACGCCACGTATGATTACTTATCTGGATGGAACGATTGACGAGAAGCAGCCGACGCGCGTGGTGGTGGATGTGCAGGGCGTGGGCTATGAGGTGTTTATTCCCTTGTGCACGTATGATGGGCTTCCGGCTACGGGCGAGCGCTGCAGGGTGTTGACGTATGACCATGTGCGTGAGGATACGCGTCAGCTCTTCGGGTTCATGACGGGCGACGAGCGGGCCACGTTCGAGATGCTGCTGGGCATCAGCGGGGTGGGTCCCAAGTTGGCCTTGAGTGCGTTGAGCGGGCTGTCAGCGCGCGAGCTGAAGGCCGCCGTGGTGGAGGGGGATGTGAAGCGACTCAGCTCGATCTCCGGGATCGGAAAACGTACGGCGGAACGCATTGTGCTTGAGCTGCGCGGCCGGATCAAGCCGGGTGAGGCCTTGGATGCCGTGGCAGGCAGTGATCCTGCATCAGCCGATAGCATCCGGCTGCGCGATACGGTGTTGGCGTTGGTGGCATTGGGGTACCAGCAGGAGCCGGCGCGCAAGATGGCGATGCAGGCCTTGCGTGGCGGGGAATACCTGGGCGTGGAAGCCCTGATCAAACGGGCACTGGGAGGTGGGTGAGCGTGAGCACGGAGCGGACATTGAAGACGTTGAACAGCCCGGATGATGAATTTGAACTGAGTGTGCGCCCGACTCGATTTGCGGACTTCGCGGGGCAGCTCAAAGTGAAGGAGCGGTTGGAGCTGGCCGTGGATGCCGCACGGCAGCGTGAGGATGTACTGGATCACGTATTGCTTTCGGGACCGCCGGGCCTGGGCAAGACGACGCTGGCCTACATTATCGCCGAGGCGATGGGGAGCGCGATCAAGGTTACGTCGGGTCCGATCATCGATAAGCCGGGTGACCTGGCGGGGTTGCTGACCAACCTGGAGCGTGGCGATGTTCTTTTCATCGACGAGATTCATCGCATGCAGAAGACGGTGGAGGAGTATCTCTACGCTGCGATGGAGGATTTTGTGCTCGATATCATGATCGACCAGGGGCCGAATGCCCGTTCGGTACGCATCGAGTTGCCGCGGTTCACGTTGGTGGGGGCGACGACACGCAGCGGGCTAATCTCTTCGCCGTTGCGCTCGCGCTTTGGCATCAAGGACCGACTGGACTACTATGATGCCGCCACATTGCAGCATATCGTCGAGCGCACGGCACGCATCCTGGATATTGAAGTGGAATCGGATGGGTCGATGGAGATCGCCCGGCGTTCGCGCGGCACGCCGCGGATCACGAACAACCTGCTCCGGCGGGTACGCGATTATGCGCAGGTGCGGGCCGATAACCGCGTGACGCGCGAGGTCGCCGACAAGGCGCTGGAGATGCTGGATATCGACGAGCATGGCTTGGATGATATGGATAAGCGCATTCTCGAAACGATCACACTTAAATTCTCGGGCGGGCCGGTGGGCCTCAGTTCGCTGGCGGTATCGGTGGGTGAAGAGGCCGATACCATCGAGGATGTTTACGAGCCCTACCTTATCCAGGAGGGCTATCTCAAGCGCACGCCCCAGGGTCGCGTGGCGACGGACCTGTGCTATGAGCGTTTGGGGCTGACGCCACGGCGCGCGCAGCAGAAGCTGCTCTAGGGGGGTGCATGGCCTGGTGTGTATTACATGTGCGGCCGCGCTGCGAGAAGAAGATCGCTGAATACTGTCGCGTGCTGGGAGCGGAGTATTACCTGCCGTTGCGTTCGGAGACGAAGGTTTATCAGCGGCGCAAGGTGACCGTCGAGAAGCCTATTTTCCCGGGCTACGTGTTTGCCGCTTCCGACTCCCTGCAGCGTGTGAGCCTGCTAAAAACCAATCAAGTGGTGCGGTTTCTCGAAACGGATGACGAGGGCATGCTGCTACGCGAGTTGGAGCAGGTCCGCAAGGCACTGACGGTGGATCCCTCGTTGGGTGCGGACGCCGCACTGGCGCGTGGCAAGGCGGTACGCATCACGGGGGGGCCCTTCTTGGGCGTTGAGGGGTGGGTTCAGGATGTGCGCGGACAGAACAAGGTGTGCCTCAATGTCGACATGATCGGTCAGGCGATCGTGGTGGAAGTGGCGCGCGAGTACCTTGAAATCATCGATGTGTAGGCTGAACCATCCGCGGGTTCCCCTTACCACTCCAGGACAAGCCCGTCGTAGGAGACGAAGCAGTGCTCCGGAAGCGCGGCTTCTGTTGCGGCGTGATCAAGATCGTGGCACATGTGGATCGTATACGAGCGGTGGGCCCCGATTTCTCTGAGCCGGCTGATGCTGTCTTTCAGTGTCAGATGGGTCAGGTGCGGCTTGATACGCAAGGCATCCAGAATCATGACATCCATGCCGCGGAAGGTGTCAATCGCGGCGTCGGACATCGCTGAACAGTCGGGCACGTAGCCCAGTGAACATCCCCCGGCATCGAATCGGTAGCCTAGAATGGTGTTGTGTCCGTGCTCGACTTCGACGGGCGTGATACGCAGATCTCCCACGCTGAATGGTCCGTCGATGGGGTTGAAGGTGACGCGGGGCCGGTAGAAACCCGGCACCCGTTCGGTTGAGATGTAGTCGAAGACCCGTTGCAGGTCGGCCAGGGCGTCGGGGGCGGCATAGGCGGGGATGATCTCGTCCTGCATCGTGTTGAATCGGCGGATATCGTCGAAGCCGAAGATGTGGTCGGCGTGGGAGTGAGTAAAGCAGACCGCATCGATGCGCGGCAGGCGGTGGGTGAGGGCCTGCGCACGGAAATCGGGAGGGGTATCGATCAGCACGTGTTGGCCGCCGGCTTCGAGGTAGAGGCTGGTGCGCAGGCGGCGGTTGCGGGGGTCAGGCGAGGCGCACACGGGGCAGTCGCATCCGATGATGGGGATGCCGGCTGAGGTGCCTGTGCCGAGGAGGGTGGCCTTCATGTGTTCCTATGGTGGCGGCTGTAGCTGAAAAGAACAAGGCCGGACATCTGTCCGGCCTTGTCTTGTTTCGCTGTGTGAGTGGGCTACTTATCAGTCATCCACTGAACCAGGTTGCTGATCTGATCGCCGTAGGCCACGATGACGCCGGAGAATACGACGCTGACCATGGTCATGAGCTTGATCAGGATGTTCAGGCTCGGACCGGAAGTGTCTTTGAACGGATCACCTACGGTGTCGCCCACGACGCCGGCCTTATGCGGATCGGAGCCTTTGCCGGTGAGCGGATTGACCTGATCTTTGTCCTCCGGCGCATAGGTTTTCTCATCCTTCTCGATCGACTTCTTGGCGTTGTCCCAGGCACCCCCCGAGTTGTTGAGCATGCAGGCCAGGGAAAAACCGGTGGTCAGTCCGCCTACCAGCAGGCCGATCACGCCGGCTACACCGAGGATAATGCCCACGGCAACCGGGACGATGATCGCGAGCAGGCTCGGGACCAGCATTTCCTTCTGGGCGCCCTTGGTGGAGATGGCGACGCAGTTGGCGTAGTCCGGTGTGCCCGTGCCTTCCATGATGCCCGCGATTTCGCGGAACTGGCGACGCACTTCGTTGACCATGGCACCGGCGGCGCGTCCGACGGCTTTCATGGTCATGGCGCAGAAGACAAAGGCCATCATACCGCCGATGAAGATACCGCACAGGAGCTGCGGGTTCATGACGGAGAGATCGTACGCCAGAACGAAGTCAGACATGCTGGCCCCGGCTGTCTTGACGACCCGGCTGACACCTTCAGACCCGCTCGCATCCATGGCGCCCTGGTACTTATCGGTGACGAAGAGGACCTCGCCAACCTGCTTGGCACCGGCGATCACAGCCTCGTCTACATTGGCCAACTTCATGAGCCAGATACGGATCTCTTCGAGGTAGGCTGCAAGCAGGGCCATGGCAGTGAGGGCGGCTGAGCCGATGGCAAAGCCTTTGCCGATGGCGGCGGTGGTGTTGCCCAGCATATCGAGGGCGTCGGTCCTATGGCGGACCTCTTCGCCCAGGCCGGACATCTCAGCGTTACCGCCGGCGTTATCCGCGATTGGGCCGTAGGCATCCGTGGCCAGAGAGAAACCGAGCGTCGAGAGCATGCCGACGGCGGCAAAGCCGACGCCGTAGAGTCCCATGGCGAAGTCGGTGAAGCCACCGGCCAGGCCGAAGGCGGCCATAATCCCGAGGACGATGGTCAGGGTCGAGAGACCGGTGGAGAACATACCCACGGCCAGACCGTCGATGATGGTGGTGGCCGCGCCCATTTTCGCCTGTTCGGCGATGCCCTTGGTGGGGGCGTAGGCATCCGAGGTGTAGTACTCGGTCAGCAGGCCGATGACGCACCCGGCGACGAGGCCGGCGCAGACGGAGCCGAAGATGCCCCAAGTCACGACGCCTATGGCGGCCAGAAGGCCGACGACGACGGCGATGGCACCCGTGCTAAACCAGAGCGGGGTGGTGAGGGCCTTCATGAGGGTCTTCATATCGCTCTTATCGCCGCAGCGGACCATGAGACAGCCGATGATGGAGATGATGATGCCGATACCGGCCACGATCATGGGGGCCATGACCGCGTTGACGCCGTGCAGGGGGTTGGCTTCGCCATTGGCGAGCATCATGGGCAGGGCGGCACCGAGGGCGGCGGTCGCCAGGATCGAACCGCAGTAGGATTCGTAGAGGTCGGCGCCCATGCCGGCGACGTCGCCGACGTTGTCGCCAACGTTGTCGGCGATGGTGGCGGGGTTACGCGGGTCGTCCTCGGGAATGCCGGCTTCGACTTTGCCCACCAGGTCGGCGCCGACATCGGCCGCCTTGGTGTAGATGCCGCCGCCGACGCGGGCGAAGAGGGCCTGGGTCGAGGCGCCCATGCCGAAGGTCAGCATGGTGGTGGTGATCTCAACATACTTCTGCGCGGGCAGCATACCGGCGTGAACCAGGTCGATCCCGAACTTGTGCAGGCCGTGCAGCATGTTGGCATCGGTATAGACCAGCTTGTCGAGGACGATGTACCAGAGGCAGATATCGAGCAGACCGAAGCCGACGACGACCAACCCCATGACCGCGCCGGAGCGGAAGGCCACCTGCAGGCCGCGGTTGAGCGACTCGGCCGCGCCCTGGGCCGTACGGGCCGAGGCGTTGGTGGCGGTTTTCATTCCGAGGAAGCCGCACAGACCCGAGAAGAATCCACCGGTCAGGAAGGCGACAGGGACGAACGGGTTTTGGATGCCCATTTTCGCCAGGATGGCGAAGACGATCAGGAGCACGACGAACACCATTCCCACGACCTTGTATTGCGAGTAGAGATAGGCGTAGGCGCCATCACGCACATGCTGCGCGATTTCCTTCATCTTGTCTGTACCTTCGCTGGATGTCATCATCTTCTTATAGAAGAGGAAAGCGAAGACGAGTGATAGCACAGAGGCTATCGGAGCGATCAACCAGAGGAGTTCTACCTTATTCACGACGGGGCCCTTTCGGGGCTGTGACCGCCTGTGGCGGTCCTATAGTTGAGTACCCGGCCACCAAGCCGGGAAACACGAAAACGAGCCTGCACGATAGCCCAGGCGCGGCATGGGATCAATATCAATCCTTGGTGGCGCGCACATATTCGCCCTGCCAGTCGCTGGGAGGGGGGGCGTCGCGGTAGGTATTGATGCGGGTGGACAGGGTCTGGCTGGGGCCGTCGGCGGGGTCGATCCCGAGGGCGGTATCGAGGCGATCGAGGGCGTCCTGCCAACGCTGCTCCCAGTGCAGGTGCAGGGCCTCGGTGTACAGCGAGACGACCTTTTTGCGGTCTTCGTCAAGACAGCCTCGCTTCCCCAGCAGTTCGTAGACATTGACAGGTTCCGTCTTGCCTTTGACGACAATCTTATCCAGGAAACGGACCTCAATGAGGTCACGTGCGGCCTGGGCGGTGGCTTCGCCGATCAGAATATCGGTGCCGTACTCTTTGTTGGTGGGTTCCAGCCGGGACGCGAAATTGACCGCATCTCCCATGACGGTATAGGAAAAACGCGTGTCGGAGCCCATATTTCCGGCGGTGACGGTTCCGGTGTTGATCCCCATGCGGACATGCAGTGTGGGGCCAAACTCCCTCTCAAGAACCGGCCTCAGTGTGGCGAGTCGTTCCTGCTGTTCAATGGCGGCCAGGCATGCCTCGGCGGCGTGGTTATCGGCCCGAAACGGGACGCCCCACTCGGCCATGATGGCGTCGCCTTCGTACTTATCGACGAAGCCGCCGTGCCCCAGGATGATATCGGTCATAGGGGTGAGATACTTGTTTAGCAGCACGGTGAGTTGCCCGGGGGGAAGTTGCTCGGACATGGTAGTGAACCCGGCTACGTCGGAGAAGAAAATGGTGGCTTCGGTGCGTTCGCCGCGCAGGGAAAAGCTCTCCGGGTTGGTTTCAAGGTAGCGCAGGACATCGCGGGAGACCATGGTGCCGAACATCTCGCGCACATGTTTCTTCTGACGCTCCTCCTGCCAGAACTTGATCATGGTAAGGACCGGATAGAGCAGCAGGGCTGAGAGCATGGTCCACGTAGGCAGAAAGACGAGCTGTTTGTACTTGAGCAGGAGGATGGCGGTGACGAGACAGAGCCCCAGCATGAATGCGGTTAGCAGGAAGGAGAGCCATGAACGACCGCGTGAGATAAGCAGCGTTATGAGTAGGCCCATCAGCAGGATCGCGACGAACTGGGCCCCTTCCATCCAGTTGGGTATGATCAGGGCATCGCCAGCCAGAATATTATCGACCATGGTGGCGTGAATCTCGACGCCGGAGAAGAGTTGCGCCATGGGGGTGGCTCGAATATCACGCAGCCCGATGGCCGAGGTGCCAACGAAGACGATCTGATTGGTTAGGACGGCCGGATCAATCGTTCCGTCCAGTAGTCCGCCGGCCGGGTAGACAGGGAAGGAGGATAGGAGATCGGTGCCTGGCTGTTGCTGTACGCTACGGTAGTTGATCACCATGCGTCCGGCCTTGGTGCAGGGGATGGCCAGCTCGTGCAGGCGCAGTCGCACCACGCCGCCCTCGTCATACTCTACCATGCACTGGTTAAGCCCCCTATCAAGGCGGATCGCTTCGAGGGCCAGCGAGGGGTAGATGCGCTGGGGACCCAGGGCCCAGATGAGCGGGTTGCTGCGCACCACATTATCAACATCGACCGTGGCGTTGAAAAAAGCAGTCTGGCTGGACTGGCGCAGTACCGGGATTGAAACGGTCAGATCATCGGCCTGGGTGAGGTAGGTGTTGATGCTGACGCCCTGGGCGCCGCGCAGGAAAAAGCGCGAGCCCTCGTAGAGGGGGTCGCTGCCGGGCGGCGGCTCGTTTACCATAGTGGGGCAGGGATGCATGGCGCATCCGAGGATCGTGGTGCCACGGGCGAGGGCGTTGGCCAGGAGTTGGTCGTAGTCGGAGAGCTCGGGTGGCAGCCCTTTGATTTCCACCTCCAAATTCATTCCGCGTAACAGGTCGCGCTGGAGCTGGGCCGGGGAGGTGCGGTCGGCCTCGGCGAAGACCACGTCGAAAGCGACCACGGCGGGGTTACCGTCGAGAACGCGATCGGTCAACTGGGCGGTCAGGTAGCGTGGCCACGGCCACTGCCCGTAGGCCTCGAGGCTGGCTTCATCGATATCAACGATGGCCACGCGGCCCGATTGGGGCGGACTGTGGACGCGCTGCAGGAGGGCGTCATACAGCTTGTGGGAGAAGGTGTCGACGATCTCCATGCCGGCGACAAAGAGCCCCAGGCAGAGCATGGTGAGCAGCATTCCGACCACCCACACGAGCGAGATACGCCTCAGCACTCGTCGACTAAATAGTCTGCGCCACCGCATCGCCCCCCCCATATCTTACGGCAACGCGGGCGTCAGATCCGCGCCGAACCCGCCATCCACCTGGGCATCTGGCCCATGGGTGAAGCTGAAGACCCCAAACGCCCCTGTGATGGGGGTGGTGTCCGGCAGTCCCGGCCCGACAATATTGCCTTGGATATCCTGTGCGGTCAGTGTGCCGGCCGGGAAGGACTGGCTGTGAACCTGCATCTGATAGAAGGTCTGGTTGCCAGTGAGGGTGCCGCTTGACTGGATCGCGCCGTCGGCCTCTATATAGAGCGCGTCGCCGTCGCCATTGGACATATCGAAGATGCCGTCCCAGTTGGGCGCCACAGATTGGCCAACCTGAACGTTGATCTCGCTGGTGCCGTCTACGGCCACAATCTCACCATTGTGCGTGATGGTGGCGGCGGAGTCTCCGGTGCCGGTCAGGTTGAAAAGCTGGGTCCCGGTCTTAAGGGCGTCAAAGGCGGCCCCGGAGAGTATGCGGGTACCGGAGAACTCGACGCTCTCGACGTCGCCGTCATAGTTCCAGTAACCCCAGCTCCAGTCGATCCCGCCTCCCTGCGGACTGAAGACACGCCGCGGAGGCGGAGGCGGCGGCGGGGGTGGCGGGGGCTCTTCCTCGGGCGGGGGTGGCGTGGGTGTCGGGGGGTCAGCTGGTTCAGGGTCCGGTTCTGGCTCCGGCGGAATGGGGAGCTTCAGGTCATCGGGCGGGGGCGGATCGGGCGGCGGGGTCGAGCCGGCCTTGGGCACGAAGCCGGAAAGCGAGGCGAGCTGGAAGCCGGAGAGACCATCGTCCTCCAGGAAGGCCCCGCGCGAGATGGCGTGCCCCACCTGAACGGCGTCAAGGAAGCTGGCGAGTATCTCGGCCGGCAGGTCAAGGACTTGGGTCTTCTTTCCCTTACGGAGCAGGACCATCTTGCGTGATTGGTCGATCAGGATCTCCGTGCCGGCGCCTTTATGGCGGCCACGTCCAAAGAGCGACCACCCTCCGCTGCCGGCGGGTTCGACCTCACTGGTGACGGTGACCAGTTCGGGGCCGTGCAGGGTGATGATGTAGATATCCTCTTCATCGGGTAGGACCTTGAAACCGAGATCACAGCCGCGGATACCGATCGTGGCCATACGGGTTTTGACCTTGAATCGCTTGGGGTTGAGCCGGGTGATCTTGTCGGTGACGATGCGAAAGATCCCTTTGGTGATACCCAGCTTGGCGCGGTTGTTGGATTTCTTGCCCGGATCATAGACGTATTCATCTATGACCAGTTCGCTCTTCTCGCCCTGCGAGATGATCGAATCATCCACAAACATGATCTGAAGCTTGCTGTTCTCAGTGGTAGAGATGCGATCGAGCGGAAAGATTGGACTCTTGATGGCTAGGTTGCGTCGGGCACCATCACCGCTGACGGCCGAGGCGGAGCCTTCCAGGGCCACGATCTCGCCGGCGGGATCAACTGCTGCGTCGGAGCCGCCGACCAGGAGTCCGAGTGCCAGGAGTAGACAAGCAAACTGTTTCATCAGAACCGTCCCCACAGACCGATCATGGTCATATTGCGTTCGTAGTCATACAGGTCAAAGGTGGATGTGTTGGCGGTGTGCTGTTGTCGCACTTCAATGCCGGTGGTGCCAATGATGCGCAGCGAGGCGCGTGCATTGAAGAGCCACTGCGTGTCGACACGGTTTCTAGGGGCGAGGGCTTCACGCGTGTCAAAGTCGTTGCGTGTATAGCGGGCCGACGTGAAGAGGCGCAGGCGGCCCCAGGTGGCGGAGGCACCGACAATGCCGGAGAGTCCGGTATAGGTAAACACGGACTCATCCGTATTGTCGTGGGCCACGCGCAAACCGGCAGAGAGGGCGGCCTGTTCACCCAGCATCCGGCGTAGGGTCTGTTCGGCGGCGATGTAGGTGCCGTCGCGCGAATCGAATGCGTCGTAGTCGCGCTGCTCCACCAGAGCGGTCGAAATCCAGTGCAGACGTGGGGCGGCTGGGAAGGAATGCAGGTAGGCCACGGCCAGGCCCAGCGTGTCGACCAGGGGGTCATCGCCGGTCCAGATGCGGCCCGTGCGCAGGTTGCCCTGGAAGAGTCCGCGCTTGGCGGCGTGCTTCATGCCGAGCGCGCCCTGCAGCAGACGGGTGTCATGCTCGTCGGCATTGAGCCAGCTCTCGAAGAAGTTGAGGTCTGAGGTGACGCCCCAGCCACTCGGCCGACCGGCGTCATAAAGCATGGCCACCGTGGCGGCGACATAGCGGCCATCGGTATCGACGGGGAGAGACGCAGGTGCGACGGAGAGGGCCGTGTACTCGATGTCGCCCACCGTAATGGGGAAGATCGGAATGAGATCCGTGTTGGGCCCGACGTTGACGTTGTCATCACTGATCCATCCGGCATCGGTTCGCAGTGAGATGTGGAAACGCTTACCCATCCGATCGAGGTCGGCTAGTTGATTCTTAATATTGTGGGTCACATTTTCGGGGGGGGACTGGCTGAGGACATGGTTGAAATGACGGCGTGCGGCCTCGTGTTGCCCCGAGAGCATACAGACGCGGGCCAACTCCAGTCCGGCGCGATGGTTGTCGGGTTGGGCCTGGATGGCTCGTTCGAGGGCCAGCTCGGCACGGGCCAGATCATTGCGCTGGATCGACAGCATGCCGATGGTGAAATTGAGTTGAGGCATGCGGGGGTGTTCGCGTATGAGGCGGATCAACATGGATGAAGCATGGTCGAGCGCGGCGCGCGAGAGTGGCTCGGTGTAGGGCGCCGGGCCGTGCGTAAAGGTCTCGAAGTAGGCGGCCTGTGTCTGGGAGAGTAGCCGTACGACTTCGGCGGTGTTGGTTGTGCTGAGAGCCACCTGCAGGGGCGTCTCGCCATGCGCATTGCGAAACCCCGCCTCCTCGGCGTATCCGGCCGCCGCCAGGGCCAGCACCATTACACCTGCCACGATCCAACCTGAACGCATCATATTCGCCTCACTTGCGGGGGGCGGCCCCCAACTGTGTATCGGTCACCAGAGAGCATAAAGTTCCCTTATGGTGGGGCAGAAGTCAAGGAAATGCCGCGTGCGGGATGGGTTTAACTCCTTGACGATGAAGCGACGGCCCGTCATGCTTTTAGCTGGCTCATGGCATGAACAACGGAGTACACAGTATGCGTTTTATACGGCGTGGTTTATGGGGCGGGATAGGCGGCAGTATCGCCCTTGGCTTGACTGTGGTGGCGGCAGCGGGTGATTACAGCTGGACCGAGCTCCAACCGGCCGGCAACACGAATCGCTACTGGTATGCGGCCAGCGCTTCGCGTGACGGTCAGACGGTCATTGCGGCCTACGACGACGGTCGCCTCTATACGTCGGCCAACAACGGTGCGGCCTGGGTCGAGCGCCAGCCGGCCGGAGATGCTGATCTTTTCTGGAGTGCGGTCGCCACGTCCGGTGACGGCCAGGTTCTGTTGGCCGCCTCGGCCTATGATTTCGGTGAACTCGGACTGACTTCGGCGGTGGTGGGTGACGAGCCACAGGGGCTGTCGTTAGGCCGTCTTTATGCTTCTCCGGATGGGGGCCAGAGTTGGACGGAACAGCAACCGGCCGGCGATACGGATCTGTGGTGGGGCGACGTGGCTGTCTCGGCCGATGGTCAGACGATGCTGGCTGGGGTGGCGGGCTACAGTTTCTCCAGGCTCTATTTACGTCGTGATGGGGCGAACTGGCAGGAGGCCCAGCCCGACGGGGCATCCAACTATATGTGGAGGGCCCTGGCCTGTTCGGGCGATGGATCGGTTCTGGTGGCCGGCGCGGCCGGCGAGCGGCTCCATCTCTCCCGTGATGGCGGGACAACCTGGAATGAAATCCAGCCGGCGGGGGTGCAGACACGATGGTGGCAGTGCGTGGCGATCTCGGCGTTCGGTCGCTATATCTATGCCGGTGCGGGGGGTGAGGTCGACGGCCGGCTCTACGGCTCGAGCGATTTCGGACAGAGCTGGAGTGAGTTGCAGCCAGCGGGTGATCAGGACCACGAGTGGACCGGGCTGAGCTGTTCGGGCAGTGGACGACGTGTGGTGGCCGTGCAGGCCTTCGGCCGCATGCATATCTCCGAAGATGCCGGGGCGACGTGGAGTGAATCTCAACCGACGGGCGACCAGAACGAGGACTGGTACAGCGCCACGCTCTCGGCGGATGGGCGTCACCTGACGGCCTCAAGCGCATGGGGCCGACTGTATACCGGGGTTCTGACGAATGGCCTCTCACGCCTATTCTATGAGGCGTGGGATAGTAGCGGCGTGCACCAGATCTGGAGCTGCCTGGAGGATGGTAGCAGTGAAATTCCCCTTTTCGATGACGGCAACAATCGCTACAAGCCGGTCGTGTCACCGGATGGCACTCGGCTGGCCTATATTCTGCGTAGCGGTTCGACGTCGTGGATCTGTACGGCCAATGTCAACGGCGCCTATGAGGAGTTCCTGGTCTCATCCAGTACGGACGTCGGTTTCCGTAGCGTCGACTGGCATCCGGACGGGACCCACCTGCTCTACGTCGAGGGGAGCTACAACGGCGGTGTGAACGAACCCAGCCCGGCACGTGACGGCCATCTCTATCGCTGTGACACGAATGGCGCGAATGTGGTTGAGTTGCTGTCGACCGACTTCGATTATAATAAGCACCGTGCTGCCTACGCGCCGGATGGGGCGTTCATTGCCCTATCGCGCAACGAGGCGACCTGGTACGCCTGGCCGCAGAACCTGTTTGTATGCGATCCGGACGGCTCCAACCTGGGCAAGATCACAAATCACGGGAATGGTGAGGTGAACAAGGTTTTCACCTGTCGCTACTCGCCGAGCGGATCGCGTATCATCTATCAGCGCGGCTACAGCAACGGGGGCAATTCCACGCTCTGGACGATACGCCCGGACGGATCCAACCATGTTAATATTGTGGATGGCACCTTCAGCAACGAGGGTCCGACTTTTACGCCGGACGGTCGCCAGGTGGTCTTCAGCCGGTACAGCGGGGGACGCTGGCAGTTGGCACGGTCCGACCGGGATGGATCGAATGTGCAGTTGCTGCCGCTCTCGGCGGCCCTCAACCGGGTGTTTCCGTGTCAGGCCATTGTGAAGGGGTTGCCGGCCGTGGTGGGGCGCATCCGGGTCAATATTCAGCCTGCTCGTGCGGCTGCCCGCGGCGGGCAGTGGCAGATCTGGAGCGGAGCGGACACGGCTTGGCATGACTCCGATGAGGTGTCGGGCTGGCTCGATCCTGCCGACGGCCCGTACGATGTCTTTTTCCGTTTTGTCAACGACTTCTATACGCCCTTCGGCCTCTACGAGTCAGTCGGAGGGAACGCCACGACCTTTGCGGAGGGCTTCTATGAGCCGACGGACATGGCCTACATCGGTGGCGGCACCTTCGATATGGGGCTCTACCTGGGGCAGGGCGGCCACAGCGTCACGCTGGATGATTTTGGATTGGATTACAGGGAAGTCACCGTGGGTGATTTTCAGGAGTTCATTGCGGCGACGAGCGGCACGATGCCGACCGCACCACCGTGGGGCTGGGGCGATACCGATCTGCCGATGGTGAATGTGACGTGGAACGACGCGGCGGCGTTTGCGGCCTGGGCCGGCAAGCGGCTCCCGACCGAGGCCGAGTTTGAGTATGCCATGCGCGACGGCGCGGCCGATCAACGCTATCCCTGGGGCGACACCATCTCGGCCAGCGATGCCAACTATCTGGGTGCGGGGATCGGGCAGCCCACCGTAGCAGAGAGTTATCCGAATAGTAGCCACGGGCTCTACGATATTGCGGGCAACGTTAACGAGTGGTGTTACGACTGGTACGAAGCGCTTCTGAGCGGACCGGTCGATAATCCGATGGGACCGGCTAGCGGCACCCACAAAACCACGCGCAGCGGTTCGTGGGTCAACCGTGACCGGCAGCTGCGGTGCTCCTCGCGGATCTACCGTGAGCCCGCGGTGCGTTATATCGACCTGGGCTTCCGCTGTGCAGGAGAGGCCATGGCGTACGGGCAGGAGTTTGGTGGACCCGCCCCGACCTGGTGGGTTCTCGCCCATTTCGGGCTCGAAGTGGGTGGACCGGGCGGTAAGTTTGTGGCCGAAAATGATAGTGACGGGGACGGTATGGAGGATGGTGCCGAGTTTGTGGCGGGTACCGATCCTACCGATCGTGATTCGCTCTTGAGCATTGCGCGTCTGACACCATCGGCGGATGGGACGGGCTTTGTGATCGAATGGTCCAGCGCGGCCGGTAAGCTCTATACACTGGAGTCCTGCAGCCGCCTGGGCGAGGGCTACACGCCAGTAGCGGGAAATATTCCTGCCACCCCGCCCATGAACAGCTACCCCGTGCATGGCGCAGAGGCAGGCGCGGCATTCTATCGGGTGCGGTTACCGCAATGATCGGTCACGAACAGCGTCTAAGCTTCCTTGCGGTGGGGGCGGTCTGCTTTCTGACCGGCCTGCTGCTGCTTATTCTGGGGCTACTGAACAACACCTTTGCGCTCAAGGTTATCGGTCCCTGCTTTATGCTCTCTGGGGTGACGTGGACGGCGGTGGTGCTTTTGGCCCTGAAGCTCGTGAAAATCCACTCTGTTGAGCCGGTCGCGGCGCTGGTCACTGAACAGGTGAGGGAAGAGGAGCACGGCGGCGGGCGTGTACGGCTCTCGGAATCGGGGTTCGTGGACCCGATACACTGTTTCTGCCAGATTCCGGACGACGAGATGCGGCCCTGGGTTGAAAAGCGTTATCTTGACCATGTATCGACCATGGAGCTGTTGAAGTCGACCAATGATCCTCATCAGAAGGAGGTTATCAGCATCGTATCCATGTTCGACGTGGATGAAGACACGTTGCTGGGGGTGATGGGTGGGGTGGACATGCCCGATCACCACATCATCCACTGTCGTGAGAATGTCCGTCGCATGTTGGGCGTGGAATGAGCGGAGCAGAGTTGCCCAGGCCGACGCCGCATACGGTGGTGCTACAGGATCCGTGGCGCGGCCGCTGGATGCGGTTTTCCAATCCGGAGCGCATTCTTTGCGCGGAACGAGCGTCGGATGTGGTGGGTGTTCTTGAAGCGGCTGAGGCGGCGGTGGCCTCCGAGGGCCTGACGGCCGTGGGCTACGTGGGGTATGAGGCCGCGGCCGCATTCGATCCTGCGCTCACCACTTATCCCGTGGACGGATTTCCTCCGGCCTGGCTTGGGCTGTATGCCGCGGGTGAGCCCGTGACGGCCCCGGCAGCACCGGCGGCGGTGCTTTCCCCATTAACGTGGACCCCTTCGTTGAGCGACGAGGCGTATCACGCGGCCGTGGGCCGCGTGCGTGCCTACATTGAGGCCGGGGATACCTACCAGGTCAATTTCTCGTTTCGGCTGCACGCGGATGCCCCCACCGACCCGTGGGAGCTGTTTTGTCGGATGGCGGGTGGGCAGTCGGCCGGTTACGCGGCCTACGTTGACACGGGCGACTGGGTGGTGTGCAGTGCCTCACCCGAGCTGTTTTTCCGTCTGAACGGGAACGACCTGGTGTCGCGACCGATGAAGGGGACGCGACCGCGGGGGCGGTGGCTCGAGGAGGATGTCGAACGTGCTGCGGAGTTGCAACAGTCCCCTAAGGACCGTGCCGAGAATGTCATGATCGTGGACATGGTGCGCAACGATCTGGGGCGCATCGCCCGAACGGGTACGGTGAACGTGCCGAAGCTGTTTGACGTTGAGCGTTATCCCACCGTTCTGCAGATGACGAGTACGGTGCATGCTGAGACTGATGCCGGGCTGGCTGAGCTTTTCGGTGCGCTCTTCCCGGCCGCCTCGATTACGGGGGCGCCCAAGGCGCACACGATGGAGCTGATTGAGGAGCTGGAGGAGACCCCGCGGCGGATCTATACGGGGGCGATTGGGTTCTGGGGGCCGGGTCGCGAGGCGCAGTTCAACGTGGCGATTCGCACGGCCCTGATCGAGCGTGCGCGGGGCGTGGCTGAGTACGGGGTGGGGGGTGGCGTGGTGTGGGACAGTACCCAGCAGGGGGAGCTGGAAGAGTGCTATACCAAGGCGGCCGTCTTGACCGCACCGATCCCGTCGTTTGATCTGCTTGAGTCATTGCTCTGGGTGCCGCAGACAGGCTATCTTATGCGTAACAAGCACATGGCGCGTCTGAAGGCATCGGCGGAGCAGTTCGGGTGGCGCCTTGATGTCGCGGCCGTTGAGCAGGCGCTTGACGGTGCGGCGGCGGGTCTTGCAGAGGAAGCACACAAGGTGCGTCTGACGGTGGGGGTGGATGGCGCGGTGGCGGTGTCGAGCGCAGTGCTGGGCGAGCTGGCGCAGCCCTATCGGGTCTGCCTGGCCGATCGGCCGGTGGATGCCGGGGATTGCTTCCTCTTTCACAAGACGACCCACCGGACGGTGTACGAGGAGGCCCGCAGCCGTCATCCGCATGTCGATGATGTGCTGTTGTGGAATGGGGATGGTGAACTGACCGAATCCACCATTGCGAATGTTGTCGTGGAACTGGATGGCCGGCTGGTGACGCCGCCGCGACGGTGTGGGCTTCTGGCCGGGGTCTATCGATCTTTTTTGTTGGATAGCGGGGTCGTCAGTGAAGCGGTGGTGCACCGCGATGACCTGGTGCGGTGTACGCGCGTGTGCCTGGTGAATTCGGTGAGAGGGATGTGGGAAGGAGTGTTGATCAATGACGGATAGCATTTGCAGTGTGGGTTTTGACACGATGGAAGCCTTTATGGTGGACGTATTCAAGGGCATCGGCGTGCCGGCCGAGGAGGCGGCGGTGTGTGCGGATGTACTGATCACGGCCGACAAGCGTGGGATCGATTCGCACGGCATTGGCCGGCTCAAGCCCATCTACTATGACCGGATCGTGGATCACAAGATCCAGGTGCCTGTCACCGAGTTTGAGATCGTACGGGAGCAGGGGGCAACCGCCGTGGTGGACGGACATCACGGTATGGGCATGGTGATTGCGAAGCGCTGCATGCAGATGGCCATCGACAAGGCCTCCGAGTATGGCCTGGGTATGGTGGTGGCGCGTAACTCAACCCACTACGGTATCGCGGGCTATTACCCGATGATGGCGTGCAAGGCGGGTATGCTGGGGATGTGCGGCACCAATGCACGTCCCTCGATCGCGCCCACGTTTGGCGTGGAGAATATGCTGGGTACGAACCCGCTTGTGTTTGGTTTTCCGACAGACGAGCCGTTTCCGTTTACGAACGACTACGCGACCTCTGTTTCGCAGCGCGGCAAGATCGAGCAGTATGCGCGTGAGGGAAAGACGCTGCCTGCCGGCTGGGTGATCGACCGGGAGGGGCAGACGCGCACCGATGCCAAAGCGGTGTTGGATGAACTGGTGGCCGGCACCGCGGCGCTGGTTCCGGTGGGCGGTATCGGTGAAGAGACGGGCGGCTACAAGGGGTATGGATATGCCACCGTGGTTGAGATTCTATCGGCCGCCCTGCAGCAGGGGGCCTTTCTCAAGCAGTTGTCCGGATTTGATCCGGAAGGGAATCGGGCACCCTACTGTCTCGGACATTTCTTCATGGCTGTTAATATTTCGGCCTTCACAGAGGTGGAGGCCTTCAAGAAGACGACCGGCGACATTCTGCGGGCCCTGCGCGGGTCTCATAAGGCCCCCGGGGCCGAGCGTATCTATACCTGCGGCGAGAAGGAGCACCTGGCTTGGCTCGAGCGTGAAGGTAAGGGCGTGCCCATAGGGGTGGAGCTGCAGAAACAGATTATCGCGATGCGCGACGCCCTGAGACTGGATGGCTACATCTTCCCGTTTGGCTAAGGTGATCGCTTATGGGACTGTGGGCGTTTGCCGCAACCGCCCTGCTTGCGGTTGAGGCATTGCGCACAGCGGGTGTCGCTGCACATCTGGCAACAGAAGCAGTCACGGCAGTTGTGTTTGCGCTCGCTGGCAGGCTGTGGGTCCGGCTGCCACACCAGACCGTCCAGTCCGCGCATCTTTACCCACGCCATCTGATCGCCTCCGCAAACGGAACGCTAGATGACTTCTTTGGGCAGCAGGATCAGCATGATCTTGGGCTCCTGTTGGCCCTGCTTGACCGTTGCCGATGGCACCACCGTCAGTTTCAGGTGGAGGTCGCCGATGACGAGCAGATAGTCTCCTGAGTCGACGACCGGTAGGGAGAAGAATCCATCACGGTCGGTCTTGGTCTCGTGCAGAAGCTTGTCGCGAACGGCCTTCTTTTTTAGCGACTCTTTCCACGTCCATATCTGCACGCGAAGCGATTGGATGGTACGCCGTTCTTCCACTCTCGTTTCGAGAATAACGATCTTCCCCCTGACGGTCGCCTTCTCCATCATAATCGGTACACGCCATTTTCTGGTTTTCCCTGTGGCCGCCGTGGCATGACTCTTGGGCAGGCAGACACTGGTGAGAAGCATCACCATTGCACAGCGGATCAATCCGCTATATACCCTCATCTTCATAATAGGTTCCTGACGTATATGTCGGTTCTGTCAAAAGCTGACGACCTCTGACACCCACAATGCCCTGTTCTTCAGGGAGTTACGACGATAGTGTCGTTC
>JABGQM010000045.1 GCA_018648805.1 Verrucomicrobiota bacterium
ACCTGGCTGCGACTCATTGATGAGGTCAGCATGCCGACGGATACGTAGGCACCCGCCAGCAGGATCGACCCGAGGTAGGCCGCCAGGATCACGCCCATGTCGGGGTTGCCCAGGTAGGCCGCCGTGATGACCACCGGGAAGGTGAGGATCACCCCCATGGCAATGAAGAGCCAGGCAGCCAGAAACTTGCCGATGATCGCTTCAAACATCGTGATCGGCATCGTGAGCAGCAGCTCAACCGTGCCCGAGCGACGTTCCTCGGCCCACAGACTCATGGTGGCCGCCGGCACCAGCAGCAGATAGACCCACGGATGCCAGAAGAAGAAGGGCGTCAGGTCGGCCACGCCGCGCTCATAGAAGCGCGCCACCGAGAAAGTCAGAAAGCCCGTCAGTAGAAGGAAGACCACCGTGAACACGTAAGCCACCGGAGATTCGAAGTAGGCCTTCAGTTCGCGGCGGAAGATCGCGCCGATGTTGTGGATGCTATCCATGGGTTTCGCCCTCCTTGTCCAGTGTCAGCATGCGGAAGGTTTCGGCCAGCGTTCCGCTCGGGCTCTTCGCTTTCAGTTCCTCTGGACTGCCGTTGGCCACGATCTCGCCGCTACTGATGATGACACAGCGCGTACAGATCGCCTCCACTTCCTCCAGAATGTGGGTTGAGATAATGATCGTCTTCTGCGAGGCCATCTCGCGGATCATCTCCCGCACCAGATGCTTCTGGTTGGGGTCCAGCCCGTCGGTCGGCTCATCCATGATCAGCACAGGGGGGTCGTGCAGGACCGCTTGCGCGAAACAGGTCCGCTGTCGGTATCCCTTCGAGAGCGTACCGATCGCCTGGTGACGCACCTTCTCGAGGCGGCACGTCACGATCGTCTCATCCGTGCGGTCGCGCCCTGCCTTGCCGCGGAAGCCGCGGATGCCGGCTCCGAAGCGCAGGAAGTCTGTCACGGTCATCGAATCGTAAGCCGGTGCATTCTCGGGCAAATAGCCCACGCAACGCTTAACTGCAACGGGATCCGTCGTCACATCATGTCCGCATACGCGCGCCGTCCCGTCTGAGGGGGGCAGGAACCCCGTGATCATACGCATGGTGGTGGTCTTGCCGGCACCATTCGGGCCTAGAAATCCCAACACCTCGCCCTTGTCGGCCTGGAACGAAACGCCGCGTACGGCTTCGATAGGCCCGAACTGTTTCCTGAGGCCATCGACCTCGAGCATGGCTACCCTCCTCTTCTTTATTGCTGGTACATCTCTCTCGGCCGCCACGCCGGCGAACGAAAGTGACAAGTCCTATGTGTCGCGTGTCTGCGTGTCAAAACGGCAGGTTGTGTTCCTTGATCTTTCTTTGAATGGTTCTGCGCGAGATCTTCAGTTCCTCGGCTGTAAGCGTACGGTTGCCTTGATTGCGCGCCAGCGCCTGGCGCAGGATCTCTCTTTCAATATCCTCCAGGGGCATGCCCGTTGGGGTCACAAATGGTATACGTGAATCAATGGTGCTATGGGGGAGTGCGAGGCTTGCGGATGTCAGTACTGAGGACGTTGACATGACCACAGCCGACTCAATGACATTGCGCAGTTGGCGGATGTTGCCCGGCCAGTTGCAGTTGACGAGAGCGTCGTGGAAGTCGGCTGTTACTTCGTCGATGTGTCTGCCGTGCTCTGAGCAGGCTGCCGCGATGAAGCGGTCAGCCAGCGGCCGTATGTCTCCGCGCCGTTCGCGCAAGGGGGGGACGGTGATATCCACGACCTTGAGACGATAGAGAAGGTCTTCGCGAAAAGCGCCATCCGCCACTAACTCGTTCAGTATGCGGTTGGAAGCGGATATCACTCGCGTATCGATGCCAAACGATTCCTGGCCACCGATACGCGTGACACGCCGTTCTTCGAGAACACGGAGCAGCTTGATTTGCACATCAAGTGGCGCATCGCCGATCTCATCCAGAAAGAGGGTTCCGCCATCGGCGCGCTCAAAGGCCCCTTTGTGCTTACGGATAGCGCCTGTGAATGCGCCCTTCTCGTGGCCGAAGAGCTCTGAGGCCAGAAGCGATTCGGTGAAGGCACCGCAGTTGACGGCGACGAAAGGACCATCGCACCGCAGTCCATCATAGTGCAGCGCGTGCGCGATGAGCTCCTTACCCGTTCCGCTCTCGCCCTGGATCAGGACCGTGGCATTCGTGGCGGCGAGGGTCTTGATCTGCTCCAGAAGCGCTGTCGACTTGGGGTCTTCGGCTGTTATGGCGCGCGCACCGAATTGGGTGCGTGCGGCGGACCGGAAGCTGTCGACTTGCTGCCGTAATCGGGAGGTCTCAACGGCGCGTTTCAGTTTCGTCTGCAGATCGTCGAGATCGAGCGGCTTGGTGATATAGTCATAGGCCCCGGCCTTCATGGCTCTAACGCTTGAGTCCACGGAACCATAGGCGGTCATGATCATGACAGGAACGTCGGCCTGGAGTTTGCCGATAGAAATGAGGACCTCGACCCCGTCAATGTCGGGCAGGACCAAGTCAGACAGGACGACATCGAACGCATCCTCCTTGAAGATGGCAATACCCTCCTTTCCGCTCGCCGCCGCCGTCGCCTGCATGCCGGCATCCTGAACGGCTTCCAGCACGGACGCACGTCCGTCGGGGTCGTCTTCGACAATCAAGATTCGGGGTGTGTTCATCTGTCCGTGATTCCTATGCAGCTTCCGTGCCAGTTGCAAGAGGCAGGGTGATTCTGATGGAGGCGCCACGCTGCTGCGACACATGCGAGATATCAATTGTGCCGCCCGAGCGTTCCACCGCCGCCTTGGCAAGGAAGAGTCCCAGTCCGGTGCCCCCGGGACGGTCCGTGAAGAACATTTCAAACACACGTTTCTGCTTGCTCTTGTGAATGCCTGGCCCGTTGTCTGAGATGGTAACCATGGCGTTCTGACCATCGGCCGCGAGGTCGACCCGGATGGACTCGCCGGGAGGCGAGAACTGTTCGGCATTCGTGAGCACGTTGACCAGCGCCCTGCGAAGCGACGCGTCGTAGACCCTGACCAGGATGGTGCCGGATGGGGGCTCGAATCGGCACGTGACGTTGGCCTGCTCGAGGCGCGGGGCCAGCATTTCCAGAGAATCTTTGATGCAGGCGGTCAGATCGATCTTGGTCGGCCCGCTCTTGTCAGGACGGGAGACATACAGGAACTCCTTGAACACCTTATCCATCCGGTCGAGTGTGTGACGTATTCGTTCGGTAAGCCCGAGGACGCGATCATGGGAGGTGGCATCGCCCTTTTGTGTTTCCTTGTGCAGCATTTGCACATCCAAGCGCATGGAGGACATCGGATTTCTGAAATCATGCACAATGCCGTTGGCCAGCATACCTGAGAAAGCCAGATGCTCCTGCTCTCGGCGCATGGCCTCACGCTTGACCTCGCGTCGCATCATCCAGACAACAAGCAGCACGCAGATCAGGAATGCAACCAATACGGTGAGCAATGACAATCTAAACATCGATGCTATGGCATCTGTCGTGGCCTGCTCTTCACGATTGACCGTGTCTTTACGCAGAGCAACGCTGACGCTGACATCCTGATCTTCCGCGCCTCTCGTACTCATCGTGAACACGACCACGGGGAGGGATTCGTCCCCGATGTGCATGACTTTGCGGTGCATCTCGACCGCGTCGCCGGTGGGGTCGGGTGTCGGTGGGGCCGCGGCGGTCGGCGATCCGTCAAGCTGGCGGGTCTGCTCGTGAAAGACGACGACTCCGTTGCACGTCACGGAGACGTACTGCAGTCCTTCCTGGAATGCGTAGAGGTTCTGAACGAGGTGCGAGAACTCGATCCAATCGTCTTCACTGGGGCTAAGGAGAGTGGTCGCGGGCGCGGCTGAGAGGTGCGCCACCATGGCCTTGCCCTGGAGGACCACTGTTTCGGCAGCCGCTGTGCGTGCCGATCGTCCGTGCATCTGGCGGAGCAGAACAAGGGCCGTGCCTGCCAGGCCTGCGATAAGAATCACAAGCAGAGCAGTGATCAGGGCTAGGGGTAAACTGATTCGCTGATGTCGCATACGTATTCCCGGTCAATCTCGAAGCAGGAAAAGTACCATGATATTATTTTAAAAAACGAGGAGTTATCGCCTCTTGATGACGGTAGGTGCGACAGGATGTCGCATCTGCTGCGAAGGAATGACACAGCCGAACGGCATGCGGCGAGAGTTGATTGGCGGTCTGGAGTGCAAATGGGAGACTTGAGCTCAGGCAACAGGGAGTGGCACACTTTCTGCAGTCCATTGCTCCGGAGGGATAGACTGAATGGATACAGACAGAGATCAGCGCGGAAGAAAACGATCCCTTGTTAGTGTTGAGCGGGTGTTGCTCGCCGCGATCCTCGGGATGCAGCTGTTCATTGCCCGGGAGCTGTTGCGTTCCAAGAGGAGCGCAGAGGTCGTAGCGTATCAGCCAATAGCGGAACAGCCAGCGGCGGACGATGTCGCGTTGACGGTGACGCCTCCGCCCAGTCGACTGCCGGTCCCGGGGGTGAGAATGACGCTGCCCTCCCGCGATCCCTTTGAAGGCGTCGGTGCCATGTTTGCCGATGCCTTCGAAAACATGGCGCGTCTGCGTTCCGCGCTGCAAATTGACGAAGGGTGGGACGCGCTGTCCGTCTCCCCGACCATGGATATGCGGGCGTCCGATGCGGACTACGTGGTCTGTTTCAGCATTCCCGATGTTGAGCCCTCGAACGTCCAGGTGTTTTTGGATGGCCGGATTCTGATCGTTGATGCGTTCGCCCCTGTTCGTGGAGCACACTACACGCAAATGCAGCGGTTTGGGCGGCGGGTCAGGCTTCCGGGGCCTGTCGGCGCTGCCGATGACGCGTTCGTCGGCATCACCAACGGCATTCTGCGCGTTCAAATCCCCAGGAGAGGATTGGGCCAGGAAACCCCTGGTGTCACCCAGCTCTTCTGATCCCCCCTTTTCACACTCCTTGTGTCTATATGTCTCATATACGATGTGAGGCTATGGCGTGCATGGGTCAGAATGGCGCATGCCGGCTCTTTTGATTGTGCTTGTAACTATCTGTATATGAGCATCATACAGATAGTGGTGTTCTTTGGCATATTGAATGCTGTTCAGAGTTGTGAAATTCTACATATAGGAAGAACATCATGGATCTGAGTAAATTGACGCAGAAAGCACAGGAAGCCATGCAGTCGGCCCAGGTATTGGCCGTGCGGCACAGTCACCAGCAGGTGGATGGGGAGCATCTGCTCACCGCACTCATCACGCAGGAGGGAGGGCTGGTGCCTCGCCTTCTGGAGCGTGTCGGCGCACCGGTTTCGACGTTGCAGGCTCGTTTGGAGCAGGAACTGGAGCGCATGCCATCCGTGAGCGGTGGCAACACGGAGGCCGGTAAGGTCTATGTCTCGCAGCGTTTCAGTAAGCTTCTGGTTCAGGCCGGTGACGAGGCGAAGCGGTTGCGGGACGAGTACATCTCGGTTGAGCACCTCCTTCTGGCGTTCACGGATGAAGGAAAGGACACTCCTGCCGGTCGGCTGCTGGCCGAATTCGGAGCAAAGCGCAAAGCCGTGCTTGAAGAGCTGAAGTCGGTTCGCGGCAACCAGCGGATCACGACCGATAATCCGGAAGGTGCTTACGAGGCACTTGAGAAGTATGGTGTCGATCTGGTGGCATTGGCGCGCGACGGCAAGCTGGATCCGGTGATCGGGCGTGACAGTGAGATCCGCAGTGTGATCCGTATTCTCTCGCGTAAGACCAAGAACAACCCCGTCCTGATCGGTGAGCCGGGTGTCGGTAAGACTGCGATTGTCGAGGGGCTGGCCCACCGCATTGTGCGAGGGGACGTGCCTGAGGGGCTCAAGGATCGCACCATCTTTGCGCTCGATATGACGGCCCTTATGGCTGGAGCCAAGTATCGCGGCGAGTTCGAAGAGCGACTCCAGGCGGTACTCACTGAAATCAAGTCGGCTGAAGGTCAGATCATCCTCTTCATTGATGAGGTGCACACCATTGTCGGGGCCGGTAAGACCGAGGGATCTGCCGATGCCGGCAATATGCTCAAACCGATGTTGGCCCGCGGCGAGCTGCACTGCATTGGGGCGACGACACTCGATGAATACCGCACGTATATTGAGAAGGATGGTGCGCTCGAACGTCGCTTCCAGCCCATTGTTGTGGATGCGCCCTCGGTCGAGGACACCATCTCGATTCTGCGCGGCCTGCGCGAACGGTTCGAAGTCCATCACGGTGTGCGTATTCAGGATGCCGCGTTGGTCTCGTCGGCCATCCTGTCGGATCGCTACATCAGCGATCGTTTCCTGCCCGACAAAGCGATTGACCTGATGGATGAGGCCTGCGCCTCGATCCGTACCGAGATCGACTCCATGCCGGCTGAGCTGGATGCTGTGACCCGCAAGGTGATGCGTCTTGAGATCGAGGAGACGGCGCTCAAGAAGGAGAAAGATAAGGCCAGCAAGGAGCGTCTGGCTGCGCTGCGCAGGGAGTTGGCCGATGCCAAGGCCGATGCCGATGCGATGCGGGCCCAATGGGAGCAGGAGAAAGGCGTCATCGATAGCGTGCGTGTCGTGCGCGAGAAGCTCGAGCATGCGCGGCAGGAAAGCGCCGAGGCTGAGCGCGGCTACGATCTCGATCGTGTGGCCAAGTTGCGGCACGGCCTGATTCCGCAACTTGAGCAGGAACTCGCCGCGCACGAAGCACGCGCCGCGTCGAACGGTACGACCGCGCTTGTGCGCGAAGAGGTCTCCGAAGAGGAGATTGCCGAGGTCGTATCGCGCTGGTCGGGCGTGCCCTTGACCAAGCTACTTGAAGGGGAGCGACAGAAGCTGCTCCAGCTTGACGGCGTATTGCATGAACGTGTCGTGGGGCAGGATGAAGCCGTGCAGGCCGTCGCTGATGCCGTGCTGCGTGCCCGCGCGGGAATCAAGACGCCGCATCGTCCCATCGGATCCTTCCTCTTCCTGGGGCCGACCGGGGTGGGCAAGACTGAGCTGGCCCGCACGCTGGCCGAGGCGCTGTTTGACAGCGAGGCCAATATCGTCCGGATTGACATGTCCGAGTATATGGAGAAGCACACCGTGTCGCGCCTGATTGGTGCCCCGCCGGGGTACATCGGTTTTGAGGAGGGCGGCCAGTTAACCGAGGCCGTGCGACGCAAGCCTTACAGCGTGATCCTGCTCGACGAGATCGAGAAGGCGCACCACGATGTCTTCAACATTCTGCTGCAGATTCTGGATGAGGGGCGGCTGACCGATTCACACGGCCGCACGGTCAACTTCAAGAACACCATCGTGATCATGACCAGCAATATCGGATCGCCCTTGCTGCTCGAAGGGATCGACGACCAGGGGCACATTGCAGAAAGCACCCGTCGCAAGGTGATGGAGGAGCTGCGCGGACGCTTCCGGCCCGAGTTTCTCAACCGCGTGGACGAGACGGTCCTATTTAAACCGCTCACGCTGGCCGAAATCACTCGAATCGTTGAGCTGCTGTTGGCTGAGCTGGGCCGCCGTCTCGAGAGCCAGGGACTGACGCTCGAGGTGACCGGGGAGGCTGAACGCTTCATTGCCGAGCAGGGCTTTGACCCGGTCTACGGTGCGCGTCCGCTCAAGCGTTTCATTCAGCGTGAAGTCGAGACCCCGATCTCCCGCAAGATCATCGGCGGTGAGACCGAAGCGGGCATCCCGATTCAGGTCCGCATCGAAAACGGTTCCCTTGTGGTCTGAAACGCCCCTGAGTCTCACATATGAGAACGACGCTACCTCTTCATAGTCAACAAGTAACAGAAAAAACCTGTCATATAGACTCACGATCGTGAGTTTATATGACAGGTTTTTAGGGGGTTCGTTATCCCATTTTGTGGCGGCCGTGCGCGAGAAAACCCTCGTCCAAAGCAAGGGTAGCTATGAAACGGTTCACTTTTCCTCTCATGGCGCCAGCCGCTCCAGGATCCAGCCGCTGGTGCCGCGACGGTAGCGTAGACGGTCATGCAGGCGGTGCTCGCCTTCCTCCCAGAACTCGATGGCTGCGGGCACCAACCGGTAACCACCCCACTGGGGCGGGCAGGGCACATCCCTGTCGCCGAAGCGGTTCGTCACGTCGATCAGGCGCTGGTCGAGTGTCTCGCGGCCGGGGATCACCTGGCTCTGCGCGGAGACCCAGGCGCCAAGCTGGTGTCCGTGTGGCCGTGAACGAAAATAGGCTTCAGACTCCTCGCGCGATACACTGTCGACCTGACCTTCAATACGGATCTGGCGTCGCAGGTCGCGCCACCAGAAAAGCATCGCGGCCAGAGGGTTGGTCTCCAGTTCGGCGGCCTTGCGGCTTTCGTAATTGGTATAGAAAACGAATCCGCGTTCGTCGTGTCCGCGCAGCAATACCACGCGTGCAGAGGGCTGGCCATCCGGGGCCACGGTGGCCAGCGTGACGCCGCTATAGAGCGTCTGCTCACGCGCGTCTGCGAGCCACTCCGAAAAGAGCTCCAAGGGATCGGTCGGTACATCCTGTTCATGCATAGTGAAAAGCAGTCTGCCATATGGCGGGTGGGCATGCCACCTGCATCTGGGGAGTGTGATGCTCTGAATCCCGGCTGAGGTACGAAGGTAAGCATCCTGTATGTGTGTGGGGTTCGGTCGCGGTGAGCGATCCGACAGTTGCAGGCGAAGGGAATCTGTTCTACCTTACCCGCCAGAGACATTAGGTGTTGCCAGGGGGAGGGGAACAGATGAGTGCTGGACGTATATTCAGGATGCTGGCCGTTGCCGGCTTGGTCGCTGTCACGGGCTGTTCAACCACGGTGCGCTATTCACCGGATGTCGTGGCACAACACATTCAACGGGTCGGGGCGCCACTGCCGGGCAAGGTGCTGGTGCATACAACACCTGCGCAGGATGCCTACGTTTATGGTGGGCGGCCCTCCACCTTTGCCGGTTCGGCGGTTAAGGCGAATATTCCCTTTGGTCAGATGAGCCGTGAGATTGCACTCAAGACGTTTGAGGGGGCGTTCCGTCAAGGCGCCGTGGCGGGTCACTCCATGCGCAATGCGGCCGACTATCAGGTCATCATTATGCCGCAGATCACCCACTTTAACTATTTTTACAGGGTGTCTCCGGGCAGCTTGATACAGTCGGTGGCCGATGTTCAGATGAAAATGCGTGCCAAGGTGCTCAGTCCGCAGGCCGTGGTGCTGGTCGACCGCGAGTACGATTCACACCGCGTCCTAAGCGACCCCACGGCCGGGTATATGCCCAAAGTGCTGGGCAAAGTGGCTCATACGGTTCTGTGTGATCTCATGGCCGATGTGGCGCGTGACGTGAAGTTGGCGGTTCTGCAGCAAGCCATGACCGCCCCGGCCGCCCGCCCCGTCGCGCCACCGGTCGATACCCCGCGTACCGCGCCGGGTGAGCCACGGGACTACCCGCCGCCGGCGGCCCTGCCGGATCCGGTGCAGGTGATCCCTGATCCCGTCATGGTCGACTAGGCCCGTTGAGTGATCCGGCGGCCGTGGTCGAAGAAGTACTGCAGCGTATCGTGATCGACAGCGGGTGGGATCGAGTGATCCGAATGCAGAACGTAGCCGCCGCCTGCTTTGAGGATCGGCAGGATCTTGCGGTTCAGCTCTTCGTCAATCCTGGTGCGGTCGTTGGATTCGAGGATGCGGATATCGATGTTGCCGCAGAAGGCGATGCGGTCGCCGAACTGCTCGGCGATGCGCGGCATGTCCATGCCGGCTTTGACCTCCATGGCCTGCAGGCAGTCCATGCCGGCGGCCACCAGACCGGGCACGAGCGGCTCCACGAATCCACACGAGTGGACCACGACCTTGCAGCCCTGCGCATGGGCGTAATCAAATAGCTTGGCATGACCGGGTTGCACGATATCTTCGTACATGGCCGGAGACATGAAGGGCTTCTCTTTGAACCCCATGTCCTCATAAAACCAGATGAAATCCGGCCGTCCCTCTTCTTCGAAAAGCACGGCCTGATGCCTAATCGTAAAGTCGGCATAGGTGTGGACCATGTCCTTGACCCAGTCCGGATCGAGGCCCATGCCCATCAGCATGTATTCATGTCCACAGACGGGGTGCATCTGCTCGAAGGGTGCCACGCCGCTCCAGCAGAATGCCCGGTTCTCTTCGGCGGCTTTCTGCTTGGCGTTGCGGTAGCTCTCGAACGGGATACGCCGCCGGTCCACTTTGAGCAGGTGCGGCTTGATCCGTTCTTCCCAGGCGGCGCGCTCCTTGACCTCGAAATCAACGTGTTCGGGCGTGCCGCTGTGCGACTTCCACCAGCGCAGCGTGGCGCCGTTACCGTTGAGGACGAGCTTGGTCTCCTCCGTCTCCTCGATGATTTTATCTTCGAAGTCGAGATCGGCCGTGCTGTTAAGCCATCCGCCGGAGCGGAGGCTGGTGTCGAAGTGGGTGACGACATCTTCATCGCTGCCCAGCTGGCCGGCGGCGACATATTTCGCGCGGGTCTCGCCCCACAGTGAGTCGTGGCAGGGCAGCAGGTCGACGGGTTCACGGTTGAGGGCGCTCAGAACGCGTTCTTTGTGGGTCATGCGAGTGCTCCTGGGTAGAAGGAATTGTTGTTGAGTGATGCAGCATGCAGCTCTATGGTCCGGAAGTGTAGCGCGTACGCCGTGGCGCGCAAGCGAAAGTGGCTGTGTGAGGCAAAAAGGCGCGTCTAACCCGGGAGGGGGAGTAATGCAGAGCGCGACGAGTGGGTTCATAGCGGGCCTGGTCATTATGCTGGCGGCCGCAGGTGCCCCGGGCGGGCGTGCCGACGCCGAGGAGTTCGATCACACCCACGCGGCCTACACGGCGGTGCTCAAAGCGCGCGTGGTGAAGGGGGCGGTTGACTACGCGGCGCTCAAAGCCGGTCGCACCGCGCTGGACGGCTACCTGGATGCCCTGGCGGCCGTGCCGTCGCAGACGTTTCGCACGTGGAGTGAGGCGCAGCGGCTGGCTTTCCTGTTCAACCTCTACAATGCCAGTACGCTGCGACTGATCATCGATCACTACCCGGTCGAGAGCATCCGCAAGATCGGCACTATGCTCAAGGGGCCTTGGGCACAACCCGTCGTGCGACTGTTCGGGAAGACTACCACGCTCGACAAGCTGGAACACGAGGTCCTGCGCAGGGAGTACAACGAGCCGCGCCTCCACCTCGCGCTGGTCTGTGCCGCCCGCGGCTGCCCCCCCTTGCGCCGTGATGCCTACCGGGCCGACGGTTTGGATGCGCAGCTCAAGCAGCAGTCGCAGAGCTACCTGGCCAGTCCGGTCGGCATGCGCATTGACCGCGAACGGAGCCGGGTCTATCTCTCGGCTATCTTCAAGTGGTATGGCAAGGACTTCGTCAAGGCCTATGCCGGGCGTATCCGTGCTGGCAACTTTGGCGCCAGCGGTGAGGCCAGCCTCGGGTTCGCGCTTGAGCATGTCACGCCGGCCGACCGGGAGTATATCAAGCGGGGGAATTACAAGCTGCGCCACCTGGACTACGATTGGTCCCTGAATGCGCAATAGACGGCAGAGATCTTGCGCTCCTGCCGGCAAGCCGGCAGGGGGCGTGGGTGCCATGACCGGGTGCGGTCGCCCGCTCCTGCCGGCAAGCCGGCAGGGGGCGTGGGTGCGATGACCGGATGCGATCGCCGTATTGATTTCGGTGGCGGGGTGCGCTACACTGCATGCCTTTCATTGTGAACGCAGCAGGGGACCTATTATGCCGGCAGTCGAAATTAAACCAGATATCTATTGGGTGGGCGTCAACGATCGCACCACGGACTTGTTCGAGGGGCTGTGGCCCATCTCTCGCGAAGGCGTCTCGTACAACAGCTACCTGATCAAGGACGAGAAGACTGCCATTGTCGACCTGGCCAAGGCGATGAAGACCGATGACTTTTTCGGGCAGATCGCCGACATCACCGAGCTGCGCAAGATTGATTACGCCGTGATCAACCACGTCGAACCCGATCACACCGGCGTACTGCGTATTCTCAAGGCGATGGCGCCTGATATGACCATTGTCTGCACCCAGAAAGCAGCCGACCTGCTGGAATCCTACTATGGGGTGCACGACAACATGATGATCGTGGGCGATGGCGATACGCTCTCGCTGGGAAAGCGCACGCTACATTTTGTTTCGACACCATTCGTGCACTGGCCTGAGACCATGATGACGTATGAACCCTCCGAGGGGATCCTCTTCTCGTGTGACGGCTTTGGCGGCTACGGCGCGCTGCAGGGCTCGATCTTTGACGATGAGTGTCAGAATCAGGCGTTCTACGAGCGCGAGTCATTGCGCTACTTTGTCAACATCGTGGCCAAGTTCCGCGTCTCGGTGCGCAAGGCCATTAACAAACTGGCCGATGTGGATGTGCGCATGATTGCCCCTTCGCACGGCTTGATCTGGCGGGCCCACCCGGAGCGCATCATTGAGCTGTACCAAACCTGGTGTAACTACCCCGATACGCCGGGCGACCTGGCCGTGACACTGATCTACGGATCGATGTACGGCAACACGGAATCCTTCATGAATGCCGTGGCGCAGGGCGTGGTGGCCGAGGGGCTGGATGTGGAGATTTTCGATGCGGCGCGGACCCACTCCAGCTACATGCTGCCCTATCTCTGGACCCGCCGCGGGGTTGTGGTTGGGGCCCCCACCTACGAAGGGGCACTTTTCCCGCCGGTGTGGGAGGTCATACGCGAAGCGCGCATCAAGGGCGTCAAGAACCGCCAGCTGGCCATGTTCGGCAGCTATGGTTGGACCGGAGGCGCCCTGCGTGATCTGGTCAAGATCGTCGAGCCGGTCAAATGGAACCTGATCGACAGCCTGGAGGTCAAGGGTGGTGCGAACCCCGAGAGCATTGCACGGGCCGAGGCCTTTGGACGCACGTTTGCGCAGACGTTGAAGGCGGACGCGTCTGCTGAGTGACGGGATTCTGTGGCGCAGATTCCGACTCGCCCGGAGAGCTCGCCCTACCTGGTCGTGGGTGAGGTAGGGCCCGCGCTCCGCGCGGGCCGTCTGTGTTTAGGCGTCCCCAAACAGGCTGAGCTGGTTCGCCGCCGCGGCGGCGGAGCGCCGTGGCCGGTGCCTGGCAATCTTGGGTTGGCCGGTTTCGGCCAACTCCCCTTCCTCGAGGTTGGCCAGGATCTCCTTGGCGCGGCCGATGACCGGATCCGGCATCCCGGCCAGGCGGGCGACCTGGATCCCGTAGCTCTTATCGGATCCGCCGTGCACGATCTTGCGCAGGAAGGCGATCTCGTCGTTCCGTTCACGCACCAGCACGTTATAGTTCTTCACGCCCGGCATGGTCAGGGCCAAATCAGTTAACTCGTGATAGTGTGTCGCAAAGAGGGTCTTGGCCTTGACCTGTGGATTGTTGTGGAGGTACTCCGCGACGGCCCAGGCGATGCTGATGCCGTCGAAGGTGCTGGTGCCGCGGCCGATCTCGTCCAGCACGATCAGGCTGGCCGCCGTGGCGTTGTTGAGAATGTTGGCCGTCTCTTGCATTTCCACCATAAACGTGCTGCGTCCGCGTGCCAGATCGTCGCTGGCGCCCACGCGCGTAAAGATGCGGTCGACCACCCCAATCTCGGCGTGGTCAGCCGGTACGAAGGATCCCATCTGGGCCATGACCACGTTGATGGCGACCTGGCGAATGAAGGTCGACTTGCCGGCCATGTTGGGGCCCGTGATGATGATGATCTGGTTCTGCTCGCAGTCGAGCAGGGCGTCGTTGGGTACAAAGCGTTCCGCCTCGGGCATCTGCTCCACAACAGGATGGCGGCAGTCACGCAGGTGCAGTACATGCGAATCCGTCATGACGGGGCGTGTATAGCCCAGCGCGAGGGCACGGTCGGTCAGGGCGGTTAAGACGTCGAGTGTGGCGATCACGTCGGCGGCCGTTTGGATCGGACCGGTCTGCTCCACCACGGAGTCGCGCACGGTGACGAAGAGTTCGTATTCCAGTTCCACTGCGCGTCCGTGGGCCCCCAGGATCTTGCCTTCGTACTCCTTCAGTTCGGGTGTGATGAAGCGCTCTGCATTGACGAGGGTCTGTTTGCGCGTGTAGTGCTCAGGGGCATTGATCAGCTGCGCCTTGGATATTTCGATGTAGTAGCCGAAGACCTTGTTGTGGCGTACCTTCAGATTCTTGATTCCGGTGCGTTCCTGTTCGGCGGCCTGGTACTCGGCCAGCCACTGGCGGCCCTGTGTCGCCGCGGTGCGCAGCTCATCCAGTTCGCTGTGATAGCCGTCACGCAGGATGCCGCCCTCCTTGAGCGTGATGGGCGGCTCATCCACGAGGGCTTCGGTGATGCGGGTCACCAGTTCGGGCTGGGCCTGCAGCGCGGCGTCGATCTCCTTGAGCAACGGCAGGTCGATGCCGGCCAGGGCGTGCTTGATGGCCGGGATGCCTTCGAGCGAGCGGGCCAGGGCGAGGACGTCGCGTGCATTGCCGCCGCCTGAGCTGATGCGGGCGATCAGTCGCTCGATGTCGCGCACATTGCCTAGTGCTTCGGTCAGCTGGTGCAGCAAGCCGCGGTCACCCGCGAGCCGTTCAATCACGTCATGTCGGGCCTGGATGCGCGTGGCGTTGACGAGCGGACGCAGCATCCATTCGCGCAGCTTGCGTGCGCCCATAGCGGTGTGGGTCACATCCAGTGCGTGTAGCAGGGTGGCGTGCGTGTCGCCGCCGCGCCGCGCCACGAGGTCGAGATTGAGGCAGGTGGTTTCGTCGAGCAGCATGGTCTCGCCAGCCTGGCGTACCTGGAACGATCGGATATGGTCGACGTGACGACGCAGATCCTGTTTGACGTAGTAGAGCACAGCCCCGGCGGCCCCAACCATGGCGGGGTTGCTTTCGCATCCAAACCCGTCTAGCGAGGTCACGCCAAAGTGACGTATCAGGAAGTCGTTAGCCGCCTCAAAATCAAAAGTCCAGTCGTCACCGGTTGTGATCTGGCTGGCCGGATAGTGTTGCAGGGCGGCGCGGATGCCGGGAGCTTCCATCTGTTCTTCGGGTACCAGGCACTCGGTGGGGGCGTAGCGGCGCAGGGCATCATTCAGCGCCGCGGGGCGGTCGACCGCGCTGCCCCAGAAGCCGCCGGTGGAGAGATCGAGCATGGCCAGACCGAACTGTTTACCGGCCTTGAACACGCCGGCCAGGTAGTGGTTACGGTTCGATTCGAGAACCGCATCTTCAGTGGCGGTGCCGGGGGTGACGATGCGGGCCACCTCGCGCCGGACGACGCCCTTGGCCGTGGCGGGATCTTCGACCTGCTCGCAGACAGCGACCTTGCAGCCGCCTCGCACGAGCTTGGCCAGATAGCTGTCGAGGGCGTGGTACGGCACCCCACACATGGGATAGCCATTGCGCTTGGTCAGCGAGATGTCCATGATCGGGGCCGCCCGCTGGGCGTCCTCGTAAAACAACTCGTAGAAATCGCCCAGGCGGAAGAGAAGGATGACGTCCTCGGGCAGTTCACTCTTGATCCGGCGGTACTGCCGCATCATGGGCGTGACCGTCTTCGCCATGGTCGCCTTCTCTCTACTCGTAGCCCATGGCTTTGAGGTTGCGGTAGCTGGTGGCGAGGGCGTCGATCGGCGCGCGGTCGTAGCAGTTGTCCTGCTCGACCATCATGTATTCCACGCCGCCCAGCTCGGCTGCTGCCAGGATGGCCGGCCAGTTGAGGTTGCCTTCGCCGATCTCAGCAAAGCGCTGCTCACGCTCGGGCGTGATGATCATGTCCTTGAGATGGATTACCGGCTCGCGTCCGGCACAGTCACGCAGCCACTGGGCGGGGTCTCCGCCGCCGTGCTGAATCCAGTAGGTGTCGATCTCAGCCTTGAGCATGTCGCCGCCGGCCAGGGCGTACACCTGCGCCAGCCATGTGGTGTCGCCCTGTTTCACCAGCTCGTGGCTGTGGTTGTGGTAAGAGAAATCCATGCCTTCGGCCGCGAGGCGCTCCGCGATGGGGGCCAGCTCGTCGACGAAGCGTTTCACGCCATCGGCGCCGCGATAGTCGCCGGGCAGGCTGCCGATCGCCGTGTGGGTGCATTTCCAGGTCTTGTGCGTGGCGATAACCTCATCCAGTTCGTTCTGGAATTTGGGCCAGCCCATGTGCGTCACCACAATCTGCAGGCCGTTGTCGTCGGTCAGCTTGACCAGTTCGGCCGGTTCAATGGCACCGATGCCGGACACCTGAACCGTCGTGTAGCCGATCTTGGCCACCTTCTTGAGGGTGTCGGCCATATCGGCAGGTGTTTTCATGGTCTCCCGGAGGGAGAAGAGCTGGGCGCCAACTACAGGTTTGCTCATGGGGTGCTGTCCTTGGTGTTCAGTGGTGTTTGTCCAATTCGGCGGCACGCTTCAGGCTGGGCCAGTAGCGATAGGTATAGATCCACGCGGAAAGCATGTTTACGGCCAGGCCGATGACCTCACTCACGTAGGCCACGGGCGGCGGAATGAATTGCCAGGGACACTCTTCCACCAGGTAGATCAGGCAGATCAGTGGAAAGTTGATTGCGGTGCGCACTTTGCCCGACCAGTGGGCCGAGCCGCTAACGTCATACATCGACCCGATCGAGCGCAGGAAGGTGACCCACTGGTCACGCGACAGGAACATGATCGTCATCACAAGCAGGAAGATGCTGTGATTCGTGTGCCCGTTACGCAGGGCCACAAAGACGAGCAGGGGAAGGGTGGACAGGTAAAAGAACTTGTCCATCAGGGGGTCCATGTGGGCCCCCAGGGCGGTCTGCACGCTGAACTTGCGCGCAAAGTAGCCGTCGAAGAGATCGGTGATGGCCGACGTGACCAGCAAGACGAAGGTCAAGAGGAAGAGTGCGATTGAGCGCTCCTCCGGGGGGCGCATGCTGTACACCACAGCCCCCGCGAAGAACGCCAGCACGAGCGGGAAGCGCACCACGGTCAGGGCCGTGACAAATCCCAGCTTGATCTTTCTGGCCATAAGCTATTGACCCGTCTGGATCCTTACGCCCCGAGCTGGTAACGCACGTAGCGGCGGATCGTGAGGGTGTCGTCGAGAGCCTTGCCCGTTTCGGCCAGCAGTTCGGCAACCGACTGCTTGGGTTCCTTGACGAATCCCTGCTGTAGGAAGCAGATCTCAGAATAGAACTTCTTGACCTTGCCGTCGACGATCTTATCGATGATCTGCTCGGGCTTGCCTTCAACTTGCTTGGCGAAGATGGCGCGCTCGGCCGCCAGATCGGCCGCGGGTACCTCTTCGGCAACCATGTAGCTCGGGTTGCAGGCCGCAACGTGCAGTGTGAGGTCACGCAGCAGTTGCTGGTAGGCCGGTGCGGCAACGGTGTCATCTTTTTCGCAGCCGAGTTCGACCAGTACGCCGACCTTGCCACCCATGTGGATGTAGGCGCCGATCGCGCCGCTGCCTTGCAGGCTGAAGCGGACGTTGCGGCGAATCTTGAGGTTCTCGCCGATGGCGGCGATTCTATCGGTTAGCGCATCGGCGCATACCTCGGCCAGCGGATCGTCTGTCGTCGTCGAGGCCGCGGCCAACTCGGTCACGAAGGCCTGGAAGTCTTCGTTGCGGGATACGAAGTCGGTCTCGCAGTTGACTTCGACCAGTCCGACGGTCTTGCCGTCATCGGCGCTGTCGGTGGCAATAATGCCCTGGTTGGTGGCCTTGGCAGCACGCTTGGAGGCTGTGGCCATGCCGCGCTCACGCAGCAGGCGGGTAGCCTCTTCCATATTGCCGTCAGTTTCCTGAAGGGCCTTCTTGCAATCCATCATGCTGACGGCGGTGGCATCACGCAGTTCTTTAACCTGTGCGGCGGTAATCGTTGCCATGAGATTATTCTCCTTAAATGTGCTATTCAGATGTCTTTTCGGCTTCGGCTTCGGCCGGGGCGGCCTTTTCTGCGACCTTCTTCTTGGCGGGAGCCTTAGCTTTGGCGGGGGCGGCTTTCTCTTCGACCTTCTCCTTGGCGGGAGCCTTGGCTTTAGCTTCGGCTTCAGCCGGGGCGGCCTTCTCTTCGACCTTCTCCTTGGCGGCGGCCTTGGCTTTCTCGGCGGCCTTGGCTTTGGTCTTGGCTTCCGCTTCGGCGCGGGCGGCATCTTCCTTGGCCTTCAGGTCGCGTGCGGCCTTGATGGCTGCTTCACGCTGCTTGCGGGCTTCGGCTTCGGCCTTGGCGGCTTCCTCCTTCTTACGCGCAAGCTCGGCGGCCACGCGCTCGTACTCGCGGGCGCCCTTCTGTACGCGTGCGCCCAGCGACTCGGAAATGAGTTTGATGGCGCGGATGGCGTCATCATTGCCGGGGATCACGTACTCGACCGGGTCGGGATCACAATTCGTATCCACGATCGCTACGACCGGGATGTTGAGGCGGCGTGCCTCGTTGACCGCGATGGCTTCACGGTTGATGTCGATCACGATCATGACTCCGGGCAACTCCGACATGTTGGCGATACCCGACAGGTTGCGGGTCAGTTTCTCGAGCTCACGGCGCATGCCGGCCGCTTCCTTCTTGGGCAGCGAGGCGAACTGGTCTTTCTTATCGATCTCTTCAATCTCACGCATGCGACGCACACTCTTGCGGATGGTGCGATTGTTCGTGAGTGTGCCGCCCAGCCAACGGTGCACGACGTAATGCTGGCCCGACTCAGTGGCGCAGTCACGAATAACGCTCTGGGCCTGCTTCTTGGTGCCCACAAAGAGGACGGACTTGCCGCTGCTGGCGATTTCCTCGACAAAGGTCATAGCCTCGTCAAGCTTGCCCAGCGTCTGGGTCAGATCGATGATGTGGATGCCATTGCGCTTATCAAAGATATAGCGCTTCATCTTGGGATTCCACCGCTTGGTCTGGTGACCGAAGTGGAGACCTGCGTCGAGCAGATCTTTGATGCCGATACCGGCTGTGGGTACAGCTGTAGCCATGATTGCCTCCTTATACTAGTGGCGGTTATCCGCCTCAATCCGCTTTGGCTCTCCCGGTGGCTTGGGGAGAACACTCGCTTCCATCCCTGCCTGTTCGCATGCAGATGCATCCGTGCAGGTCTTTAAGGGATCCAACAAACCGCGAAAAATAGCAGAATGGCAGCGAATGACAAGTGTAAAAAATGAGATTGCGCCGACAGGCGAAGCGCGGTTTACTTGGCGGATGCATTTATCAGCAGGGAGAGATGAGCATGAGTGAGTCGGTCTATGAGCGGATTGCGGCGCTGAAGGTGGTGCCGGTGGTGGCGGTGGAGTCGGTCGAGAGTGCGATCCCGTTTGCGGATGCCCTGATCGCCGGCGGCCTACCGATCGCGGAGATTACGTTCCGGACGGCGGCTGCCGCGGACGTGATCCGTCTGCTCAGCAAGGAGCGGCCGGAGCTGCTGGTGGGTGCCGGAACGGTCACGACGCCGGCGCAGGCCCGCGCGGCGCAGGCATGCGGTGCCCAGTTTGCCGTGGCGCCCGGGTTCAATCCCGCTGTGGTCGAGGCGGCCCAGGCGATCGGCCTCCCGTTCTCACCTGGCGTTATGACCCCCTCCGACATCGAGGGTGCCGTGGCCGCAGGGGTCACGCGGCTCAAGTTTTTCCCCGCCGGCGCGGCCGGGGGCATTCCCATGCTCAAGAGTCTGGCGGCGCCCTACGCGCACCTGGGGGTGACCTTCATTCCCACCGGCGGAATCAGTCTCGCGAACCTGGGCGACTATCTTGGGGAGCCGAGCGTAATCGCCGCGGGAGGGACATGGTTGGCCAAGCAGGCCGCCATCTCGGGCGGTCAGTGGGATACGATTACGGCCAACTGCCGTGAGGTCTGTCAGCTGGTTGCCGGATTGGCGGACTAGCATGGTGATGGCGGCAGACAGGGCGCGGGATTTTCTGGAGAACGAACGGGTCTTCCGGCTGGGCGCATTGCCGACGGAGCAGTCGCACCCGCTCACGGCCCACCTCAGCCGTGTGATCACGGGCGACCTAGCCGGTGGCGTGCGGCAGTTGTTGGCCGTTGATCGAGACATTGTCGCCGTGGCGCGGCGTGTTTTCGACGGGCCCGCCTATGCGGCCCTGGTGGATGCCCTCGCTACGGCCCTGCGTGAGGGGCGGACCATCTACTTCACCGGCTGCGGTGCCACGGGGCGTCTGAGCATCCTGCTTGAAGCGGCCTGGCGTGCTTTCTGGCGCGATGCGCCGGCGGCGCGGCGCGGCGCACAGGCAGCCGGAATGGAGGGGCGCGTGCGCAGCGTGATGGCGGGCGGCGACTACGCCCTGATCCGCTCGGTCGAGGGCTTTGAGGATTACCCCGTCTTCGGACGCTACCAACTGGCCGAGGCCGGCGTGGCGGCGGGCGATGTGGTGGTCGCGATCACCGAGGGCGGTGAGACCCCGTTTGTCATCGGGACGGCCTGGCAGGGCGTCGATGCGGGGGCGTCTGTCTTCTTCGTGTTCAATAATCCGGCCGATGTGCTGAGTGAGCATGTGGCCCGCTCGCGTGAGGTGATCGAGGAGCCGCGCATCACGAAGCTGGACCTCGCGACGGGTCCCATGGCCATTGCCGGGTCCACCCGTATGCAGGCCACTACGATCGAGTTGCTGGTGGTGGGTGCGGCGCTCGAATCGGCGCTTGAATCCTTCCTGGGGGAGGGCGCCCCGATGGGTGAGCTGGGGTTGACGGTGGATCGGGCCGCCCAGTTCAGCGACCTGCTTGATCGGTTGTCCAGTCAGGCTGGCGTGGCGTCACTGTGTGACTGGGTGCGCCTCGAGGCCGACACGTACGCGGCTGGCGGCCGGGTGACCTATGCGGCCGATGACCTGCTGCTGGATGTCATGACCGACACGACCGAGCGCTCACCGACCTTCAGTCTGCCGCCTTTTCGTCCACACAGCGACCGAGAGGCATTGCCCCCGTGGGCCTTTCTGAAGGATCCGGCCCGCACCACCGCGCAAGCGTGGACCCATATGCTGGGCCGGCCACCGGTGGGGCTCACCTGGGATGCCGGGCTCTATCGTGATCTGGGTGCACCGGCCGTGCTGGCCGAGGACCCGCCCTCCCTGGGAGCGGAGGCCATCCTGGATTTTAAGATTGGGCGTGAACCGGATCCCTCGCGCTACGAGGCGGCGTCGGCCGTGCTCGTGCGTCTCTGCAGCCAGGGCCGTCCACCTGCCGCCCGCCTGGAGGATGAGGCGCAGTACAGCTGCTGCCTGGAGTGTGCGATCCCGTTTGATCGGCCCGTGGCGGCAAGCCCACTGCGTTTGTGGGAGCACCTGGCCGTGAAGCTTGTCATGAACAGCGTCTCGACGGCGACGATGGCGCGCCTGGGCTATGTGGCCGGCAACTGGATGATCCATGTCTCGGCCTCCAATAAGAAGTTGGTCGATCGCAGCATCCGGCTGATTGCGGCACAGACGGGGATGTCCTACGACCATGCCTGTCACGAGCTGTTCATCACGCTGGATGCACCTGACGCATCCGGCCGCCACGCCTCGCCTGCCGCCCGTACCATCGATCGCCTGCTCGGACGGGGATGAGAAATCCGTATAGACACGGCATGTCACGCTTCCCACCCTAATCTATCCCCTTAATCTTTCGCCCTAATCTCCTCAGCAGTGGGGACGATCAGGGTGAAAGATTAAGGCCGGCTGCGCCGGTCCCGGAGAATCAACGGATACCCGTTGGGAGATCCGAATTGCCAGTATTGCCACTGTAATTCTTTAGGTGTATAAACGGGGGCGTGGACTAACGCAGGGCGGATTTATGTATCTCGATTTCTATGGGCTGAAGGAGTACCCCTTCAACGTCACGAGCGATCCGAGCTTTCTCTATCTCAGTGATCAACATCGTGAGGCCCTGGCCTATCTGCAATACGGCATTGAGTCGCGCAAAGGGTTCCTCGAGATCACCGGTGAGATCGGCGCGGGCAAGACCACCGTCTGCAAGGCGCTGCTGGCCAAGCTCGATGGCTCCTGTCGCACCGCGTTCATGCTCCACTCCGACCTGTCGGAACTTCAGCTTATCGAGGCCATCCTGGAAGACTACGGCCTGACGGCACGCCGGCGGACCAAGATTGACATGCTGCGTGAATTGAACCGTTTCCTGCTCGAGGAACTGCAGCATCACACCAACGTGGTCCTGATTCTGGACGAGGCCCAGACACTCAAGATCAAGACGCTTGAGACCATACGGCTGCTTTCCAATCTGGAAACCGACAAAGAGAAGCTGATGCAAATTGTACTGGTGGGGCAGCCTGAGTTGCGTAAAAAACTAGCCTCGCCGCGCCTGACCCAGCTACGCCAACGCATCGGCATACGCTACCACATCAATCCGCTCACGGCCCACGATGTGCAGAAGTACATCCACCATCGGATTCACGTGGCCGGCTGTAGCACCGGGATCGATTTCGGACCGGGCTGCTTCGAGCGCATCCATCACTACTCGGCGGGTGTCCCGCGCCTGATTAATCTGGTGTGTGATCGGGCCCTCCTGGCCTCGTATGTTAAGGGGCGGAGCGTGGTCGAATTGGATGTGATCGAACAGAGCATCATCGAGATCGAGGGTGAGTCAGTATGAGTATAGTCAGTGATGCACTTAAGAAAGTAGAAGGCAACTCGACCGCCGTACCGACCCCGCCGCCCGTCGCGCCGCCAGACCGGGCGGCGGCCTCACCGGTCGAGCTCGTGGACGCGCTCTCGAAATCCACGCCGCCACTTTTCTCGGTCTGGTCGGTCCTGCTCTCCACCATCATGGTGCTAGTTGCTGTCGTGCTGTTGCTTGCCACGTGGTATACCAACCGCTCGCACGTGATGCCACCGCCACCGCCTGCTGCGCTGGAAGCGGCGGTCGCCGACGTGCCGCCTTCACCGTCTCCTCTACCGGCGGTGTCACCCGTCGCGGCCATACCGGTGTCCGTTCCTGCGGTTAAGGCGAAAGCTCCCGTGGCTGTTGTGGGCGAGGAGGAGACTCCAGGCGGTCTTCCGGTCAAAGCGCCGAAGCCCACCGCACCGGTCGAGGCGGCACCGGCGGAGGCCCTCGCGCCGATCCCACCTGCAGGGCCGCGCCGGGATGAGCTGGAATTGACCGGTGTGGTTTATACGCACCAAACGCGCATGGCCCACATCAACGGGAGGATTCTCTCCGAGGGGGGTGAGATCGCCGGCTACAAAGTGATCCGTATCTCACGTGAAAGCGTTCGGGTGAGCAAGGGCGGCAAGTTTTTCATCCTCAAGCCGAAGCATTAGAGTTCGCCGGTCTCGTCATACCGTGCGGCCAGCTGGGCCAGCTGCGTGGCTGTACTCAGACCCAGTTTGTTGACCATGTTGCGCCGATAACCGTCCAGCGTCTTCACGCTCACGTGAATGTCGTCGGCAATCTCTTTGCGACCTTGGCCGTCTGCCATGGCATGGAAAACCTGCAGTTCACGATCGGTCAGGGCGGTGAGGGGGTCCTTGGGTGGCGAGGCCTTGTCCACCAGCACGCGCGACAGGATCTGCGGTGCCAAGCCCTCACGCAGGTGAAGGCGCCCCTCGTGAATTGAGCGGATGGCCGCAAGTACAACGTCGGGTGGTTCATGTTTCATGACGTATCCGCGTGCGCCGGCGCGGATGGCACGTTCGGCGTATAGGGTGTCTTCATACATGGAAAAGACCAGCATGGGAAAGCCTGGCTGCTGGATGAGCAGGTCGCGCACAAGGTCCAGCCCACTCAGGTCCCCCAGTCGCAAATCCACCACGGCCAGATCGGGTGTACGCTTTATGAACAGGCGCATGGCTTCTGCCGGCGAAGTAGCCATGGCGCAGACCTCCATGTCCGGCTCGCCGTCGATGATCGCACAGATGCCGCGCATTGAAACCGGGTGGTCATCTACTACGAGAATACGGGTAACCTGTTCTTGCACGTCCATGCTTCGTCCTCTGCAACCGTCACACTACGGTTGAGGTTGCCCCTATTTGCGCGATTGCGCAAGGCTGAACTCGCAACCGCAGTAATCCTGGCGGTAGAGGTCGTATTCGCGGCTCAGCTCAAGGCTTCGCTGGAAGCCGGCCTGTTTCTTCAGGTCGACATCCAGGAAGGGGCCCTGTTCATGGCCCACCCGGAAGATGGTGGGAGTGTGTTTGTGCGGACTGATCGAGAGGGTGGTGGTGTAGAGGTCGAACCCGTTGGCTTCGGCATAGGCCGCCGCGTGCGACAGGCTGAAGGCAAAACAGCGTTCGCAGCGCGCACCGCCTTCGGGTTCATCTTCGTAGCCCTTGATGCATGCCAACCAGTCGGCATGGTCATAGGTGTCGACCACGAAGGGGATCTCGAGCTCAGCGGCCAGGCGTCGTGCCTCCGACAGGCGTCGCCAGTATTCCGGCTCGGGAGCAATGTTCGCGTTGGAGAAGAAACCGGTCAAGTCGTACTCGCTGCGAAGCCTCTCGATCGCGGCACTGGAGCAGGGGGCGCAGCAGATATGCAGCAACAGGCGCTTTTTCGGATCTGGCGTGGACGATTCCATGAGGGATTTATGACGTGAGGAGGGGGAGGCGTCGAGTGTTTTCTCTCTCGCGCCACATTCACCTTTGCCGCGCTGGGCCACTATTGCTATATATAGGCGGCAACGCAACAGGGGCGAGTGATCCTATGAGAAACGTTTGGCGAGGGTGTGTGTGCATTGCAGTGGCGGGGCTGCTGGCCGGGGGCTGTGGCAAGCCTCCCGCTGTCGTCGAAATGTCGCCGCAGGAGAAAGATCTGGTCAAGGCGGTTGACCTGCTTGAGCGCGGCGACACTGCGGGGGCCCTGCCTCTGCTGCTGCAGGTCGTGGAGCAGGCACCATCGAATGCCGTGGCCTGGGTGAACCTGGGGATTGCCTATGTCCAGATGGAGCGGCCCGCGCAGGCGTTGGCCGCCTATGCCCAGGCCGCCGCGATGGACGAGACCGATACACGGCCGCTTGAGATGGCCGCCCAGCTTCAAATGAGGGCGAAGGAGTGGGAGGCTGCGCGCCAGCTCCTTGACCAGGCCAATCGGCGTGAAGGCTATTCACCCCGTATTCTCACGATGATGGGGGTGGTTGAATATCAGTCCGGCAACGTGGGATTGGCCGAGGCCTTTTTTCGTCAGGCCCTGCAGGCGGATGACGGCTATGTCGCCGCCCTCTACAATGCCGGCGTGTTGCAGCGTGATGGCCGTCAGGATATGGAGCGCGCGGTCGGCTATTTTGAAGCCTTTATCGAAAAGGCAGAGGAGGATGACCCCCGCCTGACGGCGGCGCGTGCATTCGTGGCTGAACATCGACCTGCTGTGCCCCCCGAACCCGCCCCCGTTTCGGAACCGGAGGCCGTGGCGGCGCCGGCAGAGCCGGCGGTGGCGCCCGCTCCGCCCGTGCGTCCCGTCCACGTCACGGCCGCCCTGGATAAGGCGGCCAAGGCCATTGAGCAACAGGCGTTTGATGAAGCGCTCGTGACGATCAAGAAGGCTCTCAAGCAGGGCGACGATCCCGACCTGCTGTGGCAATTGGCCGAGCTCTACGGTACGCATCTTGGGCTGGACGCTAAGGGCGATGCGACCTATCGGCGCTTTGCGGAGACCTACCCGGCGGACCCGCGCGCCCTGCGCATCCCGTCCCCTGCGCCCCCCTCTACGGCCCCCTCTACGGCCCTCCCTACGGCGTCCGCGTCGGCCGCATCGGCCGCGCCCCCTGTCAAGAACAGTGCCAACGCGCTGTGGATCCGTGGACTCAATGCGCACCATAAGAACGATACGGCCCGGGCGATGGTGTTGTACAAGGCTGCCCTTGAGGCGGATCCGACGCTGTTTGGCGCCTGGCACAACCTGGGGCTTGTCGCCAAGGCCGAAGGCGATCTGGTCACGGCACGGAAGGCTTTTGAGCAGGCCCTCGCGTTGCGCAAGGAGTGGCCCGATACACTCTTTATGTTGGCGGTGGTGCTGCATGAGGAGGGCGACGATGATCGCGCCATTGAGCGGCTCGACCGCCTCCTGGTCAAGACCACCAAGCACGTCAAGGCGCACTACCTGCTGGGTGTGATCTACGCCAAGCGCGAGCGGCGCGCCCTGGCGCGGACCCACTTCGAACATGTACGCCGCCTGGACGAGGGCGGGAGTTTTGGAGAGCAGGCCCGCATCTGGATCGAGGAGAACAAGCGAACGGCGCCGCCCAGACCGCGCAGATAGGAGCATCATGCAGTTCAACCTGGTTGATATCATCGCCCTGCTGTTTGTGCTGCTGCACGTAGTGTTGAGTTGGCGGCGCGGACTCTCCGAGGAGATCGCGCGGGTGGCGGGATCGATGGTGGCCTTCTGGCTCGGGTTGCGCTACCACATGGGCGTGGCCGACTGGTTGACTGCGCATACCCGCATGGAGGGTCCGCCTGCGCGCGTCGTGGCTTATATCGCCGTCGTCTTGCTCGTCATCCTGGCGTCGCTGCTGTTGACGCTGCTCCTGGGCAAATTGATCAAGCTGGCGATTCCCGAGACGTTCGACAAGGTGGCTGGGGCCGTGGCGGGGCTTGTGAAGGGCTCTTTCTACGCGGCTATGATATTCCTTGCCATGAACCTCTGGCCGCACGACTACCTGAACCATCATTTCGGTGAGGCGTCCGTCATCGGGTCGGTCGTGATGAAGTGGGTCCCAGTTGTGCAGTCACAGCTCGAAGAGCAGGGGGTGACCGACCGCATGCGTGAAACCGTCGAAGCGTCACGCGCGAAAGTGGAAGCGGCGCTCAAAGACGAGGAGCCCCGCCGTGAGGCCGGTCGACTGCGCAAATGGTTTTCGCGGAAAGAGTAGGTCATGGCGGGAATCGTACCCAAACGCACGCTTGAAGAGATCCGCTTCAGGAACGATATCGTAGAGATTATTGGTGGTGTCCTGACGCTCAAACGCGCGGGTGGCACGTTCAAAGCCCTCTGTCCCTTCCACAAGGAGAAGACTCCCTCCTTCAACGTCAACGCACAACGTCAGATCTACCACTGTTTTGGCTGCGGCAAGGGGGGCGACGTGTTCTCCTTCATGCAGGACTACGAGGGCGTTGATTTCATGACCGCGGTGCGTATGCTGGCCGAGCGGGCCGGTATCCACCTGGAGTTCGAGGATGGCGATCCGGGTGAGCGTTCCGACAAGGATTCCCTGTTAAAGATCCACACCGGTATGGCCGAATTCTTCAGTCGCTGCCTGGCCCAGATGAAGGCGGCCCAGCATGCCCGTGACTACCTCGCGAAACGTGAGTTGGAAGGGGATATGGTCAAGGCCTTCGGGGTCGGCTATGCCCCCAATCGCTGGGACGGAGCGATCCAATGGGCCCGTAAACACAAGGTTTCGCTCGAACTCATGGAGAAGGCCGGGCTGGTCATCCGGCGCGACCAGGACGATCCCTCGGCCGGGTATTACGATCGCTTTCGCGATCGACTCATATTTCCCATTTGCGACATCCAGGGACGTGTGATCGGGTTCAGTGGCCGTGCGCTGGCCGATGATGTGCGTGGGGCCAAGTATATCAACAGTCCCGAGACCCTTCTCTTCCGCAAGAGCCGTGTGCTGTACGCCCTTGACCAGGGACGTCGCGCCATGGTGGACAAGCGCGAGGCCGTGATCTGCGAAGGTCAGATCGATGTGATTCGCTGTCACCAGGCTGGATTCACGACGGCGGTCGCCTCGCAAGGCACGGCCTTTACTGAAGACCATGCCAATATCCTGCGCCGTTATGTCGATAGCGTGGTGATCGTGTTTGACCCCGATCATGCCGGCCAGAATGCCGCGATCAAGACCGCCGGTATCTTTCTTTCGGCCGGGCTCGGCGTGCGCGTGGCCGATCTGCCGGAGGGGGAGGATCCCGACAGCTTCATTGCCAAGGAGGGCGCCGCCGCGTTCGAGGCCGTGCTTGACCGGGGCATGTCGGTGGTCGACTTCCAGATCGGTATCCTGTCGCGGCGCGAAGATCTTTCGACCGATGTTGGCGTCATGCGCGTCGCCCGCGACGTGTTGCAGACGATCCTGCGCAGCCCCAACTCGGTGCAGCAGGCCCGCCTGATGCAGGCCGCGGCCCAGCATCTCAATCTGCCCGTGGCCGCGTTGCAGGATGAGCTGCGCCACCTCGTGCGCCGTCAACGTCGGCCTGAGCCGGCCGCCGCGGCGGAAGCTCCCGCCGCAGATGCCGCCCCACCGGCTATCGAGATGGCGCTGTGCGAGCATCTCGTACATGTCGATGAGCATCCCGGCGTGGGCCCGCTGGTGGAGCAGCACCTGCCGCTCGATATGCTGAGCGATTCACGCTGCCGCGCCGTGGCCGAGGCCGCCCTGGAGGCCGCGCGGGAGGGGTTGCCCTTGCAGGAGCTGCTGTCCGATATGGAGGCCCGCACGGAGGGGATGCAGGGCTTCACCGTGGGGCTTCTGATGACGACGTCCAAGGTGCAGGCCGAGGATCTATCACCCGTGACGGCTGTGCAGGATCTTATTCTGCGTCTCTGGCGCCGGCGCCTCACGGAGGAGCGTGATGGCGTTGCACGCGCGATACCCCAGACGGCTGAAGCCCAGCAGCGCATGTCGCAGATCACGCTTGATCTTAACTCGCTCAAGCGGTGGGAAACCGGCGTGGATGTGATTGAGATTGAACTGGCTGACTAGGATTTATTCCAGTCAACTGCTCACTGCTCACTGCTCACTGACTCTTCTGCTTCACTTCGCGCGCCTGCAGGGGGTAGCGAATACGCATGCTCTCTTCCAGTATGACCTCAACCCAGTAGGTCCCGGGTGTCTCGAGTTTGACATTCAGGAAGATCTCGACACTCGTGGCCGTGGCCCTGTCGTGCGGCAGGCGAATGGCGACCTGCTTGCCCTGGGCCAGCACGGTGACACCGTCGGTTCCCATGATACGGCTCTCCTGGATAAACTCGCCCTGCCCGCAGCACCAGCGATTCACCAGGCAGAGCTTCTGAAAGACGGCCGGATACTGTGGGACGCTCAATCCATCAAACAGGCCAATCAGCATGAACTTTCCATTGCGCTCCTGGCGTACATCATCACACAGCAAACTCGACTGTAAATCCGGCAGCATATTATTCTCGGTCATAGTCTTATCCTTCGTCGATGCAGCCGCCCCACCCGGGAAGGGTGGTCCGGATGAACTCGATCACGGCCTGGTGGGCCTCGCGACTGTTATAGGGTGGCACTATCGGCGGTGCGAAACGGAAATGGATCTTCAGATCCCGGTCCAGCGACCCGAAATCGCGTACCACCTTGCCGACCCGCATGAAATCGGTCTTGAGAGCGAGAGGCACAATCGGCACCCCGGTCCGTGCGGCCAGCTTGGCGCCCAGCGAGTTGAACTGACGCGGACTGAACGTCGCCGCCCGCGTCGCCTGCGGAAAAATCACGATCGAGCGTCCGGCCTTGAGCAGCTCCTGGCCGCGTGTCATCACCATCTTCAGGTCTGCTCGCGGGTCCTGGCGCGTCAGCGCGATCGGCTCCGTTGCGCCCAACAGGTTGCCGAAGAGGGGGTACTCGAGCAGGCTTTGTTTGACCACGAACGAGACATCGCTGTGGGCCATACAGATCGCCGGCAGGAAGAACGTCTCCAGCATGCCCATATGGTTGCTGATGTAGACCACCGGCCCGTTGTGCGCCAGCGCATCTTCCATTCCTGAGACCTCCAGGGCTCCGCCGGCGGCCTCCATGATCTGGATCAGATCTTCGGACTCCTTGCGCCAGACGGCGGGCGTGTGCCGGCCCCGCTTGGCCGCCGTCGAGCCGCTAGAAATGATCCGCGCCACACGCATGTAGACCCAGCCGTCCCAGCGCCCGACCAGGCGACTCAGCCCTATGCGGCGTCCCACCTGCGGGGTGCTGTAACGCCCTGTGGTGCAGAGGCTCTGAATCAATTCGGATTCGGTATGCGCAGCGGGAACGGCCGCCGGAGTGGTTGTCGTGTTCATCGCAGGAAACTCCTACACCAGGTCACAGGCGTCAGCCGGCATCCAGTGCTGCTCTTTCTGGTCCCACTTGACGTTGCAGCCAATGGGGTTGGTCACGGGGGTGGTGACCGGACGTCCGGCCAGGAGATCTTCCAGGGCATGGTCCAGATCGTTGACGGTGGCTTGCGTGCCGTCGCGTGGTGTGTCGATGCCGCGGCCGGTGTAGACCAGCTGACGCGCCTTGTCGAAGACATAGAAGTGGGGCGTACGCAGCGCGCCGTAGGCCAGGGCCACCTCCTGTGATTCGTCACGGGCATAGACCCAGGGGAACTGCTCTTCCTGCATGCGTGTCACCATGTGGTCGAAGCTGTCTTCGGCATAGGTGTTCACGCTGTTCGAGTTGACCCCTATGAACGCCACGCCACGCGCTTTGAAGCGGTTGACAGTGGCCCGAGTCACCTCGTCCGATCCGATCACGTAGGGGCAGTGATTGCAGGTGAAGAAGATTACCAGCAACTCTGATTCGTCGAAATCCGACAGGCTGTAGTTTTGTCCATCTGTGGCCGGCAGTGTAAACGCCGGCGCCTGGGTACCCAACGGCAGTGTGAAAGGCATTGTGGCCTCCTTGTGTTTTGTGTGGGTCCGACAGTATCCAACCCGGACCACCCCTGTCACGACAGAATAGTTCCGGATGTTTGGCAATCACCTTGCAGTTGCCTGCGGCATAGACTAAAAGAGTCGCATTCAATCTGAAGCAACGTCTCTCAACAAGGAGCACCCCATGTCTGATCTCGGCTACAGTGACACCCCCATCATTCCCGGCAGCAACTGGCATGTGCATGACGGCGACCGGCCGCAGCCGCGTGGTGTGACGCCCTCAACTGAGTATGGTACGCCGCCGTCGGATGCCACCGTTCTGTTTGACGGCACCTCCCTGGAGGGATGGGAATCCGCCCGCGAAGCGGGGCAGCCGGCGGGGTGGAAAGTCGAGAACGGCTATGCCGAGGTCGTGCCCGGCACGGGTGATATCAAGAGCAAGGCCACGATGGGCAGCATGCAGCTTCATCTCGAGTGGGCGGCGCCCGAAGTGGTCAAGGGTGACGGACAGGGCCGCGGCAACAGCGGTGTCTTCCTGATGGAGGTCTACGAGATTCAGGTGTTGGATGGGTACCAGAACCCGACCTATCCCGATGGCCTGACCGGCGGCATCTACGGACAGTATCCGCCGTTGGTGAATGCCTGTCGTGAACCCGGCCGCTGGCAGTGCTACGACATCATCTGGGTGGCGCCCGAGTTCGATGGCGAAACACTCGTCTCACCGGCCTGCGTCACGATCATGCAGAACGGTATCCTGCTCCACCACGCCAAGGAGCTGCAGGGACCGACCGAGCATCGTAAGACCGCCCAGTACACTCCGCATGCGCCGCAGAAATCCCTCAAGTTGCAGGACCACGGCGACCTTGTGCGTTTCCGCAACATCTGGTATCGCCCCCTGACCGGGTATGACCAAGCGTAAGACACTCGCACATGCGACGTTCCAAGCTCATCCTGTTTCGCTGTCTGACCGTCCTGGTCTCCATCGGCATCGTGCTGGTGCTGGCTGAGATCGTGATCCGCGCCAACGAGGCCCCGCACAACGTGGCGGATGTCTCGCTGGATGAGCGGCTGGCTCGCTCAGAGGCCAAGAGGCTGGCGGCGGGGGCGGCGCCGCTTAGCCTGGCCGGCCTGGTGGAGCGCAGTGACCAGGCCGATATTGTCTACCGGCTCAAGCCCAACCAGTCCGGCACCTTCCTGGGCGTTCCGCTGCGTACGAATGCGCGCGGGATGCGTGACGCAGCCTATCCGCTCAAGAAGCCGGCCGGCACCTTTCGCATTGTGGGTATCGGGGATTCGGTCATGTTCGGCTGGGGTGTGGATGCGGAGGCCTCCTACCTTGCGGTGCTTGAGCAGCGTCTGAATGCATCCCTCGCGTCCAGCCCACGATTCGAGGTCCTCAACTTTGCGGTGCCGGGCTACAACACGACCATGGAGGTGGCTACGTTCGAGCATGTGGCCCTGGCGTTCGACCCCGACCTGGTGGTGATTCAGTTTGTGAACAACGATTTCAGCGTTCCCCATTTCATGCTCCGCCCCGAGGCGCACCGCGGGTGGTCGCGCTCGGCCTTGATGCGGCTGGTGGCGTCGCGTCTGGGATCTCTGAAGCGGGATCCCATGGTGCATCAGCAGATGGAGGGACTCGATGAGGGTGAGAAGAGCCACGTGCTGGATCAGTATCGCCACATGCTGGGCGAAGCGGGTTACCGACAGGCCATGGGGCGTCTGGCGGCGCGGGCGCGGGCGCAGGGCTGTCCGGTCATTGTGCTCCTCGGCTCGAGTAGTGCGGCCCAGCGCCGGCTGATCGATGCGCTGGTGAAGGAGCACGAATTCCACCTCGTCGAAGTAGGGCCCTACACGAATGCCTATATTGATCGGCATGGCATCCCGAACACCCCCGCGGAGCGGCGCAAGGCGATCTGGCTCTCCCGCACCGACCGTCATCCCAATGCCGCGGCCCACACGATCTATACCGACGCCCTGATGGATGCTCTGCGTGACGTGGGAGTTGTGCCGGCGGGGGAGTGAGGCTAGGATACGTGGCGGTGACGCAATGGTGTACAACGGGAGACGATAATGTTTTTGACGTTTGGTGAGATCATGATGCGCGTGGCGCCGGAGGGCTGCTTGCGCTTCCGGCAGGTGTTGCCCGGCAAGGTGGATGTTACGTTCGGGGGCGGCGAAGCCAACGTGGCGGTTTCGCTGGCGCTGCTGGGCAACGAGGTGGGTTACCTGACCGCACTGCCCGATCATGCCATCACGCAGAGCCTGTTGGCCGACCTCAAGCGCACCGGGGTGGATACCACGCGTGTGCTTATGCGGGATGAGGGGCGCTTGGGTGTCTATTATCTTGAGACCGGCGCCAACCAGCGTAGCTCGAATGTGATCTACGACCGTGGTGGCACCGCCATCTCCCTGGCCGAACCGGCCGAATACGATTTCGAGTGCGCGCTGCAGGATGCGCACTGGGTGCACATCACCGGCATCACCCCCTCGCTCAGTGCCAACGCCTTCCAGTCGACCCTCGCGCTGGCGCGCCGCGCCAAAGCCCGGGGAGCGACCGTCTCGTGCGACCTCAACTTCCGCAAGAAGCTGTGGCGCTGGCAGCCCGGCACGACCCCCACGCAGCTGGCGGCCGACTGCATGGCGCAGATTCTGCCCTTTGTGGACGTGGTCATCGGCAACGAGGAGGATGCCTCAGACGTACTCGGGATTGAGGCCGAGGGCACTGAGGTGGAGGCGGGACAGATCAATGCGGCGGCCTACGAGCAGGTTGCGCGCACGATCGTGGCGCGTTTTCCGAATGTGAGCCGCGTGGCGATTACGCTGCGCGAGAGTATGTCGGCCTCACACAACAACTGGGGCGCCATGCTCTTCGATCGCGCGACGGACACCGTTTGCCTGGCCCCCTTGGATGTGGACGGGCAGTATCAGCCCTACGAAATTCACAACATCGTGGATCGCGTTGGCGGCGGCGATTCGTTTGGGGCGGGCTTGATCCACGCGCTCAACAGTGAGGCCTATGCGGCCCCCGCCATGGCGATCCGTTTTGCTGTGGCGGCCAGCTGTCTGAAGCACTCGATCAAGGGCGACTTCAATTACGTCACCCTCCCTGAGGTAGAAGCGCTCGTGGCCGGCCAGGTCTCCGGCCGCGTCAAGCGGTAGGGCCGGAAGAGTGAGCAGTAGGCAGTAAGCAGTGAGCAGTCATAAAGTTCCTGGCACACAGTATCCGTGACGGTCCACTGCCCACTGCTCACTGCTCACTGCCCACTGCCCACTGCTTACTATGATATCTCTAGGGGGCTTGACCGGCTTCGGGTTCAGCGTATACTGAAACTGGAGGCAGAGCCTATGCTGGGGTGGCTGATAGTCCGTATTCGATCGTCGCTGGCGGTGCGCTTGGCGCTGTTGACGGCTGGCCTGCTCTCCCTCGCCACGGTTCTGATCGGGACCATCATATTTACGGTGGGTCGCCACTCCCTCGAGCACCATATCCAATCGAGCCTGACCGGTCTGGCCGTGGCCCGCTGCGGCGGGATTGCAGGCGTGGTCGAGCAGGATTACGAGCGCGCGGCACTAGTGGCGTCGCGTACGCGACTGCGTGAGTGCCTTCTGAATGTGACAAGGGGTGAGACCAAGACCGGGTCGAGCCGTGCCCAGATGGTGCGCATTCTCAACGACGCCAAGGCCTCGGTGGCAGCGATACGACGCATTGAAGTGCTGGACCGGTCGTGTCACGTGGTGGTGCATGTGGGAGACGAGGCCGCGGCGGAGCATGTGGCGCGGATGCCACTCTGTCGGGCCGGGATGCAGGCGTACGTGCATGGCGCGTGGTACGAAGCGGATGGCGTGCAATACTGCGACGTCTATGGTCCGATGCGCGACCCGCATGACCCGGACGGTGAGGCCGTCGGCGTCATCCGCACGACCTTCACGGTTGAACGCCTCCTGGCTATTCTGTCCGACTATACGGGGCTGGGAAAGAGCGGTGAGCTGGTGTTGGGGATGCACGAGGGAGATCGCATCCGGATCGTGAGCCCGGCGCGTCATCGCAGGCTCACGGACGCCAAGCGCTACCTCGCCGACGATCCTACCCGGGGCGGTGCGCTGCGGCGGGCGGCGGCAGGCGAGTCGGGGTTTGTGCGCGACTGTATCGATGACCGTGGTGAACGCGTTCTGGCGGCCTACATGCCCGTACAGGCCGGTGATTACTACCTGGTGGCCAAGATTGATGTACGGGAGGCCTTCGCGCCTATCTACCGGCTGGCCCTGTGGGGCGGAATCGGCGGGGCAGCGGTCATTCTGATCGGCCTGTTCTGTGCCGTGGCCTTTGCACGCCTGCTGGTGCGGCCGATCCGCGCGCTGGGTCGGGCCACGCAGGCGATTTCGGTCGGAGATTTTGCGCACCGGGTGCCGGTGTTTGGGACGGATGAGACCGGGCGTCTGGCGGAGTCGTTTAACCACATGGTGGCACGCATCAAGGAGATCACCGCTTCGCGTGACGAGCTCGATCGCGAGGTGCAGGAGCGCAAGCGGGCGGAGGCCGACCTGGCGGCGGCGGCCGAGGTGTTGCAGGACAAGAACGACTCGATGACCGAGGATCTCAACATGGCGCGCGATATCCAGGCGGCGCTCCTGCCGCGCAAGCAGATGGTGTTTCGCCACGAGACTGTGGGTGGGCAGAATGCGCTAAACTTCGTCCATTTCTACCGCCCCTCCCTGGCGCTGGGGGGCGACTTTTTCCAGGTGATCCCACTCTCGGATCATTCGGCTGCGGCGGTGGTGTGCGATGTCATGGGTCACGGTGTTCGCGCGGCCCTGGTAACGGCGATTTTCCGGGGCCTACTCGAAGAGCAGCGCCAGAGTCTGGATGATCCGGCGGCCGTGTTGGGCCGGCTTAACCGGGGCTTGATGACCGTGCTCTCGCAGCCGGAGCAATTCACGCTCGTCTCGGCGGCCTGCCTGGTTTTCGATCTGCAGATGGGGCGGGTGGCCTGTGCCAATGCAGGGCATCCCATGCCGCTTCTGGTCAACCGTTCCGCCGGGAGCGTGGCGCCGCTGGGGCCGGGGGTTGACCGGGTCGGGCCTGCCCTCGGCACGGATGCCAATCCGGTCTATGAAGTAGGCTACCACCCGCTCAATCCGGATGACCGTTTCTTGCTCTATACCGATGGTCTGTTCGAGGTATGCGCGCCCGGCGACGAGTCGTTCCTGGGTCAGGCACAGTTCACGGCGTTGGTCGCGGCGCATGCGACGGACGGACTGCAGCCCTTCGTCGATGGTATTGTGGAGGACCTGGAGGGGATCCGGGGTGGCGTGGATTTTGATGACGACTTGTGTCTCTTGGCCATTGAACTGGGGACGGTCTAGGTGAGTGAGACAACACAGCATCCGGTTGACGTCTGCGTGACGGGCGACGAAGCGATGATCCGGATCCAGGGACGTATGACCTTCGTCGAGGCGCATCCGCTGCGCAAGTTCTGTCTGCGCATGATGGAACAGGGGGTGATGCGCTATGTCGTTGATGTGATGGCCTGCAGCTCAATGGACAGCACGTTCATCGGCGTCCTGGCGATGGTGTCGCTCAAAGGGAAGGGGCGCGGGGTGCGCGTGGAAATCTGTGGCGCCGACGAGCAGGTCAGCGGGCAAATTCTCGGCCTGGGGCTGAAACGCATCTTCCTCTTCCACGACCGTTGTGATGCGTCGCTGCGTGCCCCCACCACGCTGGTGGGTGAGGATGACCGCGCGGCCGTCCAGGGCACCATGCTCGAAGCCCACGAGACGCTGGTCGAAGCCGATGCGGAGAACAGATCCAAGTTCAAAGATGTCCTGACCTACCTGCGCGAATCCTCCGCCTGATGGGGATCGGAAGATCTCCACCTCCCGCGGGCAAGCCCTGTCTTTTATACACAAAAGATAGCTGGACTTTCAGTCTCCGGGCGCGTATGTTTTGGGCATGGATACAAAAGA
>JABGQM010000046.1 GCA_018648805.1 Verrucomicrobiota bacterium
GTCGCGAACAGGGACTCACGATTGCCTTCGGCATTATCCAGCGCCAGCAGTTTCTTCTGCGCCCGAAACATGATGCCCAGCACGGCAAATCGATTCGGCGCCTCAGGCGTCTCTCGCAGAAGCGCCTGGCCCTTACGTGCCGCACTCTTGAAGACTCGGCGAACGGCCACATCCGAGCTCGCCTGCCCCCTCCCCCTCTTGAACTCCTCCTCCAGGGCAGTGATCTCGTCTTCGGGAATCGGTGCAGGCGACTCTTTCGCCAAAGCGAATGCCGGGACCGAAATCAGCAGGCAGACGATGAAGAGACAACGGAGCAGTCTTGAATGCGTGTCGACTGACACCCACGGAAACCCGAAACATGGACAGAATCCGGCCCGGCTCATGTCCGGCTTCATTTGTGTTCCCCTTCCCGACAAGGGATCTGAGCTCTGGGCAAGCTGAATATCTATTGTGCCGAACCGACTTGCGCGTAAGGGGCAGCTCAAGGTAAGGTCCTCACGAGGCGAAAGCCCAGGCCGCTGAGCCGGGAGTTAATGGCCCCGCAGCCGTTGCGAGTCGCCGACCGGCAGTGGCCGGCCGTGCTGGCCCAGCTGCCGCCGCGGAAGACGCGATGACCGTAAGACGCCCCGGCCGGTGCGCCCGTCGGATCCACCTCTTCACCTGCCGTGTAGCTCCCCTTCCAATCCGAGCACCATTCCCAGACGTTTCCGTGCATATCGAAAAGACCCCACGCGTTGCCCTTCTTCATGCCAACCGGCTGCGTACGCACGCTGTTCTCGCGGTACCAGGCGTATTCACCCAGCTCCTTTTCTGCGTCCCCAAACCCGTACTTGGTTTTCGACCCGGCCCGACAGGCGTATTCCCACTCCGCTTCCGTGGGCAAGCGGTACTCAGCGCCTTCCGGCAGCTTGCCTTTGGCTCTCTCTTTCTGTGTCAGCCGCTTGCAGAACTCGACGCAGTCAGCCAACACCACATTCTCAACGGGCCGATTGTCCCCCTTGAATCGGCTTGGATTTTCGGGCATCACCGACGCCCACTGCCGCTGGGTGACCTCGGTCATTCCCATGTAAAAACCCCGGGTCAAGGTCACGCGGTGCGCCGGGCGTTCCTCGCCCGGCCCCGTTGTCGAACCCATCATAAATGACCCGGGGGCGATCGGCACCATCCGGACGCCGATCGTGTTTGCAATCTCGTTCTGCCCCGCGCCAGCAGAACGGGCGTACAGACCGGACGTTACACCACCCACCCTCTTCACCGGCTTCAGGGTGAAATGCTTGATGCTGACACCCTTATTCGGAGTGTAATGGGTATATCCGATTCGATTTCGCCCCTCTTTCAAGTCGAGTTCGATGGGTGCGGTGTCCATCCAGTCGGCACTGGTGTAGGGAATGTCGAAATCCAGGTACGTTCTCCTGTTGACGCGAAGCAGGGCTTGCCGGTCCACGGTCACGGTACAGACATGCGCCGTGAATTCGTACTTGCCGGCTTTGGGGAGATGTATACTGTAACTGAGCAATTCCGGGCGATCCCAACCTAAGCTGTAGTGCGCTTGCATGCCGCCATCCACGCTTTCCATGAATCTTATCAGCTTGCCGCTTTCCGGTGATTTGCATGCCCCTACAGGAATGGTGATGGTGCCATCCTCGGCCGTGGTGATCTTCCGGAACTTCTCAGGGACCTCTACCTGCTCGATCTCTTCCTTCTCGGTACTCACATTGGATTCCGCGAGCTCTTCGCCTGTGGCCCCTTGGTCTTTTATTTCCTCATCTTCGACGATAGCCTGTTTTTTGTAGAGACCCAGCAATGGCCAGAAACCACCGCTTGATCCGAACTGACTCGAGGCCGCTTCGCCCAGTGCTTTCCCTAGCCACTCACACATCAGCACCTGTTTGAACCCCTCGGGATCTTCTTGCGCCTGTGAGTACAACAGGAACTCCATGGGGGGCATTCCATTGATGTGCTTGCAGAAATAGAAGTGCGGCCCGAGGACCGTTGTCCAGCCGTCCGGCGTCCAGTGGGCCATGGCGCCATGCCCCGGGGAGGGTGCGCGACGCGACGGTATCCCGAACGCATATCCCGAGATCTGTCCGACAAAAGCACGCGGGCCGCAGATACCGCCTTCGAGAAGGAAATCCTGAATTCTCGACAGGTTCAAATCGGGGCGTGCCGGCATAATGCGCGAGCCGTAGGGGACGTCGGTTTTAACGATACGGCAGTAGCGCCATCTGTATTCCAGGCGCGTGTGGTCGGGACGGTAGTTGCGCAGCACCTTTCTGATCCACTCGATATCTTCAAGCGTGTAGGAGTCGGGGAAGACGAAGCGATAGTTCCATCCTGTGCCGCCAATTTCAGAAAAAGCCGGATCCAGTACGCCGTCGTCGTATGCCTTCAGGTAGTTCAGGTAGTACTTGACCAGGGACTCTTCCGCCGGGATACCGGGATAGACATAGTACGTGTGACAATACTGCAGCGATACAGCCAGGGCCCAGGTTTGAAAGAAGCCTTCGTGAGAGCGCTTCGTGGCCTTTTGAATCGCCCTGTAGTTTCGCATGGCTTGACCGTAATCGCCGGCTCCACCCAGGGTCATGACCTGCGCAACCAGTTGGTCGTCCTTCAGGAGGTCATCGATCAGCGCTTTTTCCGCTTCGCCCTTTTGCGCGAACCCGGCCAGATGGTTCGGATCGGCATCAGATAACAATGCGAACTTCGCCATTTTCGCATAGTGCTTGTCATCGGCCAGAAAAACGTCAACATTTTGCAGAACAGCTCTGGCCGCCAGAAGCACCTCTTTCCGTTGTTCTGCAAAGGCAGGGTTACCCGGGTCGCATTTCAGGGTGACTTCCCGCGTGGTCTTGGTCCGAAGGTCCCTGACGTTCTTGGTAATAGACGGAACATTGCGAAGCGCTTCCAACTGCTTAGTGAATTCGGCCTTAACGTTCGCATCCACCCGGGGTGCCTGGGATACAATCTCTTTCTTCAGATCCTCCAGCATTTTCGTATACTCTGCCGCGATCCTTTCGCCCTGCGCCGTGAGCGCCGGCGCGTTCCCGCCGCGCGCCTGGGCCACACAACTCATAACCATCAGCGCCACAAAGGCCACACACCCTATTGGAATCCATCTCTGTTTGTTCATCGTCAAGTCTCCTTTTCGGTCTCCCCACACTGTCAAAGCCGACAGCACTCTTTCTCGTCCTATTCGCTTTGCTGTACGCAACCGGAGATTAGGGCGAAAGATTAAGGCGAAAGATTAGGGGGTGATGAGCAGAAACCTTAATCTTTTGCCCTAATCTTTCGCCTTAATCTTCCCTCCCCTCCCCCGGCAGGGCCAGCCGTACCCGTTTCAGCATGTCGTCGAACACCCCCACCGGGACACCCCCGCGCGCATATGAAGGCGGCTTCTCGACGTGGCCGTAACCGCCAGACCGCTGGGTCGTCAACCAGGCAAGATTGCGCTCGCCGGTCACTCGCTCCTGCTCGGCCTCCGCGTTTCGGCCCAGCTTTTTCAGAATCGTCGCTTTTGCGAGATGCATTTCGGCTTCCCCAAGACTCATCGCCTTCTTGTGCCGACTGGCGCTCTTGCGAGAGGCCAGTGCCGCGTCAATGTCGGTTAGCGCGGCTTCCCAGTCCTTCAAACCCATATGGGCCAGGGCACGCCCCTGAAGACGGTCAGCGTCCCAGTATGGCGGGAGGCTGGTGCTCAGAAGCGACACCGCTCGCTTGTAATCTCCCTGCTTTAGGGGCTCGAACATACGATCGGCTCTCACCTTCTGGATGTTGATTCCTATAGCCGCGGAAACGGAATGCTCCGTAGGGGTTCGCGCCACCGTATAGCTAATGCCAGAAATCCACCACGCAATGGTGCCGTCACCGTGGAGCAGAAACGGGTTGGGAATCCGGTCGGCCGACAGAATTCCCAGTCGCCGCACCAGCGGACCCCCCAGACCACCGGGCGCCATGGCCGCCCGCAACGACCCTCCACACTCCTTGATCATTGCGTTCACGGTGGCTGTGTCCTCTGAAAGGAATACCACGATGACCGGCACGCCCAGTCTCGAGAATTGACTGGCGAAAGTATTCACGTGCTTCACGCAGACGCCGCGCGCTGACGCGTCCTCGGGAGGCTCGACAAAAACAAGGCCCCCCATCTTTCCCTCAAAGTCCTGGGGGATCCGCACATTCCGCCCGTCGAGGTCCTTGAGTGTCGCCGTCAGCACACGGTTCGGTTTCTCGGGCGCGCCCACCCCGGACACAACGTACCTGCCCTTGTATCGCTGTGTTTCGCTATACCCCCAGCGCCCCGGATTGCCCCAGAACATCCGGTGGTTGTGGTGACGGTCACGGAGCAACGAGAGCACCGGCCATAGCCCGGGATGATCCTCATCGCGGAGATCCAGGAGTTGTTGCCGATAGTCCTGATACAGGGGTTCCGCGTTGGCTTCGATGGCGAGTACGGCAGCGGTCGCGAGCACCCTTGCCGGGGCCTTGTCGCCACCCGCGGCGTCAATGAAATCGCTCAACAACGCTTCCGGCCTGGCGTCCTCCCCCCACAATGCCTCCTTCACCAGGCAGAAGCGCGCGACCAGGTCGGCGCCGGGCACCAGAGCCTTCGGCACGGTGCCCGGCACGCCCGCCGGCAAGTCCGTGCCAAGCATCGCCTTTGCCTCTTCAACCGCCTGCGCCAGGTACTTCGGCTCGCGGGCCAGGTTCGACATGCCCATCAGCGCGATGATCCTCCGGTTGCGCACGCGCCAGAGATCCGGGGCCTCCGCGTGTTTCTTGATCGCGGCAGCGCATAGCTTCTCCGCCTTGCGATAGCCATCCAGCTCGGCCTTGGGGGTAAGCCGGTATCGGAACGGCGGCACAACGAAACAGTCCTGGATGGCCTGCAGCTCGGGTGCTAAACGCTGGTCGCTGGTCGCTGGTCGCTGGTCCCCAACCAAAAACTCCCCAACAAACAGCGACCGAAGCTGCGCGACGTATCTTGCGTCGTCGAGCCACATCCCAAGATCGGGCATTGACCCAGCATTCAACGACGAATGACCCTGCGCATTGACCAGGATCGCTACCGGATCCCTGCGAGCGTACGCCTGATACGCTGAATGGCGCCTTCCGCCCGGAAGGTGCAGCGCTGTGCCCTTCACGCCCGACTGTCTCAAGATGCTTTTGCCGGCATCCGGCTTGTCGTCGAGATTGAAACTATAGACTTCGAATTGGCCCGCAAACTGTTCCTGCTGCTCCTTGATACGCGCAAGGAATGCCTCGTGCCCTTCGGATCCTTTGCTGTCCGTCGACCAGAACATCACCAGATACTGGTGCCCCAGCCGATCTGACGGAAACTTCACGGGAGCTTTGTCGGCGCTTTCGTATGTCCCGCTGAAGACCACGTTAAGATCCGCCAGCGGCTTCGTCGCTACTATTTCGTGATCCCCGGCAAAGCGACCTTCGCCCAGCATTTTCTCAATCTTCATTTCAAGATCAAAAGCCCGATGCTGTGCAGCGAGCTGCAGCGCTAACGTCAGGCAGTGCCGATCAGCCGACGTATTCCGGTACTTCTCGATGATCTCCTCGATAGCCTTCACCCTCTCGGCGACGGGGGCTTCGGCTTCCGCCAGGGCTTTCTCAGAAAGCAGGAGGTCGGCTTCCAGTCGAGACTCGGCGAATTCGTCAGGCGCTTTCGACAAGTCGGCACAGGTCGCGAAGAAGGCGAGGCGACTCTCTTCGGTAACCTCCAGTCCGAGCAGGATCTTCTGACACCGAAACAGGAGGGCCAGCACGGCATACCGGTTGGGCGCTTCGGGCGAGGCCTCGAGCAATGCCGACGCCTGGCGGGCAACACCCTTGCAGGCCATCCGGACCTCGGACCTCGACTTGGCGAGCGCCGCCTGCTCCAGTTTCTGCTCAAGCGCGGCTATTTCGCTCTGGGGAATGGGGGCTTGTTCGGCAAGGCAGACCGGAGCGGCGAAAAGAAGGCACGTGACGACTGCTACCGATAGCCGTCGAATGCTGTCGATTGCTGCCGATTGTCTCCCTGACACCCCGAGACAAGCTCGGGCATCTAGCTCCTGACACCTGACACCTGACACCTGACACCTCCTATCTCTGATAAATCGGTATATACCGGTACGGCGTCGCCAGGATGATGATCGCCATGGGCGTTTCGTAACCGACGCCCTCCGCCCCCTTGCCTCCCCCGGTCCAGGCGCCATCCTCGCGCTGCTTGCGAACCAGGGCATCGCGAATCAGAGGATACCACTCGGCGTAGTAGTCGTCCCCCGCCTGCACCATGGCATGAATGGTGTAGTAGTGCCCGTAGTAGTAGTGGCCGAAGTTGTTGTTGATGATGCCGGGTGAGCGCTCCGTCAGGTATCGCAGCGCCGACAACACCATCTCCGACCCGCGCGCGCCCGCCAGTTGCGCGGCGTAGGCGCCGCCGCCGGTGCAGGCGATCGAATCGTTTGCTTCATTCCCGGTCGGGATATAGTTAAATCCGCCGCTCTCCTGGCTCGTGGCGGACTCGAAATACTTCACGACCCGGGCAATCGCTTCGTCAGGCACCATGATGCCCGCCTGGCGCGCGGAGGCCAGGGCGATGAACACCATGACCGTCACCGACGTGTCATGCCCGGCGGACGGCGTTGGCTGGTAGCGCCAGCCGCCGCCGCTGCCCTGCGACCGGAGGATCAGCTCAACCCCGGCCTTGATGGCCTTTTCCATGGCTTCGGCGTCCTCCGGGCCCCACGTCATCCCCCACATCTCGGTAAGGGCCAGGATGGCCAGCCCATGCTCGTACATCGTGGTACCCAGGTATCCATCCGGCGCCTTCCTGGCTTGTGCCAGGAGCCAGTCTTTGGCCCGATTCAGCGCGTCACCGTTCGGCCCGCCCCCCGGGACCTCCCCCCGCGACATGAACGCCATCAAGCCCAGCGACGTGATCGCGACGGCGCGACCGCCGGATTTGTCGCTTGCCCACGAGCCGTCGTCGCGCTGGTTGTCCAGCAGGTACTGCAGCCCCTCGTCAATCGCCTCCGAAGCTTCTTCCGTCAACTCGGGGGCGTCGTCGGCAGCAGTGGCACATGGCACGTGGCAAGTGGCAAAAAGACAGACCGAAAGAACCATATAAAAGATGCGGGATACGGGATTCGGGATTCGGGATCCCGTATCGCGCATCGCGCATCTCGCATCGCGCATCCCGCATCTCGCATCTCGCATCTTCATTTCGCCAGCCTCTCGTAATAGTCCTTCAGGATCGCCCGGTACTCCAGGGGCAGTTCGCGTGCAAAGTTCTCGTTCAGTGCGGCGCGGTCGCGTTTGCCCAGCACCTCCCATTTGAGCTCGCCCTCCGGTGGCTTCTTGCCGAGCAGGACGTTCCGCGTGAATAACGCCATGACGTCTTCCTGCTCAACAAACACATCCGTGGGACTATCACCTTCATCGAGCGGGGGCGGCACGACCGCGAATTTCAACGCATACTCGCAGATGAAGTATCGCAGGCTCTCAGACGCATGCTTCTGGCTCGCGAGCGAGTTCGCGCGATCCGACGCTTTCGCGCCTGCCACGGCTTTGTCCAGATGACCTTTCGCATCGACAAGTTTCAGATGCAGATTCGCCGGTGGCACCGGATCCGTCGGCTGCTGCCCTTCCTTCAAGGGATTCTTGTGCCGCTTTGCGCGCTCGATGAACGGGCCGCAGGCTTTTACAAACTCGCGCAGCTTTGGCTCATCGTCCTTGGCCGTACCCGGCTTGGCTGCATTGCTCTCGCGATACACGTGCTTCTGCTGCGCCGCCATGTTCAGGACCTCCCGGGCAAGCGTCACTTCTTTCGAGGGGACGTAACCCGACCACGGCGCATCGAGGAGAAGACGGACCAGACGCTGCATCATCATCAACAGCATGCCCGCATCGTCCTTGAGCGCCAGCTCCGCCTGCTCCATCGCCTGCGCAGCCGCGCCCGAGTCGCCGCCCTTCAGCCGCTCTTCCGCTTCAGCCATGTGCGCCACGGAACCGACAAGGTACCCCGGGCCCATGATCTTGTTGATCAATTTTTCGCAGGCTTCCGCTCTCACTTTCAGCGCGCCCTGCTCCTTGCCGAGGGCTGCGGCATCTACCGGAGCCACGGAGGCTCTCTCACGCAACCGGCGCTGAGTCTCACGAACCAGGATGCCTTCCGGGGCTTGCTCGTGAAGGGCCCGGACGATTTCCAGAACGTAGCGGAACTGCGGAACGAGCGGCTCGGTCTTGACCCGCAAGTCCTCCAGCGACTCCACGATGTACTCCTGCGCGTCAAGCGCCTCGGCCCCGTCCTTTTCGGCGAGAGCAATTCCAGCCGAGTCCATATCCTCCTTAGCGAAAAGCAACTGCGTATCACTGGCTTCAATCAGGTGCGCGACAGGGTCCAGGGCCTCCAGCAACGCGTCCACGGCGTGGATCAGATTCTTCTGGGGGATCGCCAGGGCCGGCATGTCGTCCGGCTGGGTCTTACGCGTTAGGGCGAGCATATCGCGCTGCTCTTCTTCGATCTCGCGTACATAGGGGGTCGGGGCCTCGGCGCTCCGCGTCATGGCCTCCATGCCCATACGGGCCACGGCATACGCTCCGTGTTCGGCAAGCAATTCCTGGGCGCCGGCCAGTGCAGCAATGGCCGCCTCCTGGTATCCGCTGGCCTCGCGCGGCTTGTTGTCCTTCAGCAACGACACGGCCTTCCGCATGGACTGCACGGCCTCCGCGATCCGCTCCGGCAACGCCTGCGAGTGTTCTGACGGTACCGCGGCCATCTTGATCCTGTCGGTGAGCACGATATGAAATGCCTCGACGGCGTCGGCCAGGTACGCCTCCTGGTCGGCCAGGTACGCGGAGGCGGCACCGGCGGCCGCGACGTCACCCGTCTTTTCCCGGAGACTGAGCTGACGCCCGACGAAGAAATCGAGCCGCTTCGCGCTCTCTATGGCGCCGTAGTTCTGCCGCTCGATCCTGGACGGTTGCGTCATGATCGCGATGCGATTCTTCGCGATCTCCACCAGCGATGCGAAGGCGGCTTGCGCCTTCTGCTGCGCGTTCCCGGCCGCATCACGCTCGCCGGCCTCGATATGCGAAGCGGCCTTCGTCATGGCGTCATCGGCCGCGACGAGCAGGTCGGCGACCGGCGGGGCAGCGGGAAAGACATCGTCAAACAGACGCGTACGGCGCGCCGGAACCGCCGGCATCAGGAGCAGCTGCAGCTTCCTGTGCAGGGCGGCCTGCGCCCCCGCCAGCTCCGCAGACCGCTCCCGGAACGTCTTCGCGTCGAGCCCCGCGATCTCGAGGCGCAGCGTCTCCCGGCTGTCCTGCTGCGACACCAACTGGCCCTTGGCCTTGGCCAGGGCCTCGCGCTCCGCCCCCCTGAGCAGCCGGAACTCCGCCGCGAGCATCGCCCCGATCATCCCCGACTGGATCTTTGCGGCCTCAGCCGATTCCCCCTCGCGAATCAGCCCGGCCGCCTTCTGCAAGCGCTCCTCGATGCCGTCGTTCATCAGCCGCTTCGTCAGGCGCGTGAGCGTGAACTCGGTCAGCGCGTCGGCGATGGTGCTTTCCTTGCCCTTCGGACTGGCCGCAAACAGGCGCGAGAGCCATTTCCCGAGCCGCTCCTGGGCGCCGGCCAATCGAGCCGCATCGCCGCCGCGAAGCATCGTCTGCAGCCGCAGCGCGGCCTGCGTCCGGGCGGCCGCGTGCAGTTCGCGAGCCATCACTTCGGTGGCGTCCTCGAAACCGAGAGGCATGACCAGCAGGCCTAGTTCGCGCGCCGAGCTGTTGACCATGTGCGACGCATGGTCTTTGGCTGCGCGGTTGCTCCCGCCCGGGTCTGCCGACTCACTCGCCAATGCCCTGAGCGCATTCGCGGCCTCGGCTACATGCTCCGCCGATATCCTCTGCAGATCGGCGCGCAGTTGAACCAGGGCCGCCGTCACCGATTGATTCGTCACGCCGTTCGCCGCCAGGTCTTGCGACTGGCGCAGCATCTCGCCCGCCAGATTGTTCAGACGATCCCGCATCATATCCTGCCGAACCGCCTCGAGCTGGCAGCTCTGAACGAAAACCGGATCGAAGCGATCGAGCCCCAGCACGACCTCATGTACTTTGCGCTCTTCCCGGTAAAGGGACCGGAGTCGAGACAGGAGGTTTTTCTTCTGCTTCGCAACCTGCGCCAGGTAGTTCTCCATCGACACGAACTGTATGCGCCGCGTTTCCGAACGCACGCGGTGCGGCCCATTTTCACCCGGGTAGCGGTCCGCCAGCTCAACGGCAAAGGTGACCGTCTGCCCGACCCTCAGCTTCGTCAGGACGGTGCGGTAGTCCCAGTCGATGATCTGCTCGGTGCCGTCAATGGGCTTCGCTGGCGTGAAATCGATCTTCTTTTCCTTGGCCTTGTCGATGCGGTAACACACAACGGACTCGGCGATACCGTGATCGTCGCGGCCACGGAAGGCGAGATCCAGTTTCCGACCCAGGGTCGCGTAGATATTGCGGTCGGGCGACGTCAGCTCGACATGCGGGGGGCGGTCCGGCGCCACCTGCAGGTAGTTATTCGGACTGGTGAATACGAATCCATGCTCACGTTCCATCCAGGTAAAAGCGTACGCCCGGGATTCGGTCGCCGTCCGTTCAGCCTTGACGGTCAGCCCATCCGCGCTGATCGCCAGTGCCACCGGATCCTCACCCGCCAGGACCAGCGTCGCCTCGCGCACGGGCCGGTCAAGTGAAAGCGTCCACTGGATCCGCGTCGTTTCGGGTACGGTGACGGTCAGGGCCTCGACCTGCTGAACCGGTCGACGGGTATACTCGGGGAACTCCAGCCGCAGTTCGGCTCGCTCAATATTGGGCGCGTGGATGACCTCAACACGGCGCCACTCGCTGCGCGCGTCGCCGGCCGTCCAGCGATACTCGAATCCCCGGTAGGCCGTTTCGATCACGTACTCACACTCGCCGTCGGAGACGGGCAGCCTGTGTACGCGAGGCTTTCCCTTGCCGGTACGGAGCGCGATCTTCGCCTTGCGCGGAACCACACCGGCCATGCTCGCGGCAATCCGGACCGGCTTGCCCTCCTGCACGACCCTATCACCGCCATCCAGCTCAAGCTGAGTGCGGGTCGGATAGCTCACGACGCACCATGGCGCAAAGATTCGGCTGAGCCCGGCCATCAGCAACGGCCCGTTGGTGGCCGCAATAACGCCGAACAGAATGCCAGCTACAAGCGCAATCATTGCCGGGCGACGGAGCGAGTCAAAAAGGACGGCTTCTTTCGCTCTGATATCGCTGGCCGACGCTTCCGCCTTCTGGCAGGTCAGCTCACAAAGCGCATCCGATGTCCCTTGCCGTTTCGCTGAATCTTTCAGCTGCAGCCCGGTAACCAGCAGACTCGCCATACCGCCTTTCTGCTCTTCGATCTGCAGGGCTGTACGCGTGGCATTGAACGGTCGGATCGCGTTCCAGCCTGCGCGCCAGGCCTTGTACAGCGGGACCCCCAGCACAACCAGAAGCAGTACGGATCGACCAACCGCCGGCAGCTCGGTGAGCCACCTGCCGATCATCCAGTCGGTAAAGCCGGCGGCCAGGAACAGCACCAGCCCCCAGCGCGCGAACGCAAGGGCGCCTTCCGTCAAGTGCAAGATCTGTTCGCGCCGCCACACCGCCTTCACGCGGGGAAGAAGATTGTTTGTGGAATTTGTCATTAGTTATTTGGAATTAGTCATTTGTTATTGTTGGAAGAGGCGGTTTTGACTGATGCGTTCACGATGCGGCACAGCTGGTCGTTCTCGTCGATAAGGTCGGCCAGTAGCGAGTTCTCAAGCAGTTCGGCACGGCAAATGATGCGAAGCCACACGGAGCTTTCGTTGAGCTCTTTGAGTGCAATTCGGAGTTTATGAACAAAATCGGCCGTACTTTCAGCGCCGCGAGCTTCGGCGTAGTTCGGTGCTGGCGACGTGCCGGAACGCAGCAATTGCCCGGCGATGTGCTTGCCGGCGGGCGTTCTTGGCAACGCATCCGCGACCTTGATCACCCGCACGGCGAAGTCGATCAACCGATCTTCTATCTCATTCGCTTTTGTCGCATCACCCACAGCTATGACTCCACTTTCAATGACAAATGACTAATTCCAAATAACTAATGGCTAATTCCCAATTCCCCATTCCCCACTCCCCACCCTAAGGCAGGTCATATCTCCGTCTCACAATCCATTCAGTGCCCATCAGTGCGACCAGCAGTAGCATGATCCAGGCGTTATCCCAGAGCGGCACCTCTGCGGTGACGGTCGTCTCGTGGGGTTCAAGGTCCAGCAGGCTGGAAAGCTGCTCAAGCTGGACCATGCTGAGACATTTTCCGCCGGACATCTCGGCGATTCTGCGGAGCCGCCCGAGCTGCATATCTGTATTGGCCATCTCCGGCTCGACATCGGTTACCTGGAACTCTGTCGTATTCGACAGTGCGCCATCGGCCGAACTCGACTCGACACGGTAGCGTCCTGCACGTGTTGGCGAGAAGTAGCCTTCGTAGAGGCCGGGGTGAGCGGCGTCCGGTCCAAGCGCAACGCTCTGCGGGGGCGCACCCGCCGCGTCCAGCGGAATGACCCGTACCTGGAAACCTGACTGCATGATCGGCTCATAGCGGTCATCCAGCAGGTGCGCATAGAGCTGGACCTGGCCATCGATCGGATAGGTCGCGCGGTCGGTTTCCAGGCGGATCCGCTTGTGCTCACCCATCAGGCGCGACAGGGTCAGGAACTGGATAGACTGCGACCAGACGCGCCAGTGATACTTGTCGCCGGTCTTGAAACGGAGCAGCCACAGACGGTCGGTACCCATCATCATGCATTTGCCTGTACCATATCGCTGCCAGGCGACGAGCGGATACCGGTCACCACGGCCGCCCGCATCTGACAGTGTGGTCAAGACCGTAGCACCGGGTCGTGCGCCGAGCAGCGGCGGAATCCGGTCCAGCGGCGCCACGCGGCTCCATACATCGTTGTTCTCTTCCTGGTCCATCTCGAGTGTCATCACCAGGCTGCCACGTCCCTCCGGGGTCAGCATGGGAAATACAGCGTCGTCGACATCTTCCCACTCGCCTTCGGGCTCAAATCTGACGGGCAGCATCTTTTCTATCGGCGTGCCGGCATAGCTGGTCGGCGAGTAACGGGCGCCACAGAGCATGAGCAGCGAGCCGCCACGATCCCGCACCAGCTCTTCGAGCCGCAGGAATTCGTCGCCTGTAAAGAATTTGGAATCGACATCCCCCAGAATAACGAGGTCATACTTGAACGCGTCCTCGCGGCGTTCCGGGAAGCGCTCAATATATTCCGAGGAGTTGCGGGCGATGGCGGCACCGGCGCGCGTGGCAATAAACGTCGCTTTGATTCTAGGGTCGCGCTTGAGCATGGCGCGCAGGTAACGGTACTCCCAGCGTGCGCTGCCTTCTATGCAGAGCACGTTGATCTGTTCGTTGACCACCCTGACGCTGCGCTTAACCACATTGTTCTCGGCCGTGGCCTCGTCTGAGAATGGCTCAATGGCGATCTCAACCTTGGCGGCGCCCTTCTCGTGGATATCAACGTTGAAGAAGATATCCTCGAACTGCAGCCCTCCGGCGAGCTTGACTCCGCGCTTCGCCACACTGCGTCCGTTAAGCCGTACAGAGATTGATGCTCTGCGCTTTTCGTAGCCCTTGGAGCGGATTTGGACGCGTATCGGCACCTTGTCACCGGAGAATGCGACCTCCTGCATGACGATATTGCGGATGGAAACGTCATCGGGATCGGCGAGGCCCACGGGTACCGGGTATACGGGTATGCCCTGAATGCCCAGATCATGAAGCACCGATTCGGCGCGACGTGAAGAGGTATCCAATCCATCAGAAAGCAGGACGATACCGGCCAGCGGCGCATCCCGACCCGAGCCCGCGACGGCCTCGAGCGAGTCGGCAATGGAGGTGCCCGTCTCTTCAGCAAGAAGGCCGCTAAGTGCGTTTGTCGCCAGGTGCCCGTTCTCGCCCAGCATACGCAGCGTGGTGCCGAACACATAGTAGCCCACATCCAGGTCCTCACTAAGCTCGTCAAAAATCGGACGTGCCGATTCTGACAGCAGACTCCCCGCGAGCTCTACCCGTGATGCTGCAGCGATGGCTTCGCGCTGCTTGGTGCCAAGCGCCATTGAGGCCTTCTGCATGTCACCGGTCTCAGCTGCAGGCAGCATGCCGAGCGCCACCGCCGCCTCAATGACATCGGCCGGCCGCTTACGCTGATCCTTGATCGACATACTCTCAGAGACGTCAACCAGTACCGCCAGACGCCGCTTTACCTGCTTGGTTCGCTCAATAGCGGCCATCGGCTCAAACAGTACGGCCACGACTAGAAGCAGAACGATCAAGCGTGCGGCTGCCAGTCCGGCACGTATGCGACCGGGAAGCCCGCTCTGGCGACGATAAAGAAACAGTGTAAGAATGACTACTGCCGCCAGTGCAGCGAGAACAAGAACCAACGGCGCCGGCCGGCCCCACATCAGCTCTTTGATTCCTGTGAAATTCGTTAGCCAGTTAGACATCAAACACTCCTGCCGTGAAACGGCGTCCTTCTCGTACCAATCCGAACCTGTCGACAGCTATCGACAGCTCTCGATTGCTGTCGATAGCAATCGTTCCCGGAACCTGAAATCACTTGCCTCACGCGCTCGCCGCCTTTCCTTTAGCCGCTCGCGCGCTTATCATTTCAGCGAAGATCGATTCGATGACGAAGAACGCCAGGCCCGCCATCATGAGTATTCGCCAGAGCGAGCGCGCCGGGCTGGCCTCCTCAGACGCGGCCAGGATAGCTTCGTTTGAACGTACGATTGTGACGCCGGTGCCGTCCAGGCTCCTGGCCGTATCTTCGGCGGACATGCCCTTGATGGTCGACTCTTTCGTGTCGACATTGACGGCCACCGGCATGCCGGCTGCCTGCAGGCTGACACGCGCCAGGTAGAAACCCGCTTCACGGGCACCGTTGAGTAGCGCCACATACTGACTGCGATAGTCCCGGACCGGAACCGTGATCACGTCGCCTGAGGGCGTGTCAAAGACGGCATCCGTAGCATCCGGCTGGTCGACGTATGAGAGTGAGAGTGAATCGCCCACAAGTCGCGGCGTCTCAAACTCACGTGCTGTCAGGTAGGTTACGATCTGCTGGAGCAGCATCGGAAATACGGGTGTGACGGCCATATTGTTCCAGTCCGAGCCGGCCGTCGTCGTGAACATGAACACATGGCCGCGGCCCAGTGCATGCTCAAGCAGGACAGGCGCATCGCTACCGGCAAGCGTCAGGACCTTGACACTGGAAGAGGTCGGCTTGACGCGCAGCAGTGTAAGAAAGCGCGTCTCGCTGAGCAGGTCTTCGGGCAGCGAGCGGAGAGGACGGCAGACCGGATGATCCGTCATCGAAGGGTCCAACGGGCGACCGATACCCATGGCATCGCCTGTGCGCATCTGCTCTTCGATGACGGCTGGCAGCAGCGGGGTTCCCGCAAGCGCGGAGCGCTTATTCCAGACGTCGGCCTTTACATAATCGCCGCCAAACCAGATCAGTCCGTTACCGTCCCTTACATAGCGTTCCAGCACACCAGCCTGCTCGGCTGTGATATCCGGGACATCGGCAAGCACAACAACGTCAAAGTTCTTCAGGTCCTGCGCCGGCAGATCAACCCATGAGACCGACTCCACGTCCAGGTCGTCCTGGCCCTTACTGCTGCCACCCGCCCGCAGCGCTGCGGTGATTAGGCTACCGGAGGATCCGCCCTCCCCCGACGTGCCTTCAACACAGAGGACAGAGACCTTGTCGCGGATAACAGCCACGGCGCGGCGCAGGTTGTCGGGCTCAAGCTTGTCGCCGTCCCATTCAGCCTTCGCAACGATCCGGACCGGGCCCGGGTCACTGAACGAAAGGAAGAGAGAGACGGACTCGGAGGTGCCCGGTGCGATTGAGGGGATAATCTTGGTGTCGGCACTGATATTGTTTACCAGCCCGCTGACCCTGACCTGCTGCGCAACACTCACCCCGCAGTTGCGTACCGTGGCGCGATAGCGGGCAGATGTGCCCTTGCGCAGCACACCCGACACAAGTTCCAGGCCAGTGACTGTCAAGTTCTCGGTTCCGCCAGCAACGGGAAGGACAAAGACAGATGCATGCTTTGCCAGGTCCTTGAACGAGTCATTCAGCCAGGTAGAGCGTGGCTTCCAGTCATGCTCCTGCATATCGGTGATGATATAGATCTCTTTCTGGGGCGCTTTCATATCCGCAGCAAGCGCCTTGAGCAGCCGCGGCAGACTGTCAATATCCAGCGACTCGGAGGTTACCTCGAGGGTAGCGAGGACCTCATCGAACTCATCCGGATCAAAAGCCATGTTCCGCACCACGACCCTGTGCTCAGTACCGAGCAGGACCAGCGTGACCGGATTACCGGGCCGAATGCCCTCTTTAATCGCATCGACCTTGTCGAGTGCGGTCTCAAACCGGGTCCGAGTCCCGTCACTGTGCTGCATGCTGAACGAAACATCGAGCGCAATGATAACGGCCGCGCGCTTCTCGCCCAGCCCGGCCAGCAGGCCGTTCTGTCTCTTCGTCGCCGGCCGGGTGATCGCCGCAACGATAAGCAGAAGAGCCAGGCACCTGAGGATCAGCAGGATGACGTCCCGCAGCTTGAGCTGGCGCGAACGAACCCGCACACTCCGGTTAAGGAACTGCATTGCCGCCCAATCCGTATGCTTAACCTCAAAGCGATTCAGCATATGCGCGAGAATCGGCAGGCCAATCCCGAGAGCGCCAAGGAGTAGTAAGGGGTTCAGAAAGTTCATTGTCTTGCTCCTACGGCGCCGCCGTTCAGGGTTGTGGCTCGTTCGGCAAAGAACTCATTCAGCACGCCATCTAGCGGGCGTGAGGTGTCTACGGTTTTGTAGTCGATGTTCGCGCCTATGCAGCCGCTGCGCAGCGCCGTCAGGTACTTGTCAAGGTTGGTAACATAATCTTCGCGGATCCGTTCAGGCTGAGTCGTCAGCGGTTCTTCTCTCTCCAGCCCCTCAAAGCGCCAGGTGCCTTTAAAGGGGAATTCTAGCTCGTATGGATCGAGCGTGTGCAGCACTACCACGTTATGGCCGTCGAACCGGAGATGGTCCAGGCCGGCCATAATATCTTCGACATCCGCCAGCAGGTCAGAGATCAGGATCACAAACGAGCGCCGCTTCATCATCAGGGCGATATCGTGCAGCTGCTTCGCAACCGTTGTCTTCGGGGTGGGAATAATCTCGCGCAATGTCCGATCGATTTCGACGATAATCCCCATCGCAGAGCGTGGCGGCATATAGGTGCGGACCTCGGAATCAAATACCGAGAGCCCTACTGAGTCGCGCTGTTTCAGGACCAGATAAGCCAGTGATGCGGCAAGAAACTTGGCGTACTCTAGCTTATTGACCTTGCCGGATCCGTAACTCATAGACGCACTGGCATCGATCAGGACATGGCAGTCGAAATTCGTCTCAGCCTCGTAGAGCTTCGTGTAATAACGGTCGGTGCGCCCGTAAACACGCCAGTCGATGTCGCGGATCGCGTCGCCCGGTGCATACTGCCTGTGATGCGCAAATTCCGTACTGAACCCGCGCAGCGGACTGCGATGGCTCCCTACACGGAGCCCTTCCACCACTTCGCGTGCAACCAGTTCCAAGTCGCCCAGCTTCTGGAGCAGCTCCGGGTCTAGGTAGTTGATTTGGGTAATGTGGTCTGTCATAGTTCAGGCATTAGGCATTAGGCATTAGGAGTTAGTGGACCTAACGCCTAACACCTAGCGACTAGCTCCTATTTCTTGTAGAGTTTCTCATCCGCCGGAATCGTCTTCAGCAGCTTCTCGACCAGCGTGTCCGGCGTCATCCCTTCGGAGCGGGCCGCGAAGTTCGGGATAATGCGATGGCGCAGGATGGGCAGGCTCAGTGCCTGGATATCCTCGATGGCCACATGGCAGCGACCGCGCAGTGCGGCTCTTGCCTTGCCGGCTATGATAAGATTGAGCGATGCGCGCGGGCCGGCGCCCCATGCCATAAGCTTCTTCACGAAGTCCGGTGCATCCGCTTCGTCGGGACGGGTGGCGCGGACCAGTGCAGCGGCATATTCAAACACGTGGTCGGCAACCGGTATGCGCCTGACGACATGCTGGAAGTCGAGGATCGTCTTAGCGTCCACTACCTCGTTGACTACCGGCTCATCGTCGGTTGTCACACTGCGCATGATATCGAGCTCTTCCTTCTGGCTCGGATATTTCACCATGATGTTGAAGAGGAATCTGTCCAGCTGCGCTTCCGGCAGCGGGTAGGTACCTTCCTGTTCGATCGGGTTCTGGGTGGCCAGCACGAAGAACGGTGCGTCGAGCTTATAGTCTTCGCCGCCCGAGGAAACGGTCTTTTCCTGCATCGCTTCGAGCAGTGCCGCCTGAGTTTTTGGCGGGGTCCGGTTGATTTCGTCTGCGAGCAGCAGGTTCGTGAATACCGGGCCCTTCTGGAATTTGAAGCGCCGTTCGTGCGTCTCAGGATCTTCCTGGAGCAGTTCGGTACCGGTGATGTCCGACGGCATCAGGTCCGGAGTAAACTGGATACGCTTAAAGGAAAGCGACATCGTCTGGGCCAAAGAGCTGACCAGCAAGGTCTTAGCCAGTCCGGGCACACCTACGAGCAGGCAATGGCCGCGCGCAAAGATGGCGATCATCATCTCATCGATGACATCGTCCATACCCACAATAGTCTTGCGCAGTTCGGTCACAATCTTGTCTCGTGCCGCGCCAAGCGCTTCCACAGCTTTTACATCATCGGTTTCTTTAGTCATGAAATTGCCTCCCTATGTTTCGATAAGTGATCTGCTCCGGCTGCATTCTGGCAACCTCCTTTAATCCCCTAAACGGAGACGATCCTGCATTCCGAACAGCCAAGAGACAAAAAAGCGAGAATACTTCGTCTCATTACCTGATCTATTCACCAACATCGTGACGAGAATGCATAGATTGCGTCAGATCAAGGGCTTATTGGTGAATGGAGCTAAGATAAGAGCACCTACGGACGTCCTTCCCACCAACTTTGTCGCGACAAAGTTTACGACAAAGGACAAGCCCGCCACGCTATTTAATGCGAACCTGCGGACGCAGTCTGCTCTTCTCTTCTTGAGACAGTTGGTCAGGCCGAACCGTTAGTGTTTTTAGTTGCGGGAACATATTCAAATCCCCCATTGAGCTGATTCGACTGCCCCGCAAATCCGCCACCTCAAGCATCTTCAGGCCGGCAATTTCCGAGCTACTCGAAATCACCGTATCAACAAGAATCAACCGCTTTATCGGCAGGAATCGCAACGGATACTGCCCCTGTTGCGTTCGCAGAGATAAAGACTCGCCGCCTCCATTGATCGTCAGTGTATGTGTCTCTGCCTCGTAGCTGAAACAATGCGCACGATGGCCAAACGTTGCCGCTACAGCCAGTTCATACCCCTCCCGGTATCCCAAAGATGCGTGGTCGTAGGCGAGGAACTTAGCTGATGCATCCCGTCGGCCCATTGACTCCAGCCTCTCAATGATCGTGGCCAACTGGGTTGCCGAAGTTTTATGCTTAGCTTGATCAAACGATTCAGCCAACTCCTTATTGAACCGGCCAAGCCCGATCATTTTATTGGGATTGATCGCAAAATATGGCTTCGCCTTAGCAAACTCTGCGCTCATGAAGTAGAGATACGCAAGCTGCGCGCGCGCCTGATCGGCGCGCTCCGGATCGGTGCGGATCATGTCGTTCACGGAACGCATCGTCAGCTCATAAGACACCAAGGGTCGTTGAAAAAAGAAGTTGTCGCTAAACTGATCGCCTCTGGCGACCAAATCGCCGGGAAGCGCTGTGGTCATTCGCCCTACCTCCAGAAGCAATGCCTCAGAGTCTTCCTTTTCCACCCGCAAACGCGACGCCAGTGTCTCGGTCTCCTCCTTTTCCACCCGCAACAGTGCCGCGAGTGCCTCGGTCTCGTGCTTTTCCACTCGCAAACGCGCCGCTAGTGTCTCGGCCTGTACACGCTTGGCGCTCAGGCGGTCAACGAACAAGGCCGTCACCACCACCACAGTCGCCACGAATACAGCGGCCAGATTGCAGCTGACGCGATTTCGACGATAGAACAACATAAATTCGGCCCCCACCCCACTTTTATGCGCTACGGGAGAAAAGCCGCCAAGAAATGCGCGAATATCTGCAATCAAGTCACTCACCGACGCGTAGCGATCGGCCGGCTCTAGCGCCATCGCCTTTATGACCACCGCACTCAAGCTCTCGGGAACGCCGCTACAGCGCTTGGTTGGCGGCACAATGTCACCGGACACTGCCGCCTGCAGCATGACGTCGCTGTCACCCTCGACGGGCGGTCGACAGGTCAGCACGGCGTAGAGCAATGCGCCCAATGCATAGATGTCGGTGCGCTTATCCCGGTCTTCGCCGCGAATCTGTTCCGGCGCCATATAGCCGGGCGTTCCCTTAACCTGACCGTACATCGTCATTCCGCTCAACAGATCGGGATTGAGTAACTCGTCATCATCGATCTCATCAGTGCCGCCAATCAGTTTTCCCAAGCCCCAGTCACAGACCAACACTTCGCCATAATGACCGACCTGAATGTTGGCTGGCTTCAAGTCCAGATGAATGACGTCGCGCGAATGCGCATAGGTGATTGCATCGCAAACCTTGAGGAAGATATCGAGTCGTTCCGATAGCGGATAGCCCTCACCCGCAAGGGCCTTCTGCACGACCACGTCGAGCCCATCACCGACCTTCAGATCCATGGTGAAATACGGTCGCCCCTCTTTGTCAACGCCGACATCGTGAACGGAGATGACGTTCGGGTGCTCGAGCAGCGCCGTCAGCCGTGCCTCGCGAATAAATGGGTCAAAGAGCAAATCGCTTGCGTCTTCATGCAAACGAGCCATGGCGACGTGACGATTGCCGTGTCGATCGAGGACCTTGAGTATGCGTTTCATGCCGCCAACCGCAATCACTTCAGGTTGATCGTAACGCTCCTGAAACGAACGAAGCTGGCCGTAAAGCGGCGATTCCGCCGCCGGATCGACCTCCTCAAACGCTTCGTCTAACAGATTGTTCAACGATTGGGTTCGGACTCTCGATTCCACCGTCATTGGCCAAACTCCACGTGATCGCTCAACTGCCTTGCTTCTTTGCGGAAGCGCGACTGGACACGATTGCGCAGCACGTAGACGGAGTCTTTGCTCAACTCGAGCGTCGACGCGATATCGTCAACGGACTTTCCATCGAGGGTCATCATGAAGACGTCCATGGCCTTACCGGAGAAACTGCCATTCAAACGTCCAAGGACCAATGTAATGATGTGTTTCCGCCACTCGCTTTCAATGATGTCGTCAAGGTCCGATGGCACGACGTCGGCTACGGCGGCGTTGCTATCTCGGCGTTTTCGCGAAGCCACCTGTCTGAAATGGTCATAGACGGCATTGCGGATGACCTTTCCCAGCCAGGTGCGAAACCTAGCGCCGCCGCGCCCCATTTTCATCGTTGGCAGGCCCTGCCATAACTTCAACAAGACGGTTTGACTAAGATCGTCGAGGTCATCCGGCCGCACCTGCAACTGCATGAGCACCATGCGAATAAAGCTTTTGTAATAGTCGGCGAATTGGTCCCAAGCTTGGCTGTCGTTTGGATTGCGCGCCCGCTGAATCAAGGTCTGTCGCGTCTTCCACTGCTCTTCCGACAAGGTTGTCTTATGCGGCTTGTCCATGCTGAAGAATGGTAGGGGCAGAGGACGTGAATAGCAAGCGAATGGAGACGGGGAATACAGAAAGCGCGCCGATGACGCCCTCGCTAAAGAAGCCCCCCTCAGGGCCGTCTATTAGGCGGTCACCTCACTCTTAAGAGGGGGCGGATGTCTTGCATCAGATTCACGAGAGGCGCGATTCCGCTCGCGTGCCTTTACGAAGACAACAATTGAATATCCTCCAAAGATACTTCAAGATCTTCCAAAACTAAGAGAAGCAGCCATTCCGATGACCGCACCAAAGAGCATTCTATTACTGGGCCTCAGATGGCACGAGGGGCTGATTCACGCTGGACATGCCGCTGTACAGGCAAAGCTCGACCGTACCCCTCTCAAGCATCGCCATGGGCTATGCAGACAACGCGCGTTTGGCCTGCGACCTCCTCCAGCGCATGATGGACGGGGAGACCGTGGCGTGTGAGAACATCCTGACCCCGCCAAAGGGAGTGGTCGCCCGCGACAGCACATACACCGTCGCCTGTCGTGACCCGAAGGTAAGATGCGCGATCCAGTTCATATCGGACCACTACCGCGAATCGATCAGCCTGACCGACATCGCCGCCGCAGCGGGCGTATCAAAGAGCGCCCTCTACGTCGTGTTCCGGAAGGATCTGGGAAAAACGCCGCTCGATCTCCTGACGTTCATCCGCCTGAACAAGGCCAAGCAAATGCTTCGCGAGACCAACCGCACAGTAGACGCCATCGCCGCCGACTGCGGGTCCGGGGTGGTTGCCAACCTGTACCACCACTTCAAGCCAAGCACAGGCATGACCCCAACCGCATACAGGAAGCAGACCCGCGCGTAGTGCCGGCACAATCGGAACGACCCCAGCACGAGCCAGCCTGCGCCGTCCGCGTGGCCGTGCTCAGTCTTGATCGCGGCCGAGGAAGCGACATGCGCTGACCGGAACGCGCATATCCATTGCGGTGCCGCTGTCGCGGTGATCGAGATACTCCCCTGCCCCGCCGGCGACACGGCCGAGGGCGAAGGCGAGGAAGGGCAGATCGATAGCGCGTTCAACCGTGATTTTCTTATCGACCAGCAACGGCCAGGCGATGCCCATCAGAACACAGGTCAAGGCGGCGTCCACGTTGACGGCGTGCACCTTGCTCGTGGCGCCCTGCTCCATCATGCCGCGTGAGAGACGATGATAGAAGTCCAGGAAGACGTTGTAGTGTTTCTCTGTGCGCATGACCTCATCGATCACACGTTCGCGCGGGTCATAGTTGACCGCCTCGGTATTGAACACCGGATGGCCCAGGCAGGGCACTTTCGCATAGGCCACGCCGGCCTCCTTGGCCACCTTCTTACGCTGCTTGAAGACCGTGATGAACGTCTTGACCAGGGCATCCAGATCCGGCGCCGCCGTACGGTCGTACGGGTCGACCAGGCCGCTGTCGCGAAACACCTTGATCAGCATATCGGCCGCCTTGGATCCGTTGCCGCCGTGCACCGTGCCGATGCTGCCCAACGTAGCCATCATGGCCGTGTTGGGCGGATTTCCGGCCGAAGCGGCGAGCTTGGCGCCCTGGGCCGATATGGTCCCCGGTCCATTGGTCAAGGCCGCCATCAGGCACATGTCGAACAGGCGGGCCTCGAAGGCGTGCTGCACCGGTTGTCCCAGCCAGTAGAGCAGGACCGTCTCGGCGAAGGACCCGTTCTTCATCAGCCCAATCAGCGAGCGGCCGTAGATACGCGGTGTGGCGCCGTCATTGGACGAGGCGTGCGAGGCATCCCGCATCGGCTGGCGACTGGGCACGCGGCCGATGCTGGAGGTCAGGTAGTGCTTCACCAGCCGGGCGTACGGTTCCGGGATCGGGGCCACGTAGGGCACCAAGTCGCGCGGCAGCACCTTCGCCAGCGGTCCCAGCTCGACAAACCAAGGCCGCAAGGCCAGCGGACGCAGTGGCGCGAAATCGCGCTTGATCTTGAGGGCGGACATCAGGGCCGTCGCCGCCGGCACGAGGTCGTGCAGGGCATCCACGCGGATACCGCGCTGATGGGCAGCCAGCAGCTTGGGCGCCTTGCGTCGCTCATAGAAATCGAAAACCGGTAGGCCAAAGTACTCGTCAAAGAGCGCTTTCTTGCCCGAAGCCGATGTGCCGGCGCCATCCACCACCGCCCCGGCATGCCCCAGTGTGACGTTGAGGCCCTCGGCAAACTCACCGGCTACATAAACCAGGATCGGCTTGGTGGCGCGCAGCTTGCTGATGGCCTTGATCGCCTCCGCCTCGTAGACCCCGCCCGGCTCCACATACAACACGATCATGCTGGTGCGCTTGTCCCGCATCGCCAGCGGCAACAGCTCTTTCAGCGGTGTCAGGATATGCACGTCCTTACCCGTCGAAATGCCGTACGACACGCCCAGCCCGGCCGACTGCAGGTACGAGGCTATCGTGTTGACCATGTTGCCCGAGTTGGAAATGACGCAGGCGCTGCCCTTCCGGAACGTTTCACCCGGCGAGTCGCCCCCCACAGCGCCGACCCGCACCTTGTCGTGCACGTTGATCACCCCGAGCGTGTTACAGCCCAGGATATCAACCCCCTCGGTGTCGGCCAGGCGGCGCAGTTTGGCCGTCACCTCGATCGAGACATGCTCAGTGATCACGAAGACCGTCTTGACGCTGCCGCGATTGTTCTCGAGCGCCTCTTTGACGTCGCCGTAGACCGCGTCGGGTGGCGAATAGACAATCACCTTGGTCGGCCGCCCGTTCTCGGGCAGCTGGCGCATCATGTCATCGAACTGCCCGAATACCGGAATAGACTTGCTGCCCGGGACTTCAACCCACTTGCCGGCCTTGCCGAGTGCCCAGCCGGCGACCACGTTGCCGCAGTACTGCTGCGAGATCGTACTCACCTTGGAGGCCTCGCGGCCGGTGATATTCGAGACGGCGACGCGATCGCCCTTTTTCAGCAACCCGCTCAAAGACCGTGCAATCATTTCGCACCCCCGTTCGTCTTGGCACACTGTTTCGCCAGTCGCGCCGCATAGGCGGCCACCAGCGTGATGGGCGTATCGGGTCCAAAGAACACGTACGGCATGCCCAGGTTTTCCAGGGTCTTCTTCATCACCGCAAACCCCTGCACCAGCCCGGGCCCGCCGCGGCCGATCACGACCGGGATCGGACGCGGCCCGTTGTCGTCGACCCACTCCTGCAGGGCATCCGCGATGGCGGCAAAGGTGATGTCGATCTGGGTGTTGTTGGCTTTGCCGCCCAGGATCAGGAGCAGCGAGGCATCGGCCAGTTTGTGCCGCAGACAGATCTCAGCCGTCTTCTTCATACGTTCATAGGGCGGGTTGCCGCCAAAATCCGAGAGAAACATCGGGTCGCCGCCGCACTGCGCCAACGTCTCGATCACGATCGTGCTGGCCCCGCCGCCAAAGAGCATCGGCAGAATGAGTTTGCCGCCCAGGTCGGCCACGTGCGCCTGGCCCTGGTGGCTTGATGCCGACCAGGCATTCATCTCTTCTTCAAACGCATCCACCATGGTCGGATACTCGGGCAGCTCAAAGCCCAGCCCCTTGAACTTGATGTTGTTCTCATCGAAGGTGGCCTTGAAGTCGCACGCACAGACCTCGCCCGCGGTCGTCACGCGCCAGGGATTAATCTCGCAACTCTGCATACCCGTGGCGCTGAACATATCCCACTGCTTAACCAGGCAGAGCGCCAGCTTGGAGCTGAGCTTGCCTTCCGGAAGCCCCGCCTTGGTGAGGGCCTCGGAGGCCTGGTAGGCATTCAGGCCGCGAAAGACGTTGAGCGGGACCGTCACCTTGGCGGAGGCATCGACCGCTTCGATATCCACCCCCCCTTGGATCGAAACCGTCAGGGAAGGCGCCAGGTAGCGCGAGTTGTAGGTAATGGCCGAGAACACCTCGAGATCGGCCGGTACGGTCTGGACCATATAGGCCGTACGCGGCTGCTGGCCCGAGACCACCTTGGCGGCCACCGCCTTCAGAATCTGCATGGCCTCGTGGTAGTCGTCGACCTTGCGCACTGTACCCGCCTTGCCGCGCTTACCGGCCAGGACATCCGGCTTGATGATGCCGCTGCCCCAGGCGGCCAGCTTCCGTTTCACCTCGGACTGTCGCACCGGCTCCACGACAAAATCCGGTATCGGGATTTTGAATCGCGGTGCCAGCACCTCGAGGAAGGTTAACTCACCAATGCGTGCCGCCATTATGCATCTCCTGTTAACATGCGCTCCAGTTGTTCAGCCACGGCATCGAGGAACGCCTCGGTGCCGACGGATCGGTTATCGGGATGGGGGTCGGCCACCGTGAGTAGGTCGGCCGTCATGATGCCGCTCTCGACCGTTGCACGGCCGGCCGCCTCAAGCTGATCGGCGAAGGTCACCACCTCGGGCGTGCCGTCCAGCGTGCCACGTTTACGCAGCGCACCCGACCACGCGAACAGCAGGGCCATGGGGTTGGTCGCGCTCTCCTCGCCAGCCAGGTGGCTATAGTAGTGACGTTGTACGGTGCCGTGCGCGGCTTCGTAGACACAGCCGCCATGCGGCGACAGCAAGCGCGAGGTCTGCATGGCCGGGCTGCCGTAGGCGGCGGCCAACAGGGACGCCATCACCTCGCCGTCATAGCCCTTGCAGGCCCACAGCATGCCGCCTTCTGAACGCATGATCCGCGCCACGGTGTCATCGATCTGGTCGTAGACGTAAGCCCGCCCCTCGGCTTCGAAGCGTGCCTGCCAGTTGGCCTCGTACTCGCGCGCAAAGATATCGCGGAAACGCGCGTCATACGTCTTGGAGACCGAGTCCTTGGTGCCAAACCAGACATCGAGGTCCTGCTCCGCCGCGTAGGCAAAACAGGCCTGCGCGAAACTCTCAATCGAAGCATCCGTGTTGTGAATGCCCTGCAGCACGCCGGGGCCTTCAAAGACCTGCACCATACAGGATACCACCTTGCCCTCGCCCGACGGCGAAAAACTCAGGTGCGCCCGTCCGGGACCCGGTACCGCGATCTCGTGGTTCTTGTAGATATCGCCGTAGGCGTGACGCGCCAGGTGGATGGGGCGTTTCCAGGATCGTACAGAGGGCTGAATGTTGCCAACCATGATGGGTGCCCGGAAGACGGTGCCGTCGAGCAGGTCGCGCAGTGTAGCGGTGGGACTCCTCCACTCGTGTTTCAGGCCGTACTCTCTCGCCCGGTCGGCCGTGGGGGTGATCGTGGCGCACTTTACCGCGACGCCGTGTTCCCGGGTCGCATCGGCCGCCTCAACGGTCACCCGGTCGTCGGTCGCATCACGATGCGCCAGGCCCAGGTCAAAGTACAACGTGTCGATCTCCACGTGGGGTGCCAGCAGTCGCGCCTTCACCATGGCCCACATGACGCGCGCCATCTCGTCGCCATCGATCTCTACAATCGGATTCCTGACCTTGACCTTCGCACCCATCAGCCCCTCCTCACGCTTGGTATCCCATCCATCCCCACGCGCAAAAACAGTGGGTCTTCCGCAAAATGTGTGGGTAAATTGCGGCCCCTTACCGAAGACAGGGATCGACGAAGCGGTTCGATTAAGCGTAACCAAGTAAGTGTGGGTTTAAGTGTGCGGTAAAGTGTGGGCCGAAGTGTAGAGAGCGCGCGGCTTGTCCTCCATAGCTCGCAGAGCGACGGAGGAAGCGCACACTTTGTCGCACTCTTAGTCCTACACTTCGTCGACACGCTTACTTGGTTACGCTTAATCCAACTGCTTAGTCGAGGCGTGTTAGTCATCAGCAGTATTTCGACACAAGATAGTTTTCCGTCTGTTTTGCCTGATTCTGCCAATTCCCGTGCAGAACCCCGCATGTTCCTCATTTCGTCTTCATGCATACCCACCGATTCTGCTGAAGACCCACAAAAGCAAACCGGCACTCACCCCATGAAGGGGTAACGATAGTCGGTCGGCGGGTTAAACGTCTCCTTCACGGTCCGCGGCGACACCCACCGCTGCAGATTCAGAATCGACCCGGCCTTGTCGTTGGTGCCCGAGCCGCGGCCGCCGCCGAACGGCTGTTGTCCGACCACAGCGCCGGTCGGCTTGTCGTTGATATAGAAGTTGCCGGCGGCGTGGCGCAGCGCATCGAACAGGCTCTGAATGACACGGCGGTCTTTGGCAAACACGGCGCCGGTGAGCGCGTACATTGAGCTGGAGTTGCATGATTCCAGAGCCGTCTCCATCTCCTCGTCGGCATAGACATGGATCGTCAGGATCGGCCCGAAGATTTCGTCCAACATGGAGGCGTAGCAGGGATCCTCCGCTCGGATAACGGTCGGCTGCACGAAATAGCCCACGCTATCGTCGCACGCACCGCCACACACGATCTCGGCGTCCGACGCGACCCGCGCCTGCTCAATGTAGCGTTGGCACTTGTCGAAGCTGCCCCGGTCGATCACCGCATTGACAAAGTTCGAGAAGTCCTGTACCGGACCCATCGTTACAGTGGCGAGCGTATCCACCAAGCCCTGCTTGACGGCTGGCCAGAGGCTGGCCGGGATGTAGGCGCGCGAGGCCGCCGAGCACTTCTGTCCCTGGTATTCGAACGCGCCGCGTACGAGGGCGACAACCAGGGCTTCCACATCGGCCGATTCGTGCGCGAACACGAAATCTTTGCCGCCGGTTTCCCCGACAATGCGGGGGTAAGCGCGGTAGCCGGAAATGTTGTTACCGATCTGCTGCCACATCTTCTGAAAGACCGATGTGCTGCCCGTGAAATGGAGTCCGGCAAAGTGCTCGGACTCGAATACCGGATCACCGATATCACCCGAGTCGCCTGGAATGAAGTTGATCACTCCGGGGGGCAGTCCGGCTTCCTCAAGGATCTGCATAATGACGTAGGAGGAGTAGACCGCATTACGTGAGGGTTTCCACAGAACCGTATTCCCCATCAGGGCCGGTGCCGTGGGCAGGTTGCCGGCAATCGAGGTAAAGTTGAAGGGCGAAACGGCAAATACGAAGCCTTCCAGCGGGCGGTGCTCGAGGAAGTTGAGCATGCCGACCGGGCTGTAATCCGGCTGCTGCGCGTACAGCTCTTGCATGTAGTAGGCGTTGAAACGCCAGAAATCGATCAGCTCGCAGGCACTGTCGATCTCGGCCTGGTAGGCGTTCTTGCTTTGGCTCAACATCGTGACCGCATTGAGGCGATAGCGGTATTTCGTGCGCAGCAATTCGGCCGCTTTCAGGAACACGGAGGCGCGCGCCGTGGCCGGCAGCGCTTCCCACTCCGCCTTGGCCTCTATACTGGCCTCGATCGCCAGCGCCACCTCGGCCGGTCCGGCCTTGTGGTAGGTCGCCAGGACATGCCCATGGTCGTGCGGCTCAATGCAACTGCCCGTCTTGCCGGTTTCAATACGCTGGCCGCCGATCACCACCGGAATGGTCACCTGTTCGGAGCCTGCCTGCTGCAGGGCTTCCTCGAGCAGCGCACGCTCAGGCGAGCCGGGTGCGTAGCTGTAGATGGGGTCATTGGGGGGGCAGGGAATGTTGCTCACGGTGTTCTGCATAGTGTTGTCCTTAGTGTTCGAAGGGTGTCATAGGTTCACGGCCACCCTAGCAAGGTCGCCGCATGCGGCGATAGGAGCCGACCCAAGCATTTGCTTGAGTTTTTTAACAGAGTTGAGATTCTTCAGGGAATGGGATAGAAGAAGCATATGGATATCAACCCACAACTGCAGGCCCACCTGCCGACTCTCACCATCATGCAGCGACTGTTCGATGACGTGGAGGACATCGTCTTCTTCGTCAAGGACTGTGAGGGACGCTATATCCTGGTCAACCGCACCCTCGTGGCGCGGTGTGGTTTTGTCAGACGGGCGGAGGTTATCGGCAAGACCGCGGCGGATATCTACCCACCTCCTTTCGGCAAAGAGTACCTGGCCCAGGATCAGCACGTGGTCGCCGCGGACCAGGCAATCAAGGACAAGCTGGAACTGCAGCTCTATGCCCAGGGCGTGCAAGGCTGGTGCCTGACGCACAAGAGCCCGATCCATGGCAGTGACGGGAGCGTCGTCGGCATGACCGGCCTCTCGCGTGACCTGCACATTCCGCATGCACGCGGCGAAGAGCTGGCGGGGATGTCCGCCGTGATCGACCATATCCGCACCCGCTATGCCGAGCCGCTGCGGATCGAGGACCTAGCGGTCATGGCCACACTCTCACCCTACAAGCTTGAGCAGCGCATGAAGCGTATCTTCCAGCTCACAGCCGGCCAGTTCATCATGCATACCCGCATCGATGCCGCGCGTGACCTGTTGCGCGACTCAGACGCCGCCATTGCGGATATCGCCAGCCAGTGCGGCTTCTACGACCAGAGCGCCTTCACGCGCCAGTTCAAGGCCATCACCGGCCTGACCCCCACCGACTACCGCCGCAGTACAGCGGACTGAGCAGGGGCGGGGCACATGGCAGTTGCGTGGGTTCCTCCTACATCTTGCAGCACAGAAGTAGACTGACTATATCGTTATTCGTAGTCGGAGTGGTTCACGACAAAGTCCACGGGCTAGTTTTTCGAGGTAGTTCACGACAATGTTCACGAGGTAGTTTCAGCGCCAACGCATCGGACATCTGGCCCCCCGTTAGAGCATCCATCTCGTTAGCTTTGTCGTGAACTATCCCTGCTTAACTACTTCGTCAACTTTGTCGTGACCTGAACCGATCTGATGAGCAACATTTCAGGCACCCATAGCATTCGTGCTGGATACCCACATAGCTGCCATGCGCCCGCAACGGGCCGGGCCGCCTGTTTGCATATTGACGCTTTCGGCGCTATGCCTTTACATTCTGCCACTCACAGATTCAAACACGGAGCGTTAGCACTATGAGCGATGACACCGCCAAGATTATCTATACATTCACCGATGAAGCACCGGCCCTGGCGACCTGTTCGCTCCTGCCGGTAATCCAGGCCTTCAGCGGCGTGGCCGGCGTAACGGTCGAAACCCGCGACATCTCGCTGGCCGGCCGTATCCTGACTCAATTCCCGGAGAAGCTGACCGACGCGCAGTGCCAGGGCGATGCCCTCTCCGATCTGGGCGAGCTGGCCAAGAGCCCTGCCGCCAACATCATCAAGCTACCCAACATCTCCGCCTCGCTCCCGCAGATCAAGGCCGCCGTGGCCGAGCTACAGGCCCAGGGCTACGCGATTCCCGACTACCCCGAGGATCCGCAGAGCGACGAGGAGAAGTCAACCCAGTCCCGCTACGACACCGTCAAGGGCTCGGCCGTCAACCCCGTGCTGCGCGAAGGCAACTCGGACCGCCGTGCCCCGAGTTCGGTCAAAGCATACGCCCGCTGCCACCCCCACCCCATGGGGGCATGGTCGAGCGATTCCAAATCGCATGTGGCCAGCATGTCCGACCGCGATTTCTACGGCAGTGAGATCTCCACCACGCTCGATAAGCCCTGCAGCGCGCAGATCGAGTTCCACGGCGCCGATGGTGCAAAGACTATTCTGAAGGGCGATACCCCCCTCCTCGCAGGCGAGATCATCGATGCCGCCGTTTTGGGCAAGCAAGCCCTGCGCGCGTTCATCGCCGACGAGATCGCCGACGCCAAGGCCAGGGATGTCCTTTTCTCGGTGCACCTCAAAGCCACCATGATGAAGGTGTCGGATCCGATCATCTTCGGCCACGTCGTGAGCGTCTTCTTCAAAGAGGTCTTTGAAAAGCACGCCGCCCTCTTCGCGGAGCTCGGCATTGATGCCAGCCACGGACTGGGCGAGCTGACCGCCAAGATCGCGGACCAACCTGAGGAGCAGCGCCGTGAAATCGAAGCCGACATCCAGGCCTGCTACGCCAGCAGCCCTGCCCTGGCCATGGTCAATTCCGACAAAGGTATCACCAACCTGCATGTGCCGAGCGACATCATCATCGATGCCTCCATGCCGGCCGCCATCCGCGCCTCGGGCCAGATGTGGGGACCGGACGGCAACCAGAAAGACACCAAGTACGTCATCCCCGACCGCTCCTATGCCGGGGTCTACCGCGAGACGATCGAGTTCTGCAAGACGCATGGCGCCTTTGATCCGCGCACGATGGGCAGCGTCCCCAATGTCGGCCTCATGGCCCAGAAGGCCGAGGAGTATGGCTCGCACGACAAGACGTTCGCCGCCCCCGCCGACGGCGTGATCACCGTGATGGCCGACGACGGGGCCACGCTGCTTGAGCAGCCGGTCGACGCAGGCGACATCTTCCGCATGTGCCAGGTCAAGGATGCCCCCATCCGCGATTGGGTCAAGCTGGCCGTCACACGCGCTCGCGCGACGGGCACACCTGCCCTCTTCTGGCTGGATGCCCAGCGTGGGCACGATGCCGAAATCATCAAGAAGGTTGAAGCCTACCTGCCGGAGCACGACACCCAAGGACTGGATATCCGCATCATGGCTCCCATCGAGGCCACACGACTCTCGCTCGAGCGTGCCCGTAACGGTGAGGACACCATCTCGGTGACCGGCAACGTGTTGCGCGACTACCTGACCGATCTCTTCCCCATCCTCGAACTCGGCACGAGCGCCAAAATGCTCTCGGTCGTACCGCTCATGAACGGCGGCGGCCTGTTCGAGACCGGCGCCGGCGGCTCCGCTCCCAAGCATGTGCAGCAGTTCGAGGCAGAGAACCATCTGCGCTGGGATTCGCTGGGTGAGTTTCTGGCCCTGGGCGCCTCGCTTGAGCATCTGGCAGAGGCGTTTGACAACCCCCGGGCACGCATCCTGGCCGGGACACTGGACCAGGCCACGGCGACCTTCCTGGAGGCCAACAAAGCCCCCTCACGCAAGGTCAACGAAATCGACAACCGCGGCAGCCACTTCTATCTCACGCTCTTCTGGGCCGAAGCGCTTGCCGCACAGGATGAAGACGCCGAGCTCAAGGCCGCCTTCAGCGGGATGGCAGCCGAGCTGCGTGCCAACGAAGCGACGATTGCCGAGGAGTTGCTGAGTGTGCAGGGATGCCCCATGGATATCGGGGGCTACTACCGCACCGACCCCGCCAAAACCGAAGCCGCCATGCGTCCCAGCCCCACGTTCAACCGCATCCTGGCGTCTGCTCGAGTGGACTAGCTCACATCCCACGCAAAGATGTTGACTGTTGCGGCACCCCAGGTTGATAGGGGGATCAGGCGGATGGCGCTGGCTTCGAGATCCAAGTCCAGTGTTACCAGCCGCTGATGGTTATCCTCCACCTCAACCACCGTGCGCCACCTGCCCTCTCCGGATAGGGCGTCGATGCGAAAGGACCTCACGAGCGTCTGCGGGGTCCGGCGCTGGGGTTGTCCCCGCTTGTAGATGCAGGGCATATTCTTCAGTTCGCGATTCAGATCACTGTCGAAGACAAGTCGCGTGGTCGTGAGCCGTGTCGGCGCATCAAAGCGGTACTCGATCCATTGGCCGGGGGTGCCTGACCATGCGTTACGGCACTCCGCCACAGGGCGATCCATGCCGTTCCGGAGTGGCTCAGGATCACCACTCTGTGCGGAGAGCGTCGCGGCGCGTGCGACGTCGTCGACTGCGCGCGCATGCCACGGCAGGTAGCAGTCGTCTTGCATAAGCTGCTGCTGCAACGCTGAGAGATGCGTCTCGTAGACCGCCCGCGGCGTACAACGGTGCGTCGTCGCCAGTGCGGCGGCCGTGCCAACGGCCTGACCCATCAGAGCGCAGGTTGCCATGACGCGTGTCGAGCTCATCGCCGCATGCGTCGCGCTGATATTGCGTCCAGCAAAGAAGAGGTTGTCGATATTCCGGGAGTAGAGGGCGCGATAAGGAATGCCGTAGGGCGACGGGGCGGGATGGAAGATCGTAGGCTTCTCCGTCGTAGCCACTCCGCCAGGATGATGATCGTCCATTGACCAGCCGCCATAGGCCACTAGGTCATCGAACTTGCCCTCAGCCCGGACATCGTTCTGGGTGATGATATGGTCGCCGACGCATCGTCGGCTTTCGCGTTTTCCTGGGAGGTGCCCCACCCAGTCCAGGCAGTAGTTGGTGAAAGCCTCAGAGTGCTTGGATCGGTTCTTTAGCAGGTCCCAAACACCATAGGATACTTTGAGCAGCATATCGCGTAGCATTTCTGAGTCGTGAATAGAGTCGTACTCGCCGCCCAGTTCGATCCACCAGAAATTGGTGCCCATGCCAATGCCTCGGTGCAGCAGGTCCGCTTCGCTTGCGTAGTAGTTGGCCCACTCGGGACGCACGAACGGCTGGGGTGTATCCATTTCCCGGCCTTGGATCAGGCAGCTCATGCCCATGGTCTTCTTGTCGGCTTCGGGGGGCATGATGTCTTCATCGAACTCTGAAGATGCTTCACGCCCGATCCGGTATTCGGCTCCGGCGAGGTGAGCCAGGATGCTGTCGCCTGAGCAGTCCGCGAACAGCGCCGCCTCCACCGTGTGGGTGGTCTCAGTGGTCAGCTGCCAGCCGGTGACCGACGTGAGGGCGTCATGCTCGGTTTCTGCAGCATGGCAGGAGCAATTGAGCAGGAGTGTGATGTTCGGTTCGAAACGCACCATCTGGTAGAGGACGGCATCCCACATCGCATACGTGGGGGTTGGGTTGAGATGCAGGTTTTCGAGTTCGATTTCTTCTAGAATACCCGTCTCGCGCATATCCTTGCCGTGAGCCCCGCAGATCCACATGCGAATCTCGCTGGAGGCGTTGCCGCCAAGGACGGGTCGGTCATGCATCAGTGCGACCTTAGCGCCATTTCTGGCCGCCGCGATAGCGGCGCAGATGCCGGCGATCCCGCCGCCGACCACACATAAATCTACTTTGTGACGGGTATGTCTCATAGTTTGCTTCCGTACTATTTCTCTTCCACAGCCATCGTGAACCCCAGCATTCCGCGATAGCCGCTGATGTCCCGCGGCACGATCTGAGACGGACAGCACCCGGGGGCGCCGGTTGCATCCCTGCTGTCATGATCCACACGCTCCTTAGCTATGAGCAAGTAGAATAGCGACCACGCGGCAGGAACAAAAGGGTCCATTTGCTGGTAATAGTTCGATAACGTCAAATGTTGCTGCTTGGTCCCCTGCCAGCTTGCTGGCAGGAACCTGAGCTTAGCAGCCAACGGCCCGCCGCACACACACATCCAGAGGCTGGCAAAGCGAGAGCAAAGGCCCGTGGGCTTGCACTCGCGCCGACCAGCCGCGATTCTTTCTCGTTTCTCTGGCTGGCCGTAAAGCTCTCTCACCAGCCGGACGAGCCGGCAGGGGTCGCCTCGGCAGGCATCAATATTTGAACGTTATCAATAGCTTAACCGATTCCGATGGTGCCGCGGGGGCGGAGGGGTCATCCCGCAGTAATCTACCCCGAAAAAGGGGGTAGCGGTTGGCGCGCCGCCCTGTGT
>JABGQM010000047.1 GCA_018648805.1 Verrucomicrobiota bacterium
TCGATCCCGCTCCCGGGGGCGACGGCGTCGGCAAGCGCCCAGTCTACACAGTAGACCTTGCGGTAGTTGCGATGCCGTACTTTCTCAGACGGAGAGTAGAACTCTGCGGTTTCCAGCATGAAGGCTTCTCGCATGTAGTCCAGGTAGAGGTACAGACTGGTGCTGCTGCAGTGGATGCCCCGTTCGGTCATGGTCTGTAGAATTCTCTTGATCGACATGGGGCACCCCACCCGGGAGATCAGTGCATCGACCAGGCTGTTAAACGCCGCAATGTTGATCTTTGCATCGGGATGTGCCTCGATCACATCCCGCAGAACCATGGTCTCCCAGTAGGTTTGCAGTAAACGGCGGTGCTCGGTCTGGGGGAGACTCAAGAGGCCGGGGAATCCGCCTTGCCGAATGTAGGTTGCCAGCATGTTGCGTAGTCTGACCTGTCCCCCTGTCGAGATCGTGTCGGGAGCCACGCCGTGGTGACGTATGAACTCAGCGAAGGAGAAGGGCCAGAGCTTGGAGGGGAAATTCTTGCCGCGGAGCGCGGAAGCGATATGGCCGGTCAACAGCTTGGAGGTGGATCCTGTGATCAGCACCTTGTGCGTGGGCTCGGCAAGCAGGTAGAGGACATAGTCCTCCCAGCCTTCGATTCGGTGGATCTCATCGAAAATGAAAATCACCTCTTCGCGCCGCTTCTTCTCGGGATACAGCGAGTAGTAGGCATTGTCGATACAGTGCAGTTCGCTTGCAGGCACAGTGATTAGGCGATGGTCATTGAAAAGGACCCTGCAGACGTTCTCCCGTTGAGTACCGCTTGCCAGCAGGTGTTTGACCTGCTGCAGGGCCCTGTAGCTCTTCCCGCAACGTCGCGCACCAACAATTGAAAGCGACATCTCGGGGACGAAGGTTAGCTTGAGGTCCCGTTCAGTCAAATCCGGTAGCGGCAGCTCCTGCTCATCAAGGATGATCTGCTTAAGTAACTCTAAATGCATGGTATGCTCCTCATGTCCAGCGCGTTTTGTGCATGATCTGCCCATAGACTACGATCCACTGTAGGACCTGTCAAGAGTCCAAACATGTGTGCGTATGGAGTGATGAGAGATCCTATGTCGCCCAGCCCACTCGGTTTGAGGTCTCTAAGGGACAAGGTTTCTAAGGGACTTCTAAGGGACAGACCCGAATGGCCTCGTCCTCATACAGAAGAAAGAACTTGCGGGTGTGTTGCAGGCGTGACACACTGCCCTCATGAAAACAGCAGTTGTACATGCAAGACTTGAACCACAGATAAAACGCAAAGCGGAGGGCGTGTTGCACCGGCTTGGCATCTCACCGACCGAAGCAATTCGGATATTCTATCGCCAGATTTCCCTTCGTGGCGGTCTCCCTTTTTCGGTCGACATTCCTAATGAGCGCACTGCCGCAACTCTTGAGAAGAGTCGCAAGGGAGAAGGCATCACTGAGTTCGCCTCCTTGGACGATATGTTCGAGAGTTGGGAGCAATGAAACAGGTCTCGCAGACCACGCAGTTTTCCCGTGACGTGAAGAGGATGCGCAAGCGCGGAAAGGATCTCGCAAAGCTTCGCTCGCTCGTGAGGCAGCTTGCGCTCGGCAAACCACTGCACGCCAAGCATCGCGACCACGCGCTCATTGGGCACTGGCAACCGTCGCGTGACTGCCATGTGGAACCTGACTGGATTCTGATCTACACCACGGATGATGCAGCACTCCGACTCGAGCAGACAGGAACTCACAGCGATCTGTTCAAGAAATGAGACCGTCCATAAGCAAGAGAGGTTACGGGAGGAAAGAGGGACAAGCCTCCTATGCATCTGAGAATCTGCAACTGGCGGACCTCCGACAATCACTCAAAGATCTCGTAGGCGCAGGCTCCCGTGCGTAGTGCCTGGCGAAAAGCGTCTGCCAACTGTTGACGGCAGCGAGACGGTGGTCGCCCCCCCTCCCCTCGACGCCATTCTTCTGATCGTGCGGTAGCGCGCGGGGACGGGGCCGCGCTACTCCTGACATCTCGATAAGTCGGAATTGTACCATATTTGTACGGTTATCTGTCCTTGCCGCCGTGTGCCTGGCGTGGCTACTCTAAAGCATGAATATACCCCATAGAGTGACACTATTATTGATGGCAACGCTAATCGCCGGTGCGACGCTTGGCTCGGCGGCGGAGACTGCACCCGCTGCCAAGCCCGCCGCCAAACCCGTGCCCTGGCATCTCCCGACTGCCGAGCTGCGCGTGCAGGTCAAGGTGTCGATGGACGTCGAGCAGAGATCCAACGGGACCTACCCCGCCTTGTTGCGGATGCCGCCGCAGGTGTATCTCGCGGATCTGAAACCGCTCAAGGTCACGGGCGGACTGGCCTTTGATCCGAAGACCAAGAGCGCGCTCCAACGTGACATCCGCAAGCCGAAGGAGAAGGCGGCGACGATTGCCAAGGAGAAGGAGCGCTACAAAAAGGCGAAGACGAAGTGGGACCCTAAAGCCTACGGTCGACTGGGTGAAAGAGCAGGCGGCCCGGTTATGCGGGCCAGCGGCTCGGCGACGTACGCCATCAAACCGGAGTACAAATACTTTTCCAACTGGTCAGACGCCCACTACCCTGAAAACAAGGTCTTGATCGATGGTAAGTCGGTTCGAGTCGACATACCCGGACAGTCTACCAAATTTTACAGGGTAGTGACCATCCCCGCTGGCGCCAAGACGCTTACGATCGAGGTCCACGACCCGAATCTTCGTCAGGCAGGGTTTATGACCAGGGGCCCTGACGTCGCACGCGCATCGATCTGTGTCCCCGGACGCGACCCGAGCCGCCTGGTCCCCATTGCGTATCGATTAGGTGGCCAACGGGTCGGTTGCCAGACTGTCTGGGCAGAGGCTGGAAAACCGATGCGGATATTTTTCGACTCGTCCAGCGGCGACGAGGATTATTGGGTCTACCTGGTTGACAAGGCGAAGCAACCCGCGCGACTCGATTGGGAGCCGCAGGCGGAACTTTTTGAAGAGGTCCGCGCCCTCGATCGCTACGATCCCAAGCTTGAAACGCTCGACGGCTTTGAGAAGCTGTGGAAGGAAAGCGCTGCGATCATGGGAAGGGGTGTCCCGCTGAGGGGTCGGTCACGGTCGGGGCCGAACCTGGCGGCACGGGTGATCGTTCGTAGCAGTATGACGTTCCGATCGAAAGGCTCGGACCGGTTGAATGTCCCCGAAGCGCTGGCCTCCCGGCCCGCATGGTTTAGTCGACTCAGCGCTACCTTTCAGATTCCGGCAACCGATCAGTACCGTTTCATTTGCCAGCTTGGACCTCAGGGCTATCTGCTCTTGGACGGCCAATTGGTCGCGCCGTTTCTGGGGAAAACAAATAGGCGATTCTTCGACATTGAAATCGAGAAAGGCCGTCATCGCTTCGAGTTCCTGCAATATGCCCGCGCAGGGCAATATGCTAAGGCTGGGCTGTGGTGGAAGGATCCGACAAATAAGGATATTAATGGGGATTACAAGAAAGGCTGGTTGGCCTTTGGCCATATTCCTGCACATGTGACTTATGTCGCGTTGGAACCCATGGCGGATGCGACAAGCGGGCCGCTGGAGAGGAGCGGTGCGCAAGCATCGTGGGCCTCGTTCAGTTGGCACCAAGGCGGCAATCTCGGGGCCGTGTATCCCGGGCATGATCTCAACTGGTATCGCTTGAACGCGCATGCCCCGGGGGGTTCGACCAACGCCGTCTACCGCTGGCGATTCGACGACGGCCGCACGGCCGAGGGCAAGCAGGTCACGAAGCTCTTCTTGCGGTCTGGCATGCGGAAGGTGCAGTTGGAGGTGCTCGATGCTCCGGGCGGCAAGGTGATCGCCCGCGCCGCCGGCGAGGTCAATGTTCAGATAAATCTGGCCTTTATGGCGGACCTTGGCGTCAAGCGGGATAGACGGAGTGGTAGCGATCGGGCCGCGATGATTTGGGAGTTTGGGGAGGAAGACACCCTCGCGCAGCTGCCGCTGGACGATCTGGTGAACCTCTACGAATGGTCGTATCCCTTGGAGCACTGGGGGGGGAGTAGCAAGGTGCACGAGCGAGGTACTTGGCGAGAGTGGAACGCGAGTGCCCAGGCAGTCAAAAAGGAAAAATCAAAAACAGCAGAAGAGATTGAGAAGGAACTATATATAGCAGCTTGCTATGAAGCCCGTGAGCTCGCTCGAGGACGGACCCGCGAAGCGCTGGGGCGGCGGGTCGATGAGGTGATCGCCGCGTATCCGTACAGCCAATTGCTGCAGATCGCGCAGAGTTTGAGTCGCAAGGCAAACAGTCCGACAGACGCTAGCTACGCCGCTGCCGAAAAGCTGCTGGTCTCTGTGTTTCGTCAGTCGCCTGCTGGCAGCAGTCACTGGCGAGAAGCCGTGTTGGGGCTGGCCGATATGAAGCTGTTGATCCGCGGCGAAGCCGAGTTGGCGGTAGCGCTGCTCAAGAAACTCGAGCAGACCGATGCGGCCGTCGACATGCTTGAGTCCTGGCAATTTGCTGAAGCACGCGCGTATCACACTCTTTTGCCGCGCGATACCCTCGCAGGGTTGACACAAGGGTTGAACTGGTCGCCGATCTTGTGGGAGTTCCGCGCGGCACACAACTGGGGGCTGTCGTTCATTTACCCATTCGACAAAGGCCGCGGGTTCTGGATGGCCAAAACCTTCGACCTGCCCCCGGGCTGGAAGGGCAAGCAGCTGATATTCAAGTATGGGGTGACCCACGCTGGCAGCGCGAACGCTAGCAGCGCGAACGTTTGGATTAACGGCGAGCCGCTCGGTGGCATGTGGCAATGGCCCGACGGAAACATCATCATCCCGGAGAGAGTCCTGAAAAAAGGTGGAGAGAACCGCATCACGTGGCTGATTCAGCCCCCTCCAGGTCAGGAGTGGGGACAGCTAGCGACGTCTCCTAGTGTATCGGCCGACTTGAGTCGTAGCGCCTTTTCAAGTCACCAGGCTGAGCAGGGCTCGTCTATTCTCATCGGCGACTTGGATCCCCTTATCCGCCGCCGTAACCGCAAAACGCGCGACCTGGGAAGAAAGACGGTGTTGGGAGGAGCGCTGTACGACATGGCGCGCTCGCTGGTCTTGTCACCTGACGGCCGGCGGCTCGCCGCGGGATACGAATTCGGAAGGGTCAGGGTGTGGGACGTTGACTCGATCTTAGAGGGGAAGAATAAGTTGGTAGTCCAGATTGGACACGATGGAGCTAAAAGCGGCCTGGCACCCAGTGAAACGCACACGATCAGAGTCGCTCCGGTCGGCGTCGTTTCACTGGCCTTTTCGCCGGACGGCAAGCGGCTGGCGACGGGCAGCGAGGACGCTCGCATCACGCTGTTGGATCCCGTCAGCGGGAAGGTGCTCCGCTCGTCCATCGGGCACGCCAGTACGGTGCTCGCGCTGGCCTTTTCGCCGGACGGTAAGCGTCTGGCATCGGCCGGTCATGACCGGACGGTCAAGATCTGGGATGCCGCCTCCGGTAAAGAACTGCTGACGCTCACCGGGCACGCCGGGCCCGTTCATGCCGTTGTGTTCTCGCCGGACGGCAAGAGCATCGCCACCGCAATCGATGACTCCCACATTCGGCTCTGGGACGCGACCACCGGTGCGGCGCTGCGCACGCTCAAGAAGGACAAGGGCGACGTGTTGTCGCTGGCCTTCTCGCCGGATGGCAAACGGCTCGCTTCGGGAAGTCACGAGGGCTTCGTCAACCAATGGGACCTGGGGTCGGGAAAGAAACTGACGATGGTCCACCATAGCAAGGAAGAACACGCTGCCGCGCGTGCTGCTATGGTCACGAAAGTTCTCTACAGCCGCGATGGCAAACAGCTGTTTTCTATCGGCATCGGTGTGGGTAGACAATGGGATAGTGAAACCGGGGCCGAGGCCGACGACTTTGCTGATTTCGGCGTTTACGCCAGTCCTCGCCAGGCGGCCCTGAGGCGCATTGACAGAGGCTCAGACCAGCCGGCTAAGGGCTCTGAAAGCTTTCCGCTTGAGCTGTACACCTCCAAGGCCTGCGCCGAGAACGGAATGAACTACGCCAGCTACTACGGCAAGTGGGACACGTTGCCGGACTTCGGTGATCTCAAGCCGGTCAAGCAGGGAGTCCTGAGACAAATCGACAGCGAGCATCTGTACGACATTATGCTTCCCTATCGCAAGTTCGTTAAAAAGGACGGCAAGACTCATCGGACACAGCACCCCTCGGCTCTAAAGCTCACTGGCTACCTGAAGGTCAAGAAAGCCGGTGACTACGCATTTTCGCTGCAGTCTGATAACCAGAGCCGGCTGGTGGTGGGTTCGAAAACAGTGATCGAGACCGACGGGCTCAAAGACAGGGAGGCAAGAGAGCGCGGCGGCGTACATCTCGAACCGGGCGTGCATGCGTTCGTGCTAACCTATTCCGCCGCAGCGGACCCACATCACCGCTGGCTGGACGTCACCTTTCCCAGAGAGTTTGTCCGATCCTTGACGGTGGGGGACATGGATTCTAGCCGTCTGATGGCGGGTGCACTGTTGGCGCAGGGGAAGTCCGAGGAAGCGAAAGCGCTGCTGATTAAGCTGCACCGCGGCGGATGGCCGCTGTCGGAGCGGGAGCAATGGGTCGTGGAACAGACACGGATGCGGATTCGGCGACTGGCCGGGACTGAATCCCCCACAGACCACGGGTATGCCTTGCAGCTGATTGATACCTCCCTGGCCAACTGTCCTATGCTGCGCCTGGATCCGGAGTTCATGGTCAGCGCGATTGCCGTCTACGCCAGCATTGGCGACCCGAGAGCGGCCATCCTCGCCGAACAGATGCTCCAGGCAAATATGAATGAAGGACAGCGCCGCATTCTCATCATGACCCAGGTCAAGATCAAGCTCAACGAAGGCGATCTGCCCGCCGCCGGCAAGGTCTACCAGAAGCTCAAGGCCCTCGCCCCGCATAGCGATGAGGCCATTGAAGCCCGTGAACTCATCAGGGCCGCGGTGATTAAGAAGGGGAAGACTAAGTCGATATGACGAAACGCGCCATCACAATTCTTACACTGGCAGCATGCTGCGGGGTCATTCACCTGGCGCCCCGGGTCGAGGCTGCCCTTATTGAGATCCCTGCCTGGTCGTTTGATCGGGGCAACGCGCGGGTGGTGGTGAATCCGGAGGCGTATTTCGACTATCGGGATATACATCCGAACCTGGTCGTGACCGGTGGCGACGCGCTGCCGTGGGAGGTCGAGTATGACATCGACTTTCCCGTGGACGCCACCTACACGCTGAAGATCCGCTACGCGTCAGAGCTGTCACGGCCGCTGGAGCTGTCGCTTGACGGTCAGAAGGTGGCGACAGTCTGCGGCGGAACCACAGGCAATTCCGGGCCGTATCCGGACCGCCGGCCGGCACACGCCCAGCCGCGGCGTCCCGAAAGTTCCCGCGGTGCCAAGTGGGAGGAGGTCTGCACGCTATCCGTCAGCAACGGAACACACCAGCTCAAGCTTGCGCGCAAGGGACCGCCGCCTCGCGTGTTGGCTTTGCGCCTGGAATCGACGCAGCCTTTTCCGCGCGGCTGGAAGCCGACCGCGCCCAGCATTGCCGTCCGCGACAAAAATGGCTCCATGTGGAAACCCAAGTACGCGGCAAGGACCCGGTACAACATGGGGTTCGGTCACGCAGATCCACAAATGAGCTTAGACAGGATCCCGGTCGCCTATCGCAGGGCCCTCCTGCCGCCGGGCGGTGTGCGCACGGCAACGTTGCGCCTCGCCATGGAGGACATGATCACGCAGTACGGTGAGCACTGCCGCGGTGGCCCAGAGGCCCTGGCGCAGTTGACCGAGTTGGAGGGCAGACGCGCGGCCCTGGACTTCACGCCCGAGCAGGCTCAGCAGGTTGAGGATGCTCTGACAGGCTTGCGGCAAGAGGTCATGTTGGACCATCCACTTCTGAACTTTGATAAGCTGCTATTCGTCAAACGGGTTACAGAGACCTCCGGTCACATCTACGAAGACCCGTACGGCGGCACGACATTGGGCGGCAACCTGTGTGTCCTTTCGCCGGTGGCTCCCGACGGCAAGGTGCTCGAAATCGTGCCGGAGTTGGCCGGTGGTCTGTTCGGTCGGTTCGATCTGTCTTTTGATGCAAAGCGGATCGTGTTCGCATACAAGAAGACGGTGCAAGGCAGCTACCGTATCTACGAGGTCGGCATCGACCCTTCGACGGGACGCGCCAAAGAGAACAGCCTGCGTCAGCTCACCTTTGCCGTGAGCGAATCTGAGCCTATGCACCGCGGCCGCGGCTATGACGATATCGACCCATGCTATCTGCCCAACGGCAAGATCATGTTCGCATCCACGCGCAGCGAGCGAGTGGTCTTCTGTTTTGGCACCGCCGTCACGACGCTGCATGTGATGGAGGGTGACGGCAAAAATATGCGCCGCATATCGGAAGGCCCCATTACCGAAATCGACCCCTGCGTGATGGAGGACGGTAGGGTCATCTACATGCGCTGGGAGTATGTCGACAAAGGGTTCGGCAATGTGCAGAGCCTTTGGTCCATGAACCCGGACGGCAGCGGTTCTGCCCACGTCTACAAGAACAACATTGTTGTGCCTGGCGGCATGGTAGATCCGCGCAGCATCCCCGGCAGTCCGAAGATTGTGACCATCGCGGCGCCGCATTGCGGGCTATCCGTCGGGGCGGTCGTCTTGCTCGATACGCGCGCGGATCGGCGTAGCGGCAAGGCCATGCTCAACATCACCCCCGAGATCGGCTACCCCGGTATGTATCATCACGGCGGCACACACAAATACGGCTATTTCAAGGAGCCGTACCCGTTGTCGGAGAAGCTATTCCTCGTGGCCCACAGTCCCTACGCGTTGGCGACCAAGCCAACGGGCTACGGGCTCTACCTGCTCGATTCCTGGGGTAACCGCACAGAGCTCTACCGGGATCCGCGCATTTCCTGTTTCCAACCCGTCCCGCTGCGTCCGCGTCGTAAGCCCACAACCATTGCCACGGTCTCTGACGGCCCCATTGTGGCCGGCGGCAACGACCCGATACCGGGCACGCTCTTTCTGCAGGACGTCTACCAGGGCATGCCGGGCATTGAGCGGGGGCGCGTTAAGTACCTGCGCGTGATGGAGGCCCTCGCGCTATCCTGGGACGCGGGGCAACGGGCGCGAAGACAACAGGACGGCGCGGGTCTACAGATGTCGGCTGTGAGCATGTCGGGCGACGTGCATCTGAAGAAGGTGCACGGTGTCGTGCCCGTGCATGAGGATGGGTCCGCCTCCTTCACCGTTCCATCGCGCAAGAATCTCTACTTCCAGGCTCTGGACAAGGACTACATGGAGTTGCAGCGGATGCGGACATTCGTGAACCTGATGCCAGGCGAAAAACGGTCCTGTGTCGGATGTCACGAGCCGCGCCGACAGGCGCCCAGTGCCCGGCGTGACGTGCCGCAGGCGTTGACCCACGCGCCCATGCCGCTTGCGCCGCAACCGGGTGATACGGGCCCACGTATGGTCCACTATGCTACGGACATCCAACCGATCCTTGAGAAGCATTGCATCAGCTGCCACGGCGGATCCGCACCGCGTGGCGAGTTGGACTTGTCGGGTGCCCTGACGAAGCTCTACACCAGATCCTACGAGAGCTTGGTCGACAGCAACTTGGTCAGCTACCTTTATGGCTGCTTTGGAGTGGCAAACATCCCGCCCGAGCCGTCGGTGGCGTTCGGTTCGCACCGCAGCAAGCTGGTGGAACGCATTCAGAAAGCGCCCTGCAAAGCCGACCTCAGTCGCGAGGAATTCATCAGGATCGTCACCTGGATCGACGCGAACGCACCATTCTACGGCACCCACGAGGGCAAGAAGCACATCAAGTGGCAGGACGAGCCCGACTTCAGACCTTGACAGGCGTGATCGTCGTCGCCAACGCGCGGCAAGAAAGAAGACAAATGACATCACGTGAAATCATTCGAGCGGCACTCAACCATGAGCAGCCGGAGCGGGTGCCGATCGACTTCGGCGGCCATCGCTCAAGCGGCATCGCCGCCATTGCCTACGCGAAGCTGAAGAAAGCGCTTGGCATCTCGACCGGCGATATCTACGTCTACGACATGGTCCAGCAGCTTGCCATTGTCGAGCCCGAGGTGCAGAACGCTGTCGGTGCGGATGTAGTCGAACTGGGCCGCGGCTTCATGCTCGACGCCGAGTGGCACGACTGGGTACTGCCCGACGGTACTCCCTGCAAGATCCCCGGCTTCATCAATGTCGAAAAGCGAGGTCATGCTTCGTATTTGCTCTCGGATGACGGTGTTGACCTCGCGATCCAGAAGGAAGGCTGCCTGTACTTCGAGCAAATTCATTGGCCATGGCTGGAACGGAACCCCGACGAACAGGACTTCTCGGATATCGAGGATGCATTCAAGTATACCATGTGGACCGGAATCCCGATTCCCGGCGGCAACATACCGCTGACCGATGAGGGCTGCCGACAGCTTGCAGACGGAGCCCGGGCCCTGCGTGACTCTACCGATCGCGCTATTCTCGGCATCTTCGGAGGCAACCTCTTCGAAGTGCCGCAGTTCCTGTACCGCATCGACAACTACCTGATGCATATGGGTCTGTACCCGGAAGCGTGTGAACGCCTCTCCGAAGCCCTGTGCAACTTCTACATGCCGCGCATGGAGAAGTGGCTGGGTGCCGTGGGCCCTTACATTGATGTCATGCTGTTCGGTGACGATCTCGGCGGCCAGGGCGGTCCCCTCTTCTCGACAGACATGTACCGACGCTACTACAAGCCGTGGCATCGCAAGCTATGGAAGCGCGCGAAGGAGCTGGCGCCGCACGTCAATATCCACCTGCACTGCTGTGGCGGGGTTGAGCCGCTGATGGAAGATCTCATCGAAGCAGGATTGGAATCGTCCAATCCGGTCCAGGTCACATCCGCCGGCATGGATCCGCAACACCTGAAGAACGCCTACGGCGACCGCTTCACGTTCTGGGGCGGCGGTTGCGACACACGCCATACACTTCCCTGCGGCACGCCGGACGAGGTCCGAGCGAACGTGCGTGAGCTGGTGTCGACCTGGGCGCCGGGCGGCGGATTCGTGTTCCAGCAGGTCCACAACATCCTGGCGGATGTCCCGACCGAGAACATCATCGCTATGTTCGAAGCGGCGAGATGTTGAAAGGAGGAAGGATGAGGGATGAATAGGGGCGAGCAGATGATGAGCGCAGACGGCCGCACGAAGGAGTTCACAGCATCCGCCAACTACTTGGTTCTGCCCATTCAGAACGGAGGCCCGAACGGGAAGATGGCACTCTACGTCGACGACACGATCATACTCGACTACGAATTGGCCCTGGCGACCGGACCCGAGACCACAGACTGGTATGCGTTCTTCTCCATTGAGCGATTCAAGGGCTCGCCCTTGAGGGTGGAGGCGTCGAGCGCCACGGACGAGGGCTTTGCCCTGGTCAGGCAATCCGACACCATTCCCGGTGAAGACGCCTTCTACACAGAGCGTATGCGCCCCCAATTCCATTTCACGTCAAAGACCGGCTGGCTGAACGATCCTAACGGGCTCATATACGACAAGGGCACGTATCACATGTACTACCAGCACAACCCCGTCGCGCTGCCTTGGGGCAACATGACATGGGGCCATGCCGTCAGCACCGACCTGGTGCATTGGGAGGAGCAGCCCAAAGTCCTCTTCCCCGACGCCAAGACCGGCACATGCTACTCGGGCGCCATGTTTATCGATCACCAGAATCAACTTCAACGCAAAACCGGCGATAAAGACGTGCTTGTCGCCTTCTACTTGCGAACCGAGACCGGACTCTGCCTGGCCTACTCAAACGACTGCGGCCAGACATTCACCGACTACGAAGACAACCCCGTGCTCACCCACGACGGCGAGCGAATCGATACGCCGCGCCCATTCTGGTACGAGCCGACGAAGCGATGGATAGCCCCCACTTACGACTTCTTCCAGAATGACAAGGGCGAGAGACGCCGATGCGTGGGCTTCTACAGCTCCGAGAATCTCACAGATTGGCAATTCGAAAGCCGCGTTACACAGGACGGCTGGGGCGACGAGCTGTGCGGCTGCGTCGACTTCTTTCAACTGCCCGTCGACGGTACCCCGGACGCCCCGTCTTCGTCTAAGGACTCCGCCGCGGCAAGCATGAAGTGGGTCATGATCATGATCGACGGCAGCTACATCGTTGGCCGCTTCGACGGCCACACCTTCTACACGCTGGAGGGCCAACCGGCCGTCGCCGAGGATCGCGTCAGAACACTTGTCTCCCCGTTATGCTACTACGCAACCCAGACGTGGCACAACATGCCCGACGACAGGCGCGTGCAGATCACCTGGGCGCGGAGCGGCAACCATCCCCGCGTGCCATTCAACCAGCAGATGACGCTGGTATCGGAGCTGACGCTCCACGCGACCGATGCGGGTCCGCAACTTCGCATGAATCCCATCAAGGAGTTCGAGACACTGCGGGTCAAAACGCATGAATGGACAGACATCGTTCTGAAGAAGGGCGAGAACCCCCTGTCTGACCTCGAGGGCGATCTTTTCGATATCGAAGTCGAGTTCGCACCTTCGGCGAACTCACAGACCGTCTTCGACCTGCGCGGCATGAACGTCACCTACGATGCCGCAACCGAAACGCTGACCGTATGTCGCGCATCGTTTCCGCTCGCGCCGATAGATGGCACCGTACGGTTGCGGATCCTGCTTGACCGCACGTCCGTTGAGGCCTACGGCAACGACGGCGCCGTCTACGTGCCGTATGTCGATTTCCCGGCAGAAGACAATATGAGCATAAGCGCAACCTGCGATGCAGGGGAAGCCACTGTGAGCACCCTTCGCATACATGAACTGAAATCAAGTTGGCAACGCGATTGAAACAACGCCTTATGACGGAGCAGATCCAGACATGGAAGGATGGGACGACATGACAAAGAAGAAGACCGGAACCGCAGCCAAGCCGCTGCACGAGCAACCGCTCTACACATGCGGCACAGAGGGCTACAAAGCGTATCGCATCCCCAGCCTCGTGGTGACCACAAAGGGGACGCTGCTCGCCTTCTGCGAAGGGCGCACGAACGGTATCCAGGACCACGGCGACATCGATCTCGTGCTTCGTCGCTCCAAGGACGGCGGTAAGACGTGGTCGGACCAGACGATCGTATACGAGGAAGGCGGCACGGCGCCTATCACGATTGGCAACCCCTGCCCCGTCGTCGACCAGGACACCGGCACGGTGTGGATGTCTTTCTGCCGCAACAACCGCGATGTATTCATGACGCACAGCACCGATGACGGGAAGACGTGGTCCACACCCACCGAGATCACGGCCGACGTTAAGATGAAAAGCTGGGGCTGGTACGCGACCGGACCCGGACACGGCATCCAGATCACGCGCGGCAAACAGAAGGGACGCCTCGTCTTCCCTTGCGACCACGAGGCCAGGAAACGCGGCGGCTCCCACGTGTTTGTGAGCGATGATCACGGTAAGAGCTTCGCGCTGACGCAGCGGGCAGGATGGGAGATGAACGAGTGCGAGGTCGCGGAGCTCATCGACGGCCGCCTGCTGCTGAGCATGCGCAACAATCTTGGTAAAGAACAACGTGCCTTCTCAATCAGTGAGGACGGCGGTGGAACCTGGTCGAAACCCGAGCTCAACCCACAGATCTACTGCTCCGTCTGCCAGGCTTCCATTGAACGCTACTCGTGGGAACCGAGCATTCTTCTTTATTCCGGCCCGGGCGGCCCCGAGCGGGTCGAAATGACTGTGCGCGCCAGTTACGACGAGGGCAGGACATGGCCCGTGTCGCGTCGACTGAAAGAGAAAGGCGGCAGTGGCTACAGTGATCTTGCCATCCTGCCGGATGGAAGCATCGGCTGCCTGTACGAGTCGGGCTGGTGGGGGCCCATCGTGTTCGCCACGTTCTCAATGGAATGGCTTACCGAAAACGCGTAACCGCGCCGCGTCAAACAAGGAGCACTGAATGAGTGATAGTATCTACAAGATCGGCGTTATCGGGCTGGGCAGCATGGGCACCCGCTTCATGCGGCATCTCACCGAGAGCGACCGCTGGGACCTCGTCGCGGCTTGCGACCTGAGCGATGAGCGTCTCGAATGGGCCAGGGAGACATATCCCGGCATCGAAACGACGAAGAGCTCGGCTGACATCATCGCCCGCCCGGACCTCGACGCTGTTGGCATTTTCACGCTCGCCGATATCCGACCGCAACTGATGGAGCAAGCACTGGAACAGGACAAGCACATCCTCGCCGAGAAACCGATTGGCGACAGCATTGCCGTTGAGAAGGAACTGCTCAGCAAGATCGAGGCTAGCGATAGGATCGTTGCGGTCAACATTTTCAACCGCAACGCGTGGTATCACGAGCAAATGCAGGAGTTCATTCGTGAGGGCGAGATCGGCGAGGTCGCCGCGCTCACGATTTCGCACCAGACGTCTGGACTGATGCCCACGGAAGGACACGGACCCGAAGGGGCGCCTTTCCACGACTGCGGCATGCATTATGTTGACGTCGCACGCTGGTACGCCGGCAGCGAGTACGACAAGTGGCATGCACAAGGCCTCAAGATGTGGAGCTGGAAAGATCCCTGGTGGATTAACGCACACGGTTGCTTCAAGAACGGCGTCGTCTTCAGCATCACGCAGGGATTTACCTATGGTCAGATGGCGGAGACGAAGGTCGTCCGGTGCGGTATGGACGTGATCGGCACCCAGGGCGTGATTCGGATGCAGCATGATTTCGAGACCGTCCGCATAGAGTACCACGGCGTAACCCGCACGGAAGTGAAGGAGGGCCCCTACGGCGGCAAGAAGCTCAATGTCATGTGCGAACGATTCGCGCAGGCTCTGGACACGGGCGTGCCCGGTCTGCTCCCCACTGCGCGCGACAGTGTTATCGCGTCCGAGGTCTCGCAGGCCATGCTCGACGCAGCCTCCGGCGACGCTTCCCCCTGCGTTGGCACGCCCGAAGAGATGGCGGAGATACTTGCGCACCGCGAGCAACGGCGGCAAGTGGAAGACGAAAGTCCGGACGAGATATAGAATTAGACAAGACAACCTTCTGTCAGATCTGACAGAACACTGATCGAATAGAGGGAAGACCATGAAACAATCGGATCAACACCTTGCGACCGAGATAGCGAAACAAGTCGAACTGGACTATCTGCTCTACCTTCCCGAAGAGGAAACCGCAACGCCCCCTCCCCTGCTCCTGTTTCTGCACGGCGTGGGAGAGCGAGGCAACGACGTGGCCAAGGTCAAGGAAAACGGTCTGCCCGCCCGGCTTGAGAACGGCCTCGAGCTTCCGTTCGTTGTGGTGGCGCCGCAATGCCCCGCAGACTCGTGGTGGGTGACTGACTCCCTGACAACATTGCTCGACAGTGTCCTCGATCAGCACGAGATCGATCGCAGCAGGATCTATCTCACGGGTTTGTCGATGGGCGGCAACGGCACATGGGCCCTGGCCAACGCCTGCCCTGGACGCTTTGCCGCCATTGCACCCATCTGTGGCCCACGCCGACATGCACGAATGGCAGTGTTGCCTCTTTGCGACCGGGCCGCAAGGGGATGCTGCCCGGCGCCTTCCCTCTAGCGACGACGTTGCCGCCTACCTCAAGGGTTACGGTGCCATCCTGCTCGAGGATGCCCTCCACTGTCGCGGGCCCTGCGGGCAGCTCCTCTTCCGCAACAACAGTGGTATCCTCTCGCCAATGACGTACGACCATGGCCAGCCTGTTGTCTTTAACGTATAGCACGCAGCCGTGCATTTGTGGTTCAGGCGGCCAGGTGGCTATTGCCTCCTCGATCATGATGACCGGGCCACTCACCTGGACGTGATCAACAGGGCTGATCGTGGCAGTGATGCGGATGTGCTTTCCACCGACAACAGGGGGTTGCGGGCGCGCGTTGGGCGTCACCACTGCGCCCTGCTCGAAGCGATACTCGCTCTTCTCCTCAAGCGGTTCGGGCCGCGGCACGTAGGTTGCTGGCCTCTGGGGGCAGGCGTGGAACTCTTGAGTGAGGAGTTGACCAGGGGCGTTGAAGCTTTCATATTCAGGAGAAACTCATGAACGAACTACTTCCATTGCACTGGTCCTTCGACCACACGTGCCACCATGCACCCACGTTGAGCTTCCGCGAGGAGCTGCTCGCCTGTCTTGAGTCTGTCCGCTCCGCTCCGCCGGGCGAGCAGGCAGGTGGCATCCGCACCCTTCGATATACGGCGCTTCCGAACTACTGGAGCGGCTATCGTGGGGACGGCGATGTGTTGGCTTTTGGGAAGGTGATGCTGCAGAGAACACTCTTGCCGGGTGGCCGATTCCGATACCACGTCGCGTATTCGAACGAGGCGTCGGGAGAGGACTTGCAGCTCGACTACGAAACCGACGCGAATCCAACACGGGCCCTGCAAAGCCCATGGTCTGTGGAAACCGCCAACCGGGCCGGCGACCTGTACAAGGCTATGCGGACAGGTGGAGCTCTGGTCGAAAGCGGAACCGAGGTCCGCATCGAACTGTGCGTCAATGATCGCCTGACGCTACCATCGGGTCATTTTCCGCCCGGGGAATCCGTCAGCTGCAACTGGTCGTTGTTCGATTGCATGGGAGAGATCGTTAAGAACGATATTGCCGGCATCAACCTGCTGGAGGATCTCGAGAAACTGAAGTTGAACTGCCGGATTGCAGCCATTGGGCGCACAACCATTGAGCTGGCCCAGCAACATCTCAAGCTGGATGGCTATGCGGTATATGGTCCGAAGGAAGTCCCTGGCTATTGGTGGTTGGATGAATCTGGGCAGGTCGCGGTCATGTCCAACGTATTCAACACCTTTGTGCTGACGGAGGTGACAACATGAGTAAGCCCAACATCATCTTCCTGAATACGGATCAGCAGACCTGGAACGCGATCAGCGCCTACGGCAACCCCTGCGTCGACACCCCGCACATCGACCGGATCATCGAGAACGGCGTCAGTTTCATGCGCAGCTACTGCACAGACCCGGTTTGTGCGCCGGCCCGGTCCAGTTGGGTTACGGGTCTGTATTCGTCTGAGACAGGCGTGCCGTTCAATGGCGGTTGCATGCACGAGGATATCCCGGACCTGGGCCAGATTCTCAACGCGAACGGCTACAACGCCTATCAGACAGGGAAATGGCACGTAGACGGGCGCAACGTTAGAACATCATTCAAATGTTTGTTCTTCGGGCAGCGGCCCATCCCTGCAGGCGGGGCTGAATTCTATGATCCTGTGACGACGCGATCCGTTTTGGACTTCCTGTCGACCTATGAGGAGGACGATCCCTTCTACCTGCAGATCGGTTTGGTCAACCCCCATGACGTCTGTGAATATGAGCACAGCCACGAACGGAAACGCATACCCGATGGTGTCGCGTTGGGCCTGCTGGATGACAGGGATTTGCCGCCTCTTCCGGAAAACTTCGACTACGATGCGCGTGAGACCGTCACGCAGATCGTTATGCGTCGGGGCAAGGACCCGCTGATCCACAAGGCGATCATGAACGCAGCCGACGAGTGGACGGAACGTCAATGGCGATACTTGCTTTGGCAGTTGTACCGTTTCGTAGAGAAGGTCGATGTTGAAATCGGGTTGATCCTCAACGCCCTCGCAGCGTCGCCGTTCGCGGACGACACGCTGCTACTCTTCTCGGTCGACCACGGAGAGGCCGCCGGATCGCACAAGATGATTCAGAAATTCACGCTCTACGAAGAGAGCATCCGGGTCCCCTTTGTCGTTTCCAGTTTGTCCGACCAGTTCGCCTTCGAAAAGAATACGCGCGACGAGGACCATTTCATTTCGGGAGTGGACCTGATGCCCACGGTGTTGGACTACGCAGGCATCGAGATCCCTTCGCATGGTACCGGCAAGAGCGTTCGTCCTCTGGTCGAAGGCCGGGACACGGACTGGCGGCAATCCGCTTTCGTCGAGAGTAACTGCTGGGGCAGAGCGCTGATCTCCGACCGCTACAAGCTCGTCACCGAGTATGTGCCTCGCGACGGTGAAGAGACGATTCCCGGGCCCGATGCCGACCGACTCGGGCTCGAGCAGCTGTTTGATCTTCAGGAGGATCCCGCTGAGACCAGGAACCTTGCTGGCGACGCGCAGTATGCAGATGTTCTGACCACGCTCCGTGGCCAGTTGTTGGCGACCGAAGCGCGCCTGAACCGTCGCCCGATGTGCAAGGAGAGTGGCAAGCGCACCATGCAGGCAATGAGCCAACGCATTAACGCATATTGGCAGAGTCATCCAGAGTTAACGGCGGGTCAATATGGGAGATAGGGGTCGGTCCTCTCCCCCCCTCTCCCCCCGTTCACCGAAACATGCAGCAACTACTCAACATAATCCCCCACTCCACATAACAGCGCAGAATGCTCCAATTCGCGTTGACTAACTACGGGGAGTCGATACCCTTATTATCATGAATAGATATTCTGATATCATGAAATGGTGTGGCTTTCGTACGCTCCTTGTGGTCGGCCTTGCGATCGGCCTCCGTACGGTCCCTGCTCAGGCCAAGCAGGACGCTCTTGCTCGCGCCAAGTCTAATTATGCCGGGATATGCAAGACGATTGAGTCGGATCATGTGCTCGCCTCGGCTGCTGTTCTCAAGCTCCACGGTCGGGGCATTGATGCGGCTCTGCGAGAAAGACGTGGGGCCGGGGATCTGGATGCGGTACTTGCCCTGAATGCCGAGACGAAGCGGTTTCAGCAGACACGGGCATTGCCATCTATTGATTCTGTGAAGGGGTCCGACGTGATCGTGGGGCTTGTTCAGAAGGCGCAGGCGCGTCGGGCGGCAGCAGATGCAGACAAGACGGCGCGACTATTGAAGATCAGTCGGAAGTATGATGCGCATTTGGGCAAGCTGAAGGTGACCCTTACCAAGAAGGGCGACATTGAGGGGGCGGTTAAGGTAAAGAAAGAGCAGGTACGGCTCGCGTTCATTGTGGCGGATTTTGAGGCCATGACAGCTGCGGGCGAGTCGGCGGCGAAGAAGACAAGCGTGGCCACGGTCGCAACGTCTGACCCCACACCGTCTGAGTCCACCGGGGGTACGGTGCGTACGGTGCGTTGTTACAGCTGCCGGGGGACGGGCAAACAGCAGAAGGATTGCACGACATGCTCCGGGCAGGGGATCTGTTTGCGATGCAATGGGGTCGGCTCGTCAATGCTAGGGCTGTCGGGCCAACCCAAAGGGTGTTTGACATGCAAAAGCTCGGGGAAGTGCAAGACGTGCAGCGGCAACAGCAAGGTGCCCACAAGGGAGGCTTGTACGCCGTGCGAGGGCCAAGGTGTCAGGAAGATGGCTGCCTTCGCACAACCTACGCACGTTGCGCAGCCCGTTCGGCAAGGCATGCCCCCCCGCCTCGCCGGGTCCCAACGACAGGGAATGGGCCTTACCGTTATTGCCGGCCCCGAAGCCAAAGACCTACACAAGCTGTACATGACCGCAAGACCGACCGAAATCAATCTTGTCCAATTCTTGTACTACTCCTCGCTCCCGAAAGAAGAGAAACTCGGGCGAATCTATCGCGCGCAGGTCGAGCTCACGCATGTTAGCGATAACGGATGGATTACCGTGAAGGGGGCTTTCAACGGACGATCCTCCCAAGTCATGTTCAAGCCGTACAACGAGATCGTCTACAAGAACGCCAAGCGACTCGCGCCAACGAGAGGCGACGGCGGACCGGTTGACATTGTTCTCGGCCTGAGAACGACCAGTGACCGGATCCTATTCCATATAGAGCGGCAGGGACGTCCCTAGAACCGGGGATGGTGAAATGGATTCGCGACGGCGGAGTAGGAAGCGCACACTTGGTCTGCCCGCCGTAGCCGAGAGGGCGAAGGCTGGGTCGCACGCTGGTCGCGGACCTGTCGACATGGCTTCCGTTTGCACCCGATGCCATCCGGCTGATCGAGGCACGGCTGGCCCTCCATCGCCTCGCGCCGCGCGAGAGTGGCGGTATGCTCAGTGACATGGTCGCGTCGCTCGCGGCCTGCACAGAAAGGCTGGCCGATGTGAAGGCAGACGCACTCGACGCGGCTACGCTCAAGCGGTTTGTGAACGAGCTGAAGAAGCACCTGGAAGCGTGGCACAAGGAGGCCTACGGATACGACCCCGAGCTGACGTGGTGGATCGAGACACCGTATGAGCAGGCCAAGGAGGCGCTCGAGGCATACATCAAGAGCCTACACAGGGAACCCGGCGATCAGCCTTACGTTGCCAAGGAAATTGCGGACGAGGCCATCGCCTTTCTCGAGGAGCACGAGCTGGTTACGCTTCCCGAGCACGCCAAGAAGATTTGGCGCCAGGTGATGATATCCCCGGAGCTGCAGAAGGGCAGCAACTGCGTTCCGTTCCTCAAGGCAACGGTTCACCACGAGCTCATCCCCGGCCATCACCTGATGATGTATATGAACGACCGCTTCAATACACACCGCAAAGGCTACGGTACGCCGTTCCTGGGCGATGAAAAGTGAAGGGGAGTCATCGTGCTCCCATTCCAGGCCCCACTCCATCACCCCCTTCATCTCATGGCGTACCTGGTTTTTCATCTGCTCTATGACCAGTGCAGGCCCACGTCGACCCTGATCAAAATCCTCGGCGTCCCAGACTTCCAGCCGCTCTATGTTTTCGGCTATATTGACGGCGTAGGCCGCAGCCAACTGGTTGGGTCCAGGCACCACAAGAAAGGCGTCCCCCAGTGACCGCTCCACGGTCAGCCCTGCGCTGATTTCATCCTGTGCATCCATCCTGTCAATCCTGTCCACTCGTCCCGTGACGATCCCGCTCTGTTTCTTGCACACACACAGAGTCGGGTCAGTCAGCTTGTTTGGTCAATACGGGATAAGGCTGGACTTCACTAGGGGATATTCCCGTAGAGCCGCCCCCCCCGGGGGGCACAGGGACTGGGACGACAAGCCTATGCCGCCGGAAGGCTTCCTTCCTACTCAATGGGATTGCGATGACTGGATCGTCTCTGCAAAACGCGCCGGCATGCAGTACGCCGTGCTGGTATGCAAACATCACGATGGTTTCGCGAACTGGCCCTCGGACTTCTTCACTTACACCGTGGCCCAGACGCCATGGAAAGGCGCAAGGGTGATATCGTTCAAGAGTTCACCGACGCCTGCCGCAGCCACGGGATGAAGGCGGGTCTGTACTACGCTCCCGCCTGTTACGCGGCACAACTCGACGGGCCTTGTTCATCAGCATTGATTGCAAACGCATGCGAACGTAAATTCAGACTGGGCATTTAGACCGGTGTCGCTCTACGCTAAGGGATGGTAAACACGATGAATGACCAACTGAAATACCAGGATGCCTCGTTATCACCGGCCGAGCGGACCGAGGACCTGTTGCCGCGAATGACGCTTGAGGAGCTCGTCGGTCAGATGGTGCAGCTACCGCTGCAGCATGGCGATACAGACAGATGGGTATTGGAACGGCATATCGGGTCTTTTCTTCATACGCCATTGGTTGACGTGGTTCGGTTGCAGAAGCTTGCCGAGACGACACGGCTGGGTATCCCTATTCTGTTTGGTGAGGACGCCATTCACGGGCACTGCTTCCAACCCGGCGCGACGATCTTTCCCACCCAGTTGGCTCTGTCCTGTTCTTGGAATCCCGACCAGTTTGAGGCCATGGCCCGTGTCACCGCCGTGGAAATGGCGGCCACCGGGATGTACTGGACCTTCTCTCCCGTGCTCTGCATGGGGCGGGACTGGCGCTGGGGGCGCATCGACGAGACCTGCGGCGAGGACTCGATGCTGGTGGGCGATCTCGCCAGCGCCATGGTGGCCGGGTACCAGGGCGAATCGCTCTCTGCCCCCACAAGCGTACTGGCCTGTGCCAAGCACTATGCCGGCTACGCCACCAGTGCGGGCGGGCGCGATGCCTACGAAAGCCCCGTCAGTCGGCGCGGGCTGAAGGCGGAGTTTCTTCCTCCATTTCGACAGGTGGCCCAGGCCGGCTGTGCGACGTTCATGGCCGGCTACCAGGCCAACGATGGCGTGCCCTGTTCTGCAGACCGCTGGCTGTTACGCGAGGTGCTCTGTGATGAATGGGGGTTTGAAGGGTTCGTCGTGACAGACTGGAACAATGTGGGTGCACTGGTCACGGGCCAGTCCGTCTGCGCCACCGCCCGCGAGGCCGCACGAGTTGCGATCGAGGCCGGCAACCACATGATCATGAGCACGCCGGATTTTTATGACCATGCACTGGCTCTCGTGCGGGCGGGTGAGGTTGACGCGTCCCTGATCCGTGACGCGTGTCGCCGGATTCTTACGATGAAGTTCGCGCTGGGGATCTTTGACGAGAAGCGGCACCCGGCGACGGACCGCATCGAGCTGGATGTCGGCTGTGATGCGCATGTCGCGAAGGCGCTGGATGCAGCACGCGATTCGCTCGTACTGCTTGAGAACCGGGATGAGCTGTTGCCCCTGGGTGACGGCGGCACCCGGGTCGCACTTGTGGGGCCGAACGCGGATGATGTCCGTGGGCAGCTTGGAGACTGGTCCTTTGGTTCGCAGCAGGCGAATCTGGAGACCAGTGGACACAAGGAAGAGGCCTGTATCACGCCGCGCAAGGCGCTCGATGCGCGCGCGGGCATTACGCTGTGCTACGCACGTGGGTGTGATGCTGTCGATCCACAGGACAAGGACATTGAGGCGGCGGTGAACGCGGCACAATCATCTGACGTCGTCGTCGCCTGTGTCGGCGATCACCTCTCGATTCATGGCGAAGGCAATGACCGTTCGGATCTGGCGTTGACGGGTGCGCAGCAGGAGCTCCTTGAAGGCGTGAAGGCAACAGGCAAGCCGCTGGTGGTTGTGCTGCTCGGCAGCAAGCCGTTGGTGGTGCCCTGGATCCAGGAGCATGCCGATGCCGTACTCTGTGCTTTTAACCCGGGAATGCAAGGCGGCACGGCCGTGGTCGAAGCGCTGTGGGGTGAGGTAAACCCGCACGGCAAGCTCAGCATCTCCTTTGCTCGCGCCGTGGGGCAGATGCCGATCAACTACCAGCAGATGCCGGGCTGGCACACGTGGGGGAACGAGACAGGAGGGTACTGTGACCTCACGCCTGAGCCACTGTGGCCGTTTGGCTATGGCCTGAGCTACACTCGGTATCACTATGAGAATTTGGTTTGTGAGCAGGCGGTGCTGTCCCGTGACGCGGTGTTAAAGGTGTCGGTCGAGGTCACGAATCAGGGCTCGCGCGATGGTGTTGAGATTGTGCAGCTCTACGTAAACGACCTCGTCAGCACGGTGACGACACCGCTCAAGTCCCTCAAGGCCTACCGACGTGTCCCTCTTGCAGCGGGTGAGTCTGCGCGCGTTGAGCTGAACGTTCCTGCCTCTTCCCTGGCGCTTGTGTTGCCCGATCTCTCGGAGGTCGTGGAGCCCGGCATGTTCGAGATCATGGTCGGGCCCTCATCACGGGACGAGGAGCTGTTACGCTCGACAATCGAAGTGGCGTGAAAGAGCCCGGTGTGCACACTCTCAACCTCTGGAAGCGGGAAGACGGCACGATGTTCGACAAGATCTTGATTACCTCTGATCTCGAGATGCAGGATATCACAGAGAAGTGGATGAAGACCAAGGAAGGTCCGCGTAGGTGATCAGCGTGACTTGGAAAAAAGACCCGATGGAATCAAAGCAACCCCGATCGCCCAAGGACCATCAGTTCACCCAGTCGTTTGCGGCGGAAAAAGGAGTCCTATGACGACGAAGACCAAAATGCACCTATCACCCAGTGACGTGCACCAGCAGTTGATGAAGCAGACGACGCCCGAACTGAGATACGACGGCGGCGACGTAAAGGTGTGGCGACGCAAACTGAAGCACAAAGTCAAGGTCGCGTTGGGCTGGGAAGCCATGCCCAAGGACCCCTGCCCGCTCAAACCGAAGACACTCTGGACGCGCGAGCACGAGCTCGGTACGATCACCAAGATTGCATTTGCCTCGGAACCCTATGCTGAGGTCACAGCGTACCTGTGCGTTCCGAAGGAATCCAGGGCGCCGTACGCCACCATGATCGGTCTGCAGGGGCATAATTCGGGTATGCATCACGCCATTGGCGTCGAGCGCGAGGACGAGACCAAGGCAATGCCCGTCGAGGGCGATCGTGACTTTGGAATCCAATGCATGCGCCACGGCATGGCCGCACTGTGTATCGAACAGCGTGCGTTCGGCGGGCGTCGCGAGCAGAAGGTGGCGACCTCCAAGCAAAGCATGTGCCACGAGACGGCGATGCACGCCCTCATGCTGGGACGCACGCTTATTGGAGAACGCGTCTACGACGTGGATCGTGGGTTGGACTATTTGGCCAGCCGCGGCGATATCGACATGAAACGCGTCGGCATCATGGGTAATTCCGGTGGAGGCACGGTCAGCTTGTTTTCGGCGGCTGTTTTGCCAAGACTTAAGCTTGCCGCACCAGGGTCGTATTTCTGCGGGTTCGCCGAGTCCATCATGTCCATCTGCCACTGTACCTGCAACTACCTGCCTGGCATCTTCAACGTGGCCGACATGGGAGACATCCTCGGCCTGTTCGCGCCGAAGCCCGTTATCGTGGTCAACGGCAAGAAGGACGAGATCTTCCCCATCAAAGCCACGCGTCGCGAGTTCAGACAGCTGCAGAACATCTATGACGCCCACGGTGCCAGAAAGCACTGCCATCTTGTGGTGGGTGATGAGGGCCATCGGTACTACGGCGATGAGGCGTGGCCATTGATTCTGAAGGAGATGGGCTAACCCGACTATGTTGGAAGTCCTGGATATGCATGTGGTCGACGTTGCTGCTGCTGGTGCGATCATCTGCTTCGCGGTCACAGCACAAGCCGCCGTCGGTTTCGGCAGCGCGCTGTTTGCCATCCCGTTGTTGGTGTTGCTCGGCATTCCATTGCCCAATATCATCGTTCTCGTCTACACCTGTTCCATGATGCAGACCGTCATCGGCGCACGGAAGCTCCGCGAAGACGTGCCATGGCGACCTGCATTCGCTGCCATATCCGTGATGACAGTGGGACTGGTTCTCGGGTTGGTGCTTCTATCGCGATTGGCGAATCTCAACAAAGATACCATACGGCTTGCCGTCGGCTGTGTCCTGGCGCTGATCGTCGTGGCACAGATAGTCATCCGCCCGAAACCAGTAGCCACACTGCATCCCGCCTGGGGAGCGGCAGCCTTCGTGTCCGCAGGTTTCCTCGGGGGTGCGTGTGGTATGAACGGGCCACCACTTGTGCTGTGGTCCATGGCCCATGACTGGTCGAACGCCAAGACCCGAGGATTCCTGTTCGCCGTGTTTTCAATGGCGAACCCCATACAGATAGCGTTGCTTACCGTCACTTTCGGGCCGTCCGTCCTATGGTTTGCCGTGTTGGGGGTTGGATTCCTACCGCTAGTCTACCTAGGCTCCACCCTAGGCCTGCCCATCGGCAATCGAATGAAGAAGGACACATTAAAGACATGCGCGTTCGGGCTTCTACTTGTAATAGCAGCGTCCGCAGTGGTGCCGGCGGCCTTGAAATGGGCCCGCGGCGAGAAGACTCAAGAAGAGGCAGAACTACGGACTGCATTGAATAGGACCGATATGGAGACCGCCAAGAAGAAGAGAGCGGAGTAGGCAACAACTCGTCACTCACAAGTTAAGAACCAAAGAGCTCGATTATGTTAGACGCACCCGATGTGGCATCGATAATGACAGCGGACCCTTTTCCTCCATGCTTTGGTTGCACTGGGTCTGAAAATCCGCCCACCGATCATCCGTTGGCGAAAGACGAGATATCGGATTGGTGCTTCTACGACTGAAGCGTACCCCAGCAAACGTGAGACGACGTGTGGGCCTAAGTCGGGCGATTGAGGTATTCGAGCGTGCCCGCATCCTCGAGGGACGTTACCAGTTTCGTAACCGCTTCCGGTGACAGGTTGACTTGCGGACGCCGCATGCCGCCGAGGTCGAGACCCATCGTTTTCAGGAGGGCCTTCAGACCAGAGCCAAAGCCGCCTGTGCCAGCTATGAGCTCGCAGGTTTCCGCCGAGATGGCTTGCAGGCGTTCGGCTTCGGCCCGGTCGCCGGCACGGAAGGCCGCGATCAGCGCATGGTAAAGCGGCGCCATGAAATTGTAGGTACTGCCCACGGCGCCCTGCGCCCCCACCTTAAGGCCTTCGATGAGGAATTCATCGCGCCCGAAGAGGACATCGTACTTCCCATCCCGAAATCCGAGGCATTGCTCATAGTCGGCACTATCGCTGTGCGTGTACTTGATGCCGGCCAGGTTCGGAACGGCCTCGTCGGCCAGGCGCAGGAACTCGGCCATGGGAAAGAGCACCTGGTTCATTGACGGCATGTGGTAGTAGTAATAGGGCAGATCCGGGGCGGCGGCCGCGGTTGCAGCGCAGTAGTCCACCAGCGCTTCAACACTGCCTGGCCTGAAGAACACCGGACCGATCTCGCCAATGGCGGCCGCACCGATGTCGGCGGCATGGGTGGCCAGGGCACGACTCTCCGCCTGGCATGTATGCCCCACATGAATCATCACCTTGAACCCCTGCGGTGCCGCCTGCACCCAGCTCTCGGACAGCGCCCGTCGCTCGTCGAGCGTCAACGACAGCCCCTCGCCGGTGGTGCCGTTGACAAATACGCCGGCCACGCGATTGGCCTGCAGCAGCTCCGCGTAAGGCTTCACCACGTCGAGGTTAACCATGCCATCCTCACGATACCCGGTCAGCGGTGCGGCAATCAGGCCCTTTGTCTTCTCGTCCATCTCACTCTCCTTGAATCCGTAGGGTCAAAACAACCATCTACGCCTATTTCTACAGAACAGTCGAGCGTTATCATATGGAGGCAGACAGGGCAACTCCGTCTCATACCTGTCGCTCCGGTTGACGAGAACGGCGACGAGAAAGGTGGACGATTAGAGATTCTCTCCCCTCGTAATCCGTTCTCGTCGCCGTGGTCGTCAACCGATTCTATTCATCGGTGGAGCCAAAAGAATCAGTCTGGCGCCGCGCCTTGCATCACCATGCCGATCTTGGTATATGACGTGGTCTCTAACCCACATACCCAATAGGACGGCCATGACCATACAACCCGATTCATCCCCCCATAACCTGCCGGCGCCGAAGGTACAGCCGGCTAAGCCGCCTGTCGCGAAGCCGTTCGCTCTCCACGACATAGAGCTGCTCGACGGCCCCTTCAAGACGGGACAGGATGTCGCCGCCGACTACCTGCTCGCACTCGAGCCCGATCGCTTCCTCGCGAAGTTCCGGTTGGAAGCCGGGCTGGAGCAAAAAGCCGCGCACTACGAAGGGTGGGAGAGCATGGGCGTCTCGGGCCACTCGCTCGGGCATTACCTCACGGCCTGCTCACTCGCCTGGGCATCCACAAAAAGGAGCGACTTCCTCGAACGCGTCACCTACATCGTCGAGGAACTCGCGGAGTGCCAGCAGGCGCATGGCGACGGGTATGTCTCTGCCATTCCCGAAGGCAAGAAAGCCTACACAGACATCGCAGCGGGCGATCTCCGTTCCGGCGGCTTCGACCTGAACGGCATCTGGGTACCTAACTACACGCATCACAAGGTATTCGCCGGGTTGCGCGACGCCTACCGTCTTTGCGGCAATGCGAAAGCATTGGAGATCGAGAAGGGACTGGCCGATTGGTTCGACACGATACACGCCGGTCTCAACGACGAACAGATGCAGACGGTACTAGCCTGCGAGTTCGGTGGGCTCAACGAGACGTTTGCAGATCTCTATGCCGACACCGGCGACGACCGCTACCTGGCGCTCGCCCGCAGGTTTCATCACAGAACGCTCATCGATCCACTTGCCGCCGGCACGGACTCGCTCCCCGGCACCCATGCCAACACCCAGATCCCTAAGCTCGTCGGTTTGGCTACGCTCTACGAACTGACCGGCGAGCCGGCCGATCATGCCGCCGCGGATTTCTTCTGGGAGCGCGTCGTGAATGCGCACACCTACGTCACCGGCGGGCATTGCGACGGCGAGCATTTCGGCGAGCCGAATAAGTTGAACGACAGGCTCAGCGGCAGCACAACGGAAACCTGTAACGTCAACAACATGCTCAAGCTATCCGAGCACGTGTTCGGCTGGCGTCCGGAACCGGCCGTTGCAGATTTCTACGAGCGTGCACTCCTCAACCATATCCGCAGTTCACAGCATCCTGACGGGCGAGTCATCTATAACCTCTCGCTTGAACCCGGCGGCCACAAGAGCTATCAGCGACCCTTCAATCAATTCACCTGTTGCGTCGGCACGGGCATGGAGAACCACGTCAAGTACGGCCAGGGCATCTACTTCCACAGCGATACCGACCTGTGGGTGAACCTGTTCATCCCCTCTCGGCTCAACTGGACCTCGCGTGGGCTGACCGTCCAGCAGGACACGAACTGGCCTTTGGGCGACGCCACCACACTCACGATCGCGACCGACCAACCCCAGTCGCTGGCGCTGCGCATCCGGCATCCCTATTGGGCAGCCACGCTCGAGGTGAAGATCAACGGTGATCCCCTCCCCCACGACACGACCCCAAGCTCCTACGCCGTCATCGAGCGCGAGTGGAAGGACGGGGACAAGATCGAGGTCACATTCCCCATGTGTTTGCGCACAGAGAGCATGCCGGACAACCCGAACCGCATCGCGGTGTTCTACGGACCGACGCTGCTGGCTGCGGATCTCGGCGTATGCGACGATCCCGCCGCTGATCAGCCGGGATTCGTGCCGTGCCTGCTGGCTGGCGACGCTGCGGTTGAAGAATGGGTCAAACCTGAAGCACTCGCGAAAGTGCATTTCAAGACCGTTGGCGTCGGTAAGCCACGCGACGTATCGCTGGTGCCATTCCATGAATTGCATGATCGTCGCTACACCGTGTACCTCGACAAGTTCACGAAGGACGAATGGGCTGAACGCGAGACCGAGATCCTAACTGACGAGAAGGAACGGAAGCGCATTGCTGCCCGCACCGTGGACTTCTTCCAACCCGGCGAGATGCAACCGGAACGCGACCACAACTTCCAGGGCCACGAAAGCAAGCCCGTCGATTTCCGCGGCAAGAAAGGTCGCTACACCGACACCGACGGCTGGTTCTCCTTCGAAATGAAGGTCGACGCCGAAGCGACAAATGAGCTCTACTGCACTTACTGGGGCCACGACAATGGTGAGCGGACGTTCGATGTCCTGGTCGACGACACGCTCGTTGCCACGCAGACACTGGAAGAGAATGAGACCGGCGAGTTCTGGGATCAGTCGACCCCCTTGGTGCCGGCACTCACCCAGGGCAAGCAGAAGGTGACCGTGAAGTTCCAGTCTCACCCCGGCAAGCAGGCCGGCGGGCTGTTCGGCGCGCGGGTGATGCTCGCGGATTAACCAGGGGTCAGGGGTCAGGCGCCCGGACATACGAATGATAGTGAAGCAGGGGCTGATCTTGTGACCATGTTGGTTCTCCTCAAACAATTACAGTAGATGCGTCCGGTGAACGTATCGCTCGGTTGGGCCTCAGCGCAATGCAGAACGGGATCGGGCAGCGGTGTGTCCCTTAGGAATCCCCGCCACTTGCCACTCGCCACGGCGGCGATTCTTCGCCGCTGGACGTGAGACAGGCAACTTGCTCTGTGGCTAGGCTGACTGTAGAGTGCGTGTCATATGCAAACTAGCGCTCAACCTAATGTTCTGCTGATCCTGGCTGATGATCTGGGCTATGGCGACGTGGGGGCCAACAATCCCGACTCACGAATACCCACCCCGCACTTGGACCGCATGGCCGCCTCCGGCATGCGCTTCACGGATGCCCACGCAAGCGCTGCTCAATGTTCGCCTACTCGCTACAGCGTAATGACGGGCCGCTACCCGTGGCGTACCCGCCTGCAGACCGCCGTGCTGCCGCATTTTGATGAGCCACTGATAGAGCGGGGCCGCGACACATTGGCCACCCTGTTCAAGAGCCAGGGGTATGCCACCGCGGGAATTGGCAAATGGCACATGGGCCTCGGTTGGCAGGCAAAGGAGGGAGAGAGCTTTGACCCTCACGCGTGGGCTGCGGAACAGCACCACGCGATCGATTTCACCAAGCCGTTGACCGATTCGCCGACCGATCACGGGTTTGATTACTACTTCGGGCTAAACGCATCCAACAACATGCTGCCATACTGCTTCATCGAGAATGACCGCGTTTTCACGGTCCCAGAGAAGGCCAAGCATCCTGTGTTTGATACGGAGACGGGCGATATGCCCGTATCGGCCGACTACGACTCCCCGAATCTGGACCAACTCCTACTCGGCAAGGCCGTTGGCTGGCTCGACGATCATCTGGGGGCCAACCCGGAGCAGCCCTTCTTCTTGTACTTCCCAAGCTCGGCCATTCACCGGCCTTGCCTGCCGATAGACGAGTTCGTCGGCCGCAGCGGAGCAGGACTGCGCGGGGACAAGGTGGCGGAGCTGGACGATGTGGTCGGCAAACTGATGGGCGAACTGGAGAAGCATGGCGTGGCCGATACTACCATTGTTATCTTCACCAGCGACAACGGTGCGTTGCCCGGCGACCTGGAAGCCGCTATACAGCAGCTGGCCGACAACGACTACGGCATGCGCTGGAAGCCAGAGCAACTGCTGAAACAGAAAGACGACGTGCAGGAGCAGGGGCTGAACAAGCGGTGGATCACCTATGACCATCGCAGTTGCGGCCCGCACCTAGGCTACAAGGGCAACGTCTACGATGGCGGCCATCGCGTCCCCTTCATCGTGCGCTGGCCAGGCGTTGTGCCGCCTGGCACCGTGACGGACGAGACGATTTGCCTCACTGACTTCATGGCCACTTTCGCGGCCATGTTCCAGATCGACCTGCCGGACAACGCGGCGGAAGACAGCTGCAACCTGATACCGATCCTCCGCGGCGACAAGCTCGACCAGCCCGTGCGTGAGATGACAATCTGCCAATCATGGCACGGCATCAAGTGCATATACCAAGGGGACTGGAAACTGATTGTCGGTAACGCCAGGGACGGCATCCATTTCGACCGCTCCGACTGTCCGCCTTTGCAGCTCTATAACATGGCTAAAGATCTCGGTGAGACCTCCAATGTCTGCGATCAGCATCCGGAGGTCGTTGAGCAACTGACCGGCCTGCTTGAGAAATATTCCCACGACAAACGCAGTGTGCCGCCAGTGCGCTTCGCGTAACCCGAGTGCACTCTATCCAGGACGGAACGATTCTGCTGATCAGGGGTTGAGTTCTCCGGTTGCCGCGCTAGGATACTGCGATTGGAGGAATTGACCATGCAAATGACGAGATCGAGAGTGTGGGGAGGCACCAGGATTCTGCTGGTGGTTGCTGCTTTGACAGCGACGGCGATGGCGGCTGATACGAAGCAGGAAGAGGCGAAGCCAAAACGGCAGATGCTCTTCACGATTTTCAAGCCGATCATGCGCGACATTGGGTCGTGCAACACGGCGAAGGCAAAAGTTGTCTCCGGGCCAGTCGAGATGAAGATGGCGAATAACAAGAAGCCGGGCAAGCAGTGGTGGGTGAGTCTTGGCCCGAGCACGTTCAAACTGACGATTGAGGATTCGGCCGCGCTCACACTCACGAACGCTCTGGCACTTGTCGAGCGAGTCCCGACGGCATACCTGCGCGCGCTGGAGGTGGTGTCCGAGGACCAGAAGGCCGGGCTGGCTTTCTACAAGACGCTCGGCGGCGCGGCGGCGCACGGCGGACAGAGCTATCTCAACATGATCCCGCTGAAGCCGGCGCGCGCGGCGAGCGTGATTGTGCACGAATCAGGACACATACTTGAACAACGCGCGCGTTCGAAAGAAGAGGACATCCTTGACCGGTGGGCTGAAGCCGTGAAGGCCGATAAGATCGACGTCTCCAACTATGGCAATCACGTCAACCACGAGGACCTGGCTGAGTTCGCCCGACTCTATGCGTTTTGCACTGACCGTGCACTGGGCCGCCGCGGCAAGCTAGAGGTGCTACGGAAGCTATCGCCTGCACGTTTCAAGCTGTGGGAAAGAATGCTCAAGCTATCCGGCACAGAGCGGGTCCCTGAAGTGGCGCAGAAGTCGATCAAGCCCAACGAGGAGTGGCAAGAGCGCATCACACAGCTTGATGCGAACCTCGAGGCGGCGAAGAAGAAGGCAACTAGAGGGTGATGTTTTTTGAGGGAGCCATCGGGGCAGACCCGCAGTGCAGAATCGCTCAGACCATTGCCGATTGCCGTTTGTCGATTGCACCGTAAAGGGCAAGTGATCGGCCTGATCCGCCCGCTCAGTCTGGTCAGTCTGGCCCGATAGATTTAACACATCATACAATGAAAGAGGAGAAACCACATGAGGGTGAAATTATTGCTATGGCTTGGGCTCATGCTGCTGGGCGCGCATAGCGCCCCTGCGGCGGACAACATAGAAGCCATGAAGACACTGCAGGCGAAGGACTGGACCGTGCCGACACTGGGCATGAAGATGAAGCTCATTCCGGCGGGCACGTTCACGATGGGTAGCCCCAAGGGCGAGATCGAGCACCGCGAAGACGAGGTCCAGCACGAGGTGACGATCAGCAAGCCATTCTACATCGGCGTGTATGAAGTCATGCAGAAGGAGTACTACGACCTGATGCTACCCGACTACGACCACGAGGGCTGGCAACACTCGCGCGGCCCCATCCACGACGGCCTGGCCTTCTTCTACCGGGACCGGGTCAGCTACAGGGACTTCAAGGGGGGCAAGCTGCTGCCGACGAACCCCATGGAATGCGTCACCTGGGACGAAACTCAGGAGTTCTGCCAGGAACTAACGAAACGCGAGAAGAAAGCCGGGCGCCTACCCGAAGGCTACGCATTCCGCCTGCCCACGGAAGCGGAGTGGGAGTATGCCTGCCGTGCCGGGACCACCGGGCCCTACAACGTGAAAGGCGAAAGCGACGATGCGGAGTACCTGAAGAGCGAAGCGTTCGTCAACACGTTTGCCAACGTCGCTTCAGGAAGCACGATGCCCGTGGGCGGCAAACGTCTGCCCAACGCCTGGGGCCTCTACGACATGCACGGCAACGTATACGAATGGTGCCACGACTGGTACGCCCCCTACCCTTCGGGCAAGGCCAAAGATCCAATCGGTCCGGCAGAAGGAAAGAAACGAGTCGCACGCGGCGCTTGTCTCAACGGCCCGGCCTATCGTGCTCCTGCCGGAGTGAGTATGCGCGCCGACGGCGTGATCACGAGCATCCCGTTCCTGCGCTCGGCCAGCCGCTACCCGTTCGACCCCACCATCGAGTTTTACGGCATTCTCGGCTTCCGTGTCGTGTTGGCACCGGCCATAGGAAGTGATCAGTGATCAGTAGTCAGTATTCGGGGTCCCGTCCTGAAATAGGTTGTCACTTGGCAGGAAGGAGAACAGTCTAAGATCGGTTCAGTTGACGACAAAGTTCACGGAACAGTTAAGCGGGATAGTTCACGACGAAGTTCTCGGAATAGT
>JABGQM010000048.1 GCA_018648805.1 Verrucomicrobiota bacterium
GCTCCATGCTGGCCAGTTCGCTCAAGGCGTCCGTCTGCCAGACCCTCTGCCGCAAGAAGGGCGGCGGACGCGTCGCCGCGCTCGAGATCCTGCTGGTTGACAGCGGCGTGGCCGCACTCATCCGTGACGGAAAAACCCACCAGATCGAATCCGCCATGCAGGTCGGCGCCGGCAAGGGCATGATGCTCATGAACGAGGCGCTCGCCCGACTCGTGCAACAGGGCCTGGTCGAGCCAGACGAAGCCTACATCAAGTCGATCGACAAGGACGATCTGGTCAGCCGCATGCGCAAATTCGACCTGCCGCTGCCCACGGCCGTTCAGCCCGCCCCGGAGGCAGACCCCCAGGGTCGTCGTGGCCGATCCGGCACGCGCTAAACTATTCAGAAAACCCCGAAAAAAGGGCTTGTGCATTCGAGAATTGCAGCCATAATCACACTTCAAGGTAAGCACTCCTGCCGCAACGCAGGGCGGATTACCCAAGATTGAGTAAATGTTAACCACTAAGTAGGAGGGTTCCGATGACGAAGAGTCAAACACTTGCATGCCTCGCCGAGAAGACTGGGCTGACCAAAGTACAGGCGGGAGAGTTCCTGGAAGAGCTGGCTAGCCTCGCATACAGCGAAGCGAAAGACGGATTCACGATTCCCGGACTGGGCAAACTGGTCCTGGTAGACCGCAAGGCACGTATGGGCCGCAACCCCGCCACGGGCGAGCAGATCCATATCCCCGCCAAGACGGTTGTGAAATTCCGCATCGCCAAGGTCTGCAAAGAGGGCGTCCTCTCGGCCTAAGGCATAGCAAGGATTTCAAATGGGGGCCTTACGATATTGCGATGTCGTATGGCCCCTTTCCTTTTCAGCCGTGACAGGCCCGCGCCAAACGTGAGATAATCCCCTTTCTAGTACGGAACCCCTATATGCAAAGCAAGACAGAGCGAATAGTCCGTGTGGCGGCCCTGGCCCTCCTTTTACCGGCGGCCGGTCTCCTGGCGGCACCCGATCCTGCGGCCAGCGCGGAGGACGATCTCTCCTCGCGTATCGCCCAGCGCTTCTCACGTCGCATCCCGAGCACGCACCTCATGCGCCTGCCCATGGGCGACGTGGTCAGCGGCAGGGCTTGGACCAATTTCTTCAGCTCGCTCGACTTCAATCACATGTACTTCCTGCAGGCGGATATCGACCGCTTTGCCGACCGGCGCACCGCGCTCGACGACCATATCAGCACGGGCGACCTCTCCTTTGCGGAGGAAGCCTTCGAGCTGTTCAAGCAGCGGGTGGCCGAGCGCTACACCTACGTGGACGGCCTGCTGACGAATGGGTTCGATCTGGCGATCGAGGAGGACTACCGCTGGAATCGGCGCGAAGCCGCTTGGCCCGCCACGGTTGAGGCGTGCAACGATCTCTGGCGGCGCAAGATCAAGAACGAGTACCTGAGCCAGATCGTGTTACGGCGTTTGGCCGAGGAGAGCGAGGTCGAACCGGAGGCACCCCGCGAGGTCGAACCGGAGTCCTCCACCCCAAGCAACGCGGTTGACCGCGCCGAGGAGATCGCCGCTGACGAGGCGGCGCCCGCCCCGCCGATCGAACTCTCGCCCGAAGCGTTTATCCGCAAGCGCTACAAACAGATGCTGACCATGCTGCAGGATAGCGATGGCGAATGGTTGCTCCAGAAATACCTGGCCGCGTTTGCGCATGCGTACGACCCCCACTCCGACTACATGTCGGCCAGCGGCGTCGAGGATTTCGATATCGAGATGAAGCTCTCCCTGATTGGCATCGGCGCACTCCTGCGCGCTGAAGATGGTGCCGCCAAGGTGGTCCGCCTCATCCCGGGTGGCCCGGCCGATATGGACGAGCGTGATGTGCGCCTGCGTGCCGGCGACAAGATTATTGCGGTAGGGCAGGACGACGAGCCGATCGTGGATGTGCTGCACTGGCCGCTCAACCGCATCGTCGGCCTGATCCGCGGCACGAAGGGCTCCCGCGTTGTGATGACCGTCATTCCGGCTTCGGATCCCAGCGGCGCCAGCACCAAGCAGGTCGATCTCATTCGCGACGAGGTGAAACTCGAGGAGCAGGCCGCCGATTCGAACATCCGTGAGATCATGGATGCCAACGGCGACACGCATAAATTGGGTGTCATCGCCCTGCCCGCCTTCTACGCGAGCATGGCCATCCGGGATGTCAATCACCCCGAGTACCGCAGCGCGTCACATGACGTGAGCACCATACTGCAGGAGCTGCAGGCGGCTGAGGTCGAGGGCGTGATTCTGGACCTGCGCAACAACGGCGGGGGCTCCCTCATGGAGGCCATCCTGATGACCGGCCTTTTCATCCGCACCGGCCCCACCGTACAAGTGCGCGAGCGCCACAGCGTTCGTGTCTTACCCGATCGCGACCCCGCCATGGCCTACGCCGGACCGCTGGTGGTCCTGGTCAACCGGCTCAGCGCCTCGGCCTCGGAGATTGTCGCGGGTGCCCTGCAGGATTATGGCCGCGCCCTCATCGTGGGCGGCAAGAAGACGCACGGCAAGGGAACCGTCCAGACGATCGTGGGCCTCAGTCGTGATCCCAGCCTGGGCTCCCTGCGCGTCACCACCGCCAGCTACTATCGCATCTCGGGGGCATCGACCCAGCTGCGAGGCGTCACGCCGGACATTATCATCCCCACGCCCTACGACTACATGAAGCTGGGTGAGGACGCCCTGCCCAACCCGATTCCCTGGTCGGCGGTGATGCCCACACGCTTCGTCCCTGTGGCCGACCTGGACGGTGTGAAGCCCCAACTGCGCGAAGCCTCCCTGGCCCGACGCGCCGCCAGCCCGCGCTTTGCGGCCTACCAGCAGCTGCTCGACCGCGTGAAGGCCATCAACGATGCCGAGGAGCTTCCGCTCGACCTCGAGCGCCGCATGGCCCTCGCACGCGCCGAGAGAGAGCTGGCCGAGCTGCAGAAATCGCTACTGCCGGAACGCAGCGGCGAAGCAGATGACGACACGGCCGACACGGCCGATCTCGTGCTGGAGGAGACCTTGCAGATTCTGGCCGAGTTTGCGGCCACCAAGCATGCCACGGCCGCCCTGCACAGCAAGACCCTTTCGCAGGAACGTACGCCCCTGATGCACATGCTCGATCAGCTGCTTCAAACACCCCAATGATGCCGTTCTGGAAAATGCATGGCGCCGGCAACGATTTCATCCTCTTCGATGATCGTGGCCTCACGTTTCCCGCCGACGATCCCGCGTGGATTGAATCAGTCTGCCAGCGTCGAACCGGCATTGGGTGCGAGGGCATCCTGCTGCTGCAGCCCTCCGACAAGGCGCACTTCCGCATGCGCTTCTTCAATCCGGATGGGCGCCCCGCCGAAATGTGCGGCAACGGAGCGCGCTGTGCAGCCCGACTGGCCAACCAGCTGGGGATTGCCGATAACCCTATGCGTATCGCCACCGATGCAGGCCTCCTGAGCGCCACGGTGACGGCCGGGGGGGTACAGCTCTCCCTGCCGGACCCGACGGATCTGCGCCCCTACTTCGATCTCGAGGTGGATGGCAACACCCTGTCGGCCGGGTCAGCCAACACCGGCGTGCCCCACGTGGTGCTGGAAATGCAGGACCTGGATGAAGCACCGGTGATCGCCCTGGGCGCGGCCATACGCCACCATGCCTCCTTTATCCCGGACGGCACCAACGTGAATTTCATCCAGCGCCTTGACGAACACACACTCAGAATCCGAACCTACGAGCGTGGCGTTGAAGCCGAGTCCGGCGCCTGCGGCACCGGCGCCGCGGCCGCGGCCATCGTCATGGCCCTGCGCGGGCGGGCGCAGGCGCCCATCACGCTGACCGCCCTCTCCGGCGACCACCTGACCATTGGGTTTGACCTGCAGGAAGACACGGTCATAAACCTGACCCTGAGCGGACCGACGGCGCACGTCTATCGCGGCGAGCTCGCCCTGCCGGGCGAGGCCTGATCACCGCGTGCACGCGGCCGCGCTACCCCATGAGGGTCGTGAAGGTTTCGTAGGCTTTCTGCCACGGCGCGGTATCGCCGGGCGGGTACTCCCGAATCGGGAAGGCCGCCCGAATGACCGGCTGCGCGGCTTCCATAGAGGAGATAATCCCGACCCCCACGGCTTGGACCATGAAGTTGCCCACGGCCGTGCCTTCCATCGGGCCGGCCAGAACAGGCAGTCCCAGCGCATCGGCCGTAAACTGGTTCAGTCGCTTGTTGTTGCTGCCGCCGCCCACAATGTTGACCACGGTCGACTGTGTGCCCGAGACCTCACAGATCTGCTCATTCACGAAGCGGTACTTCAGGGCCAGGCTCTCGTAGACCGTACGCAGCATGCTGCCGCGATCGGCCGGAACGGCTTGCCCGGTGCGCTGACAGAACGCGGCAATCGCCGCCTCCATGTTATCGGGGTTGTAGAACGAAGCGTCATCCGGATCAACCAGTGCCGCGAACGCGGGGGCGGCATCCGAGAGCGCATCCATCTCGGGCCAGCTCATCTCGCGGCCGTCTGCGATCTTCCACACGCGCCGCAGTTCCTGGACCAGCCAGGTGCCCATGCAGTTCTTGAGCAGACGCACATTTCCCACGCCGCCCTCATTGCTGATGCCCGCCTCCATAGCCGCAGTACTGGTAATGGGCGCGGGGATAAGTTTTCCGACGAGCGACCAGGTGCCCGAGCTGATAATCAGGGCTTCGTCCGGATTCGACACGGGTGCCGCGGCAAAGGCACTGGCTGTGTCGTGCGCGGCGGTCGCCGTCAAGGGCACCCGGTTCAGATCGAGGGACGCGGCCAGATCGGCATGCAGAGCGCCCATCGAAGCGCCGGGAGACACGATCTCCGGCATAATAGCCGAGGGAATCCCCAGCCCTGCGAGGAGCTCGTCACTCCAGGTCTGCTCGCGCGCATCCATGAGCTGTGAGACGCTGGCCCACGAGGAGTCGACCTTCTGCACCCCCCCGAGAAAGTAGTAGAAGAGCGACGAGACCGGCAGAAAGCGCGCCGCCAAAGCCAACAACTCGGGACGATTCTGAACCAGCCAGAGCAGCTGATTGCTCAGATTGAAGGGCTGAAAATGAATCCCCGTCAGCGCATAGATACGCGCGGGGTCCATGCGGGCCTTGACCTCGTCAATCATGCTGTCGAGGCGATGATCCCGGTAGCAATACATCTTGCTCAACATATCGCCGTCGGCATTGATCAGCGCGCCATCGGCACCCCAGGTGTCAATCCCGATGGAGTCCAACTCATCCGCCACGTCGCGCCGGAAGGCCTGCAGACCCATCACAATATTGCGATAGATAAACGTATCGTCCCACACCGTGCGCGGCGTGACACAGCCCGAACGGTCGGGCAGATAGAGGTCCATCCCGTCGTGCGCAAAGCGGTGGATTTCATCCATTGAGAACGTGCCGTCGGCGAATGTTCCTACGAAACACTTACCTCCCGAGGCACCCAGGTCAACAGCGAACAGGCGTTTTGGCATAGCAGCGGCCCCTTTCGACTCTACAGCCTATTGAGTGTATCACGGAACCAGGAGAGGGCCCGCTCCGGCCCCATCTCGGTCAACAGATCATCCTGGGCTTCGGAGAGGGCCGAAAGCCCCCCTATCCCATCAAAGAACCGGTTGCGTGTCTGCACATCCGGAAAGGCGGAGGCGGCCGCCGGCCCCGCATAGGGGAAGGCCGCGTAGCGTGCCAGGAGGGTGTGGCCGACCATGATGCGCGCCCCCTCAAGGAAGACCTCCTTGTACTGACCCAGCACCTCGCCATCCAGGTCATCCACAAACGGCAGCCCGAGCTTATTCATCTCGGTGCCGATATTGACCGGTAGCCCGAGGTCCGTCGCCACATCCATGATGGCCTTCAAGTTGGCGATCTTGATCGCACGCACATCGGGATCGCTGATGTTCCAGTTGCGGTCCGGCACAATATTCAGCGCGACGGCGCCCTTGGCACACAGGCACTCACACAACTCGCGGGGATTGGCCTCACCGGTGCTGGTGCCATCCAACCAGGTGATCATCGGGATGGCATCGCAGTCGGCCACCCACTTCAGAAACGTATCCACCGATGGAAAGGTGTCTTGTGAGGGCGCGCTGTAGCCCAGTCCGCCACGCTTGGCCAGGCGCGAACGCACGGCCTCCTCGAGGCCGGGACGATTCCCCAGGAGCGAGGTGACATCCGCCGGGTCTTGCTCGAGCAGATCGGACCAGAAGGCCGCAAGGGCGTCCGGACTCTCACACTGGGCGGCCGCGCGATCGACATAGGCACTGACAATATGACGCTCGGTGGCATTGCCCGATGGAGTCAAGGGCATGACCTCGCCCTCATAATCCAGGGTCAGCGCGGGCACCTTCGCGCTGATCCGGTCGATCAGGGCCTCGTTACGCGTGCGGGCCCCCTCCCGCAAAGCGGCCAACTGCTTCGCCTGGTGCGAACCGGGGTCGGGGAGACGCGGAAAGGCGCCGCCCATAATGTAGGTCACGCCCGGCTCGCCGGGTGAGCTGATATCGTGTTCCGCATATTCGGAGAGATAGGCCCGGGTTTCGAGGTGCACGGCGCTGCGCATGCCGACCGCCCGCCCGGCGGCCAGAAATTCCTCCAGCCCATCCAGCACGTCGAAGTCGCACAGGCCAACACCGTAGAGACCCGCCTCGGCTGCCGCGCACACGAGGTGGGAGGGAGACCATCCGGTCGCGTTGTACGAGAAGAACGAGTGCATGTGCATGTTGACGTTCCCCGCCGCCACGTCCACCGTCCCGCTCTGCGCCACCCGCTGACGCAAGGCATCCATCCGAGCGTCCGCCTCAAAAGCATCCAGTTCTGTCATTCGCGTGTCCTCTCCCATGCCAGCCCCCTCCCTCGATATGAAGCCGCACCCTAGCAGAAAGGGCAGGCCCATGAGAAACCGAAAAGAGGGGCTTCCGCAGAATCTGAGGGAAGATTGATGATCCCTTCGGCTATCAAAGAGGCAACGCAGCCACCTCGATAAAAGGCTATCGTTTAAGTGTATCCGAGTAAGAGTGTCGGTTAAGAGTGCGCTGAAGTGTGGGAGTTGCACATTTCTCACACTTCCTCGTACTGAGCCAGACCCTTAATCGCCACCCTTACTCGGATACCCTTAACCGACCCACTTACTCGGCTTCTTCCGTTCGTGCATCCATCACGTTTCACCCACAGATCCTGCGGAAGAACCAAGAGAGAGTAAGCACTGACAACGACGCATCGCCCCGACCGGCTACCCCCGCCAGTGGCGTCCGGGGCCGGCCGTAACGCGCAACACCTCATCGATACTGGTCTCACCGGCGAGCACACGTTGCCAGCCACACTGGCGCAAGGTCTTTACGCCGCTCGAGACGGCCTGCGCCATGAGGCGGCCACTCGGGGAGCGCTCCACGATCATCGCGCGCAGGGCGTCGTCCATGACGATCATTTCGAAGAGTCCGATCCGACCGTGATAGCCGGTGAAACGACAGTCCGGACACCCCGTCCCCCGATACATCGTGGCGTCGCGGACCTCCTCGCCGATGGACCGCACCATCTGTTCAATAATCGGTTGATCCACGGTCACCGCTTCACGACAGGAGGGGCAGACCCGCCGTACCAGTTGCTGGGCAATCACGCCTTCCACGCTCGACGCCACCAGGTAGGGCGGCACACCCATCTCGATCAGGCGGGTCGCCGCGCTGGCCGAATCGTTGGTGTGCAGCGTACTGAAGACAAGGTGACCGGTCATGGCCGCACTGGTGGCGATGCGGGCGGTCTCTTCGTCACGGATTTCACCGATCAGCACGACATCCGGATCGTGGCGCAGGACGGAGCGCAGCCCCGACGCAAACGTGAAGTCGATATCGGCATTCACCTGCAGCTGCGTGACGCCGGGCATGCGGTACTCCACCGGATCCTCAATCGTGATGATCTTACGTTCATCCGTATTGATCCGTGCCAGGCCGGCATACAGGCTGGTGGTCTTGCCGCTGCCGGTGGCCCCGGTAAAAAGCACAATCCCGTGGGGCGATGTGATCAGCTCCTCGATCGTCTCCAGCTGCGCCGGGCTATAGCCCAGCTGGTCGAGCTTCAGAAAGCCCGATTCACGGTTAAGAATGCGCAGGTTGGCGGCTTCGCCGTGCTCGGCCGGAAGAATCGAGACACGTATATCGAGGTCCCGGCCGCCTGCTTCAAAGGTGAAGCGGCCATCCTGTGGCAGGCGTTTCTCCGCAATATTCAGCTGCGCCATAACCTTAATGCTCGAGACGATGGCCCGCGACAGTTGATCCGCCCCGTGCGGGAGAGGCACCAAGACCATGACGCCGTCGATACGATAGCGCAAGCGCAGGCCGTCCTCGGCCGGCTCAAAGTGGATATCGGTGGCTTCGGACGTCACGGCATCACGTATAATGGCGTCCACAAATGCGGTAATGTCGCGCGGCTCTCCCTCGGCACCGCCGCGCGCGGCGGCACCCGTGGCATCAAGTCCGGCCAGGGCTTCGATGCCCACGCCGTAGTAGTGCTTAACGCACTCACTGATCTCGTGCGCCTGGCAGAGGACCCATCGGATCGAATGGCCCAGCACCACGCGCAGCTCTTCCTCGCGTGAGAGCTCGGCAACCGAATCGGTCGCGAGTGTAATGGCCCCGCCGTAAAGGCGCACCGGCACGACGTGATAACTCGCAATCACGCGCACCGAGACACTCTCAACCGCGTGTGGATCCAGCTCCACACGCGCCATCGAGACCACGGGAATACCGGTCACATCCGAGAGCAGTGTCAAGACCTCGCTCTCCGCGACCAGGCCATCACGAATCAATAGACGGTCGAAAGGCTCCTTGAGCCAGCGGGCCCGATGTTGTGCCTGTTCGACCTGCTCCGCGTCCAGTCGCCCCTCAGCGACGAGGCGCTCCCCGAGGTGCCGCGTGATCGTCGTCTCGCCCGGCAGGCGGCCACCGCCCACGACCCCGATGTAGTCATCGACCTTCATGCGTCATCTTTCCTGACCCGGCTGACAATACCGACCTTAAGCGACTGTTCATCCTCCTCGGCGCCGTGCACCAGCACGACGCTCCCGGGCGTGATCGCCTTCACCCGTGCCGCCAGAAAGGGGTCGCCCACCTTCAGCGTGTGCAGCCGCCCGCCGCCCGCCTCCGCCACCATCGCAATGCACGAGCCATCCGTACGCCGGATCATGCCCTGGTATATCACCGATATCCACTTGGGCGGCGGTTTAGGCGTCGGGGTCTTGGGCCGCGGCTTCACCTTGACCGCAGGTTTCACAGGGGCCGCGGCCACGTCACGCGCCCGGGCCGCCTCACGCTCGCGCCGGCGGCTGTCTTCAAGATCCAGCCAGGCCATCAGGAACGCCGACGTAAAGGGGTCATCGATATCCCTGGGCGCCACACGCACCACGGGTGCAGGCGGTGGCGTAACCGCCGCGGCGACCACGCGGTGGCCGGCCATACTCAGGTGCGCACTGCGCCGCACACCACGCCGCGCGAGCCCCACCAGCACCAAGGTCAGCAGCAGGACGGCGAACAGGAACACCGTACGCACATTGACCTTCAGTACCCATCTCCAGAGCCACTCAACCATCGTACGGCGCCTCCCTGCGGGTGTGGGCCAGGCGCGCCCGACGTACGCGAACGGTACGTGGCACACGCACCCCGGGCACGTCCGGCTCACGCTCGGATCCCGGCTCCGCCAGTCCGCTGTTCAGATGAAACAGAAAGGCCCCGGCCACGATATCGGCCTCGAGCATCTCGGCCCCGGGCTCACCCAGACGCTCCACCCGTAGTCGGCGCAGGGCGTAAAAGCTGCCCTCACGCGACAGGTTATCCAGAAACCGAACGAGATGCCGGAAGGAGCAGCGCAGCACCATACGCGTTGGAAATTCCATGGCCATCTGCGCGGCATCATCATCCAGACTGAACGCCACGGGTGTCTCCGACTCGATCACGCTGATCGCCGGCAGACGCGCGTCGATGGCCAACTGGACCAGGCGCACGGTGGCGGCCAACTGCCACAGCCGCAGCTCCGCGCGCTCCTCGGTTCCGATCGTCTCCGGAATACCCAGATCCTCCGGCAGACTCACGCCGGCCTTGGCCGCACGCTCCACCAGCTGCTCGCGCGCATCAAACAGCGCCACTTTGAAATCGATGCGGCCATCTTCATAGGTCGGCAGCGCTTCCCGAATCGCATCACGATCCCGAAAGGTATCCACCGTCTCACGCAGGCGCGCCCACTCGGCAACCAGCTGGCGATTCCGGGATGCCGCACTCGACAGGCGACCGGCCAGGTCCCCATCCTCCATGCGCACCTGGAACACCCCCAGCTCCCGCTCCAGATCCTGGACCTCATGGCGGCAGGCCCGCTCCTCGTCGCGCATCGGCTGCAACACCAGGGCCCACAGCAAGCCGATCGCAACCACGCATCCGGCCAGAATCAGCAGCACCTGGGTCCGCAGCATGCGCACGTCACTATGAACCGCCGTTGTCATGGTACCTCCACGGTCATCTCAATCACAAACAGGCTGCAGCCGGTATCGGCCCAGCGGGCATCCCGCGCGGGATCGTCGCGCAGCCGATCATCACCCAGCAGGTCGGCGGCCACCACCCCATCCTGCTCATGCAGCAGCTCGATCATGCGGCCCACGGTCGAGAAGTCATCCACGGGGGTGTAGCCTTCCACAATCACATGCCTAAAGCCCTCGCGCCGCGCCATGCGGTCCGGCGCCTCCGCGTCGAGCGGCGCCTCCGCGGGGAGCACGACGCCAGAATAGGCGGCGGCATCGGCCAACAGGCTCAGCCAGTCGTCGGGATGCTTGGCCGCGGCGATTGATTGCAGCGCGATGCGCAACACATCCGCATTGTGCACGGCGGTCCGGAAGGGCGCAATCCGCTCCTCGAGTGCCTCGTTGAGCTGCTCGGTAACGGCCAGCTTGCGATCCAGCGCATGCAAGCCGGCCAATTCCACCTGGCGCAGGCGCAGGTATTCACGATCCCAGCGCAACTCCGCCAAGGTCCCGAGCAGGACCAGCAGCATCAGGCCAACCAGGGCCGCCCCGCAGAGCAGCCAGTACGGCTTCTGCCAGCGCAGGATCCTCGACTCACGCAGCGCCCGCGGCAGCAGGCTGATCCCGGCGCCGCCCCGCCTGACCCCGCAGGCGGCCAAGCCGATGGCACGTCCATAGCGCTCAATCTCCTCCATCGGGGCTTTGCGCACCCAGTGGCTGAGCATCACGGTCGTGACCCCCGTGGCGCTCTCAATGGCCACAGCCACGCCAGCCGCGAGGCTCCCCCCGCCGCTCAGCACGATACGCTTGACCGTAAAGGCGGGACTGGGAAAGGCCGCGTGAAACGACTCCAGGCAGGCCGCCACTTCGCCCGGCAGTGCCGGCTCGGACGCCGGCTCGGACGTGCGCGCCGGTGCCCCCGACAAGCAGCGCGAAAAAAGCACCTTGCTGCCCCGCCCCACGACCACTTCGGTTCCCTCGTGCCCGATATCCAGGCAGAGCGTACTGCCCGAAGCGGTGCGCCGGCCCAGCTCGCACACCGTGCGGTAAAGGGCCATGGACCCCGGCACAATATCCCCCACATCCTCTTCGTGCAGGGCCGACAGGACCGATGCGGCACGCCCCACCGCGTCAGCCCGCGCCATAGCCAGCAGGATATAGCGATGACCGGCACTCCGAAACACCACGTGATCGGCCGCCGTATCCTGTTCCGTCAGGCCCTCGACGCGCTCCTGCTCGGTCGTCACCACGTCAGCCACGGTGCGCGGATCCCCCACCGACACCTCAACCACATTGAGCATCATCGCTTTGCCGGGAATGCCAAGCACAATGGGGACATCCGTATACCCCTTATCCGCCAGAAACGCAGCCAGCAGCCGACGGCGCTCCTCCATATCGGGCGGCAGGTGGACCCAGTCGGCGTCGCGCACCATCAACCGGCCACCAACGCGCATGGCGCGCACCACCTTGGCGGAGTGCGATCCCAAGTCGAGACCAACCGTTTCCCTGTGAATCATGGACGCTATCCCTCGGCCGGGGGGCCTGTGACAAGCGACTCGCCGCGCTCAGATATAACCGTGGCGGTAACGAAGATGATCAGGTTGCGGCGCTGCTCAACCGTGTCCACACGACGGAACAGCTTGCCGATCAGTGGCAGCGATCCCAGCAGCGGAATACGGTATTCCTCGTCGGTCGAGACGACCTCGATCAAGCCGCCCATGACCACGGTCTCACCGCTCTGCACCACCACCTTGGTCTGCACCTCGCGCCGTGAGATGGTGGGCAGCTTGACCTCCACCTGTTGCAGCCCGAGCGAGGCCGCCGTGCTATCGGTCGTATAAAAATTGAACTCGTCCAGCTTGCTGATCGTCGGCGTCAGCAGCAAGCTGACACTCGATCCGTCAGCGCCCACACTCGGCACGGCCACCAGCGTGAAGCCCAACTCAGCCAGGACGGGTGCCCCCTTGGGCATCAGCGCGGTGACGCTGTACTTGCGACCGTTATCATCCAGTAGACTGAAGGGCTTCGCCTCGAACTGCTCGTAGTAGAGCAGGTCCTGGCCATGCCGCAGCTTGGCCGGATTGTTGTTAACCGTGGTCACGCGCGGCACGGATAGCGTACGTCCCTTGCCCGACACTTCGAGGGCATGCAGCACCGCCGTAAACATCGGCTCGGTCAGAATCCCCTGGTAGGTCAAGTTGAGGCCATGCGACTCCAGCGACGGGTCCTCGGACACGTCGTTCAGGAGGCGATCCGGGCTGCTAAAAGCCGCCCCCGCCGCGCCGGCCCCGACCAGCTGTGCGGCCGGGCGGCGCTCGGGCTTCCCGTCGACCAGCACATTCTTGCGCGAGGTCACCCAGGGCGCATCCAGGACCCAGTCGATGCCGATCTCCTGCAGGTCATCCACGGAGGCCTCGATAAAGCGCGCTTCGATCAGAATCTGGGGCGGACTCACGTCGACGGCTTCGATGATCCGTTCCACCAGCGCGAGGTTGTCGAGCGAGTTGCGCACGAAGAGCGTGTGCGTGTTCATGTCAAACTGCAGCTGAGCCCCCGTCACCGTCGGCACAAACTTCTCAATCAGGGTTTCGATATAGGTGCGTTCAATCGGCAGTTCGGTGGCCATAAACGAAAGGTCACTGCGATTGACCGGGTTGGCCCCCCGCGTCTTGGTCCCGCCGGCTTGCCGGGTCCAATCGGTCGTATGGAACTGGATCCCCTTGTGCAGACGGTAAAGACGAGTCTCCAGGGGGCCCATCTTCTTGGCCGCCGCCGCGGTGGCCCAGATAAGATTCTCACCCACGTAGAACTGGATGCCATAGTTGCGCGACACATAGTCGAGCAGTTCACGCACCGGCACGTCATCCAACTGCATGTCCAGCTTCTTGCCGGACCCCAGCCCCCGGTCCGCCACGATGTTGATGTTGTCATCGGCGCCCAACACGGCAATCACGGCCGCGAGATCTGCGCCAGCCAGGTGAATCGACACCTTCTGATCGAGCACCGCACGCATCGGGCCGCCCTCGCTCACATGACTCTGCAGGATACGCCGCTCAAAGCGTGTGGCACCATACGTGGTGGGCAGGGCCTCCTTGAGGGCAGACTCCACCCCCATCTTCTCGTTGGCCGCCTCGCGGTCGATGGCCGCCTGGCGCGCCTGCTCGTCGCGCAGGGCGGCCAGGATCTTGGTGCGCAGCACCAGCTCATCGCCTGTGGCCGGGCGTCCCTGTGTGAGGTCAATCCACTCCACCAGGGCACGACTGAACGCCCCCTCGTCATAAAGTGCCCGTACCGGTGCCAAAAGATTCGCTTCAGCGTTCACCCCGGCCGGCGCCTCAACTGCAGGGGCCATATGACGGCAGCCCGTCGGGAGAAAGAGCACTGTGGCCCCAAGGCTGCAGCAGGTCATCCAACATCGGATTTTCATGGGGTCACTCGCTTCGGATTGGCATTAAGGATTCATTGGGACCGATCAATGGTACAACATAGGGCTTCGCTGTCACCTTGACAACGCTGAATTCCTCTGTCTACCATCGCCCCCATGACCGCTTCCTATCTTTTCAAGTTGCGCTTCACACTCCTGCCGCTCTGCGCCATGCTCTCTCTTGCCCCGGCATCAACGGCTTCGGCCGGTCAGATGGCCGGGCCGCCCGCAAGCCTGGTCTCCCTCGCCGATCCCGAGGGATGGTTTGCCTCTGTGGCCTACATCAACTCGGATCGGCAGGTCCGCTTCGGCGACACCGTGACCGATGTGGACTTCAACCGCGTCATCGCTGCGACCGGCGTCACCGTGTTGCCCTTCCTGGATCTGCGCGTTGAGGCCGGCTGGGTGACCGCCGATATGGGGGTGGCCGAAGGTGAAGGCGGCCTCGAATGGGGCGTCGGCGCCCGTGCAGCGATCTGGGAGTACATTATCGAAGGCACACCCGCCCTGCCCCGTCGCCGCGCCCTGCGCGTTGAGGCCGATGTGGCCTACCACGCGGGCCGCTCCAATTTTGAAACCGACTTCGAATGGACCGCGCTGACCGTCTCACCGCTGCTGCGCTACACGCATGACCGCACCACCGAGGCCGTCTGGCACCACCGGCACGCGACGGGCCTAGCGGCCTACGCCGGTTTCCAGTACAGCGACTGGTCGGTCGACTTCGGCACGCTCACGGGCGAAGGCAACCGCGATTTTGGGCTGCGTCTCGGCGCTGACGTCCGCGTGGCGAGCGGATGGCTGACCCAGCTGGATGCCGTTCTGTATGACGGATCGGACCGACGCCTAACCATCGGCATGGGGTACACCTTCTAATGCACACATCGTCACGCTTCCTGATCGTCTCCCTGCTCACGGCCCTGGTTCTGGGGGTCGGACTGACCGGCTGCGATGAGAACGGGGATGTCCTTCCCGGCAACGTCATCGTGCTCGCGATCACCCCCTCCGATGCCGCCGTCAACCAGTGGGTCCATGCCGAACAGGCCCCGCTCAACCTGGACGTCAGCGGCGGGGCCGCCCCGTTCACCTGGAGCCTCTCCGACGACACCCTCGGCGCGCTCAACAACAACGACGATCCGTATGCCCGTTTTGCCCTCTATACCCCTGCCGCCGGCAAGGAGGGACTCAACATCGTACAGGTCATCGACAGCAACGGCTGGCAGGCCCACACGCGCATCACACAGGAGAGCTTTGCCCTGGCCGTTGCCGGCGCACCCGCCGCGACGCCCAACCTGTTCACCCTTACCCAGACCAACCAGCAGGTTCAAATCACCGTCACGGGCGGCCAGCTGCCGCTCAACTGGCAGGTCAACGACAGCCGCCTGGGCGAGATGCACCCCTCCCCCGCCCGCGTGGCCACCTACGACCGTGTCGGAGCCACCGCAGGCATCAACACGGTCACCGTGACGGATGCCCAGGGACTGCGTGCCACGGCCACCCTGATCCAATAAAGAGGCGGGGTGGGCCCAACCTCCGGGCGAGCCACAGGGGAACGGCTAGATCATTGATAACGTTCAAATGTTGACGCCTGGAAACCTACCTACCTATTTCCATCCAAGTATGACGCAGGACTGAGTACACTTACTCGCTTTCTTAACCGCCACTCTTACTCGGATACACTTAAACGAACCGCTTCGTCGATTGACCGCTTGCCCTGCGACGAGTAAGCAAGTCGGTTAAGGGTATCCGAGTAAGGGTGGCGACGAAGTGTACGGTTAAGTGTATCTCTCGCTGTTCCTTCAGCCCTTTTCCTTGGAGAACAGACCTCGCATCGCATAGGCCTCGACATTCTAGCGATACTAATGATTCTCTCACCAATGATTCTGTCCACTCCCCCGCAGCACCGCGCTCCACACCAAGCGAAATCTTGACACCGCGCACCCGACACCCGACACTGCTTATCTTCACGGGCGAGTGGTGAAATTGGCAGACACGCAAGATTTAGGATCTTGTGCCTCGCGGCTTGCGGGTTCGAGTCCCGCCTCGCCCACTCACTCAGCCAAGGGGGGCTTCCTGGGCTGGAGTATCGCTTCGCGATAATAGGCCTGCGGAAGCCCCCCTTGGCTTCGCTCGTCTGATAACCTGCCAGGCCTCAGCGCCCCCCCTGCTCCTCCGCTTTCGCTGTTCACCCCCTTGGCTTCGCTCGTCTGATAACCTGCCAGGCCTCAGCGGCCGTGAAGACTGGCAACGGATCCCCCCTTGGAAATTGGAGTTGCCGCTTCGCTGCTGCCAGAATACTGGCAGCCCGTCTCCCTTCGGTCGGCTGAGTGTTGGCTGTTGGATATTGAGCCCTCTCCGGACAAAGGTACCTTTTCGGATGGGGTCGAACTAACCCAAGCGAAGGGATGGGGAGGCCTTCTGCAGGCCTATTATGCGACCCCTGAGCCACAGCATAGTCCTCCACAGCAGTGGTCAGCGCGAGCATACTCCAGCCAAGGAAGGCCTCCCCATCCCGAGCGCCCTTGACATGCGCCCCACTTCCTCCGACACTCGGCACATCTGAACACGGTATAAAGGAGGCAAGACAGTGGCAGCATACGAGATGACAGGGACCGTCAAGGTCGTGATGGATGAAGTGACGTTTCCGAGTGGATTCAATAAGCGTGAATTTGTGGTCACGACCGCTGATGACCGCTATCCGCAGGACATCAAGTTTGAGTGTGTCAAAGATAAAACCGCCATGCTGAATGAGCTGACCGTAGGACAGCAGGTCAAGGTGACCTTCGACCTGCGCGGCAACGAGCACGACGGCCGTTACTACACCAATCTTTCGGCCTGGCGCGTTGAGGCCGGCGGCGAAGCTTCCGCACCACCCGCGGATGCCGCGGCGGCCATGGATGACTCCTTCGCGCCCGAAGCTCTCGACGACACCCCGCCGTTCTAGCTTCGCGCTAGCATCGCGGTAAACCTTTCTTGATTGTCCAGCGTCTATTATCCATGATGAGGCCAATAGCCTATGAATGAGACGACACATCTGACCATTGAGAAGGGCCTCGAGGAGGGGCGGAACATCACGATCCCCGCCGCCGGTGCGCGCGTGGGGCGCTCGTCCAAGAACGACGTCGTCATCACCGACCCCCTCATGTCGCGCCATCACTGCCGCATCGGGTTCAAGGAGAACCGTCTCTGCGTCTCCGATCTGGGTAGTGCCAACGAGACACTCGTTAATGACGCGCCGATCCGCGAGGTGCAGCTCTCACCGGGCGATCACATCCTGCTGGGAGAAACCACGCTGCGGGTGGTCACGCATACGCTGCAGCCGATCGCCGCTTCAGAGGGCGACAACGTCGATCTGGGTCTGCGCCCGCCGGCGCCCGCCGTCACACCGACGCGACGCCCCGTGGTGGGGCTCCTCCTGATCGTGGCGGCCGTGGTCATCGCCATTGCCCTGGCCGTGTGGCTGCCCAAGATGCTCATGCCGCCCGCCGCCAATCCGGGGTCTGTGGCCCTGGCGCCCGTGGTTGAGCTGCCCGCGCATCTCAGCATCAGTTACGAGAAGGTCGAAGCCACCCCAGAGAACATCTTCCGCTACGCCCTGACCCTCACCGAAGGGCGCATGCTGTCCGTGCAGATCGATGACATCATGAACAACCGCCATGTGCGCAAGGAGAGTCGGCTCGGCAGCGACTACGTGCGCGCCCTGGGCGACACCATTAGCGAGGCGGGTTTCTTCGGACTCAACACCGACTACCAGGGCATTCAGCCCGACAGCTTGGACAGCTGGGATCTGAGCATTACGATCGGGCACAAGACCCAACGCACACGGGTGATCAACCGCGTCGAGCCGGATGCCTTCAAACGCGTCTGCGAAATCATCGAGGAGTGCGGCAAGAACGAGCTGGGCCTGTGGGCGATCCAGTTCTCGCCCGAACGCCTGCTGGTCATGGCACGCGAGGCCTACCTTGAGGGGCAGCGTCTCGACGATGCACGTGAGGTCGAGAACAGCAACCTGGCCAAGGCGATCACGGCCTACGATGAAGCGCAGTGGTACCTCGAGACCGTTGAGCCCAAGCCGGATTACTATCCCGATATTCTGACCGCGATAAGCGAGGCCAAGGAACAGCTCCAGGCCCGCTATGATGATCTCAATTTTTCGGCCGAGCGCTCCATCCGGATTCGCGAGTGGGAACAGGCCGCCAACGAGCTGCGGGTGATCTGCGACGTCATCCCCAATCGCACCGACGCGCGACATGAAAAGGCCCGCCAGAAACTGCTGGATATTGAGAATCGACTGAGGATGCAGAAATGAGAGCACGCCTGCTGACCCTTCCCCTCGCCCTGGCCCTGCTGGGCACCCTATCGGCCGCGACGCTGGCCCAGACCGACATCATAGCTCCGCAGCTACGCATCACGACCGACCCCGAGATGGCCGACATTCGTTTTGATGGCGCCCTGCAGGGACAGAGCCCCCTCACACTCTCCGACCTGGCCCCCGGGCCGCACCTCCTCAGCGTGACCAAGTCCGGCTACCACGACGTCCGGCAGTCGATCGCGTTGACCGGAGCCCAGCGCATCGCTCTGAACCTGACCCTCGAACCGGTCAGCGGGTTGATCCTGCTCCACTCGACGCCGCCCGGGTCCGATGTCGAGATCGATGGCGCCCACCGCGGCAGCACACCGCTGCTCCTGACCGACCTGCCCGTCGGACGCTACCGCGTCCATTTCAGTCAGACCGGCTACCTGCCCAAAGACATCGATCTGGCCGTAGAGGATCGTACGCCGATCCGTATCCCGGTCGAGCTGACATCCGACTCCGCCACACTGACACTCGACTCTACCCCTCCCGGCGCCACGGTAACCCTGAATGGCATTGCCAAGGGGCGCACCCCCTGCCGCCTGGATCGCGTCGCGGCAGGCGAGAGCGAGTTGCAGATCAGCCTTGAGGGATACCGCACCTTCGCGCGCACGATTCGTCTCGCGGCCGGCCAGGGCGAGAGCGTAACCGCGGCGCTGGACGCCCTGCCCGCCACCCTCAACGTGGTATCCATTCCGACCGGTGCACGTATCTACGTGAACGACGAGTTTCGCGGCGAGGCGCCGCTGACGCTGGCCAAGCTGGATCCGGGCCTCTACCGTCTGCGCGCCGAGAAAAAGGGCTATGACGTCCTCACACGCTCTGCATCGCTGGCCCGTGCCCAGTCCAAGACCACAGAACTACGCCTCGTGAGCAACGCGGGCGCCCTTGAGGTGATTACGCATCCGGTGGGCGTGCGCGTGCTGGTTGACGGCAAAGAGCGCGGCGTCACCCTGGCGATGCAGGCAGAGGGCTCCCTGATTTCGGCGCCCCTCAAGATTGAACTCGTAGACATCGGCGAACACCGCGTCCAGCTCGTACGCGAAGGCTACTTTGAGAAGACCCTCAGCGTGACCGTCAAGCGCCAGGAGGCCACACCAATCCAGGAGAGCCTGAAACGGCGGTTCATCCCCGATACGGAAATCAAGACCGCACAGGGCGTCTACAAGGGGGTCTTCATCGACGAGGGTATTCAGGGCAAGATCCGCATCGAGGTCCGCCCCGGCGTCATCAAGTCGATCGAAGCTCAGGACATTGTCTCGCGCCGCGCAATCCCGTAGGGATCCGCGCGACGGGAGAACAGGCGCCATGATGGCGCCCCACCCTACTTGATCTTGTTGGCGTCGCGGCGCTTCTGGATGATCTCTTCGGCAATCGAGAACGGTACCGCCTCGTAATGCTCGAAATGCATCGTGAAGTTACCGCGTCCCTGCGTCACCGTGCGGATCGCGTTTGAGTAACCGAACATCTCGCTGAGCGGCACACGCCCTTCCACCACACGCACGCCCGGCAACTCACGCATCGATTCAATGCGGCCGCGGCGCTGACAGATCGACCCCGTAACCGCCCCCATGTACTCCTCGGGAGCGGAGACCTCGACCAACATGATCGGCTCGAGCAGCTCGGGACTTGCCTGCATGAAAATGTTGCGGAAGCAGACGCGCGCCGCTTCCGTGAACGCGAACTCGCTGGAGTCGACATCGTGCGAGGAGCCGTCAAACACGGTCACCTTCATATCCACGACCGGGTAGCCGGCGAAAGGCCCAGTCGTCATACCCTTGATGACGCCCTTCTCCACCGCCGTGATGTACTCGGAAGGAATGTTGCCGCCCTTGACCTTGTTCTCAAACGAAAAGCCTACGCCGGGCTCCTGCGGCTCGAGTCTCAGGTGCACATGACCATACTGACCCCGTCCACCCGACTGCTTGGCGTGTTTGTACTGCCCCTCCAACGCCACCGTCGCGGTCTCGCGATAGGCCACCTCGGGCCGGCCCACATCACCCACCACACCAAACTCGCGCTTCAGGCGCTCCACCAGCACCTCGAGATGCAGCTCACCCATACCGGAAATAATGGTCTCGGATGTCTCGTCGTCAAAGCCCACCACGAACGTGGGATCCTCTTCGGAGAGCGCATGCAGGGCCTCGCCCATCTTATCGTTGTCCTGGCGTGTGGCCGGCTTGATGCTGATCGACATGACCGGGGCCGGAAACTCAATCGACTCGAGGATAACCGGGTTATCCTTCATGCAGATGGTGTCACCCGTACGCGTCTGGGAGAGACCCACCACGGCCACAATGTCGCCGCAGCCGGCCGCCTCGAGCGCTTGCTGGCGTTTGGCGTGCATACGGATGATCCGGCCAATACGCTGGGTCCGCTTCTGTGAGCTGTTGTAGACCACCGTACCCGATTCAACCGATCCGGAGTAGATGCGCATAAAGACCAGCTTGCCCATATGCTTATCGGCCATAATCTTGAACGCCATGGCTGAAAAGATCGCGTCATCCGTGGTCTCCAGCACGGTCTCGCCGTCGTCATGCGCGTGAATAATGGGCGGAATATCGAGCGGTGAGGGCAGAAAATCGACGATGCCGTCGAGCAGTCGCTGTACGCCCTTGTTCTTAAAGGCGGAGCCGCAATAAGCCGGAATCACCCGACGGTCCATCGTGGCCTTACGAATAATGCCGCGAATCTCGGGCTCGCTCAGGTCGCCCGCCTCAAGGAATTTCTCAAGCAGATCATCATCCTGTTCGGCACACTTCTCAACCAGGTTGGCGCGCCAGGTATTGCACTCCTCTACCAGGTCGGCCGGGATATCCTCCTCGTGGAAGGTTGCGCCCATATCGGCCTCATCATAAACGATGGCCTTCATCGTGATCAGGTCGACCACGCCCTTGAAGTTCTCTTCACTCCCGATCGGCACCACCACCGGCACGGCATTCGCGCCCAGGATGTTCTGGATGCTCTCGACCACGCTGAAGAAATCAGCCCCGGTACGATCCATCTTGTTGACGAACGCGATCTTGGGCACGCTGTATTTCTCGCTCTGGCGCCAGACCTGCTCCGACTGCGGCTGGACACCGCCCACCGCACAGAAGAGTGCCACGGCTCCATCCAGGACGCGCAGACTGCGCTCCACCTCGGCCGTGAAATCCACGTGCCCGGGGGTATCGATCAGGGTGATCTGGTGCTCGCGCCAGTTGGTCGTGGTCGCGGCGGAGGTGATCGTGATGCCACGCTCCTGTTCCTGGTCCATCCAGTCCATGATCGCCGCACCGTCGTGCACTTCGCCGATCTTGTGCGTCTTGCCCGAATAAAACAGGATGCGTTCGCTAACGGTTGTTTTGCCCGCATCGATGTGGGCCATGATGCCTATGTTACGTATGCGGCCAAGTGGTGTCTCGCGTGCCATGATCAATCTCCTTCGATACCCATCTCTCTCTATGAAAAGCGCGGAACTATGGACTGCCCGCGGCATAAGTGCAAGCCCGTTCTGCACTTGACTTGCTCCGCGCGTCCGCCGAGACTCCCCGCGAATTGACACCAAGGAGTCACCATGAGCGCAGATGTCACCATTCGGCCGGCCGAATTCAGGGATGCCGAGCAGATCTTCAACCTGATCAAGACCTACCCCGACGAGCTCCTGCCGCGCGCCATCGGCGATATCGTGCAGAACATCGATCGCGTCCTGGTTGCCGAACGCGATGGGGCCATGGTCGGCACCGTCTCCTGGCATGTCCTGCCCGAAATCGGGGCGCCACGTCATCCCTATATCGAGATCAAGTCGCTCGCCGTCGCGACCCACTACCAGGGCCGCGGCCTCGGGCGGGAGCTCGTCACGCGCGCCATCCAGCGTGTAACCCCGATGCATCCGGCGCGTATCATCGCGCTGACCTTTACGCCACCGTTCTTCAAATCGCTCGGCTTTGTGGAGGTACCCAAGGAGCAGCTCATGCATAAGATCTACATGGGCTGTATCAGCTGCACCAAGTACGACAACCCCTTCACCTGCCCCGAAGTGGCCATGGCACTCGATCTGCCCCCGGTGGGTTAGCTAGGCCGTCACCAGCGCCTGGATGTGAATGTCGCCGATGGAGCTCTCCAAGCTGCCGTCGACCTTCTTCAGAAGCTCTGCCACAGCCGGATCGAGCGTATCCAGGCCCAGATCGGCCGGTGCGCTGCCATGCTGCAAGACGGCGTCCATCACGTCCTTAACCGAAAGCTCGGCCGGGGAGTAACGCAGCACAAAGCCGCCTTGCGAGCCGCTCAGCTCGCCCATCAGGCCGCCCTGTTCCAGCTCGGAGACCACCCCATTCACAAAGCGTACCGGTATGCGATGATCGTGCGCATACGACTCCACATCAAACGGCTTGTCATCCCGGCGGTGCATCGCGCGCGCGGTTTCCACCACCAGCGAGATCGCCAGCATGGCACGCGACTGCAGGCTGGCCGAGCGCGCCTCGCGCTCCATGCGATAGGTGCCGCAGTTCTGCACCGCAAAGGCCACCTCGGCCCCGAAGAGCACAATCTCCCAGCTGACATAGACCCACGCCAGCACGATCGGCACCGTGGCGAAGCTGCCGTAGATGCGGCCATACTTCGCCACGCCGAGCTGCAGGCGGGCACACAGCAGCATCCAGGCAATAAACAGCAGGGCACTGATCAGGCCGCCAATCGCTCCCGGCCAGGCCCGCACACGCGTATTGGGCATGAACATGATGAGGAATCCGAACGAGAGCGTGCTCATCAAGACCACCATCAGGTTCTTCAGAAAGCCCGACCCCATAAAGGTGCGTACCAACTGGGCGGCACTGTCATCCAAAAAGCGCGTCGCGAAATCCACCACCGGCAGCGATGAGGCCAGCAGTACCAGGAACGGCAGAATGAAGAGAACGCTCAAGTAGTCCGTAAACTTGCGCCACAGGGATCGCCCGCGCGGTATGCCCCATACCCGGTTGAAGGAGCCCTCGATCTTGCCCAACACCGATACCACCATCCAGAACAGAACCCCCAGGCCAACGCCACCCAAGGCTGCAAAACTGATGTTCTCGACCTTCTCGAAGCCCACCTCAACCAGGCGATCGATCTCCACGGCGAGCGAGGCCTCTTCATCGCCCTCGGCCGCCGGCCCGGGCTCAGAGGGCGCCACGGGCACTGGCGCGACCGGTGCCGCGCCATCATCGCGGGCGTGCTCAAAGCGCTCGGTCCATTCGGAGACCACACCGCGAATCTTGTCCTTGGCAAACTCTTCGTTGCCCAGACCGCGCGCCAAGGCCAGCGAGAGCGCCAGAATCGGCACAATCGCCATGAGGGTATTGAAGGTCAGGGCCGCAGCATGAATCGGGCACTCGTCATCCTTGAACCCGCGAAACACCAGCGAGATGACCCGCACGGTACGCACGCCCAGTCCGCGCAGGCCGGGCAGCGACCCGAGATCGAGATCCCACACGTCTTCCACCGTAAATCGCCAGGCAAAGCGCACACAGCGCCGGACATCAGACAGGAATTTTGCCACACCCCTCATGTCGCCCCTCCGCTCTACCGACTACGCGGCAGGCCCACGCTCGCCGTACAGCATCTCGTAGTAGCCCTGGTAGGCCCCACTGCGCACATGCTCGAGCCACGTCCCGCTGTCGAGATACCACTGCACCGTCGCCTTCAACCCATCCTCGAAACTCAACGCAGGCGCCCACCCCAGTTCATCGCGCAGCTTAGAGGAGTCCATCGCGTAGCGGCGGTCATGGCCCGGCCGGTCCTCTACAAACTGAATGAGTGATGGCGGCTTATCGAGCAGTCCCAGAATCTGCGTCACGATATCCATGTTGGGCACATCGTGATCACTGCCGATGTTGTAGACCTCGCCGCTGCGCCCCTTGCGCATCACATCGTCGATCGCCCGGCAGTGGTCGAGCACATAGATCCAGTCGCGCACGTTCATCCCGTCGCCATAGACCGGTAGCGGCTTGCCTTCGAGGGCATTGGCAATCATGAGCGGAATCAGCTTCTCGGGGAACTGGTAGGGGCCAAAGTTATTCGAGCAGCGTGTAATCACCGCATCGATCCCGTGCGACTTGTGCGCGGCGCGCACCAGCAGGTCGGCCGCCGCCTTGGTGGCGGCATAGGGGTTGTTGGGCGCCAGGGGGGTATCCTCCGTGAAGCGTCCCTCAGGGCCCAGCGATCCATACACCTCATCGGTCGAGATCTGAACGAAGCGCTGCACGCCATGCACACGCGCGGCATCCAGTAGCATCTGCACGCCCATCACATTGGTGCGGATGAAAGCCTCAGCGCCGACATGCAGACTGCGATCGACATGGCTCTCCGCAGCGAAGTTGACCACGATATCGATCTCGTGGGTGCGGAAGACGCTCTCCACATCCTCCTGCGATGCGATATTCCTGCGCTCAAGGATATGCCGCTCATCATCCTCAAACGCCGCCAGGTTCTCCAGATTCCCTGCGTAGGTCAGCACATCCATATTGACAATCTCTATCTCCGGATAGGTTGCCAGCATATGGCCGACAAAATTGCTGCCAATAAACCCCGCGCCGCCCGTCACTAAAACTCTCATACCGTGTCGCTCCTTGAAGTTGATTTCACTATAGCGCGCTGTCTCCAGCCTGTACACCGTTTTCAGCCTACCCCCCCCGCTAAGTGTGTGCGTATGTGAGACTCCCACACACTCACATTCTCACACACTCACACACCGTTCTTGCCGCTATACCTGATCTTGCACCCTCTGATTCGTGCTACGGCGTAGAATTCATAACGTAGCGGGGACTTGACATGACCGCAGAGCAGATTGACACTGCTCGCGCGTCACCACACAGGAATTGAAAGGTCATACCATGAACAGCGATACGATTAAAAAGGGATGGGAGCGTGCCCCTCATCGCAGCCTGCTGCGTGCCACGGGTCTGCAGGACGAAGATTTTGAGAAACCGTTCATCGCGGTCTGCAACTCCTACACCCAGACCATTGCGGGCCACTGCCACCTCAACAAGGTCGGCGAGTATATCAAGCGCTACATCCGCAAGGCGGGTGGCGTGGCGATCGAGTTCAACACGATCGGGGTCTGCGATGGTGTGGCCATGGGCCATGCGGGCATGAAATACTCACTGCCCAGTCGCGAGGTGATTGCCGATTCGGTCGAAGCCATGGTCAAGGCACACTGTTTTGACGCCATGATCTGCATCCCCAACTGTGACAAGATTGTGCCCGGCATGATGATGGGCGCGATCCGCTGCAACATTCCCACACTCATGTGCAGCGGCGGCCCGATGGCCGCCGGCAAGACCTCAGACGGCAAGGTGGTCGACCTGATCAGCGTCTTCGAGGGCGTGGCGCAGCATCAGAAGGGCAGCATGGACGATGCCGAACTCTCCGACATCGAGAAGAACGCCTGCCCGACCTGCGGCTCCTGCTCCGGCATGTTCACGGCCAACTCGATGAACTGCCTCTGCGAAGCACTCGGTTTTGCCCTGCCCGGCAACGGCACCGTGCTGGCGGTTGATCCGGCCCGCAAAACGCTCTACCGCAAGGCGGCCACACGCATTGTCGAGATGGCCCTGCAGGGCGGTCCCCTTCCCAAGCAGATCGTCACGCAGAAATCGATGGACAACGCCTTCATCCTGGACATGGCCATGGGCGGCAGCACCAACACGGTCCTGCACGCACTCTCGATTGCCCGCGAGGCCGGGGTGGACTACGACCTGGCCCGCATTAACGAGATCTCGGCACGCTGCCCGAACATCTGCAAGGTGTCCCCCTCCTCTAGCTATCACATTGAGGATGTCGACCGCGCCGGCGGCGTGAGTGCCATTCTGAAAGAGATCTCCTCGATCAAGGGGCTGCTCAACGGTGACTGCATCACGGTAACCGGCAAGACCCTGCGTCAGAACATCAGCCGTAAGAAGGTCCTGGATGCGGGCGTGATCCACCCCGTCGACCAGGCCTACTCGGCCGATGGCGGACTCACGATTCTGTATGGGAACCTGGCCGAGCACGGCAGCGTGGTCAAGAAGGCCGGTGTGCAGGCCGGCATGCTGCAGTTCGAAGGCAAGGCCATCATCTTTGAATCGCAGGAGGAGGCCTGCGACGGCATCCTGGGCGGCAAGGTCAAACCGGGACACGTCGTGGTGATTCGCTACGAAGGACCCAAGGGCGGCCCGGGCATGCAGGAGATGCTGGCGCCAACGGCCTATATCATGGGCGAAGGGCTGGGCGATAGCGTGGCCCTCATCACGGACGGCCGCTTCTCGGGCGGCACGCGCGGCGCCTGTATCGGTCATGTCTCACCCGAGGCGGCCGAAGGCGGCGTGATCGGCCTGGTGCAGGACGGCGACGTGATCAAGATCGACATTCCGGCCAAGACGCTGACGGTCGACCTGAGCGACGAGGAGCTCGCGGCCCGCCGGGCACAGTGGGTGCCGCGTGCGCCCAGCATCACGACCGGCTACCTGGCGCGCTACGCCAAGATGGTCCAGAATGCGGCCACGGGTGCGGTGCTTGATCCCAATGCGTAAGGAGGGTGCCCCCCCGCGCGTGGCGATCCGCACGGTGGGCTGCCGCCTCAACCAGGCGGAGTCGGCACAGATCGCCGCAGCCTTCCAGGCGGCCGGCTACGTCGTCGTGGCGCCAGACGACCCGTGCGAGGTCTTTATCGTGCACTCCTGCACGATCACAGGCAATGCGGAGTCGGACTCCTGCCGTCAGGCCCGCAAGGCCGCGCGGCGCGATCCGCGCCCCGTGGTCATCCTGGCCGGCTGCGCCGTGGAGGTCGGTGGCGATGCCGTGGGGGCACGCGCGCACGCCGACCTCGTGGTGGGCCAAGGCGAGAAATTTGACTTGCCGGAGCTGTTGGCCGCACGCTTCGGACTGCCGGCGCCCGCAGCGGCGGATGCACCCAACGCCCTGCCGCTCTTCAATGCCACGCGTGCGATTGTGCGTATACAGGATGGCTGCCGCTTTGGCTGCAGCTACTGCATTGTGCCCCAGACCCGCTCGCAACTGTGGAGTCGGTCGCTCAATGAGACCGTTGAGGAGGTCCAGCGCCTGGGTGAAGCGGGCTACCGCGAGATCGTCCTCACGGGCGCCAATCTAGGCTGCTACCGTGATGGCACCACGGGCTTGTGCGAGCTCTTGGCGGCGCTGGTCGACCAGACCAGCATGCCGCGTATCAGGCTCAGCTCGATTGAGTCCTCCACCATCACTGACGCACTGCTTGAGGTCATGGCCGCCACCCCGCGCATCTGCCGCGCCCTCCACATTCCACTGCAGAGCGGCGATGACGGCATCCTGGAACGCATGAAGCGCCGCTACCGCGTGGCCGATTTCAGCGCGCTGCTCGAGCGCGCCGGCCGCGCCATGCCGCAGCTGGGAGTCGGCACCGATATTATCTGCGGCTTCCCCGGCGAGACCGATGCGGCCCACGCCAACACACGCGCCCTGGTCGAGGCCCTGCCCTTCAGCAACCTGCACGTCTTCCCGTTCAGCGCGCGACCCGGAACCGTGGCGGCCGAGCTGGACGGTGCGGTTGATCCCGGCGTGGCCCGCGAGCGTACGCGCGACCTGATCACGTTGGGCCAGACCAAGCGCGATGCGTTTGCGCAGCAGTTTATCGGACAGGATGTCGCCCTGCTCGTCGAGAAGACGAAGGCCGGCGTTGCGACCGGCTGGACCTCACAGTATCTGCCCGCCCGTATCGACGGCGACGCCGCCGTGAACGATATCGTCACCTTCCAGCCGACCGCATGGCAGGACGGGCAACTGGTCTGATGCGCGGCGTAGTAGAGTCCACCATCTGGTGGCAGGTAAAGCTTTCCATGGTGACCAGACGCCTCCTCCCGGTAGAGTGTATGGCTGGTGCGAGCAGACTGGGCATATAGTTTTGCATCTCTCATCCACGCACGGTAGCATTCGCGCATTAAAGAACGCCCCGGAAACTCAGCAAGGATCCCAACAGGTGGATATCTGTGAATAGAGCTCTTGCAGTCGATATTCAGCTTGAACGGCACGAAGCCAAGTATGTCGTGCCGCGCGCTCTGGCGCGCAAGGCTATCGAGTTCGCGGCTCCATTCTGCACCCCGGACCCCCACGGCACGGGGACTCCGGCAGAGTATGTGATCACGACGCTACAGCTCGACACGCCCGACCTGAGTCTACACCGCGCCAAGGAGCTGGAGGCATACAACCGGTTTAAACTGCGGGTGCGAACATACGGCGAGCCGGGCAGTGCTCCGGTGTTCATGGAGGTGAAGCAGAAGCTGGGTGCCAATATTCTGAAGTCGCGTTCCCGCATTCCGTTCGACATGTGGAGCGAGGACCTCATCAACAACCCTAACCAAATCATGGGGAGTTTCTCCACCACCGCTGAGCGCGATGCCTTTGTCAAGTTTGTGCGTCTCTCTCGAGAAATCGGGGCCAAGCCACTTGTACTCGTCCGTTACACGCGTGAATCCTATTTTGGTTGGAACGACCACTACGCCCGTATTAGCGTGGACCGGAACCTGCAGTACCAACCCACCCGCTCGTGGAATGACTGGGGCCGCAACGGGAAGTGGCGGGCGATGGACACCACCACGGCGCAACGCAAGGACTTCATCTATTCCGGCGTCGTCCTGGAACTCAAGACGCTTGGCGATGCCCCTGTATGGATGATAGATATGGTGCAGCAGCTTGGATTGGAGCGCATGGGAAACTGCAAATACTCGACGGCGATCTGGCAAGAGCTTATGTTTCAGGGCATTGACGACCGTGCGGTAAGCAGCTAGGAAGGCCACTATGGACGAATTTATTAACGCTTTCAGTGCGGCGCGTATGCTCAATGCCGAACAGATCGCCTGTTCACTGCTCATGAGTTTCGTGCTCTGTTCGGTCCTGTCCTTTATCTACCGGGTCACATTTCAGGGCCTTTCATACTCACGCGCGTTTATCCACACGATGATTCTGGGTGGCATGGTGGTCGCCATGATGATCATGGCCATCGGCAACAACCTGGCCCGCGGCCTGGGCATCCTGGGGACACTGGCCATCGTCCGTTTCAGAACGCCGATCCGTGATTCGCGGGACATGATGTTCCTGTTCGTCTGCCTCGGCGTCGGGATTGCCTGTGGGGCCGGCACCTACGGCGTCGCCATCATCGGCACCATCATGATCAGTGCGGCGGCCCTGCTGTTGAACTACTCCCCTTATGCCTCCCGACGCAGCTACGAAGGCTTACTCACGTTTGTAGTACCGTCCGATAGCGGAAACGACCGCACCATCAGCGACACCATGGAACTCTGTTGCGCCAGTTTTCATATGATTGCCATGCGCGAAGCCGTCCAGGGCGATGCCGTTGAGTACTCCTACCAGGTGCGCTTGCTCGACCCCTCCTATCAGCAGGAACTGATCGAGAAGCTCACCACCGTTGAGGGGCTTGAGAACGCGCAACTTCTGATGCAGCGCACAACGGTGGAGTTGTAACATGAAGACCGCCTATCAGCGCCATAACCTCTCACGCCACCCCCGCATCATTGTCGCACGCCTTAAACAGTCTTGGCCTCTGCTAATCTGGGCACTGGCCTTGGCTGGCGCGGCCTTCCTCTATTTCCAAACCGGCCGCTTCACCAAAATGGTCGGCGCCGTCGTCACCGTCGTGGACCCGATTGCCCCACTACAGACCGGCCGTCTACTGTCGCTCGACGTCTCGCTTGGCCAGCGCGTCAAAGCCGGTGACACCCTCGCCGTCATGGATGCGGCCCTGCTGAATGCGCGGCTCTCGATCGAGGAAGCCCGCATCATTGAGGCCGATCAGACCGTTTCCGGCTTTGAGCAGGGCATGATGCGCCTCGCCCTCGATGCCGACACGGCCCGCAGAGACGCCGAGTTGGATCTGCAACGTATCCAGACCGAGCATGAAGTACAGCTTGCCTCCCTCTCAGAGATGAAGCGCGAGTTGGAACGGCGCGAGGACCTTCTCGCAGCCGGCCTGGACGACGCCAGCCGTGTCGCGGCATTACGCCCTCCCATTGCAGCACTGGAGAAGGAGGTCGAGCTCTTCCCCGCCATGCGACAGGCCACCGCCAGCCGCGTCGAGGGGGCGCGTGGGCAACTGGATGCACTGCGGGCCTCGCTCGAGGTGGAGCCCGATGCCTCCGTGCTGAAGACCATCAAGGAGCGCGCCACTGCGCAACGCGAAGTGCTGCGCGCGTCACTGGATAAGCGGCTTCTCGAAAAGGACACCTTCGTGCTGAAAGCCCGGCGTGACGGGATCGTCTCGCGTATTTTCGCCATGCCGGGGAATGTCGTCGGTGCCGGCGATGTCATATTGAGACTGGTATCCGAGACATCCAACGCGGTCGAAGGATTCCTGCCTGAGCACCAGGTGGCGTCCCTCACGATTGGACAGGATGTCAGTGTGGAGCGGGCCTCCGGTACGGAGCGATACCCGGCCACCGTGACGGCCATCGCCCCCGAGATTCAAACGCTGCCCGGGCGCGTCAGCCCCATTCGGAACCAACCCGTCCGGGGCCGCCGTATTAGGCTCGCGATTGTGGGTGAACACGCCCTTATTCCAGGTGAGACGGTATGGATCTTGGCACAATGAGGACGACTACAGCCCGCCACCACCGCACGCTGCTTCCGCTACTGCTGGGCGTTCTGCTCACACTGCCCACCTGCCTGTGGTCTGCCGCAGACGGACCCGTCGACGACGCGACCATCCCAGCGGGGCAAAGGGTGGACCTGCATGAACTGGTCGAGCTGGTGATCCGTAACGATCCGTCACTTGAAGCGCTGCGCAGGGCCATCTCGGATGCCGACTACAGGATCGCCATGGCCGATCGCGGCCGCGACCCCGAACTTCGGATGCGCTACGGCGAGTCCGCCGACTGGTCCCTCCCCTCCTCCTATACGGAGACGAGCCGTGAGACGATCCATAGCAGTAGTACGGGGAACAGCTCACTGACACAGACGGAGGGCGCCCAGGTGAGCACCATCACCGAGTCCGATGCCGAAACGGAGGCCACAACGCTCGAAACGGTCACGACGGTAACCCCGGGTAGGGACGGCGAAACCGTTCATGAAACCGTGACCGAAGTCAACACGAGCACTTTCTCCCAACAGAGCGAGAGCGTGGGTACGGTGGGGCAGCAGGAAACCGGCACCTCCACACGACGGGTGGTGCGCCACTCCGACGAATTTCGCCGATACGGCCGCGACGTCTACGGCGGCAGCAGCAGCTACTCCGTTCAACTCAGGATCTTTCCGCGCCACCCGTTTATCCGCAGGGCTGCCCGCGATCGTCTGCGCGCGACGAGAGACCATGCTGAGCAGATGCTGGAAGCCGCCCTGCATCGGGCCGCCCTATCCGTAGCCAGGGAGCATCGCGAGATTCAGTTCATGCTGGCCGAGATGCAGATGAAACAGCGTCGGGCTAAGCTGCTCAGGGAAGACCAAGCCGAATTGGCCACACTCAAGGCCGCCGCAGCGATCGGCTCAGGGGATTACCACAAGCGGCAGACGGAGTCGCTGATCTATCTTTCGCGGATGACCGAGCTCAGGCGAGCCATTGCCGGTGCCTCGTCAACTCTCAAGGCAAGGGCCGGCCTCGACAAGAGTGCTCAGCTCCGTTTTGCGGGAAATCTGACCCCACCGCGCGTGGATTTCAGGTCCCTCGACCCCTCACGGCTCAAGGCATTCGCGCGGGCGCGCAACACAGCCGTTCACACCGTACGTCTGGCCAAGTCGGCCATCCAGAATGACCTGCGGGCACACCGTGCCGAGCGCATTCCATGGCTTTCGTTTGCATCCCTCGACTATGGTGTCGATGACGCCGTGAACGGCCAGACCAGAGACGAGTGGAGCGTATATGCCGGCGTGAGTCTGCCCATGGGGGCATGGTTTGATGGCGCATCACGACAGGCCCTGACGTCTCGCCTGGGGAGCATTGAGCGGCAAGAGGTCCAAACGCTGCACCATGTCGAACTGACCGTGGGTGCGCTGTGCGACGCCCTGACATCGGCTCAGGCTGATTGGGACGCATTTGCGCGCGACACGCGTGAGACCAAGCAGAGCATAAAGCACCAGCTGGCGACCATCAATGGCAACGACCTCACCGCCCGGCGCACCCGACTGACACTCAGCGAGGCATTAATCGATATAGACATGCAGCGCATGAAACTGGCCTACAGGCTTAATGGGCTACTGTTTCGTCTGTGTGACACCATTGGCTGCGACCTCGACACGGTGCTGCATGCGGGGCAGGAAGGGCCCGCCACCTCGCCGCCTGATTCAGACTGTTCGCCATAAGGAACTATCAGAACCATTGAAACGGCCATAGGTCCGCCCCGAATTTTCGAATGTGCCCGGGCACACTGCCGTAGTGGCAAAGAGCAGATACAGCACGTAACACCGTCGTGAAAACCCTTTCCGCGCGAGCTAATCGGGCTGCGGCCACTGGTGGGCGCATCTCACCTCTGCGGGGATCCCGACTGCCGATGCAGCTCGATTTACTGAAAACTGGAGCGTGGGGGGTG
>JABGQM010000049.1 GCA_018648805.1 Verrucomicrobiota bacterium
GCACGGAGGGGGTCAATTCCCCCCACACCAAGTCGACACCGTTTACGGCTGGGACTACCAGGGTATCTAATCCTGTTTGCTCCCCCAGCTTTCGTGCCTCAGTGTCAGTAACATTCCAGAGAGCCGCCTTCGCCGCCGGTGTTCTTCTTGATATCAACGCATTTCACCGCTACACCAAGAATTCCGCTCTCCCATCCTGTACTCAAGCTATGCAGTTTCGGATGCAATTTCGAAGTTGAGCCTCGAGATTTCACATCCGACATACATTGCCACCTACGCACCCTTTACGCCCAGTAAATCCGAACAACGCTCGCCACCTCTGTATTACCGCGGCTGCTGGCACAGAGTTAGCCGTGGCTTCCTCTTGAGGTACCATCACACCTTAAGGGTATTAACCTTATGGCCGTTTTTCCCTCATGACAGGAGTTTACAACCCTAGGGCCGTCATCCTCCACGCAGCGTCGCATCGTCACGCTTTCGCGCATTGCGAATGATCCTCGACTGCAGCCTCCCGTAGGAGTCTGGGCAGTGTCTCAGTCCCAGTGTGGCCGATCACCCTCTCAGGCCGGCTACCCGTATGCCTTGGTAAGCCATTACCTTACCAACAAGCTGATGGGACGCGGACCCCTCCTCGAGCGACGGGTTCCGAAGAATCCCCGTCTTTAGTGAGCCTGCCTTACGACAGGTTACCACATTCGGTATTAGCACTCCTTTCGGAATGTTGTCCCCAACTCAAGGGTAGGTTATCCACGCGTTACTCACCCTTCCGCCACTGTCCACTACAAAATCTCTTCCGAAGAATTGAAAACATAGCTTCTCGTTCGACTTGCATGCCTAATCCACGCTGCCAGCGTTCGTTCTGAGCCAGAATCAAACTCTCCATCAGAAAAAGAGCAACCAACCAACCCCGAAGGATCAGCGGTTATTTTTTCATGCTCATATATATATATATTGACTAGAGTAGGTCCTGACACAAGCGTCCAACAAGTCACACCATTTCTGATTCGAAATAGTGTCACATCTGCTCTACTTATAGAGCAGCAATAGACTTCGTATGCTATTCAGTTATCAAAGAACAACAAGCACGCAAAACCCCTTTACCCCGTTCCTTCTTGCAAAGGATCCGCGGACCCAAGGTCTTGTTTTCCCCAGTGGCTGCTTAACCACTTCCCTCAAACGAACCAACACAGTATCACTCGCATCTTATGGTGTCAACCCCGCAGCAAAGTTTTTTTCAACTTTTTTTCGCCGCTATTTTTGGTTGCCCCCGCTCCACCCGTGTGGCACTGTCGGCTCGTCTCACTGACTGACTGAGCAAGCCCAGTTCGTCAAGCGAGCGCGCAGTAGACCATACTTCATGAACAGCTGTCAACAGGGAATAATAAAAAAAATGATTAATGCAGAAAACCCCCGTAAATCAAAGGTAATCGTGGCTTTGGACGTGCCTTGTGCGAAAGATATTTCGCCTCTGATTTCACAGATTCCGGACGAAATTGAGTGGTATAAAGTCGGCCTGGAGCTCTTTATCAGCGAAGGTAACCAGGCGATTGAGATCCTTACAGGCATGAACAAACGTATTTTTCTCGATTTAAAGCTGCATGATATTCCCCGAACTGTCGAAAGAGCGGTCAAAACAGCCAGTCAACATAGCGTTGGACTGCTTACGGTTCACGCTTCAGGTGGCCCCGCCATGCTGCGTGCAGCCGCTACGGCCGCTGCTGAATGTGATAATCCCCCTCTTATTGTTGCCGTAACCGCCCTCACATCACTCGATCAGTCCGACCTCACCGCACTAGGCGTCTCTCGCGACTTAAAGGAACACGCGCGCGCGTTGGGACGCCTCGCCGTTGATTCCGGTATCGATGGACTCGTCTGTTCCCCCCACGAAGCCGCCGCCCTGCGCGGCGACCTCGGACCCGCCCCGATCCTCGTTACACCCGGCATACGTATGCCTGAAGGGGAATTGGGAGATCAGAAACGCGTGGCCACCCCCGCCGATGCCGTAGCTGCAGGCAGCGATTTCCTGGTCGTTGGACGCCCCATTGTCCAGGCGGATAACCCTGGATCCGCTGCACGCAAGATCCTGGATCAGATGTATTCGGCCCGATAACGCCCTCTTTAGCGCCTATTTCGCCCATTTTCATCACGAATATAGAGAAGAACAGGAAATCGGTGACGAGAACGGGCGACGATAGCGGTGGACGATTGGGACTCTCTACTCGTCATCCGTTCTCGTCGCCCTCTATCGTCCACCGCAAAGGACCAGAAGAATAACCACCGGAGCCCTCAATGACAGATTCACGCCGTGACTACCAGAACCACGAACTGCCTTACCGCAACCGCCTCCCGGCACGCACACACTTCACCTCCTATACTGCACCCGAAGCGGCACGCGCCATGCGCGGGGGCAATACGCCGCATAACCGACTCCTGAACGGTACATGGGCATTCTCGTTCGCCAATAACCCCGATCTTATCCCCTCTGGATTTGAATCCTGCGATTTCGACGACTCACATTGGGACCAAATCCCAGTCCCCTCAACGTGGCAGATGCTCGGCTACGGCCGCCCCCACTACACCAATGTCATCTTCCCCTTCCCTATAGACCCCCCCAATGTACCCACCGAGAACCCCACCGGCGCCTATCGCTGCACGTTTCAGATTCATGAGAGCCAGGCCGAAAATCGTCATATTCTTAGATTTGACGGGGTAGATTCAGCATTTCACCTCTGGATTAACGGAAATCCTGTCGGTTTCAGCAAAGGAAGTCGCCTCCAGGCGGAATTCGATATCACGGATCAGGTCCAGCCCGGCGAGAACCTGCTCGCGGTCAAGGTCTACCAATGGTCCGATGGCAGCTACCTCGAGGACCAGGATATGTGGTGGTTTAGCGGTATTTTCCGCGATGTAACGCTCATTTCGCTCCCTAAAACCCACATCTACGATATCAGCGTCCGTACTACGCTAGACAGGAATTACGCAGGTGCCACCTTAGATGTTTCCGCGGCAATACATGGCCCCGACGCCAACCAACACACAATAGAAGCCATTCTCCTGGACGCCAACGGCAACGAAGTAGCTCAACTCAGTGAGAGCCCGACCGAATCCGACCTCCGTCCTCCGACCTCTGACTTCCGACCGCTGGCCTCCGACCTCCTCTCCCTCACCGCCAACCTCCGATCTCCCTCCCTCTGGACCGCCGAAACCCCCGCCCTTTACACCCTTATCACCACACTTAAAGCCCCCGATGGCACCATCATCGAATCCATCCCCCAACGCATCGGATTCCGCAACGTCGAGATCAAGGACGGCATCTTCCTTGTAAACGGAAAACCCGTGAAAATGAAGGGCGCCAACCGTCACGATCACCATCCCGACCTTGGCGAGACGATCCCCTACGAATCAATGCTCGAGGATGTGCTCCTTATGAAGCAGCACAACCTGAACGCGGTACGCACCTCGCACTATCCCAACGATCCACGCTTCTATGACCTGTGCGATGAGTACGGCCTCTACGTCATCGATGAGTGCGACCTGGAGTCCCACGGATTCGATTACCAGCCACCTGACATCCCCACCAAGCTGCCCGAATGGGAAGCCGCTTTCGTCGATCGCATGGACCGCATGGTCCAACGCGACAAGAATCACCCGTCGATCATCATGTGGTCGCTCGGCAATGAATCAGGCTACGGCATCAACCACGCCGCTATGGCTACACGCGGCCGAGAGTTGGACCCCACCCGTCCGATTCACTACGAGGGCGACTACGATGGCGAGATATCGGATGTCTACAGTTCGATGTACACCCACATCGATAACGTGATCCGGATAGGAAAATGCACGGCACGCATCGCGAAGGCACGGCGCGGCAAAAACATGAAGGCCAACCTCCCGCAGAATGTGGACAAGCCCTTCGTGCTCTGCGAATACGCGCATGCCATGGGCAATGGCCCTGGAGGCCTGAAGGAGTACTGGGAGGCCATATACAAGTATCCCCGCCTCATGGGTGGCTTCGTGTGGGACTGGGTCGACCAGGGCATCCGCGCCCGGCGCAATGACTCGCCCGATACGCCTGCGGAAGGCACGGCTACCGGTGCCGCCCACGAAGCGCCCCTGGCCATCGTCGCCCCGCGCCCCGAAGGTGGCCCCCTCCAGGAGGGCGAATTCTGGGCCTATGGCGGCGACTTTGGCGACTGGCCACACGACGCCCAGTTTCTCATTAATGGACTAATCCTTCCCGATCGCATCCCCTCGCCGGGCCTCATCGAATACAAGAAAGTGCTCGAACCCATTCAGTGCGAAGCGGTCGATCTGGCCGCGGGAAAGATCCGACTGCGCAACCGGCTCGACTTCACATCCCCCGACTACCTCTCACTCAACTGGTCTCTCTGTGCCAACGGTGAGATCCTTCAGAACGGCGCCCTGCACCTGCCCACTATCCCGGCAGGTCGTACACGCACCGTCACCATCCCCTACCAGCCTGTAAAGCAACCGGAGCCCGGCACGGAGCAGTGGCTCAACCTGACCTTCCGCACGTGGCGCGAACTGCCCTGGGCTGAGATCGGCCATGAAGCTGCTTGGGCTCAGTTCCCTATCGAGATGCCTGCGCAGGAGAAGATGTCTTCGGTTACAGTGACCAAGCAGGCGCTGATGACTGATGAGTCGGAGCCTACTCTTATTGTTGTCAGCGGCGAGGATTTCGAGATCGGATTCAACCGCGTCAGCGGCACAATCGATTACTGGCAGCATCGCGGCGAACACCTACTCGACAGCGGCCCACGTCTCAATTTCTGGCGTCCGCTCACCGACAACGATAGGCGCACATTCGGCGACCGCAGCCGCTGGGCCTCGCGCCTCGACCGCGTGCAGCACCGTACCGACAGCATCACCTGTGAGGCCTCCGATGACCAGGCCGTTATCACGATCGCCTCGCACATCGCCCCACCGATCCATCGCGCCGGCTTCAACTGCCGCTATACCTACACCGTGGATCGTCAGGGCCACGTCACACTCGACGTCGAAGGCACCCCGCATGGGGAGTGGAAGCACCCCTTGCTCAAGATTGGACTCCAAATGGCGCTGCCTGATGACTTTGCCACTGTGACGTGGTATGGCAAAGGGCCCGGCGAGGCCTATCCCGACACCTGTCAGGCCCAACGAGTTGACGTCTATGAAAGCTCCGTCGACGATCTCTGGTTCCCCTACGTGGTTCCTCAGGAAAACGGAAACCGTTCGGACGTACGCTGGGTCGCTCTGGTGCGTCAGGATGGTGCAGGCTTGAAGGCCACCGGAGGTCCCACGATCAACTTTAGTGCCACCTACTATGATCAGGACAACATCACGGACGCCAAGCGCCCGGTCGACCTGGTGCCACAGAACAGCATCACGCTAAATCTCGACCACAAGCAGCGGGGAATCGGATCAGGTTCCTGTGGACCCGATGTCCTGCCCCAATACGAACTCCCCGCCGAGCCGTTCGCGTTCAGCCTAAAGCTGTCGCCGCTGCAAGCGGGCTGCGCCCCTCATTGAAATACGCTAACCCGGGAAGTCACCACGAAGATCACGAAGATCGCGAAGGATGCGCTGGCGCCTGTAGTGGAACACCACTGTATACCGACAGCCCGTGTCTCGCTGGATGCGACAGCATCCCCTTCCTGATCTTCGTGTCCTTCGTGGTTCAATCTCTTTTCTTTGCGTTCCTTGCGTTCTTTCGCGGTTAATCCCCGTCGCCAAGAACGATTCACATCAAACTCATCGCATCAACGTCAACGCTGACCCGCACATCACCCGGAAAATCCATCTTGCTGAGCGCCTCACGAATCGGCCCCGTCATCGCCTTAACGGATCCACAGCGCAGCATGATCTGGAAGCGGTAGCGCCCCTTCGCTTTCGCCAGCGGCGCCGGAGCCGCATCCCCCCAGATCACCCGCTCCCCCAGCAGCGGCTTCAACCGCGTGGCCAGCGTCTGGGCCGAGAAAGCCGTCTTTTCCTCATGTGATCCCGTCAGCCCGATGCAGACCAGATGCGAGAAGGGCGGATAGTTCAGCTCTTTTCGGAACGCCAGCTCCTGGTCCGAAAACCCCTCAAAATCAACCCGCCGCGCCGCCTGCACGGCTGGCTGAGAGGGCGTAAATGTCTGCACAATCACGTCCCCGGGCACATCGCCCCGTCCGGCCCGCCCGGCCACCTGGGCCAAAAGCTGAAAGGTCCGCTCACCCGCGCGAAAGTCAGGAATGTGCAGACTGAGATCGGCATAGACCACCCCTACCAGCGTGACGTTGGGGAAGTGCAGCCCCTTCGCGATCATCTGGGTGCCAATCAGGATATCAATCTTTCCCACCCGAAAATCGCCCAGAATACGCTCATAGGAGTCCTTGCGGCGCGTAACATCGCGATCCATCCGCTGAACACGCGCCTTTGGAAAACAGGCGTTCACGACATGTTCAACTCGCTGGGTGCCCACGCCGGAGTACTTGAACTCAGGATCACCACACCCCGGACACTTTGACGGCACCCCTCGCTGTGCCCCGCAGATGTGACAATGCAGATGCTCGTCGTGACGATGATAGGTCAGCGACACGCTGCATGAATCGCACGCGGCCACATGCCCGCACTTTTTGCAGATGATCGACGACGAGAACCCGCGCCGATTCAGAAAAAGAATGGTCTGCTCGCCCTTCTCAAGGCGTCCTCGAATCCCTTCCATCAGGTCATACGACAACACGCGAAACTTCTTCTTCTCGTCTTCCGTCCCCTTCAGCCGCATATCGACCACACGCACGCGTGGAAACTGACGATGATCGGCCCGGTGCGTCAAGGAAGCCAGGAGGTACTTCTCTTTGCGCACGTTCATCCACGACTCAAGGCTGGGCGTTGCCGACCCCAGCACCACCGGCACCCCCTCGAAGTAGCCGCGCATCACCGCCACATCGCGCGCGTTATAGCATGGCGCATCTTCCTGCTTGTAGCTTGGCTCATGCTCTTCATCCACCACGATCAGCCCCAACCCACTCACCGGTGCAAAGACCGCCGAGCGCGCCCCCACCACAATGCGCGCGTCACCGCGCTGGATACGGTGCCACTCGTCGTGTCGCTCGCCGTCCGAAAGATGACTGTGAAGCACCGCAATATGGTCGCCAAACCGAGCCCGGAAACGCCGCACCGTCTGCGGCGTCAACGCAATCTCGGGCACCAACACGATCGCCCCCTGCCCCCGCTCGAGTACATGCGCAATCGCCTGCAGGTAGACCTCCGTCTTGCCACTGCCCGTCACGCCGTGGAGCAGGACGACGTGCGGCTTCCGGGGGGCTGAGGTCGGAGGTCGGAGGTCAGAGGTCGGCTCATCCGACTTCCGGCTTCCGACTTCCGACTTCCGTTGATCAAGCGTACGCTTGATCAACTCCAGCGCCACAGCCTGCTCCTCCATCAACTCCAGAGGCCCAGACCGCAACACCTCACGTCCGGCGAACGGGTCACGCCGTGAGGCCTCCTTCTCAATCGAGACCAACCCCTTCTTCTCCAGCGCCCGCACCGGAGCCGCCGTAATCCCCAACCGTCCCGTCAATTCACTCAGCCGAATCCCGTCATCCAACCGCACCGCATCCATAACGGCTTGCTGCTTCGGCGAGAGCTTACCAGGGAGAGGAGGCCGGAGGTCGGAGGTCGGAGGCCGGAGGTCGGAAGTCTCAACACGACCCTCAGCGGAGGCAGCGGGGAGGGCTGCGAAGGCCTTTCCGGGCGGTATCCCGCACGGTCCAGCCAAGCAGTCCTCCCCGCTGCCGGAGCGCTCGCAGGCCTTCCCCCTAGCCTCAGAGGAGTCCGGGGAATGGGGGAACTCGCTCCTTGGCGTCCCGGTATTCCGGGGCGGCCGGGCGAGATCCCCCATTCCCCGGACGACGAGCACCTCTCTATGCCTCGCCCCCTTACGCCGCACCGCACCCGGCAGCAGAGACCGCACCGCCTTCTCAAACGGCGCACAGTAGTACTCCCCCATCCACCGTGCCAGCGATACAAGCCCCGGTGACAGCACCGCGCCCCCGGGTGCCAGTCCTTTGAGCGGCTTCAGATTGGGGATGTCCGTGCGCTCAACAAAGCCGACGACGTAGCCCTCGATCACCCGCCGGCCGAACGGCACCACGACCCGCCGGCCAACCGTGATGTCAGCCTTCATCACGTCTGGCACCAGGTAGTCGAACTCCCGATCCAACGCCACGTCCACCACGACTCGTACAATGACCACGTCCATAACCCTCTCACCAGACACCACGTCGCCACTCTGCACAAAAAAAGGGCCGGACGCAATGTCCGGCCCTCCAAATCACCCTTTACGGTATCGCCTACAGTTCGGCCACGGTTTCAAGAACGACATCGCCCGTGATGTTCGTCAGCGACACACCCGGCCATTCGCCAATATCGTCACCCGAATTGACCCAGACAACCGATCCGTCCACATAGAGACAGTTCCCGCCCTTGCCGGCGCTATGGTTGCCACCAAAGCTCGTTGCCGTAATATCGCCCGTAACGCCATCTTTGTCACAAGCCAGCATGCTGTTGGCACTTGCGCTAGCCGACATACTGATCGGAGGGTTACCGATCTGAGTCACCAGATTATACGCACAGTTGGTGTTCTGCATGAGTGCTACCGTCTCTGCCGGTCCATATACCGCCGTGGCACTCTTACAGATAAAGACGCGCGGCTGACTGATATAGTCGCCGTCCAATTTCTTCATCTCATTCGGGAACCGCTCATCGTTGTCCATAGAATACATCACCATGGCCTTGCCAACCTGCGACAGGTTGCTCATGCAGCTGGCGCGACGCGCACGCTCACGAGCCGACGATACAGCAGGAAGCAGCATTCCTGCCAGAATTCCGATGATCGCGATTACGACCAGCAACTCGACCAACGTGAATCCCCGCTCACTCTTCCGACGCCAAAATCTCATCATTGAACTACTCCTTAATATGCTGTTATCAGCGCGACACTGCGCCTACTCCTACAACAGGCTACACAGCCAGCCACGAAGCGTCAACACCCATTCAAGGGTGAGCCGAAAAAAGAGAAGGCCATAGTACCTATCCCAGCAGCACGATCCGGGCCGCACCATTGGCTTCCCCTGCTGCCACCAGCAACTCCTCACCACGCACCGGGGCAGGCGGACGCTGCCGCACCCCGCGATAGATCGCGTCCGGGGCCGCCAGAGGAATCTCACAGCCCCCCTTTCCGGTCAACGACGCGCTATCCAGATCGAGCGTACCGGCCGCCACAATGCCGGCCTCAACACCCGCCGCATCCAGCAACGCACCGGCCACATGACGCAGAGGCACACTCACAATCCCACCCAGGATCCCCCCGGCCGCGCCCCCCAGCACAGAGGCCGCCTCCTTCGCCAGACCCTCGCCAAAGAACGCCATCGCCTGGCGCGCCATCGCACCGCTCACCGGAGCCGACACCGCCATCTCAATGCCAAAGCGCCCCATCACCGTCTCCTTGAACAGAATACGGTCAAACCACGCCGCCTCGCCCCATGCAGCGCTTCCGCCGACCAGCTTGACCGGCTGCACCGCAATACGCTTGGCAATGCCCGGGCGCGGCCAGACCAAGCCCACCGTTACAATATGCCGTGTGGCCTCATCATCGCCCTGCCCCGTCACCACCCCGTCGAGCCCATCCAGCAAAATCTCCATCACCTGCCGCTTGCTCATCACGCCCCGCTTTCCTATCATCGCCCCATGAACCGTTCACTCTATCCACTTCTGTTCGCTCCTATCTATAAAGACTACCTATGGGGTGGCACAAGCATTCCCTCGCGTTACCATCGCGCGCCGCAGCCCGGACTCTGTGCCGAGTCGTGGGAGCTGTGCGACCACGCCGACGGCATGAGCATCGTCAGCAACGGCCCGCTCGAAGGCACCTCGCTGCACGATCTCCTACAGTCACTGGGCACCGACCTGGTCGGCACGGCATCCCCTGCCGATCGGCTTGCCCCTCATAGCCCGCAGGGCGACGTGGGGTTCCCTCTACTCGTTAAGATCATCGACGCGGCCCAGAAATTGAGCGTCCAAGTCCATCCCGACGACACCTCCGCCCCGCGGGTCGAAGGCGAAGCCAAAAGCGAGATGTGGTACCTCCTCGACGGCACCCCCGACGCCCGCTACTACGCCGGTCTCGTTAGCGGCACCACGCGCGCGACCTTTGACGCCGCCCTCGAAGCTGGAACCGTTCAGGATCTCCTTGCCTCACACGCGGCCACACCGGGCTCCCTATCCTATATACGAGGTGGCTGCGTACATGCCATCGGCGAGGGCTGCCTCATCCTCGAGGTACAACAGAACTCCAATACAACCTACCGTGTCTACGACTGGGGGCGCGTCGGCGCCGACGGCCAGCCGCGCGAGCTGCATGTCGCTAAGGCACACCAGGTCATTGACTGGGAGTTGGACCCCGCCGGTGCCACACCGTCGGCCCCCATTGTGAATGGCCCGAACTGCGAACAGGATCTACTGACCACACCCTACTTCCGCTTCGGTCGCCTCACCCTTGCCGCCCCACACCCCGTCACGAACGACGGCCGCTCCTTTCACATGCTCTTTGTCGCGAAGGGAACGCTAACGGTGTCTTGCGAGGGCGGAACCGAAACACTCGGCCCCGGTACAACCTGCCTGCTGCCGGCGGCAGTAGACGCCTACACGCTAACACCAGATGGGCCGTGTGAGGTCTTGCGGGTGAGTGTGGTCTGAACAATCGAACATTCGAACAATCGAACAATCGAACAGCCGAACTACGAAGTGGGGAACGCTAGTGACCGGGCCACTGGGTGGAAGTCGGTCCCCCGTTCGTAGTTCGAATGTTCGGCTGTTCGGCTGTTCAGACGTTCGGCTGTTCGATCACATCTCGTACAAGGTCCCATCCCGCTTCGGCTCACCGCGGTGCTTCCCGCTTGCCGTCTGGGTGCCCGCTTTCTTGCCCGGCAGCACAAACGGATCCTCCCCCTCCATCAGGTCGCCCATCTCGGCCTCGACCTTTTCAGGGTCCTCGCCGGCCTCCATGCGACCCAGTGCCTCCTGCATGCCATCGCCGAATTCCATACCGGTCATGTTCGAAAACTTGCGCATCAGGCGCGCGGCCGCGCGCGGGTCCTCTTCATTCATGTGCTCGGCCTCGGAGGCCATCGCCTCCATGGCCGATTCCATGCGACTCTCATCGATCGGAAGGTCATCCAATTCCCCTTCTTCGCTGGCCGTGCCCGTCGCGGCAAAAAGAGAGACCTGCCGCTCCAAATGCTTGCGCACACAGCGCGGACACCCCGGACATGTGGTCGTGTTGACCGAACGCGACAGGAAATTGAAAATCACATGACACTCAGGACAATAAAATTCGTAAATGGGCATGTCTTGCTCCGCGAAAGGGTTCCAGGTTCTGAGTTGCGAGTTCTGAGTCTATCGTTCGTAGTTCGGCTGTTCGATTGTTCGATTGTTCGGCTGTTCTCCAGCCTCCTCGATCAGTTCACACATCATGCCGGCGGCATCCCCGCCGCCCATCTTATCCAAGGCCTCCCGCTTGCGCATCAACCGTTCGGGATGCAGGCAAGACGCCTCGACGTATTGACGCAACGCCAGCACCGTCAGGTCAACCTGCTCGATCATATCGACCCCGCCAGCCATCATCATCCCCACGGCGTTGGCACGCTGATGGTCATGCGCCGCCGTCGGCAGCGGGACCAGAACCGCCGGCAGTCGACACAACGTCAACTCCGCACAGCTCGCCGCACCGGCCCGGCAGACCGCCAGGTCAGCCGCCGCATAGGCCGCGCCCATGTCTGCCAGGAACCCATAGACCTGCGCCGACACACCCGCCGCCTCGTAGCGCGATCGCACATCGGCCTCGTCAGCCACGCCGCTGAGATGGATCACCTGCAGGGCCACACCGCCCCGCACGGCCTCGCACAACGCGTCCGAGGCAGTCATGTTGATTGCATGCGCGCCCTGACTGCCGCCCATCACCAGGACCGTAAAGACGTTTGAATCCAAGCCGGAAAGCGGCGCGGCCCCACTGAGCTCACCGCGCAGGGGAAACCCCGTCACGACCGTGCGATACCCGGCGAAGTACGGCTTGGCCGCATCAAAACCCAACCCGGTCACGGCGGCATACCGCGCCAGCAGAAGCACAGCCTTACCGGGCACAGAATTCGATTCGTGGAGCACAAGAGGAATGCGTAACAGCCGTGCCGCCAGGCCCGGGCCCACGGATGCGTAACTGCCCATCGCCACCACCACATCGGGCCGTTCGCGCCGCATCTGTCGCCAACACGCCACAATAGACATCAGCAGACGACAGCCGACGGCCACAGCGCGCAGCGACAGTCCCGCCGGGAATCCGGCCGCCTTGATATGCACTACCGGCCCATCCCAGGCCGAGGTCGAGAGCGCTTCCACGTTGCGTCCGCCCAGCCACAAAGCGACCTCATGCCCACGTGCCCGCAACGCTTCCCCTACCGCCACGCCGGGAAAAATATGCCCGCCCGTACCCCCACATGCAATCGCTACATTCATGAACGTATGCTATCCCGATCCGACTGAACAAATCTAGATCAAAGCGCTCTAAACTTGCCAATCGTTCCTCAGTCGCCACCCTAATCGCCCACCCCCTAATCGAGCTCCCTAATCGTTTGCCCTAATCGACTACCCTAATCGTTTGCCCTAATCGACTACCCTAATCGATCGCCCTAATCGATTAAGGGGAACGATTAGGGGGGGGGCGATTAGGGGGGGGATGGGACCTTGTCTGCTATGGACGGCTTGGCCTTCGAAGTGTCTTGCCGCCATCTCACCGAACAGGTACCCTCGCCCCACTATGGACAACGCTTGGATCATACGCGGCGGTGCGTTACTCGACCCGACTGACGGCGACCGGGGCGTGGGTGATCTCTATATTGCCGACGGGCGTATCGTCGCCGACCCACCCGCGCAGGCCCGCACCATCGATGCCAGCGGTCTCACCGTGATGCCGGGGCTGATCGACCTGCACGTCCATTTCCGTGAACCAGGCCACGAAGGCGCCGAAACCATCGCCTCAGGATCACACGCCGCAGCACGGGGTGGATTCACCACCGTCGTCACCATGCCCAACACCCGGCCCGCGGTCGACTCACCTGAGCAGGTCGCGTTCGCCCTCCGACAGGCCGCATCCGCCGGCGCCGTCGAACTGCTCCCCTCAGCCTGCATCACCCGTGAGCGACGCGGCAACGCACTGGCTGACCTGCCGGCCCTGGCCGCCGCTGGGGCCGCCGCCTTCACCGACGATGGATCCACCGTATCCGACGACGACCTCATGCAGCGCGCCATGCAACAGGCCGCCACCCTCGACCTCCCCGTCATGGATCATGCCCTCGACCCCATCCTGGCCGGCAAAGGCGTCCTGCACGACGGCGAGGCCGCCCAGCGCCTCGGTCTACTCGGCATCCCCTCCGCCGCCGAGGATCGCATCGTGGCACGCGATATCGAACTGGCCGCCGCCACCGGCTGCGCCATGCACATCCAACACGTCTCATCCGGCGCGTCGGCGCATATGATCAGCGCGGCCGCGGCACGCGGCCTGCCTGTCACCGGCGAAGCCACGCCGCACCACCTCGCCCTCTCCGACGCCGATATCCTCAGCGACGACGGCAACTTCAAGATGAACCCGCCCCTGCGCACGCCCGAGGATCGCGAAGCCCTGATCGACGCCGTGCTCAGTGGCGGCCTTTCCATCCTGGCGACCGACCATGCCCCGCACCTGGCCGCCCTCAAAGCCAAGGGCATCCGCCAGGCGCCATTCGGCGTGGTGGGCCTCGAAACCGCCCTCGGCGTCACCTACCAGCTGCTCGTCGTCGAACGCGGTATGTCCCCGCAGGCGTGGCTGCAACGCTGGACAACCGGGCCGGCCGCGCTGCTCGGTCGCCCCGCCCCCTCGCTCACCCCGGGCGCCCGGGCCGACCTCGCCCTGGTCGACCTGCAGACGGACTGGCAGGTGGACCCTGATGCCTTTGTTTCCCTTTCGCGAAATACCCCCTTCACCAACCACCGCTGTCGCGGGCGAACCGTGCTAACGATCTTCGCCGGAAAGATCACGTGGAGCGATGTTGACAGCACGCCTCGTTTGTGAGACAACCTCCACAATTATGGCTACCTTACGAATGCAGAGCGAAGGGTCCGAGGAACGTGTCATCACACTGGATGCGGACGAAACCGTTATGGGTCGCGCGGCCGATAACGCCATCACCATAGATGATCCGGCCGCCTCCTCACGGCACTGCGTCATCCTTCGCAAGGAGAACTGCTACACCCTGCGGGACCTCAACTCTACCAACGGGTCATACCTCAACGGTGCACAGGTCACCGAAGTGCCACTTGCACCGGGCGATGTGCTGACCATCGGCAGCGTACGCATGCTGCTTGAGGGAGACGACATCGAAACGGGCACAACGCTGCCCCCCGCCACCGGCCCCCAGGACACGATCCGCACAGGCCCCATCCGCCAGAAGACGCCGCCCGAATTTGGCGTGCGCAAGAACCGCAGCGGTATGTGGATCACCATCGGCATCGTCATTGCCCTGGCATTGGGGGCACTGCTCTACATGTTCATTTCGCGTCTAATCGGCTAGAACGCCACACGTACGAATCCCCCGCTTTCATCGGACACAGAAAACAGTAACGCCCAAGGAGGCAATAAAATGGCAGTCATTGATTTTGGCGGTACCAAAGAAACCGTCGTGATGCGCAAGGAATTTTCTCTTGCCAAGGCACGCAAGGTGCTCAAGAACGAAACCGTCGCCGTCATCGGCTACGGCGTGCAGGGACCGGCCCAGGCCCTCAACATGAAAGACAACGGGATCAACGTCATCGTCGGCCAGGCCAAGGCGTTCCGCAAGGACTGGAACCGCGCCAAGAAAGATGGCTGGGTGCCCGGTGAAACCCTCTTCACCATCGAAGAAGCCGCCGAACGCGCTACCATCATCATGATGCTCGTGGCCGATGCGGCCATGAAACCGGTCTGGAAGCTCGTCAAGCCCTTCATGAATGAAGGCGATGCGCTCTACTTCTCGCACGGCTTCGGCCTGGTCTACAACGACCTGACCAAGGTCATCCCCCCGACCCACATCGACACGCTGCTCGTCGCCCCCAAGGGCTCGGGTACATCCGTGCGCCGCAACTTCCTCGCCGGCGTCGGCATCAACTCCAGCTACGCCGTAGGCCAGGACTACACCGGCCGTGCCGAAGAACGGGCTATGGCCATCGGCATCGCCGTCGGCTCCGGCTACCTCTTCCCGACCACCTTCGAGAACGAAGTCACCAGTGACCTCGTGGGGGAACGCGGGATACTGATGGGCGCCCTCGCCGGCGTCATGGAAGCCCAGTACGATGTCCTGCGTCAGAACGGACACAGCCCCAGCGAAGCCTTTAACGAAACGGTCGAAGAGCTGACCCAGAGCCTCATCCGCCTCGTGGACGAGAACGGCATGGACTGGATGTTCTCGAACTGCTCGGCGACCGCCCAGCGCGGCGCGTTGGACTGGCGCCCCAAGTTCAAGAAGGCCACCCTCCCGGTCTTCAAGGACCTCTACAAGGCCGTCAAGACCAAGAGCGAGGCCGCCCGCGTGGTCCGCACCTGCGGTAAGAAGAACTACAAGGAGCAGCTCACCAAGGAGCTGGATGCCATGGGCAACTCCGAGATGTGGCGTGCCGGCGCCGCGGTGCGCAGCCTGCGTCCGCACGAGAAGGCCCGCACCATCACCAAGGACACCAAGGGCGTGGGCGGTCGCAAGACCAACTAGAGTTCCTTTGTGTTGTTGGAGCATTGAGATACTCAATATCCAATACCCAACAAGGAACACCCAATGTCCAAGTTGTGACGACACCAAGGGAGGAGTGATGAACCCCATCACTCCTCCTTTTTTTGTGACATATTCTCTACTTGGTCATTGGATTTGAGTGTTGGTTATTGGATATTCCCCATCAACAGAGAGTTCAACTTCATGCAGCGGTTCTGGATACTCATAACCATAGTGGTCGGCCTCATGGCAGTGGCCTGCCGGCCGCCACCCGCCGTCCCCGACGGCGGCCCGCTGCGCATCGTATCCCTGGCGCCTTCGCTGACCGAATCGCTCTGCGCTATCGGTGCCGGAGACCTGCTGGTCGGCCGTACCTCCGCCTGCAACTATCCGCCCAGCGTCGTCGACCAGGTTCCCATAATCGGCGGATTCGGTCACCCCTCCCTGGAACTGCTGGTCAATGCCCACCCCACCCTCGTTCTCGACATCGACCTCTCTGACGAGAGCGTGGCGGCCCAGATCGCCGCCCTCGGCATCCCCCGCCACCGCATCGCCTGCGATGCCCTGGACGATATTGCCCCCATGCTGCGCGAACTGGGCCAACTCACCGGCCATACCCAGCAAGCCAACGCCCTCGCCACCAAGATCGATAGTGCCATCCAAGAGGCACGAACGGGCGCCTCCGACCTCCGCTTGCCCTCCATAGCCCGAAGGGCGAAGGAGGGACCTCCGACTGCCGACCTCCGACCTCCTCCCCCTCCCCCTCACCCCTCCGTCTACGCCGAAGTCTGGCATGACCCCCTCACCACCATCGGGAGCCATACGTTCCTGGCCGACCTGATTGAGCTGGCGGGCGGGCGCATCATTGCCGCCTCCGTGAAGAAGCCCTATTTCCAGATTTCCCCTGAGCAGGTCGTAGCCGAGAATCCGGACGTGATCCTCTGCCTCTACATGGGCCCCAGTAGCGGAGCGGCCAAGCGTGTAGCACGCCGCCCCGGCTGGCAGCACATCACCGCTGTGCAGCACGACTGCGTTTTCGGAGGCCTCGACAACGATATCCTCCTGCGACCCGGCCCACGCCTGCTCGAAGGCCTGGAAGCCATGCGCGCCTGTATCGGCAAGGCCTATGCGGAGCGTCAGCCATGATCCCCTGCCCACCGCCTGAAGCAAAACGTAGATCCCGTCGTATCGTCGCCTTGCTCATCACCGTCGGCGCCCTCCTCCTGGTGTTCTGTGTTCTGAGCGGCCCCTCCGGATTTGGACTGCCCGCCATCCGCACCCGCACGGGGTATGACATTCTATTGCTGCGCCTGAATCGCATCGCCACAGGGCTCATCGTCGGTGCCGCACTCTCATGCGCGGGTGTCGTCTTTCAGGCCCTTCTGCGCAACCCCCTCGCCGAGCCCTATGTGCTGGGAGTCAGTAGCGGAGCCGGCCTCGGCGCGGCATGTGCTATCCTCATCGGATTTGGATCTGCATTCTCCCTCTTCCTCCTCCCCGTGACGGCCTTCATCGGCGCCATTCTCGCATTGCTGATCGTGCTGGCCGTGGCCGGCGGCACCCGGGCTTCAGTCTACAACCTGATCTTGAGCGGCGTGATCGTCAGCGCCATTGCCTCCAGCATCCTTATGTTCCTCGTCACAACCGCTCGCAGCCAGGAGATGCACAGTGTGATCTGGTGGATGCTGGGCAATCTTCAACCAGCGACCTATGGACAGATGGTCATCACCGCCGTCGTTGTAGTCGCCGGCATCTTGACGGCATGGCTGATCGCACCCCAACTCGACACGCTCACGCTCGGCCGCGAAGCGGCGCACCATGTCGGCATCCGCACCGCCCGCATGACCGCCGTCGGGCTCGTTCTGGGCAGTCTGCTGGCCGCCGCGGCCGTCTCGCTGGCCGGACTGATCGGATTCGTCGGCCTGATCGTGCCGCACGTCATGCGCAGCCTGCTCGGCCCCGGTCACCGCCGCCTCATTCCCGCAACCGCCATCGCCGGGGGCATCTTCCTGGCCGTCTGTGATGCCGTGGCGCGCACCGTGCTCGCCCCACGCGACATTCCCGTGGGCGTACTGACCGCCCTCTGCGGCGGCCCCTTCTTCCTCTTTATCCTGAAATGGCGTGGACGGCGGGGGTGGGTCGAATGAGCGTCGCCGCCCTTAGCTTTCAAGGCGTCTCGGGCGGTTACCGCCGCGTGCCCGTTTTTAAGGATCTATCGTTCAGCATCGCGGCCGGCACGCTCTGCGGCGTGATCGGCCCCAACGGCTGCGGCAAGACCACGCTCATCCGCGCCGCCACCGGGCTGCTGCCCCATATCAGTGGAAACATCGAGCTCTTCGGTCAAGATACACTGAAGCTGCCTGCCATCCAACGCGCCCAACGGGTCGGTGTGGTCCCCCAGGAGCTCAGCACACCGATGGCCTTCAGCGTGGAAGCGATCGTCGCCATGGGTCGCACCCATGCCCTTGGCCGGCGCGGCATGCTCTCCGCCGAAGACCACCGCATTGTCGAGCAGGCAATGGTCTATACCGACGTCATGGAGATGCGCAAACGCCCCTTTCCAGAACTCAGCGGCGGCGAGAAACAGCGCACCGTGATTGCCATGGTGCTGGCCCAACAGCCGCGTATGATCCTGATGGACGAAGCCACATCGCACCTGGATATCAACCATGCCCTCGAGGTCATGCAGATCGTCGAACGACTCAACCGTGAGTCCGGCGTCACAATCCTGATGGTCAGTCACGACCTCAACATCGCGGCCGAATTCTGCGACCGACTGCTCCTACTCGATGCCGGCACGCTCATCGCCGATGGCCCCCCGGCCGAGGTCTTGACCGCGGAACGATTGCGCCATGTCTACCACTGCGATGTACAGGTGCAACCCAATCCGATCAGCGGATCGGTCATGGTGACACCCACGCCGCGCCTGGCCCCGGCCCATAGCGGCCAGGGCACCCGCGTGCACTGCATCGCCGGCGGCGGCAGCGGCGAAGAAGTACTGCGCCGGCTCCACCTGTGTGATTACAGCGTGAGCTGCGGCGTGCTCAACGAGGGCGACAGTGACAGCCAGACCGCTCACGCCCTCGGCATACAGACCGTGCTCGAACAGCCCTTCTCCGCCGTCAGCGCCGAGGCCTTTGTGGCGGCCGAAACCATCGTGCGCGACGCACAGGCCGTCGTCGTCTGTCCCACCCCGTTCGGCCCCGGCAACGCGGTCAACCTCGACTTGGCGCTGCGCGCCCGCGAACAGAGCATCCCCGTCTTCCTGGCAGCGGGTGTGACCGAGCGCGACTACACGCCCGACCGCCGGGCCACAAAGGATGCGGCCCGCTTGATTGAGCAGGGCGCCCAGGAGTGGGACAGCGTGGCCGACCTGTTCGCCCTGCTCCAATCGCGCGGCACTACAGCGTAATCTTCACACCGCCATAGCCCGAGACTCCGGGCGTTCCGTAACCCGCCAGCTCTTCGTAATCCTTGTCGAACAGGTTCTCAACGCGGCCAAACAACTTGACCGTGTCCGACAGTTGCCACGAGGCCGCCAGGTTGAACACCACGTACCCCGGCAGCTCTTCCTCAACCGTAACATACTCGGTGGAGCTGAAGTAGGCGTCCTGACGTTTCCCCACGTAGACACAGCCCAGTGACAGGTTAACGGCGTCATCCCAACGGTAATGCAGATCCGCCGTGGCACGGTGCTTCGGCCGGCGCGACAGCTCAGCGCCGTCGGAATCCTCGCTGTCCGTGTAGGTATAGGTCCCACTTAAGCGAACCGCATCGCACAACTGAGCCGTGGCGTTGAATTCCACGCCTTTCACTGTGGCCTCGGATTCGTTGACGTAGCCCGCGACAAAGTCGATCAGGTCTTCGTACTCACTGTCAAAGTAGGTCACCCCGACAACCGCCTTCTCACAGAGCTTCTGTTCAACACCCACGTCCCAGCTCGTACTGGTCTCGGGATTCAAATCAGCGTTGCCGATTGCCCCCCACGGCGAGGCCGGAGCATAGAGCTGGTAGAGCGAAGGCGCCTTGAAGCCGCTGCCGTAGGTCGCCTTGAAACGCGTGCCGGCATCCTTGAGTTTCAGCGTCGCGCCCAAGCGGCCGGTCACTTCCTCACCGAACGTATCGTGATCATCCAGGCGCAGCCCCCCCACGAGCACCAACGCTCCCAGGTGCAACTGATCCTGCAGGTAGACACTCTTGATCTCGCTGTCCACCTCGGGCAGAGCATCGGTCTCAGCCGTCTCTTCCTCGATCTCCACACCGGCCGAAACTACATTGCGGTCCTCCTGGTAGAAATCATGCTGCCAGCCCACCTTGGTTTGCTCGGCCTCGTACCAGTTCTCACCCCACGTCGACGTGAACTCACGATCGTGCGAAACCCGAGACACTGAAAGACGCTGCTGCCACTGTGAGTCGAAGAGCCCCAGCTCAGCTGCCCCCCCCAGGTAGAGCCGTTCGGCATCCGTTACGTTATCCGGCGTATCCGCGCCCTCACCGGCACCGTTATCATAGTCGACACTAGACTCGATGTAGCGCGCCACGAAATCGAATGAGAGATTCTCGAGCGGCGCCAGCCCTATCCGGCCCGAGAAGCCCGTGCGATCAAACCCGTCCTTCTCACGGTTACCGTCCGCTTCGTTGGCAGCCGAGATGCCCGCGGAGTCGATGTGCGTGGCCGTGAACGCGTAGTCCACTATGCCGGTCGAACCCGAAATCGCCGCGGCCCCGTGGTAGGTTTCGAATGAACCCACCTCGGCCGACAGACTAACGGAAGGCGCCCCTTCGCCGCGCTTGGTGATGATGTTGATCACACCCCCCATCGCGTCGCCGCCGTAGAGCGCGCTCTGCGGACCACGCAACACCTCGACACTTTGAATGTCCGCCGGATCCAGCAGCGACAGATCGGCGTTACGGCCGATCAGCGACGAATCGTTCATCTCGATGCCGTCGATCAGCACCAGGACCTGGTCCGTCTTCGCCCCGCGAATATAGAAGTCAGATGTCTGTCCCGGTCCACCGTTGCGCGTGACATGCACGCCCGGCACCATCCGTATAGCTTCGGGCAACGCCCTGACCTGGAGTCGTTCCAGGTCCGCACTCGAAATGCTCGTCACCGAGCTCGATACATCCTCTGCGGCGGTCGGTACGCGCCCCGCGCTAACGATGATCTCCGCCTCTACCATTCCGGCGAGCAGCATGCATGCACTCGCTATTGCTACGATTGTCTTCTTCACTGACACTCTCCTCTTGCTGTTGGTGTGATGCGTCCGGCCACACGGCCGGATCCGCGTTATGCGGGCACAAAAAAAGACCCGCGCGCCTTCGGGATATATGGCACGAGAGTCTGGTACAAGAGATGCAGCAGCCTCATTCACTCCTGTTTATCCGCGAAGGAGCAGGATACCCGCCGGTTATCCTGATAATGAGCACGAGCAACAACGTCTTCTGGCTTTCTCCCGTTGCAGGCAGCCTTCCGGCTTCATGTCCGAAACCGTGGCTTTCAAAGGCTCACAACGTTCTCCGCACCCATGCGAAGAGAGATTACAGCGGCGCGACCGCGTTTGATTTTCACAAACTTCCGTCCGCTCCCCGTGGAAATAAAAACGATACTTTCAAAGAACAATCAACGCGCGCACCCTACCGCCCTGCCATAGGAACGTCAATATGTTTTCCGTGCCCCCTGCCGGTTTACCCGGCAGGAGCAGAAGATCCCCCGGAGCCCTGCTCATGCTGTCAACGGCGGATCAATGAAATCGCCACGACAGCGCGCCCCAGACACGCCGGTCCGGGGCAGGCAGATCGACGTAGGAGCCGAACGAGTCGTTCCAGAGGTTGTCCACCCCCACCCGAATCACCACACCGTCCGGCTGGCCGGCATACCACTGCAGCGCCAGCCGTCCATCTCTGCCCGTCGCTTCCGTTTCACGCGCCATCGTCTCGCTGTGGTAGCGCACCGTCTGGCCCACGCTCAGGCGCCAGTCAGGCGCAAAAGCCCAGTCCAGATCAATCGAAAGCCGGTGCTGCGGATAGTCCAACACGTAGCGCGCCGCGTAGACATCCCACTCATGGTCCTTCTCCAACCAGGTGTAGGCGGCCCGCACGCGGAGCTGCTCACCCAGCCGTCGGCTGCCACTGCACTCCACGCCCCACGTCGTAACCGTGCCCAGGTCGGTCGCCGCCCAGCGAGCCGTATCCTCGGCCACCTTGACCCAGTCCACGGCATGGCCGGTCGCGCGATGAAAGACACTGACCGATGCCGTGCGCCCCTGCGTGGGCTGCAGACGCCACCCGAGCTCCGACTTGCGCGAACGCCCTTTGCGCAGCCCCGCATTGCCCAGGCTGCCCGGTGACTCGTAGTTCAGCTCCGTGTAGGATGGCTCGTGCATGGCCTCCGTGTAGGACGCAAACAGCGCCTGCGCTTCGCCCACACGCCACTCCACCCCCGCCTGCGGCAGAACCGCTTCGTCGCCATCCGAGAACACCTCACCCATCACCCCGGCGGTGACCTTCAACCGTTGGCCCTGCCAGGCCGGCAGCGCCAGGAGTGTTCCCCGCTCACGATCGTGATCGCCCAGTGACTTGCTGTCGACCCCCTCGAAGGCATAGGCCCCGCGCCACTGAAGCTGCCACGCCTCACCCAGCTGTTCGCGGCCATCAACCGCCAAACCGGACGTGCGCGTGCGGTGCTTGTTGCGGAACGGATCAGCCGGGTCGATAAAAAGAAGGTACTCGTCCCGCGTGCTGCGCCACATCCCCGTCACACGGCGATAAACCCCATCCACATCCCCCTGCCGTATGGTCCCCAGCACCAGACTGTCCTCAAACGTCTCCGTTGCGGCCCACGTGGGCGAAACGCCGTAGTAACCGCGGGCGCCAAACTCCTTGCGCGACACCCCCACCATCCAATCACTGGCCCACGCGCCGTGGCGTGTCTTCACCGTCGCGCCGCCGCCCACGCGCTCCAAGTCATTGTCGCCATAATCGACACCAAACGCCTCCGCGTGATGCCCGAAAACCCCCAGGCCGATCGCCCCATTGGCGTCACTCCCCGGCAGCATCCCCTCCAGCAGCACCCCCTGCCACGCCGACCCCTCTTCGCCAACCCCGAGATCGATGTAGCCGCCCCGCTGCGGGTCACGACTTGAGAAGGAAACGCCGCCGGCCGGATGCACCGTCGCCTGTTCGACCTGCGCGACACCGGTCAGTACGGACGGTTCATTGAACAGCGATGCCGGCAGAGGCAACTCAGCGTGAAAGTGCTCGGTCTGCGGGTGGCGCAACGCCACGCCTTCCAGGATCAGCCCCGCCTCACTGAAACTGCTCCCTCGTATCGAAATGTCGGCCTGAACATCCGTGCCGCCCTGGCGATTCAGCGCCACACGCGGATCCCGCTCAAAGGCCGCCGCCACCGAATCGGAACGGCCCGGCATCATGGGGCGCCGCGCGCGCACTTCAATCACGTCGTTGCTTTGCAGCTCCGCGGCAGCACCCACCGCACCCATCGCCAGAGCAACCACCACCGCACCTCGTAAATATAAGCTCACTACTCACCTTTCTTGTATTTAAAAATCGGCGCCACTATAGCGAGCAAGTGAGAAGAATGAAAGACGGATGATGGTGCATCTTTTCGACCGTGGGTCGATGTAAGCGTGCACCAGCGAGAGCGGAACTGTCACGGGTCATGGATGACGCGTCACGACCGACTACTCTTCGAGCATGTAGGTGTAGCGCCCGTTGGCCGCCACCCGACGGAACAAGCCGGAGCTGAGATTGCCGTCGTCGAGTACCTTGTCCAACTCTAGCATCGTAGCTTCCGCTGCCGTGACACCGAACATGGCAATACCGGCGTAAGGGTAGCTGTCGGGCCCTTCCCAGTTGTAGTTGCCCCCTAACGGAGTCTCGCTCGACCACTTTGCGGCGTTGAGATACTCCTCGATCGCCGTATTGGGCAGATGGTAGGGCAAGGGAAGATGCGAATCCGGAGGATATCCTCCCCGCTCCATGGCATACAGGTCGAACCCATCGCCAAACACCTTTATATCGTTGGCAACCTGGGTCACCAGCGTCTTCTCACGAGCCTTGCGCAAGCTCGGCAGAGCCATGATGGCGAGCAACCCAATGATCATCGCAACGATCACGATCTCGACCAGCGTGAACCCGGACCGATTGGAGCACTGCCTCCCGTCCCTGTCGCCTGTATCGTTTTGTTCCATGACTCACATCCCTCTGCATGACCGGAACTACATGCCCACAATCATGTTAGACAGCTTGGATTCTGCATTATGTAAGAGCATCAACCATGCCAGATCGATTCAGAGGCGCCCCTTAACCTTGGTCCGAAGGTTGTTTTCCGGCAGGCATACAGCAAGATTTCCGCACGATAGATGAGAATTCACTATCGACCAGAGACGTGCGGGCTGGTAGTTTACGCATCTGCTGACAGGAAAAGAGGACAGCCATGGTCATGTATAATTTCTCGCATCTGCAACAGCTCGAGGCGGAATCGATCTTCATCATCCGCGAGGTCGCCGCATCGTTCGACAAACCGGTGATGCTCTATTCGATCGGGAAAGACTCCTCGGTCATGTTGCGCCTGGCCCAGAAGGCGTTCCATCCCGGCCCCATCCCCTTCCCCCTGATGCATGTCGATACGACCTTCAAGTTCAAGGAGATGATTGCCTTCCGTAAGCGCATGCAGAAGGAGATCGGCTTTGACCTCCTGGTCTGGATCAACCAGACAGGCATCAAGCGCGGCATGAATCCGTTCGATTTCGGGTCCGAAGAGCACACGCGCGTGATGAAGACCGACGGCCTCAAGCAGGCCCTCGACCACTACGGTTTCGATGCGGCCTACGGTGGTGCGCGGCGCGACGAAGAGAAGTCGCGCGCCAAGGAGCGTATCTACAGCTTCCGCGACCGCTTTCACCAGTGGGACCCCAAGAATCAGCGCCCCGAGCTCTGGAACCTTTACAACAACCGCGTGAACAAAGGCGAGTCGATCCGCGTCTTTCCCCTATCGAACTGGACTGAGCTGGATATCTGGCTCTACATCATGCAGGAAGACATTCCGATTGTGCCGCTCTATTTCGCGGATGAACGCCCCGTAGTGGAACGTGACGGCAACCTTATCATGGTCGACGATGATCGCCTCCCACTCGAACCCGGCGAGACTCCGAAGATGCGCAAGGTGCGCTTCCGCACACTCGGATGCTACCCATTGACGGGGGCTATCGACTCGGAAGCCGATACGGTCCCCAAAATCGTGCAGGAGATGCTGTTGACCAAAACCTCTGAGCGTTCAGGGCGAGTCATTGATTCAGACAAGTCCGCCTCGATGGAAGAGAAGAAGCGGGAGGGGTACTTCTGATGTACAACGACTCCAAGAACACCATGCCCACCACCGAAGCTGAAGTCATTGAGTACCTCAAGCGTCACGGTGAAAAGGATATGCTCCGGTTTCTAACGGCCGGCAGCGTGGACGACGGCAAGTCGACCCTGATCGGACGACTCCTCTACGACTCGAAGATGATCTACGAGGACCAGCTTGCTGCTGTTATAGAAGACTCGGCCACACACGGCACCACCAACACCGATTTCGACCCCGCCCTTCTGACCGACGGCCTCAAGGCCGAGCGCGAGCAGGGCATTACGATCGACGTGGCGTATCGCTACTTCTCAACCGACAAGCGCAACTTCATCATCGCCGATACCCCCGGACATGAACAGTACACGCGCAACATGGCCACCGGCGGATCGACCTGTGACCTGGCCGTCATTCTGATCGATGCGCGTCATGGCATCCTGGAACAGACACGTCGCCACAGCTTCATCGCCAGCCTCTTAGGTATTCGTCATTTAGCCGTCTGTGTGAACAAGATGGACCTGGTCGACTACTCTCAGGAGGTCTTCGAGAGGATCCGTAGCGACTACGAGGGCTTTGCGGCCAAACTGGAGGATGTCGACCTCCACTTCATTCCCATCTCCGCTCTCTTAGGCGATAACGTGGTCGATCCCAGCGAGAACATGCCGTGGTTCCAGGGCGGCACACTTCTCTACTACCTTGAGACGGTACCCGTTGCCACTGATCGCAACCTGATCGACATGCGCTTTCCCGTGCAGTACGTGCTGCGCCCCGACCTGAACTACCGCGGCTATTGCGGAACGGTTGCCTCCGGAGTCCTGCGCAAGGGCGATGAGATCGTAGCCCTTCCTTCCGGCGCGCGGACTCGCGTTGCCGGTATAACAACGTTCGAGGGTGATGTCGCAGAAGCATACCCTCCTATGGCGGTAACCGTCACAGTCGAAGATGAAGTCGATGTCAGCCGCGGCGACATGCTCATTCACCCCAACAACCGCCCCCATGTGGGACAAGACTTCGAGGCACTCGTTGTGTGGATGAATGATGAGCCGATGAAACTGAACGGCTCCTACCTGGTGAAGTCGACAACCAACCTGGTGCCGGCGGCGATTACCGATCTGCACTATCGATTCGATATCAACTCGCTTCACCGCCTCGATGCCGACACGCTGAACGCCAACGAAATCGGACGCGTTGCCATTTCGACACATCGCAAAATCAGCTTTGACCCCTATCAACGCAACCGCTCCACCGGCTGCATCATCATCGTCGACCGCAACACGAATGCCACCGTGGGCGCCGGCATGATCCTCGACCGCGAGAAGCGTGCCGCCCAACCCGTGGAGGCAACCGCCGAGCCCAAAAGCGAGCATATCCGGCGCGAGGCCAGCACGGTCTCCGCCGACGAGCGACGGGCCCTGCTCAAGCAGAAGCCGACCACCCTCTGGCTGACCGGCTTGAGTGGTTCAGGGAAGTCCACCATCGCCCAGGATCTCGAGCGGTCGCTCTTCGATCGCGGGCAGGCCTGCTTCATTCTGGATGGCGATAACATCCGCCACGGCCTCAACCGCGACCTCGGCTTCAGCGCCGGCGATCGTACCGAGAACATCCGCCGCGTCAGCGAGGTGGCCGGGCTCCTGAACGATGCCGGCCTCATCGTCATCACCTCCTTCATCTCGCCCTACCGCGAAGACCGCGCCAAGGCCCGTGAGATTATCGGTGATGAGCGCTTTGTCGAGGTACACATCGATACCCCGATCGAGGTGTGTGAGTCACGCGACCCGAAGGGGCTCTACAAAAAGGCGCGTGCGGGGGAGATCACCCAGTTTACCGGTATTGATGCGCCCTACGAAGCGCCCGATGCCGCCGACCTGGTACTCCAGACCGCCGATACGCCCGTCGCAGAGAGTACGCGACAGATCATCGCCTACCTGCAAGACCAAGGCCTGCTCAAGGCGTAATGGCCTAATCCCGATGTTCACCGCAGGGGGGGATGAACCACGGATTACACGAATAGCACGGATGACGCCGGCTTCGCCGTCGGGCAGCGAAGCTGCCCATCAGTGCCATCCGTGTAATCCGTGGTCAAAACGGCTCAAGCTTGTGGGCCGCTATCTGCTCACGGCCCACCAGAGCAGGTGCATCACACCGAGCCCGTACAGGCTCGAGACGACATCATCCAGCACAATGCCCAGGCCGCCGGGGATATACTGCATCTGCCGCGCCGGCGTCGGCTTCCAGATATCCAGCACGCGGTGCACCACAAACGCCACCGGTAGCAACCAGAGGTGCGCCAGCCACGGAATGCCGATCAGGCAGAGCGGCACCGTGACATACTCATCCGCCACGACGCGTCCATCATCCTTCTTCCCGAAAACCTTCTCGGCCGCATGGCATACCGGAATCGAGGCAACAATCATGAGGGCTACCGCTGCCGCCTGAAGGGGCCACGTCAGCGGCGCCAGCGCATAGGCCAATGCCACCCCCAGCAGGCTGCCCACGGTTCCCGAGGCCACCGGACTCAGTCCCAGTCCGAACCCCGTAGCCAACAGGACCGCCACTTTCTGCCACAACGCCTTCATGCCACCCTCCCCTCTTGCCGCCCCGCATGGGACGGTCATCATGCGCTATCCAGAGAAGCGGTACTTGATGATGCACCATATGGCACGCACACCGTCACGCCACGTAATCTTCTTTCCCTCGGCATAGCTGCGGCCGTAATAAGCAATCGGCACCTCGTACATCCGCCAGCGTTTGCCACGTGCCACCTTGGCCGTGATCTCGACCTCGAACCCGAAACGGTTCTCCTGAATCTGGATTCCCTCCAGCACTTCACGCCTGAACATCTTGTAGCAGACCTCCATGTCAGTCAGGTTGATGTCGGTCATCATGTTGGAGAACAGCGTCAGGAAGCGGTTGCCCACCGAGTGCCAGAAATAGACCACGCGATGCGGGCCGCCACCCAGAAAGCGCGAGCCGTAGACCACGTCGGCATGCCCGTCCTGGATCGGCCCCAGCAGCTGTGCCAGATCCTTCGGATCATACTCCAGGTCCGCATCCTGGATCACCACCACATCGCCGGTCGCCTTGGCAAAGCCCGTGCGCAGTGCGGCGCCCTTGCCCTGGTTGACCTCGTGGTATGCGACCGTCCATTCAGGATGCTCCTGTTCCAGCTGGTGCAGGAGGTCAATCGTCCCGTCTGACGAGCAGTCATCCACCAGGATCAGCTCTTTCTCGACCCCCAGGTCGACATCCAAGACGTGCTGCAGCAATTCGCGCAGCGTCTCCACTTCATTGTAAATCGGTATAACAATCGATAATTTCATAACCGCATCCTACCCCGCATCCCGGATCGGGCCACGCCCGCACCCTCTCATTCTATACAGCTTCCGACGCGCTCACGACCACCGGCTCGCGTTCATGCTCCATCAATCCGCCACCCATCATCGAGGCGCCGCCATCAACCGTCAGGACCTGTCCCGTGGTTTTGGCCGACAGCGGACCCAGCAGAAATACAACCGCGTTGGCTACGGCTTGCTTGTCCGCGCGCGTGTCCCAGGGCAAGGGGCTCGAGGCCTGCCAGAGCTTGGTCAGCCCGCCGAAGCCTGGAATCTTGCTGGCCGCCTTGGTAAAGAGCGGACCCGCCGATACGGCGTTGCAGCGCACCCCATCGCGACCATGCCGCCGCGCCAGCGCCCGCACCAACGCCTCCAGCGCCGACTTCTGGACCCCCATCCAGTTATAGTGCGGATAGACATGTCCCGTATCGAACGACATCGCGACCATCGACCCACCCTCAGCCATTGCGGGAACGGCATAACGTGCCACGGTAGCCAACGACACGCAACTAATGTGGTGTGACAGCAGGATGTCGTCGGTGGCGTCGGTATGAAACTCCTCGCCCAGGCAGGTACGAGGATTCGCAAAGGCAATGGAATGCACCACACCCGCCACCGGCGCCAACTCGGCAAATACATCGCGGACCTGGTCTTCTTTTGTGATATCGCAGAACCGAAAATCCAATGCCGCCTTATCGACGTCTGAAATGCTCTTGCTGGAATCCAGGAAGCGGCGCTTGAACACCTCGTTCTGCACCGTGAAGACCACCTTGCCACCGTGCGCCTGGATCGTCTTCCCGATGGAGTAGGCCAGCGAATCGGCATCCAGCAACCCCATCACCACATACGTCTTACCATGTTCAACCATAGCAGCCATCCTAGGAACTGAGTTCCCATGTTGCATTCAACTTCGTCAAGACCTCGCGGATACGCTGCGACAGCACCTCAGCCGCGCTCAGAATCAACTGGCAGCCCAGGGCCGGATCGGCATTCAGAAATTCTTCCAGTTTGGCGCGCGACATATACCACACCTGGCACTGCGTGCGCGCAATCACCGTGGCACTGGCCACATTCGCATCGAAGATATTGATTTCGCCGAACCACTCTCCCTCGTTAATCGTCCCCACCGGCGTATGGCCCGTCTCCGTCTCATGCACGACGTCCAGCGCGCCCGCCAGCGGGAACCATAGGCGGTTCTGCTCGTGGCCTTCCCGGATCAGGACCTGGCCCGCTTCAAAAATGATAAAGTGGCCGAACCCGCTCAAGCGTTCGCGCTCGGCCGCCTCGAATCCCGCCAGCATCTCGCTGGCCGGCAGTACCACACACTCAGGATCAACTTTCATACGGCAACACCTCGTCTCTCGAGTTGAGCATCAACTATCGCTGTTTTTGCGAATCATGGCAATGCCTAAGCCGCCATCCTCCACAGGGACGATGCATTCAGCTTGCCATCGCCGCGGACATCACCTACAACACCGCCCTCGACATGAACATTGTCCTCATAGCTCCCGAGATCCCGCACAATACGGGTGCCGTCGGACGCCTGTGCGTCTGCCTGGGGGCACGTCTTCATCTCATCCGACCGCTGGGTTTCTCTCTGACCACCTCGCACCTCAAGCGCGCCGGGCTCGACTACTGGGCGCACCTGGACCTGAGTGTCCACACGACCTGGGAAGCCTTTCTGGAGGCTGAGAATCCCGGGCAGCTCATTTTCGGAAGTACACGGGCCACACAATCCTATTTCGACTGCCGGGTTGCCCCCAACTGCACGCTCATATTCGGAAACGAGTCGAGCGGCCTTCCGTCCGAGTTCTACACGCGCTATCGCGACGATCTCTATGCGCTCCCCATGCCCGGGCGGCACGCACGCAGTCACAACCTGGCCATGGCCGTGGCGGCCTTTGCCTACGAGGCCTACCGGCAGCAGCCCCACGCCGGCCCGCCCAGCTGAGGGAACGCATGCCTTTCTTTTGGGTACGTCTCTTCTACTGATTGCCTTGGCGATCGCGGCACCCACGCCTCCTGTGTGGCAAGCGTGGCGCGAGAAATCAGCGGCTTTTGAGCGTGGGGAGTGGTAGGCTTGCTAAGTCAAAGGGGACGGTGCCGCAACTATGACAGATTCACATCATCAGGCCGACGCACTGCTCAGCAAGGCCGACCGGCGAGGGGCGCGCCGCAAGATGCTCGTGCGTGTTTTGGTGGCGGCCAGCCTGCTGGCCGTAGCGTGTGCCGTCCCGGCCGCACGCAACGGGTTGACCGCCGAGTACATCACAGCCCTGATCGAGCGCATGGGGGTGATGGGGCCGCTTGGACTCGTGTTCGTGGGGCTTGTGGGGCCCATTTTCTTTGTGCCGCGCATGCCGGTCTGTATCGTGGCGGGCCTGCTGTACGGCCTTACCATGGGCAGCATAGTGGGGTTGGTGGCCGGAACGGCCGGGTCGATTGTGCACTACTACCTGTCGATGGGGCTTCTCTCCCGGTCCGCGTCCCGGCTTACGCCCCAGCGCTGGCTGCGTCCGCTTTCAGCTATTCGGACGCATCCCTTCCGCGCCCTGCTCTTGTTGCGGCTCTTTCCGTTGTCCAACGCCTCTGTTGTCAACATGGTGGCCGGTCTGCTGCGCGTACCATTCATCCCTTACGTGGGGGCCACGGTCATGGGGACGCTCCCCATCACGGTTATCTACGCCTTATGGGGCCAGACCGCCCGCCAGCCCAGTGGCGCACACGTGGCGCTCTCGATCGTGTTGTTAGTGAGCCTGACGCTGCTGGCGTGGTTGCTTCCGCGCGCGCGCGGATTTTTTCAACGCTAGCCACTGCCGCACACCCGCCTCGCCCACGATGCGCATGAAGTCCTTGTGGAAGGCCAGGACCTCCTCGCCCCGGTAGTTCTGCGGGTAGAGCTCGCGTGGCAGCAGCGGATCATCCTGCGTGACCGTCTCGAAAGCCGCCAGTTCCTCGCGCACCGTATGTATAATGCTTTCGGGCGGCAGGTCGCCCAACTGCACCGCACGCATGCGGCGGCGGTAGGTCTCAAGGTACCATGTGTGTCCCTCGCGCAGGCGCGTCAGGTTCCATGCCTCGGCGGCCAGTTCCTGGTTCGAGCGCCCCAGGAGCGTACGTGACTCCATCAGGAACGAGTAAGCATCCACCTGCGATGCCTCGCACAGGTCGTGGTACTCCGCACGCAGATCCGTCGTCGTCACCCAGACACTGCGCTGCAGACCTCCCATGCGGTGCTGCTTCAGGAATGTGCGCAGAGCATCCCGATAGCTCCGCTCGCTCTCCGGCACATCGTACATCAGCACCTGCCACACCCCATTCCAGCGCCGCCCCCAGAATTTATCCGCCCGGTAGAAATCCGACAGCCGCCCGTGCGCCGCTTCCAGCGCCACCAGCTGGGCTGGTCCATAGCGATCGCCCCGCCGCGCAATCATGCCCTGCTTCTTGAGGCGCGCCGTAGCGCAGTGATACGCATTGCGGCTGCTGAAGCAGCTCCCCCAGCTCATCACGTATCCGCGCGTATTCACCATGTCCCCATAGAACAGCAACAGCTCCACCATCTCATCCACAACCTGTCGCCGCACCACTGTCCAGTTAACCCCCGCCACCGGCATCTCGCTCTCCATACCCACCCCCTCACCCCAAGAATGGTTCTGTCAAAAGCTGACGACCTCTGACACCCACAATGCCCTGTTCTTCAGGGAGTTACGACGATAGTGTCGTTCT
>JABGQM010000005.1 GCA_018648805.1 Verrucomicrobiota bacterium
GCCGCGAAAGCAGGCGGCAACGGAGAAAACAAACCTCATCCTAAAATCATGGGAGTCCCCTATCTACTCGAAAAGAACACGATGATGGCAGTGATAGTGGCGGTGCTCTGTGCGAGTGTGGCACAGGCGGGGGTGAGTTATTCGGCGACGACGCGGGCGAAGGATGCGCGCGGTCGTGAGAAAGAGGTCTCTAAGATGCGCGCCGTGGTTGACGGGATGGATGCGCGCATTGACATGGCGGCGCATGGCGGCGCGGTGCCCAAGGGCGGTTACCTGGTGACGCGTGACGGGGCCAAGACGGTCACCATGGTGGACCCCAAGAAGAAGACCTACACAAAATGGGACATCGACAAGCTGGCCGGTATGGCGGGCAGCATTATGCAGGGATCGGGCGGTTTGCTCAACATGTCGGTGACCGATCACAAGAGTGAAATGCTCCTGGATGAGAAGGGACCCAAGCTGTTGGGGGTGCCGACGCGTCACTACAAGTTCCGCACGAGCTACACGATGTCGATGTCGGTAATGGGCTTTGCCCAGAAGTCGAAGATCGCCACCGAGCAGGAGATCTGGGCGGGGCAGGGGCTGGCTGACGATGCCACGGCGCTGTGGTCACGCATCACGTCGTTCAGGACCGGCATTGAGGATATCGACAAGCTGCTGGCGGCTGAGACCGGCAAGGTTAAGGGCTTTCCGCTCAAGACCATCGTGGTGAGTCGTACCACCGATAGCCGGGGTCGCGAGAAGACCAGCGAGACGGTGACCGAGGTGACCGAGATGAAGCCGTTTAAGCCGGCCAAGAAGGTCTTCGAGATCCCCGCCGGCTTCACCGAAGAGGAGATGATGATTCCCGGCCTCAGCACTGGCGGCCGTGGCGAGGACCCACCCGCCAAGAGCGATCCTGCTGCTGCGGTGAACAGTTTTCTGCGCAGCTTCGGCGGCAAGAAGAAGTAGCGGCGCGCGGTTAAGGCTAGCAGTCTCGCTACAGCAGAATGCCTGTGGCGCGCCGGATGTCCACGAGGGCGCGCTGAAGCGTGTTGCGGGCGCGGGAGCTCTCCAGTTTTGACTGGGTAAGCTGGTACTGCGATTCCAGGATGTCGAGCTGTGTTCCGTTGCCGGCTTCAAAACGGTTGCGCGAAAGGCGGAGGGCCTCCTCGGCCTGGGCCAGACTTTCCACGGTACTTTTCAGAATGCTCACGGCTTCTTCGTAGGCGTAGAAGGCATTGCGCACTTCACCGGAGACCTGCAGCTCGATTTCACGTTTCTCGTGTTCCAGCTGACGGATACGCGAGGTGGCTTGGCGTGCCCGGCTGCCTGTCAGTCCTCCGTTCCAGAGGTCCCAGTTTACACGCAGTCCCCCGGCCCATCCCACTATGTCGTCGCCACCAAACTGGTCGTTCTCAATGCCGTAGCCGGCGAAGAGGTCCACCGTGGGGGCCTGTTCCCGGCGCAGTACTTTCAGGTCGTGTCGCGCGGCGATGATGAGTGCGTCCCGTTGCGCCAGTTCAGCCCGTTGTGCGACGGCCTGTTGGGTGGCCGCCTCAATGTCCTGTGCTGGCGTGGTGGGTTCCGGCGCGGCGAGTAGTCGGATGTCGTTGGCATCCTTCCCGGCGGGGTACTGCAAGCCGAGCAGGCGACGCAGGCGGTCCAGATGACGCCGGTAGTCGTTCTGTGCCCGGATGAGGGGCGGTCGGGCACTCGATAGGGCCACGTCGGCCTGCAGAACATCGAACCGATCTCCCACATCGGCTTTCAGCCGGTTATCGGAAAACACCCGCTGTTCGGTCAGAACGGCAATCGCCTCTTCCCTCACCGCGATGGTGTCCTGTGCCAGCTCGGCGTCGTAATAGGTCTTGTGTATGCTGGCCAGAAGGTCCTGGCGGCGGCTTTCGAAGCGGCGCTCGGATGCCGCGTAGCGGCTGAGCTCGCCCTGCACCGCGTGGCGATGGCGGCCGCCTGAGAAGACCGTAATGGAAGCCTCCAGGTTGGCATTCCAACGGGTGTCATCCATCTCTCCAGACCCGCCAAAATCCTGCAGGCGGTCTTCATCGTACTGGGAGTAGCCGCCTGTTGCATTCAACCGCGGGCGTCGTGTGGCCTTGATCTCGCGGACCCTGTGGTTCTGCTGGATCACGATCTCTTCGCTTTGCTTGAGTCGTGGACTGTGTGCCAGGGCGCGCGATACCGCCTCTTGGAGCGTGAGCTCAAGCGGCATCTCGGGACGTGGCGTGGTGGCGCCTGACCCGGGCTCGGGTGCGGCGTGTACCGCGAGTGTCAGCAGGATCAGAAGGGCGGGGGACAGAAGCATGTTCATGTGGTCGGTCCTTTCCTGGGGCGACGTCGCTTCGTGAGGTCGGCCAGCAATGTGTACATCACAGGGATAACGAAGAGCGTAAGCAGTGTACTGGTCATCATGCCGCCCACGGCGACGACGCCCAGCGGACGCCGGCTTTCTGCACCCGTACCAAAGCCAATCGCGATGGGCAGCAGGCCCGCAATCGTGGCCATACTGGTCATCAGAATGGGGCGCAGCCGGATGAGTCCGGCTTTGAGCATCGCCTCTGCCGCCGTGAGTCCCTTGGCGCGCTGCTGGTTGGCGAATTCGACCAGCAGAATGGAGTTCTTGGTGACCATGCCGATCAGCAGGATCAGCCCGACCTGGCTGAAGATGTTTACGTTCATCGAGGGAATGCGCGGTACGATGGACGAGAGGATGCCCGCTATGGCCGGAGGATCCGGTGCGTAGTGGGCCCATCCGTAGAAGCTGGTACCGAAATGGTTGACCCAGCTCAGCAGGTAGAGCAGGCCAAACGCACCGACCAGCGCCAGCGGCAGGGCCAGCATCACGACAAAGGGACTGAAGAAGCTCTCGAACTGAGCCGCGAGGACCATGTAGACGACGATAATGGCGAGGATCATGAACCCGTAAATATCGCCGGATGACTCCACGAGGTCTTTCGCCTCGCCCTTCCAGGTATAGGAAAATCCCTCGGGCAGCGTCTCCGCCAGGATCGCCTCCGCCTTCTTCATGGCCTCACCCAGGGGCAGTCCGGCCGGGGTGGCTTCCAGCGTTGCAGACCGCTCTCTTCCGTAGCGCTGAATCTCGGTCGGGCCGGCGCGCTCGCTGACCTCAACCAGGTTCCCCAGCTGTACGAGGTCGCCGCGTTGGTTACGCACATACATGCTGCCGATCTCGTCGGGTGTCATGCGGTGTTCGCGGTTTAGTTGGGCGATCACTTCATACTGCTTGCCGGCAAGCTTGATGGAGCTGACATCCTCGCCCCCCAGAAAGATCTGGAGCGTGCGGGATATATCGAAGACCGAAATGCCGAGCTCGGACGCGCGGTCACGATCGATCGTGACCGTGACCTCGGGCTTGCTCATCTCGAAAGCGGAACGTGGACTGCTGAGGAAGCCTTCCTGCATGAAGCGGCCGGTCAACTGTTGCATGTAGGCGTTCAGCGCGGTCAGGTCGGGATGTTTGATCACCAACTCAAACGGCTGTCCGAATCCTGTTTCGACCGCCTTGGGCATAATGGGAATCGAGATGGCGCCTTCGACTTCCGTGATCAGGCGGGCGAACAGCCCGTGGGGACCGTCGACAATATCGCGGGCGGAGGGACGCCCCTCATCCTTGAGGCGCACGAAGGCCAGGCCGAAGGTGGGGTCGCCCGGTCCCTCAAACGGAAGCGCAACCGCTGCGAAGTAGGATTCCACCGCCGGTTCGTCGTTCAGGATGCCTTCCACTTTCTCGATCATCCGTCCGGTGTATTCGGGTGAAGAGCCTACCGGGGTGATGGCCAGCGTGACCAGTCGTCCCTTGTCCTCCTCGGGCAGGAACTCCTGGTCGAGGTTGATATAGAAGTAGCCGGCCAAGCCGAGGGAGCACAGGGCGATCAGCACAATCACCCAGCGATGGCGTAGCGACCAGGCGAGGTCACGCTCGTAGCGCGAGTTCAGGTTGTTGAACTTGACCTCGAGATAGTTGTAAACCCCGCCATGTTTTGTGGCGCCGACAGGCTTGAGTATCCTGGCGGCGACCATGGGCGAGAGACTCAACGCGACCACGGTGGAGATGATGACGGATGCCGAGAGCGAGATGGCAAACTCGAGCAGCAGGCGTCCGGTGATGCCGCCGATGAAGGCGAGGGGCAGAAAGACGGCCACCAGCGAGAGGGTTGTGGCGATGACAGCGAAGGCAATTTCCTTGATGGCCGTGATGGCGGCATCGAAGGGCGCGGCGCCCTCCTCGATGTGGCGGTGAATATTCTCCAACACCACGATCGCATCATCCACCACGAGTCCGATTGCCAGCACGAGTGCCAGCAAGGTGAATATGTTGATCGTTAATCCCATGACATACAGCACGCCGAAGGTGGCCAGGATGGAGACGGGAATGGCCAGGGCCGGGACAAACGTGGAGCGAACGCCGCGCAGGAAGAGGAAGATCGTCAGTATGACCAGGACGAAGGCTATTCCCAGTGTGGTCCACACTTCGCGTACGGCCGCGCCCACGTAGATCGACTCGTCGTATGGAAACTCGAAGCACACCCCGTCCGGAAGGCCGGGGGCAATCTCGGCCATGCGGGCCTTGACCCCGGCCGCTACGCTGAGCGTATTGCCTTTCGATTGGCGTACCACGCCGAGGCCAATCGAGGGCTTACCTTTGAAGCGCGCGATGGAGCGTTCGTCTTCAACGCCCATCTCGGCGACGCCGATATCGCTCAGTCGGACCACCCCGTCGGCACCACGGCGGATCACCAGGCGATTGAACTCGGCCGGTGATTTCATCTCGCCGAGCGTACGCACGGTCAGTTCACGGTCCAGGTTCTCCAGTCTGCCGCTGGGCAGTTCCAGGTTCTCCCGTTGCAGCGCGCCGGCCACGTCCAATACGGTGATGCCGCGCGCGGCCATGCGCTGGGCATCCAGGCGGATTCGGATGGCCCGCTTCTTCTCGCCGCCGAGGATGACCGAACTGACCCCCGGTACGGTTTGGAGCCGATCCTTAACCTTCTGGTCGGCAATCTCGCTGAGTTCTTCGACCGTATGCTTGTCGCTGAAGAAGGCGACCCACATAATGGGCTGGGCGCCCGAGTCCTGCTTGGCGATAACGGGTTCATCAATGTCATCCGGCAGTTGGCCGCGTACACGTGAGACCAGGTCGCGTACGTCCTGGGCGGCGAGATCCACATCGCGGCCCTGCACGAACTCGATCGTGATGTTGCTCACCTGCTCGCGACTCTGACTCGTGATCAGTTTGATGCTGTCGGCGCTGCCGAGGGCTTCTTCGAGCCGTTCCGTGATTTCGGTCTCAACCACCTCGGCGTTGGCGCCGGGGTAGACCGTGCGCACGCTGACCACGGATGGGTCAATATCGGGAAGCTCCCGTACCGGCAGCCGCGCCAGGCCCAGGATGCCGAACACCACCAGGGCGGCGTTCATCATGATGGTCGCCACCGGGCGCCGTACAAAGGATTCGGCCAGATGCATGTCAGGCTCCTTCTTCGTCGGAGACTACGGGGGGGGGTGCGGGTAGGGGCGTGTCCGTGTCAGTGGGGAGGGACGGCGTGTCGGCCTGCGGAAAGAGCGGACCCGAGGGGACACCATAGGCCTCTGATCCCGCCGTGGCCACCACGCGCATACCGGGTCCCATCTTCTGGAAACCCTCTACGACGACGTGCCCACCGGCCGCCAGGCCGGTGAGCACCTCGGCCTGCTTGGTGAACCGCCGGCCGATCTGTACCGGCACAAATTCCGAGATCCCCGCCGCGTTGACGCGCACCACCAGGGCGCCGCCCCCCATGAGCTGAATGGCCGCTTCCGGAATCACGAGGCCGTGCTCCCTGGCCCCAAACACGATCGCAAGCCGGCCAAACATGCCCGGGGAGAGCCGGCGCGTGGGATTGGGTATCGTGGCCTTAACACGGATTGTACGCGAGGCCGCGTCAAGACGGGGCGACAGGTACGACACCTTGCCGGAGAACGTCTCATCCGGATAGGCCGCGGTGCTGAAGTGGACCGCCTGTTCCTGCTGCACCTGGCCGAGGTAGCGTTCGGGTACATTGAAGGTGAGTTCGATGGGATCAACACTGTAGAGCCGCGTCAGCTCATCACCCACCCGCACGACCTGCCCGACGCTGACCCGGCATTCACCGACCACTCCGCTGAAGGGGGCTGTGATCGCGGTCTTGCCGGCCGCATCGCGGGCCAGGGCCAGGGCCGCGCTACTGCTGTTGTGCTCGGCCTCGGCCTGGTCGAGTGCCTGGCGGGAGACGGTCTGGCTTTCGAAGAGCTCCTTGTTGCGTGTGTAGCCCAACTCAGCCAGTGCGAAGCGGGCCTCGGCCTCTTTGAGGCGCGCCGTGGCCGCTACGTCATCCAGACGGAAGAAGGGGTGTCCGGCCTCGACCGGTTCGCCTTCGGTAAAGGATATCTCTGTGACGCGGGCCATGACCTCGCTGACGATCGTGATCTCTTCGATGGCTTCAAGCGAGGCCACCAGCTCCAGTCTGTCCTCGACTCGCTGTTGCACCACCTTGGCCACGACCGCCATGGCCGGGGCATCCGGGGGTGGGCCGCCAGCCTGTGGTGGCGGCTTGCCGCATCCGGTGGCGAGTAATAGGGCCGTCAGAAGAAGTGATCCATTGTGTATGTGTCGGTTCATCGTAGTATTCCTGTTCTGTTAGTGGTCTGCCTCATAGCCTGCACTACTGATTGATCTCAATGTGAACCGCGCACCATACAGGGAATCGAGTCGTCTAACCACTGATTAGAGCCTGTCCGGAAAGCGTGTGGGATACATAAACAGGGAGAAACGGGGATAATATCCAATATCCAACAAGGAATTCCCAATATCCAAGGTGAGAATTCGAGCGATACACACGGGAATCGCAGGAGGCCCCGTAAAGTCGGGCAAAGGATCCCCCCTTGGAAATTGGATCTGAATGTTGGCTGTTGGATATTGAACTCTCCCTGAACTCGAATACTTTTTCGGATGCCCTCTGATCAGTGGTGGACCTCCATAGGGGGGTGCGGGGGGTGCGGGCGCCTCAAGAACGCCGTGCCGATGCAGCCCAGCAGGCCCAGAACGGTCAGCAGGTGGGCGATGTGTTCGGTGGCGGTATTGCGGAAGCGGAGGGTGACCTCGGTCTGCGTCGGGTAGACGAGCATGAAGCCGGGCGTAACCATGTAGACGCTATCGGCACCGGTGGCTTTCCAGCGGGGGTAGTAGGTGCACTTGACCAGGTGCGGCCGGCCGATGGCGCTGGTGCGGAAATGGATCGTATCGTCGCTGATGAGCTCTTCGCTGATGGGGCTGCTCGTGTAAAGCTCCCTGACCGGCGCGGGTGTATGGGTCAGGCTGTCGATCTCAACCAGGAACTCCTGGTGGGATAGCACCCGATCACACGCCGCGGGTGGGGCTTCTCCGGGGGGGAGCAGGATGAAGGGCTGGCCGATGGCGTTGATCCGGTAGAGCCACTCCAGTCCGGCGGCCTGGCGCTGACCTGTCTGCACGGCGATGGGATCATGTTGCGCCACGGTTACGTAGCGGCCGTCATGGGCCCTGTTCTCGAAAAGCTCCCAGCCCTCCACCTCAAGCAGTGTGTTCCATTGCGGGGCCTCATGCAGGGCGCTGCGGGTCCGCTCGGAACGGGCGGCGAAGTGCTTCACGTTCATGAGCGTGAGGTGCTGCGTGGCGTTGGTGATGTTGAAGGCCGTGGGGCTTACCATGGTGGGGAATCCGGCCGTGGCGTCGGAGGTCTCGCCCTGTATGTAGTAGGAAAAGAGGGCGCCCCAGGCCGAGTTGACGAGGCCGCCTTCGAGGACGGGTTTGCCGGCAAGATGGGGCATGGCCTCGAAGATACGTGAGGAGCCGAGGGCCTCGTTATCCGGATGCAGATCGTTGGCCAGTCGCCCGGGCGTATCGCGCAGCGCGTCGGCGAGGGTGTGCACCACGTGGGCGCGCGGCAGCGGCTCGAGTCCGCCGTAGTTCCAATGGGCCCACCGTCGAACGGGATTGGGGCGTTGCGGGCCCCACGCCAGCAGGGCCAGCGCGGCGGCGATCAGCAAGGGGGTTGGCCAGCGCGCATGGCCGATGGCTTTGCCGAGTCCGATCATGGCCAGCGTGGTGATGCCGTAGACCAGGAAAGGCCAGAGTCGCACGTTAACGAAGACGGGTGAGAGATGATCGCCCCACAGGAAGAGTGCTCCAGCGACGCAGGTCATCCAGAGAGCCACCATGCCAAAGCGGAGGAGGGCCGTGGGCCAGTGCCGCTGCCGCAGGACCATCCACGCGGTGGTCAGGGCCGCCATGGCGGCAAAGCACCAGAGAAAGGGCGGCACGGTTTCGGTCAAGGTGAGTGGCCAGTTGGTTCCAAAATCGACCGCGTAGGAGCGTCGTACCAGCAGTGGTACGATCCACCAGCTCATCAGCAGGAGGGCCAGTCCGCCCTCAATGGCGAGCACGGTCAGAGCGCGACGGAAGCCGCAGCGCGGCCGGCAGATCGGCATCACGACCAGGCAGAGCGCGCCCACGATAGAGGTGAAGAAGTGTGAACCGATCATGAGGGTCATGAGCAGAACGGTGCGCAGCCGGACGACGCCCTCATCACTGTCGCGCAGGGCGCTGGCCAGCATCAGCAGCATGAGCGGGAAGCTGATGCTGTTGGCAATCATACCGGCAAACGTGCTGTAGATGTTGACGCCCCACATGACATGCGCCCGGTCAAAGAGCAAAGCGATCATGGCCACGCCCAGCAGCGAGGCAATCGGTCGCGGCAGGCGGGCCAGGCGCGCGCCACCCCAGGCGGCCAGCGGAAGCCCGAAGATCCCCAGGGCCGAGATCAGCTTGAAGGCGATATTGAACGGGATCAGCGTGCTGAGCAGGGCGATCACGGCGTAGGGCAGCGTAAAGTAGAACTGGAAGCCGGGAAAGCCGCACCACCAGGCCTGCGACCAGCCCAGTAGCCGTCCGTGGTTGAAGAGCTGAGTCTTGATATGGGAAGCCAGGACGTTGTGCGCCGGCGTATCGCCCCCGATGATGAGGCTGTCGGTGAGCAGCAGGTGGAGGGGCAGGTGGTAGAAGAGGTAGAGCAGTCCCAGGCCGAGGGCGGCACAGTTGGTGATGGGCTGGACACGTGCCAGCCACGCGGGCGGGTGACGGCCGATACGGGGGCCCGCCAGGGCCAGTATGGCCAGGGCGCCGATGAGCCAGGGGGCGAAGCGGGAGAGGCGCTTGATCAGGTCGGGCGCGTACGGGATGCGCAGCCGGCCACGGGCGATACGACTGCGCAGCAGGCCGCCCTCCATGTATTCCAGCAGGGCGTAGACCGCGTAGCGGCTCCCGGGCAGCCCCGCGGTTCGCGCCACGGTCCAGGTGGCCGTACTCTGTTCGTGCGGGGCCAGAACGCGCTCCGGGTCGGGGCCTTCGATGATCCGAATGCCGTCGGGCAGGACCAGGCGCAGGCAGACAGACCGCGCCACACCGGCGGGATTGTTCACGCTGAGCACCAGGTCCGCTCGGTCGGTCAAAGACGCGCGGCTCAGTTTTAGTTCCGGTGGGGGGGGGCCGCGTGGCGGGATGGCGGTTGCCAAGGGCGTGGTCGAAAGGGTTGAGAAGCGGTAGCCGTGCCGGTCGCGATAACGCGTGTTGAGTAGAACGGTCTGTTCGCCCGGTCGAACGGGGGCGTCATCCATGCGAATCGTGACGGTCTGGGTGGCGCCCCGCTTCAACAGGGGAACCGGTTCGGCCGCGGCCTGACGGCCATCCAGGTTAGCGGTCACTTCCACGTCGTAGGCCGCGGTGTTGCCGCGGTTAAGGAGGGTGACGTCAAGCGTGAGCGCGCCTGCGCGCAGGACAGAGACCGCATCGGTTCGAATGGAAATCCGACCGGCGGTTACCGGGGAGATGCTCCCCAGTATCAGCAGGGCGGCCAGCCCGGCGCCGGCCACGGCGGTGTGGCGCGGATCAGGCAAACTCAATCTTGAAGCTGATGACATCCTCGTGCGGCGTACTCGTAACCTTTGAATCGCATTTCTGGAACACGTGTTGCATGGCGCGGTTGGCGCGCAATACTTCGGCCGTGAATCCTCCAATACCGTTGCGACGTGCGATCGTGGCCAAGTGGCGCAGCAGGAAGGTCCCGATGCCCTGGTTTTGCCAATCATCACGTACGACAAAGGCTACCTCAGCCCGGTTGGTTTTGTCATCAAGGTAATAGCGGCCGATGGCAATGATTTCATCGCCCTGCGGCGCGGGCATGGTGGCCACGATCGCGACATCGGCACGATGGTTGATGAAGACGAAGTCCTGAATCTGCTTGTGCGGAATCACGCGTGCGTTTGACATGAAACGGTAGTAGATGGTCTCCTGCGAGAGCGCGTAGAAGAGCTCCTTGGTGGCGGGTACGTCGGTGGGGTGAATCGGCCGGAAGTTGACCTGGGTGCCGTCGTTGCTGATGTAGGTGGTCTTGAACTCGGGCGGCCCGACGACCAGCTTGTCGCCCACATCGGCCAGCTCGGGTCGCACGTACTTGGCCTCGATGGCCTCCTTGAGCAGCTCGGCGCGGAAGTCCGGATGGGCAATCGAGATCAGTGCAATGGCACGCTCCATGACGCTTTTGCCGTGCAGGTAGGCGATGCCGAACTCGGTGACAACATAGTGTACATCACCGCGCGTGGTGACCACGCCGGCGCCGGGTTGCAGGCAGCAGGAGATGCGCGAGACGGTCCCGCCTTTGGCCGTCGAGGGCAGGGCAATGATCGCCTTGCCGCCGTGCGAGCGGGCCGCGCCGCGGTTGAAATCGACCTGTCCGCCGATGCCGGAGTAGAACCGGTTGCCCAGCGAGTCGGCACAGACCTGGCCGGTCAGATCGATCTCGAGGGCGACGTTGATCGCGACCTGCTTGTGCTGCTGGCCGATGATGAAGGGGTCGTTGACATACTCGGTCGGGTGGAACGCAAAGGTCGGGTTGTTGTCGACGTAGTCGTAGAGGGTGCGCGTGCCGACGCAGAAGCTGGCCACCACGCGGCCGCGGTCGAGGGTTTTGCGTTTGCCCGTGATGACGCCTTCTTCAATCAGTGGAATGATCGCATCGGTCAGCATCTCGGTGTGAATGCCGAGGTCCTTCCTGTCATGCAGAAACTCCAGTACCGACTGCGGGATCTCGCCGATGCCCAGTTCGATCGTGGCACCATCCGAGACGAGCGAGGCCACGTACAGCCCGATCTTGCGAATGTTCTCATCCGGCACAGGAATGGGGACTTCGATCAACTCGCTGTCGACCGGCACGAGGACATCGATGTCATACACATCGATCGAGCTGTCACCGAGCGTGCGTGGCATGCGCGGGTTGACCTGGGCGATCACGAGGGTGGCGTTCTCGGCGGCGCTTTTGACGATGTCGACCGAGATGCCGAGGCTGCACTGGCCGTTGGCATCCGGCGGTGAGACCTGGATCAGGGCGACGTCGAGCGGGAGTTGGCCCGAGCCGAAGAGACGCGGGATATCGGAGAGGAAGATGGGGGTGTAGTCGCCCATGCCTTCCTGGATCACGTCGCGCACGTTGCTTGAAATGAAGAGGCTGTTAACGCGGAAGTTCTCGGTCATCTCCTTGAGGGCGTAGGGCGCATCGCCCAGTCCGAGGAAGTGGATGATCTCCGTGTCTACCAGTTGGGCGGCGCGGGCCGTGAGGGCGTGCACCAGCGCTTGCGGGTGGGCGCAGCCGGTACCGACGAAGACGCGCTGTCCCGGACGGACGCGTTTAGTGGCCTCCTCCAGTGTGGCGGTCATGTCCGCGTAGGTGGTCTGCCAATCAGGATCCCATGTCTGTTCTTTGGTCATAATTAGTTGCCCTCCGGTAGGGAGAGAGTGATGCGGGCGTCGGCGGCGACGGAGTCTTGGCCGACGTGGCCGACGATGAAGGGGTTGATGTCCATTTCTGAAATCTCGGGGAAGTCCTGCGCCAGCTGGCTGATCCGTTGCAGGGCCGTGGCAATCGCGTCGATATCGACACTGGCCTGGCCGCGTACGCCTGTGAGCAGTTCGAACGAGCGGGTGGTTTGCAGCATCTGCAGAGCTTCGTTGTTCGTGATCGGGGCGATGTGGAACGTGACGTCCTTCATGACCTCGACGAAGATGCCACCCAGACCAAACATCAGCATGGGGCCGAATTGCGGATCGCGTGTCATGCCCAGGATCACCTCGCGACCGCGTCCGCACATCTTTTCGAGGTAGACCCCGTTAAGCTTGGCCTCCGGGGCACGCTGCTGAATGCGCATCAGCATCAGGTCAAACGCATCGCGCACGGCGTCGGCCGTGGCCAGGTTGAGTTTGACGCCGCCCATGTCCGATTTATGAATGATGTCGGGCGAGGCGATCTTCATGGCCAGCGGGTAGCCGATCTTCTCGGCGGACTCGACGGCCTGGTCGGCGGTCAGGGCGATGGTGCCGACCGGCACATTGAAATCGTAGGCACGCAGGATATCCTTGGCCGCGGCCTCGCCGACTTGCAGTTCGTTGGTGCGGACATGGCGGTGAATGATGCGCTCGACACGGCGGCGGTTGACCGGGAAGCGTGTGATGATGCGCGGGGGACGACGCAGCCATTCGGCGTAGTCGACCATGGCCTTGAGGGCCGCCACGGCGCGCTCGGGGGCGGGGTAGTCGGGCAGGTTGGCCGCGACCAGCTCTTCGCGGCCGGGCGTGACGTCGGCACCGCCCATAAACGAGACTAGGATCGGCTTCTCGTTGCGCGTATTGGACTGAATGGCGCGTGCCGTTTCGAGCGGATTGGTCATGGCCTGTGGGGTTAGGATCACGATGATGGCATCCACCGAGTCGTCATCCTGAGCCGCATTGAGGGCATCCGCATAGCGTTCCGGGTCGGCATCGCCGAGGACGTCGATCGGGTTGCCCACACTGGCCGCGGCGGGCAGCTTCTTGGCCAGGGCGGTGGCGGTGCTGCTGGCCAGGGCGGTGACCTCGAGTCCGGACAGCTCGACCGCATCGGCCGCCATAATGCCCGGGCCGCCGGCGTTGGTGATGATGGCCACGCGCCTGCCCTTGGGCAGCGGCTGCATAGCGAAGGCCGTGGCGTAGTCGAACATCGCCTCAAACGTATCGGCGCGGATGATGCCCGAGCGCTTGAAAGCGGCGGCGTAGCCGGCATCGGCCCCGGCCAGGCTGCCGGTGTGCGAGGAGGCAGCCTTGCCACCGGCGGCGGTGACGCCCGACTTGAAGATGACGACCGGCTTCTGGGCGGCGGCGGTCTCGGCGGCCTTAATAAAGGCATCACCGGCCACGATGCTCTCGAGGTAGCCTACAATGACCTTGGTTTCATCGTCTTTGGCGAATGCGGTCAGGAACTCGGTCTCCGAAAGGTCGGCCTTGTTGCCCATGCTGATCAGTTTGGCCAGGCCGAGGTGGCGTTCGCGGGCCCAGTCGAGGATGGCCGTGCAGAGCGCGCCTGACTGCGACATGACCGTGATGCCGCCGGGGGTTGGCATGTGCTTGGCGAAAGAGGCGTTCATTTTGTGGTGGGCGTTGATCAGCCCCAGGCAGTTGGGGCCGAGCAGGCGGGCGCCGCGGCTGGTACAGTAGGCCGCCAGGTCGCTTTCCAGCTTGGCGCCTTCCGCGCCGACCTCTTTGAACCCGGCCGTGATGATGGTGATGGCCTTGGCGCCGGCCTCGATCGAATCGATGACCGCCTGGCGGACAAACTTCGTGGGCACGGCAATGACGCTCAGGTCGATATGCTTTTCGCTCGCCTTCAGATCCGGGTAGCAGGTCAGGCCCAACACCTCCGGGGCGGTGGGGTTGACGGGAACAATATCGCCCTCAAATCCGCCTTCGATCAAGTTGGCCAAGATTTCGTGGCCGACTTTTCCGGGGGTCTTTGAAGCCCCGATCACGGCTACCGCATTAGGTTTTAGCAATGCTTCCAACATAAGAACTCCATGGGTTCTGGCTTTGATGACCGACCCGATCGCTTTTGGGGCAGGGGCCGGACAAATTGAAACGGGTCAGCATACTCCTTTATGGAGCCTTTTCAAGTCAGAAGGTCGCTTACTTGGAGCAAGATGATCACAAACAATCTTAAATGATTACAAAGCGTCAAAATAGATCAGATAGGTTTCGATTAGGCTTGCAGAGCGTCGGCCATTAACGATAGTGTCCGTGTTTTCCTGATTTCAGGTACCTGGCAGGAATGGGTTCTTTTGCAGGTTAATTCAACAGAGAGGTAGTATTATGTCAGAAGAGATTACGGCCAAAGCGGGCGACACCTATCCGCCCTCGGCAGAGTTCGCCGCTGCGGCGCATGTATCGTCAGAGGCGCAGTACAACGAGATGTACCAGCGTTCGATCCAGGATCCCGAGGGCTTCTGGGGCGAGATCGCCAGTGAGTTCGAGTGGAAAGAGAAGTGGTCCAAGGTTCTCGATTACACATTCGAAGGCAACGTCGACGTCAAGTGGTTCGTCGACGGCAAGACCAACCTCTCCGTCAACTGTCTCGACCGCCACCTGGCGACGCGTGGCGATCAGACCGCGATCATCTGGGAAGGCAACGACCCCAGCGAAGATTCCAAGCTGACTTATAAGGAACTGTACGAAGAGGTCTGCAAGTTCTCCAACGCGCTCAAGAACATGGGTGTCGAAAAGGGCGATCGCGTCTGTCTCTACCTGCAGATGCTGCCTCAGGCCGCCGTGGCCTGTCTGGCCTGTGCCCGTATCGGCGCGGTCCATTCGGTCGTCTTCGGTGCCTTCAGTCCCGACGCCCTGCGCGACCGCATCCAGGATTCAGAGTGCAAGATCCTGATCACGCAGGACACCGCCCTGCGCGGCGCCAAGAACGATATCCCGATGAAGACCAACGCCGACAAGGCCCTGGCCGCCTGCCCGAGCATTGAGAAGTGCATCGTGGTCAAGCGCACCGGACACGAGGTGCCGATGACTGAAGGGCGTGACGTCTGGTACGCCGATGTCATCGCCAACGAGCCGGCCGAGTGCGAGCCGGAATGGATGGACTCCGAAGATCCGCTCTTCATCCTCTATACCTCCGGATCGACTGGCAAGCCCAAGGGCGTGCTGCACACGACCGGTGGTTACATGGTGTGGGCCGCCACAACATTCAAGTACATCTTTGATTACCATGATGGTGACGTCTGGTGGTGCACGGCCGATATCGGCTGGGTCACGGGTCATACTTACATCGTCTACGGACCGCTGGCTACTGGCGCGACTACGATCATGTTCGAAGGCGTACCGACGTATCCGGATGCCGGTCGTTTCTGGGACGTGTGCGACAAACACAAGGTGACACAGTTCTACACCGCACCGACTGCGGTTCGCGCTCTGATGCAGAAGGGTGAAGCACCCATCGCCGCGCGCGATCTGACCTCGCTCAAGTTGCTCGGTTCGGTTGGTGAACCTATCAATCCGAACGTGTGGAACTGGTATCGTGACAATGTCGGTCATGGCAAGACACCCGTTGTGGATACATGGTGGCAGACCGAAACCGGCGGCATCATGATTACGCCACTGCCGGGTGCACATACCCTCAAGCCGGGTAGCGCCTCGCGTCCGTTCTTCGGCGTCGAGCCGGTCATCCTGGATGACGACGGCAAAGAGATGGCCCAGGGCGAAAAGGGCAAGCTCTGCATCAAGAAGCCGTGGCCTGGCATCCTGCGTTCGCTATATGGTGATCATGACCGCTACATCCAGACCTACTTCAGCACCTACAAGGGTTACTACTTCACGGGCGACGGCTGTCGCATCGATGAAGACGGTGACTACTGGCTGCTCGGTCGCGTCGATGACGTGATCAACGTGTCGGGTCATCGCATGGGTACCGCTGAGGTCGAGAGCGCTCTCGTATCGAATCCGGCCGTGGCCGAAGCCGCTGTGGTTGGCTTCCCGCATCCGATCAAGGGCCAGGGCATCTACGCCTACGTGACCTTGAAGACCGGTAACGAGTACACCGACGAGCTGAAGGGCGTACTGGTCAAGCATGTCCGCACCGAGATCGGTCCGATCGCGGCACCGGATATGATCCAGTGGGCCCCGGCACTGCCGAAGACCCGCTCGGGCAAGATCATGCGTCGTATCCTGCGTAAGATCGCCGAAGGCGACGCGGACCAGATTGGTGATGTCAGTACGCTGGCCGATCCGAGTGTGGTCGAGAACCTGGTGGCTGAGTACAAGCCGCTGAGCTAGATCGCGCCAAAGATTAGAAATCGAGTCGGCCCGGTGCGACACATGTCGCACCGGGCCAACATATTAAAGGGAGGACTGCATGTCCGAGAAAGCAGCAAACGGTGGCGTGAGCCAAGTAAACCATGGTTGGCGGGTTACCATGGCGGGATTGGGTATCAATCTCGCATTGGGTGTATTGTATAGCTGGAGCATCATCAGTGGCGAGATTGCGAAGGCGGGATGGAGTTGGTCTGACTCCGCCTCTGCCAGGGCGTTACCCTATTCGATCGCCTGTTTCGTGTTCTGCCTGATCATGGTGCCCGCGGGGCGTATGCAGGATAAGTTGAGCCCGAAAATCGTGGCGACGACCGGAGGCATTCTGGTAGGTATCGGCATGATTCTCGCCAGCTTGTGGGATGCAACGGCAAGTAACTTCGGCTATGTACTCGGCTTCGGCGTCATTGCGGGTGCGGGTATTGGTTGCGGCTATGCCTCGGCGACCCCGCCCTCTGTGAAGTGGTTCCCGAAAGCAAAGACGGGGATGATCGCCGGCATTGTGGTCTCAGGATTCGGACTCGCCTCTCTCTACGCGGCACCCCTTTCAAGGTGGCTGGCGACTCAGTATAGCTTGGCCACCATGATGATGGCCCTGGGAATTGGCTTCCTCGTTGTCGTTGTGGCTCTGGCCCAGCTCCTCAAGGCTCCGCCCGCGGGCTATGTGCCTGAGGGTGAGGTACAGGCGGCACCTGGAGCGGCAGGCACGATGGCCAAGAAAGAGGACTTCACACCGAGCGAGATGTTGAAGACCTGGCAGTTTTATGCCGTGTGGTTCATGTATGCGTGTGGTGCCGGTGCCGGCTTGATGGTTATATCGGGCTGCAAGGGCATCGTGAAGGGCGCAGGCGTAGCCGAAGCCATGGCTGTGGCGGCGGTAATGGGTCTGGCTATTGGTAATGGCGGCGGCCGAGTGCTTGCCGGAATGATCTCGGACAAGCTGGGACGCAACCGGACCATGCTGCTTTTCTTCCTGCTCCAGGCGGGGACCATTGTCGGCCTTTCAATGGCAAGCACCATGGAAGCGGCTCCCGCCATACTATTGGTTGGCTTGGCCACCTTGGTTGGCGCGAACTATGGCTCCAACCTGGCGCTCTTCCCTTCGGTCACCAAGGACTACTATGGACCGAAGAATTTCGGCATGAACTACGGGCTGGTCTTCACGGCATGGGGCATTGGTGGCCTGACGCTGTCGATGTTTGCGGCCAAGGTTAAGGATGGCTCGATCACCTTCCTCGGCGAGCAGTGGGCCGGTAGCTATACGTTTGCCTTCTACACCTCGGCCGCCCTGTTGGTGTTGGCGGCGATCATGACATTTGTCATCAAAGCGCCTCACCACCAGGAGCAGGTCGCAGGCTAAAGCCCGGACAAGCAAAGAAGGAACGGACGACGTGTTACGCGTCGTCCGTTTTTTTTGTGGGGTCTGCCGTGCGGATGCGTACGGCGCAGACCTTGAATTCGGGGATCTTGGCGATAGGATCCACCGCATCGATCGTCAGCCTGTTGGCCGCGCCTTCATGGAAATGAAACGCCATGAAGACCGTGCCGCGTGGGGAGCGGTCGGTGACGTGGGCGTTGGCCTCTATCGTGCCGCGCCGCGATGACACCTCAATAACGTCGCCATGCTGGATACCTGCGCGGGCGGCGTCGTCCGGGTGGATCTCGATCGGGGTCGGGGGGCATATCGCTTCGAGGCCCTTGGTGCGGGATGTCATCGTGCGCGTATGCCAGTGGTAGAGATAGCGGCCGGTGGTGAGCAGAAGCGGGTAGTCGCTGTCGGGTTCTTCGGCGGCCACCTTGAACGGGGTGGCGTGGAATTTGCCTTTGCCGCGCTTGAACTCGCCTTGGTGCAGAAACGGGGTGCCGGGATGATCCTTGTCCGGGCAGGGCCACTGCAGGCCGACTTCCTCAATTCGCTCAAACGAGATGCCGCCGTAGATCGGAGAGACCGTCGCGATCTCGTCCAGGATCTGCGAGGGGGACGCATAGGACATGGGATACCCGATGCGCGTGGCGATGTCGCATAGGATCGCCCAGTCGTCGCGCGCCTCGCCCGGCTTCGGAACGGCGGTCCGTACCCGTTGCACTCGTCGATCGGTATTGGTAACGGTGCCGTCCTTTTCCGCAAAGGAGGCGGCAGGCAGGACGACGTCGGCCAGTTCTGCTGTTTCGGTCATGAAGATGTCCTGCACACAGAGAAACTCGAGATTCATCAGCGCGTGTTCGACATGGTTCAGATTCGGATCGCTCAACATGGGGTTTTCGCCCATGACGTACAGCCCTTTGATATCACCGCTATCAGCCGCATTGACGATCTCTGTTACGGTGATCCCGTTGTCGGGGGAGAGAGGCACACCCCACGCCGTTTCAAAGGTCGCGCGAATCTTCGGATCAGTGACATCCTGGTAGCCGGGGTACTTGTTGGGCAGGGCGCCGAGGTCGCAAGCGCCCTGCACATTGTTCTGGCCGCGCAGCGGATTGACCCCGGTGGAGGGGCGGCCAATGTTGCCGGTTACCATCGCAAGGTTGGCCAGGGCCAGCACGTTGTCTGTGCCGGTGGTGTGCTGCGTGATGCCCATGCTGTAAGCAATTGAACCGCGCTCGGCCTTGGCATAGAGCCGGGCCGCCTCCCGGATCTTATCGGCCGGAATGCCCGTGATCGGTTCGGCCCATTCCGGCGTACAGTCAGCGACGCAGGCCTTGAGCGCTTCGACCCCCTCGGTGCGGCCTTGAATGAAAGCGTCGTCGCCCAGTTCCTCCGAGATGATCACGTTGATCATGGCATTGAAGAGTGCCACATCGGTACCGGAGCGCTGCCGTATATGCAGCGTGGCGTAGCGGGTGAGTTCGATCCGGCGCGGATCGGCCACGATGAGCGTGGCCCCATTCTCGACGACGGCCTTGATGATGCTGATCGCGGTGATGGGGTGAGCTTCAGTCGTGTTGGACCCCGTCACAAAGATGCAGTCGGCATGTTCAAACTCGGACTGCGGGTTCGTCATAGCTCCGGATCCGAAAGCACGGGCCAGTCCGGCTACGGTTGAGGCGTGACAGAGGCGTGCGCAGTGATCCACGTTGTTGGTGCCGATGCCGGCCCGGAAGAGCTTCTGGAATATGTAGTTCTCTTCGTTGGTGCACTTGGCCGACGAGAAACCGGCCAGTGCGTCGGGTCCGTGCTTCTCTTTGATCTCACAGAGTCTGGTGGCCACGAGATCGAGCGCTTCCTCCCACGTCGCTTCCTCGAAGACGCCGTTGCGTTTGATCAGGGGGGTGGTCAGCCGATCCGGTGCCGAGACGAAATCCAGGCCGAAACGGCCCTTGACGCAGAGGCTACCATGATTGGATGGCGCATTGCGATCGCCGCGCACGCGGACGATCTTTCCGCCGCGGGTTCCGAGCTCGAGGCCGCATCCGCACCCGCAGTAGCCGCAGGTGGTGCGCACGGTGGCCGTGGGCGGGAGTGTCTCGTGCTTGGCCCACAGGGCATTAACCGGACAACGGTCAACGCACTCACCGCACGAGTTGCAGGTGGAGTCACGTACCGGACCGTCGCCGGGAGCGGCAATGCGGCTTTCGAACCCGCGGCCGGCGATCTCGATAGCGCCCACGCCGCGTAGCTCGTGACAGGAACGGGTGCAGAGCCCGCATAGAATGCACTTGGAGAGGTCGCGAGTGTAGAACGGGTTGCTGTCGTCCACGATCGGCTTGCGCACCATGCGGCGCAAACGGCTGCCCTTGATGCCGAGGAAGGCGGCGACATCCTGCAAACGGCAGTTCATGTTGGCACTGCACGAGAGGCAGACCAGGGGGTGATCGGCAATCAACATCTCGCACACCATGCGGCGCACGCGGTTGACGGAGTCCACATCGTTATGCACGACCATCCCGTCGGTCACCTGCGTCGCGCAGGATGTCGGCATGCCGCGCACTCCATCGATCTCAACAATACAGAGGCGGCACGCACCGTATGGCTTTAGCCCCTCGCTAAAGCAGAGGTGCGGAATGTAAATTCCGGCTGCCTTGGCTGCATTGAGGACCGTGTCGCCCTTCGGCGCGGTCAGGCTCACGCCATCAATCGTAAATGTCAGTTCGGCGGACATGTGTTTCAGCTCTTCGTGATGGCGTTGAATTTACAGGCTTGGTAGCAGGCGTCACAACGGATGCACTTCTTCGGGTCAATCGTATGCACTTCCCGCGGCTCGCCTGTGACGGCCTCGGCCGGACAGGCCCTCAGGCAGGCCGTGCAGCCGGTGCAGGCGTCCGCGTCAACCGCGTAGCGCAGCAGGCCCTCACATTTGTGCGCCGGACAGCGACGGTCGTTCACATGGCTCTCGTATTCGTCGCGATAGTACTTCACGGTGGTGAGTACGGGGTTGGGTGCGGTCTGGCCCAGGCCACACAGCGACGCGATCTTGACGGAGTGGGCCACGTCGAGCATGAGATCGATATCGCCCGGCTTGCTGTCGCCGCGTGCCATGCTGTTGAGAAGCTGGAGCAGTTGGCGTGTCCCCAGTCGGCAGGGCACACACTTGCCGCACGACTCGGCCTGTGTGAACTCGAGGAAATAGCGCGCCACATCAACCATGCAGGTGTCTTCGTCCATCGCGACCAGGCCGCCGGACCCCATGATGGCCCCGGCCTCGGCCAGGTGTTCGTAGTCGACGGGCAGGTCCAGCAGGTCGGCGGGAATGCAGCCGCCTGACGGACCGCCGGTTTGAACGGCCTTGAAGGCTTTGCCATCGGGTATGCCGCCGCCGATATCGAAGACGATATGCCTCAGGGTCGTGCCGAGTGGCACCTCGATCAGGCCGGTGCGGACGATCTTGCCCGTAAGGGCGAACGTCTTGGTGCCGCGGCTCTGTTCCGTTCCGTTCTGCGCGAACGCGGCACCGCCCTTCGCCATGATGACTGGAATGTTGGCCAGTGTTTCGACATTGTTGATATTCGTGGGTTTACCGTGCAGCCCTTTCTGGGCCGGGAACGGGGGACGGGTACGCGGCATGCCGCGTTTGCCTTCGATGGAGGCCAGCATGGCGGTTTCTTCACCACAAACGAACGCACCGGCGCCCTTCTTGATCTTCGCATGGAAGGAGAAGCCGGAGCCCAGGATGTTGTCGCCGAGCAGCCCGTAGGCCGTGGCTTGTTCGATGGCTCTTTCAGTGCGTGTGATCGCCAGGGGATACTCGGCGCGCACGTAGATGTAGCCTTCCGAGGCGCCGATGGCATAGGCGCCCACGATCATGCCTTCCAGCGTCGAATGGGGATCGCTTTCCAGAACGGAGCGGTCCATGAATGCGCCGGGGTCGCCCTCGTCGGCATTGCAGATCATGTACTTCTGGTCGGCTTCCTCGTTGCAGCAGAAATTCCACTTGGTGGCGACCGGGAAACCAGCCCCGCCGCGTCCGCGCAGGCCGGAGGTCCTGACCTCGTCGATCACCTCCGCCGGATCCATCTCCACGGCACGCGCGAGACCGGCGTATCCGCCACGCGCCATGTAGTGGTCAATGTTCTCGGGATCGATGCGGCCAAAGTTACGTGAGACGACACGCACCTGGCCTTCGAGCATCGGAAGCTGTTCAAACGGCGGCGCATCACCATGCGGTTGGTCGCCCATCGTGGCCAGGGCGCTGCCGCCGCCGTGGCGATAGTAGGCCGTCAGGATCCCGCCCAGCGATTCGGTGGTCACGCCGCTGAAGAGCAGAGGCGGGTGTTCGGCGCTGCGCAGCTCCACGAGGGGTTCGGCATAGCAGAGCCCCAGGCAGCCGACTTGTGAGACCTCGATATCGAGGTCCATCTCTTTCAGGTGGCCGGGCAGTGCCGCGAGCAGGTCGTCCGCGCCGGCGGCTTTACCGCAGGTGCTGGCGCCTACAAGGATGCGCGGACGGCGGCTGTCGAGGAAGGGCTCCGCGGCGGCTTGAGCGCGTGATTGGATCTCGCTAAACGTCATGTCAATTCGTCCAGAATTCGGATGGCCATCTCGGGGGTGACGTTGCCGTAGACCTTCTCGTTAACCACCATCACCGGCGCCAGAGCGCATGAACCGAAACAGGCCACACGCTCGACACTGAACTCGAAGTCCTTGGTGGTTTCGCCGGGCTTGATGCCCAGTCGTGCCGACACGGCGCGAATGATCTCGCCAGCGCCGCGCACGTGGCAGGCGGTTCCCTGGCAGACCCTGACTTTGTGTCGGCCCTGCCGTGTGAGGTAGAACTGGCTATAGAAGGTGACCACCCCGTAGACGGAACTCTCCGGGATGTTGAGGTGTGCGGCAGCGGCCTGCATCGATTCAGAACTGATATAGCCGACGTGATCCTGAATGTCCTGAAGCAGTGGGATCAGTTGGCTCTCCTCACGGGAGTAGCGGGCAAGGACGCTCTCCAGCTCCGGGATGTGAGTGGCTGTTGCTGTCACGCTTCTCCTCATGGTTGTCCGTCAACCTCGGGCCGGACGATAGCATGTCCCTACGGCCGCCGTCAACTGTGGCGGCCGGTTCGACTGACGTACGCGCGATACTCCTCCTCGGTATTCAGGTTCCGGGGGGCGTCTTGCGGATCCAGGTCAACATAGCGGATGTCTGCCTGGTCAAAAAAGCTCCGAATTCGCCGTTCGCCCCGGGCCAGAAGCTCAAACATCCGGCCGGCCGCGTCGCGCCGGTAGACGGCACAGAGCGGCTCAGGGCGAGGGGTATCCGATCCTGGCGGCACGCTGCGCGGTACAACGGCATCGTACCCCTCGGCTTGACTCAGCATCCGATGGGCAAGGTGGATATCGATATCCGGCATATCGCACGCCGTCACGAAGACGAGGTCGTGGGAGGCGACTTCGAGCGCGGAGGCTATTCCCATCAGTGGTCCCTGGTCGGCTTGACGATCGCGAACCGTCTTGAGCTCGAGAAAGGCATGCCTGGCATCGTTGGAGCTGAGAAGAATCTCATCGAAATGCCCTTCGAGCTGTTCGTGGACATGTTGAATAAGTGGCCTGCCGTCGACTGTCAGCATACTCTTGTCTTGCCCCATGCGTGAGCTTTGGCCGCCCGCCAGGATGATGGCCGTGGCATTCCGGCGCAGCCGCCACCCGTTGCGGCCATGGGTGATCCTTGCCAGATCGAGATCGAACGGCTCGCCGTCTGAGATTATTGTACGGTCGACCAGGTGGGCTACGGCACGTGCCGTCGGCTTGCAGGCACTGGATCGGCTGTCTTGAACCATCAGAAAGAGACCCGGCGCCACGGCATTGCGAATGCTGTTCGACTCGCAGACAAGCGGCGTGTGTGGATCGATGTTCGTGTAGAGACGATCGAGGCCTTCTTTCATGTGCGACGCACGAACGCGCAGCCAGAAGGCGGGGTCGGCCCCGGCTAGCAGGAGGCGCGATGTGTCTTTGACCCCATCCCGATTGGTTTCCTGCATGAGATCGTAGTCGCCTTCGAGAGAGGTGCAGGCTCCGCAGCCTTCGCCGCCGCGGGGACAGCGGCCGTCTTCTTCGCGAATCACCGTGATCTTGACGGCGCCGACCGGTTGCTCCGGTCTGAGACGGCGAACGATGCTGCAGGCTAACTCGGTTTTTCCAATATTGCGTCCGGTCGAACCGATCAGCAGCATGTTGGGCGCTTTCAGCATGGTGGTCCCGTCTTGTCAGTGCTTGCCACTCAACTGTGGCTGGGCTAGTGTCGTCATCCGAGTCATCTGGAACCTGCATAACGACCTCTCGGAATGCAAGCGAAATGGGGATCGGGCGTTCGATGAGGAACTGTCTCACAACAATTATTCTGTGCGGTCTTTTGTCTCTGTCCATCGAAGGATCGGCGGGCGAGACGTTGAGGCTGGCCACAACGACCAGTACGTATGAGACCGGGCTGCTGGATCACATCCTCCCGCCATTCGAGAAGGCACATGAGTGCAAGATACATGTCATCTCGGTTGGGACCGGCAAGGCCATGCAGATCGCCCGCAATGGCGATGTCGATGTGATCCTGGTGCACGCCCGCACCGCTGAGGAGCAGTTTGTGGCGAACGGGCATGGCGTCAATCGGCGGGACGTGATGTACAACGATTTCGTCATCCTGGGGCCGACGGGTGACCCCGCCGGCATTGCAGGGACTCGCGACGCCAAGGAGGCGCTACAACGCATCGCCTCAGGAAAGCAGACATTCGTTTCGCGGGGCGATGATTCCGGCACGCATAAGAAGGAGAAGCAGCTCTGGAAGATGGCGGCGCTTCAGCCGCGCGGCGCCTGGTATCTCGAGGCGGGGCAGGGCATGAGTGCCACGCTGCGAATGGCGGACGAGAAAAACGGTTACGTGATGGTGGACCGCGCGACCTACCTGTTTAACCGGGATCGGCTGCGGTTGAAGCTCGTGGTTGAGGGCGATCCTGTCCTGTTCAACCCCTACGGTATCATTCCGGTCAGCCCCTATCGCCATCCTCACGTGAAGTACGAGCTGTCGATGGCGCTCGTGGGGTGGGTAACCAGTCCCACGTGCCAGAAGATGATTGGCACGTACCAGCGTGAGGGAACCCGGCTTTATCATCCCAGCGCTGGCGACCGTGAACCCCAAGCCCTGAGCCCCAAACCCTGAGCCACTACCTATGGACTATATCTGGCAAGGCGTACGGGACAGTCTGCGGATCATCGCCACGCTCGATCCCGAGTTTCTTGCGACGGTTCTGGTCTCGCTGAAGGTGGCGTTCCTGTCGACGGCGTTGGCGACCGTTACCGGCGTTCCGTTCGGTATGTGGATCGCCGAGGCGCGTTTTCCCGGGCGTCGGGCTGTGACCACAATGTTGAGCACCCTGATGTCGCTGCCAACGGTGGTTGTCGGACTGATGGTCTATTCGTTTCTTTCGCGGCGGGGGCCGCTGGGGGAACTGGGCCTACTCTTCACCCCGACCGCTATGGTGATCGGGCAATTCATCCTGGCGTTTCCGATCATTGCCGGCCTGTCGGTGAGTTCCGTCGTGGGTTTGGACAAGCGCATCCGTGCCACAGCGGAGTCGCTGGGGGCTGACAGGGGACAGAGCTTTCGCATGTACCTGCGTGAGGCGCGGTACGGTATCCTGGCAGCGGTGATGGCGGGGTTCGGCCGCGTCTTTGCCGAGGTGGGCGTCTCCATGATGCTGGGGGGGAATATTCGCGGCTACACGCGAAACATCACCACGGCGATGGCGCTCGAAACAAGCAAAGGTGAATTCGCACTGGGCATTGCCCTGGGAGTGGTGTTGTTGAGCGTGGCGCTGGTCGTCAATATCCTGTTTGGCCTGTTCCGGGAGCGAAGTCAATGACGGCCTATCGTCTGAATAACGTAGAGTGCCGTCGGGGAGGTTTCGTACTCCGGGTCGACGATCTACTGCTGGAGCGGGGTGAGATCTACTCTGTGACGGGGCCCAACGGGTGTGGCAAGACCAGCCTGTTGCGGGTGCTGGCACTCCTTGATAGACCCGTTGGGGGGAGGGTGCAGTACGGCGACGATGAGGTGGGCTATGACGATCGCTCCGCCTGGCTCAGGCAGCGTCGGAGCTCCGCTTACTTGATGCAGCATCCCTACCTGTTCAACATGAGTGTCTACGACAACATCGCCTACGGGCTTCGCTTGCGGCATGTGCCCTTGGCGGAGGTCAGGCAGCGCGTGCACGACGTGATGGAGCGCCTGACGCTGGAGCGTTTTGCCCGCCGCAACGCACACACACTTTCGGGAGGTGAGTCGCAACGGGTCGCCCTGGCGCGTACGTTCGTACTTGAGGCGGAGGTCATGCTGCTCGACGAGTTCACGTCTGGCGTGGATCGGGAGTATGTTGAGACCGTAGAGGCCTACGTTCGGGAGCTGAACCGCTCGCACGGAACCACGGTGATCTTCACGACCCACTCCGCAAGCCAGGCCCACCGTATGTCGGATCACCCGCTCACGATCAGCCATGGTGAGGTCAGGGCATGTGATGCAGCGAGCCGGCGTTGACGGCATTGGTGTAGCCGGCCTGATCAAGCGTGCGTTTGGCCGAGGCGGAGCGGGCGCCGCTGTGGCAGTAGAGTATGATCGCCTTGCCCTTGTCGTCGCCCAGCAGATTCAATTGCTGGCCGAGGCCGCTGAGCGGAATGTTGATCGCGCCCTTGAAGTGGCCGCCCGCGAATTCAGCAGGGGTACGTACATCGACCACCAACGCCCCTTGGTCGAGTCGGGTCTGGATATCGCCCTTTGAGGCCCGTCCTATAAGTAAATGCTTAAACACCAGTGCCACTCCCACGGCTGCTACAATCCACATCCAGTTCTTCATGGCGCAGAGCATTGCGCATCCCTTCGCTGAGGTCAAGCGCAGGCGGGCAATTGGGCTGGTCACTTCTGCGGGTCCGCGTTAGATTCCTGTGCATGAACACAGCCAAACAGCCGACCCGACGCTCAACACTGGCGTATCATCTCCTGGCCTGCGCGCCGGTCTTTTCCATCTTCTTCCTGATTCCGTTGGAGCTGTACTACACGGCCCAGCCATATTGGAACTTCGACCGCGGCATCCCCCTGGACTTCGTCATGGTGGGGTTGGGCGTTCTGGTGGCGGTGCAGCTGTTACAGTTCGTCGCTTTCAGAATCCATCGCACGGTCGGTGCCGGTGTGGCGCTGTCACTCTTCGGCCTCGGGTTATATATCCTTTTTGCAGACCTGTTTGCGCCGCTGCAGAGCAGTTTTCTGGATGGCACCGAGCTGACGAGCAGCGAGCCACTGCGTCTGACTCTTCTGGAGTTGTTCTTTCTGGTTGCGGTGACGGCGTGGATCGTGATCGGGAAATCGAAGCGCGTGCTCCCGGCGGCGACGTGGCTGACGGGTGGGCTGGTTGCCGTCTGCGCGGGCTATCTGGCCGTGGTCGCCTTGACGCCACGGCCAACCATGTCGGTCTCCGCCGGGTCTAAGCCCCCGGCGTCTATAACGGGCAATGTCTATCACATCGTCCTCGATGAGATGCAGACCGACGCGGCATTGCTCATGCTCGAGGAGCCTGAGCGGCGCGCACGCTTCGACGGATTCACGCTTTTCGAGAACACGATGTCGACCTACATTTTCACACGCGCCTCCCTGCCGAATTATCTCTCCAGCCGGACCTATGAACCGGGCACCGATCTGCGTGACTGGGAGCTCAGTTTCAAGGGCGAGAGCGTTTTTGATGCCGCCCACCAGAGCGGCTACCAGGTCGTGATGTTCTCTCCGCGGCCACTGTGGGCATACGACGCCATCAGCAAGTTCAAGAGTCTTCAGCAGGTCTACCAGGAAGTCACCAGCAACCGGGCGGCGCTCTACAACGATTTCGCACGTATCTGGCTGGCGCGCCTCTGTCCCAATTTGCTGACCAATGAGGCCCTCGAGCAAGGTAAACGCCTCGGGCAGTGGGTTGCCGCCAGACGAACCGATGCCAGCCAAAACCGCCTGGGGGCACTCACGGAGCGGTTCGGTTATGTCCCGCAGACGATTGCCGAAGGTCTGGAACCTTTTGCGAGCGTCCTGATGCTCGAGGAGCTTACGAAGAGCGAGAAGGACCGCCCCGCAGCAGGTATCTATGTCTACGCGCATGGGCTCCTGCCGCATGGTCCCTACGTCATGAATGCGGATCTAAAAGTTAACCTGCACCTGCGGGGTCGCCCCACGCTCGGCTATGTCTCCCACGTGCAGGGCGCGTTTGTCCTGCTGGAGAACTTCATAGCGGAGCTCAAGCGGCTCGATCGGTACGAGTCGAGTACGATCGTGATCCACGCCGATACCGGCCACGGCCATCGCGGTTTTGTTAGCCGTACGGCTGAAGGGAAGGTGGTCTCATCCGAACGCACGCGCGCGGCGCGCGAAGGTGGGGTCTTCGAGCAGAACTCTCTCAAGTGGAATCGGCACCAGCTGTTCTCGCGTACCCGCCCCCTGCTGATGATCAAACCGGCGCGAGCGGCCGGTCCGATGCAGGTCTCCGAAGTGCTCGCCCAGCTGGTCGATCTCTATCCTACCATGAAATCGATCCTGAACCTGAAGGGACCCCCGCCGCCGAACGGTGTGGCGCTCTTTAGTGAAGCGCCGCCGCCGGACCGGGAAGCGGCGTTCTACGTGTTCGATCACGAAGACCACTTGCCCGACCGGGTATTGCGGGTTGTGCTTGAGGATCAGGCCGATCCCGTGAACTCGAAATGGAGCGTGGAGACCATCTCGTTTGATGGCTCGTAACGTTGGTCTCAATGATGCACCACGAAGGACACGAAGAGCACGAAGGCAGCGAGGAAATGGATAGTGCGGCGTTGCACGCCGTCAATACATAGCCCCATGACATTGGCTGTTATGCATTATGTGCGCACCCATCTGTCTTCCACTTCGTGGTCTTCGTGTACTTCGTGGTTGATGCACAGATCTAGCGTGTGACCTTGCTGGCCATCAGGTACATGGTGCGCTTGGTATCCTTGACGGGGATACGCTCGCCTATATCGAAATAGCGTTCGAACGCGGCCTCAAAGCCTTCTTGCGTGTAATCGGGGAATACGTCTTCACGCACGACGAACAGGCGGGCGGTCTGTGAGTCATCCTTCGGGACGAACTCGATGATCAGGTGTTTGGCCAGCCCCGCCAGGAATGTCGCCACATCACCCAGCGGAACATTGTTCGATATGCAGAGGTGATGGATCAGTGCCAGCGCCATGACCAGGTCGGCCGGGCCTCTGCCTGAGAGTGAATCGCGCTCGCCGTGTGCCCAGCCGATCCCGGGGCTCGGGTTGGCCAGGTCCATAACCAGGGGCAGGATGGCCTCGCCGTCTTGCTTCTGGCTTTCGCGGTAGTTGATCTCAACGGCCGCTGGGTCGATGTCAAACGCGACGGTGTCTGCACCACTTGCCGCCGCAATACGACTGAAGACGCCGGTGTTGGCGCCAAGATCCCACACCGCACCCGGGTTCACCTTTCCGACCAGCTCAGCTACAATGCGTTTCTTCTCTTCCAGCGACGCATCGCTGTAGTTGGTGTCGTTATAGTAGTCGGCCCACTCCGTACCGCTGGGCGACCAGTCGAGTTTGCGCACGTAGGAGAGCAGACTATCGATCAGCCCGAGCATGGCGATGCGGCTGACTTTGCGCTGCGCGCCGGCCGGCTTGTCGCTGCGCTGTGCGTAGCGCTTCTGGCTTACGGCATGCAGATGGATGTGCATGAACAGGGCGGGGGAGACGCGTGCCTTGATCCCCAGCAGCTCATCGGCCAAGTCGAGCGGAATGCCGTCGATATGCAGGCGAAGCAGCTGGCCCATGCGTATATCCCGCTTAGCCATAAGGGCCAACGGCGCCAAAAAGTGCTGGCAGAACTGGCGGTACGCCACCCACGGCGATCCCTCCTCGTAGATTTCAAACGACAGCGTATCGATCATGACGGGCTTGCCGCCGCAGAATTGTATGTTGTAGGCGCTGGCATCCTTGAGCGCCATGCCGTGCTCCAGGGAAATCTGCTGAATGCGCAGGGTCGCCATCGCCGCCGCTTTGAGCTGTCCAAACGACCACTCGTACGGGTAGGAGATAAAGGGAATGAGGCAGGGGCGGATCGTCTTCCACGGTGCAGCGGTCGGGTCAGCTTCAGCGGCCGGTTCCTCGCTGTGCTCCACCAGCAGACCGTCTTTGATGAGCTGCGCGTAGAGCCCCGACTGCATAAGCTTTTCGTAATGACGCTTATAGCAGTCGTTGACGGCGCGAAGCAGCACGCCATCACGGTGAAACAGGAAGCCGCTTGGGTCGCGGAACGATGAAGGAAGGTGTTCGGTGTCAGGCATCTTTGTCTTTTTTGCGGAACAGATTCCGGAAGAAACCGGCGATGTGCCCGAAGAAGATCTTCAAAACGAATATGCCACCGACAAGCGATGCTACGACGATTTGGAGCACGTAGCTGCCCGTTCCCGGATCCAAGTACGCCGAGGCGTTTCTGGCCATGCCCATACCCACAATCACAAGCAACAGCAGCCAGCCTCTGGATTCTCTATATGTGTACTTCATGGCTTCAAACTCCTAGGCCCGCAGAGTACCTGCAAGCGTATGGGCTTGCAAGGTTCAAGTAGGGGATGGGGCGCTCCCTGAGGGGTATGAGGCCCGAAAATGGACGAATTCAACGCCCAACAACCAACGCTCAACACCCAACGTCCAAGGAAAGATGACTGTGCGGTCCCTACGTGGACGTTGGGCGTTGGCTGTTGGTTGTTGGGCGTTCAGTCTTGTTCAGCTCCCCAGTCAATGCCCGTCAGGCAGCCGGACGCGGGCACCTCCACCACGCGTCGCTCGCGTACTCCCTGCAGCTGTAGTGTGCATGGACCAGGGGTGACGGCAAGCCGGGAGATCCTGTAGTAGCCGTCTGAATCGGTTTCTACGCTGAATGACTTACGCTTCTGTTCGATCTTGAGTTGTTGCCCGGCCACAGGGCGCCCATCCTCACGGGTGACTCTGCCGCTTACCGCCACGACCTTGTCTCTCACGACCTCCAGATACCTGCGTTCGAATCCGCTGTACGTAAACCCCTCCGTATAGGCCTTGCCCGAGCGGCTTCCATCCTTGCTGGACGCCGTCGCGCTCCGCAGCGGCTCAATGGCCGTGTCTTCGTTCCATTCGTTGAAGCTCGTAATCAGCAGCATGTTGAGTCGCTCATCCATGTGCGGGAACCCGAGCCGGTCGAAGGCCTCCTCGAAGAAGGACCCCTCCGCGGCGTCCGGTGACCACTGCCGTGGAATGGTATAGTGATTCACGTTCAGCCGGACGCCCCGGTCGTTGTAGCCGGGCAGGATGCCCGGAACGAAATAGGCGCCCTCGCGCGAGGCCTCGCGGTAGTCGGCATAGGTGGCGCCCACATCCTGCATAAAGGTGCTTTCGGCGCCATATCCGCGCTGGTTGGTGTGGGCATTCTCATACATGTTGTAGGCGGTAATGGCATCCAGCAGCTCAATCCGGGCAACCTGCGGCTCCTCAACCAGCGGATGTGGCGTGACACCCGGCGGAACCACCGGGCTGACTTTCCAGAAGATCTCATCCCCCAGCAGAAAGACATCGTGCCCCCGCTCGGCCAGGGCTGATCGAACACGGGCGATGGCCTCGGCAAACGGCCCGGTCAGCGTGCGGGTCAGGTAGAGAACGACCACCGGGCGCCCATCTATTCTGAGGTAGGAGGGGTGGTCGAACAGGCCATCCGCAATGCGGGTCAGATCATTGATCATCCGTGCGGTTGCTGCTTCGTCCAGCTCTGTTGCACCAATCATCGCGTCGAACCCGAGGGCCCACGTCTCGTAGAAGATGCAGAACTTGATATCGCCAATGTTGCGGGCCTCAAGAATGGCGTTGGGAATCAGCGTCTCGCGCTTCTTGGTTGAAGGCCACCAGTCGAGCGTCAGGAAATCGATGCCATACCGGGAGCACCACGCGATGTGCTGTTCAACCACCGCGACATCCTGCGAGTCGTAGAGTCCCAGCACCGGTTCCTGCTTGGGGCTCAGGCGGCCCCGCAGAAATCCGTGACGGAAATTGCGCGGAAACCACATGTAATAGTGTGCCCCCACAAGGTACTGCTCATCCTGGACCACCGGGAGCTTGCCTGTGGAGCCCCAGCGCCCACAGCCGAGCAGCAGGGCTGAGCCCAGCAGGATACCTGTTAGCGTGATATAGCGGAGCCCGGCGTTCCTATTCATGCGCCTCATCGTAAGGCCTCGCACGCGCTCCGCAAAGATCAAAGCGCCTACCCGTCGTTGAGGCATTCCTCGATCGCCGCGAGGAACGGGTCGCGGTCGCTCAGCGAGATGGTACGCGTGGGAAGGCTCTTGCGGAAGGAGGCGCCGTAGGACTTGGTCATGATGCGGCGATCGGTCACGATCACCACGCCGCGGTCGCTGCGGTGACGGATCAGGCGACCGAAGCCCTGGCGGAAACGGATGACGGCGTTGGGTAGGGAGTAGGAGCGGAACGGATCGCCGCCTTCGGCCTCGATCTTCTCGCAACGGGCGACCTGGATCGGGTCGGTGAAGACCGCGAACGGGAGCCGCGTGATCACGAGGCAGGAGAGGGTCTCGCCCACGACATCGACCCCTTCCCAGAAGGAGTGGGTGCCCATCAGGACGGCCTCGAGATTGCGCTTGAAGAGCGACGTGATGTTTTCGCGTGAGCCCGAAAGGCCCTGGGCCAGGACCGGGATGGCATCTGTCGTGAGATCCTTCTCCAGTGCTGCGGTGGTTTCGCGCAGCATGCTGTAACTTGTAAAGAGGACCATCCCGCGACCGTGGGTGCAGCGGAACACCTGTGCCAAAAGGGCGCCCAGCTCGGTGGCGTAGCTGCCGCCGGCCTCCCCCGGCTCCGGCAGAAACATCGGCACCAGCACGCGGCACTGCTGCGCGTAGTCAAACGGACTGCCTGCGTTCAGCTCTATGCAGCGTTCGGCTGGGACCTGGTCAAAGCCGAGCCGACTCTTGAAGAAGTCGAACGACCCCTTGACCGTTAACGTGGCCGAGGTCAGGACGACGGTCTCCTTCTGGCCGTAAAACGCGTCCGCGAGCTGCTTGCCGACGGTGACCGGCGCGCCCCAGGCACGAACGCCGCCCATACGTGGGGGGGTCCGTTCGACCCAGAAAACGAATCCCTCTTCCTTGCTCTCGACGACGAAGTGGAGATCTTGCAGCAGCTCCTTGAGTCGTATCGAGACCGCCGTCAGCTCCTGGATCTGGTCCATGTGGAACGGAAGTTCATCGGCATCGACTTCGTGCAGCAGCTCGGCCAGGTTGTCGGCCAGCTCGGTCAGCGCGCGCAACTCATCATCCATGCCGCCGCTGGCCTCTTCGAGTCCATGCCAGACGGCTGTCTGCTTGACAGCGGTGGTGATACGCAGCGAGGGGAGGGGACGACCGGGCTTCTCGATCAGGTCGCCCATGGCATCGAACAGCCGGTCGGCCGAGGTCTGCAGCGCTTCAACCTGGGTCAGCATCGATTCGGTCATGCGGCGCGCCTTTTCGCGCTGGGCTTCGCTGCCCTGGAAGGTCTCCGAGTCGAGATGCCTCAGCAGCGACGGCAGGAAGCCCTTGCCGCGTCCCTGCCGTCGGCGTCGGCGTCGTACCAGGCGGCGGGTGATGAAGCGCAGCTTGAGGGTCGATAGTTCGATCGAGAAGTGGCGCGTGGCGGCCTCCTCGATGTTGTGTGCTTCGTCGAAGATGATGTCGACATAGGGCGGCAGGGCTGAGGTGTTGATGTTGATCTCGGCAAAGACCAGCGAATGGTTGGCCACGATGACATCTGCGCCGTGGGCGTGCGCGCGCGCCTTGCGCAGGAAGCAGCGATTGTAGTGCGGGCAGTTGCGCCCCGGGCACTCTTCGGCCGAGGAGGCCAGGCGGCTACGCAGCTCGCGTGACTGGGCCTGTTCCAGCACGGAGCTCTCAGCGAAGTCGCCCGTCTCGGTGGCGGCGGCCCAGCCGAGGACGTGCAGTAGATCGTCCTGACCGTCGGTGTCGAGGTCCAGTTCGCCCTCGGCCTCCTTGAGTAGGTAGAGCAGCTTGCGGATGCAGAGATAGTTCATGCGCCCCTTGATCAGGGCCGCACGAAACTCCAGGTTAAGTGCTTCGCGCAGGAGGGGCAGGTCCTTCTCGAAGAGCTGCGACTGCAGGTTCTTGGTGTTGGTGCTGATCACGACCGGCAGCTGGTTGGTGATCGCGCGCTGCACGGCCGGTACGAGGTAGGCCAGGCTCTTGCCGATGCCGGTACCGGCCTCGACCAGCAGGCATTTCGACTGGTTGAAGGCGTCGCACACCGCGGTCGACATGTCGACCTGCCCGGCGCGGTGCTCGTAGCGGCCCATGTGCAGCGCGATCTCGCCATCGGGGCCCAGCATGGCGGCGACCGCCTCGCGATCAATCGGTACGCGCTCCAGCTCGTCCGGCGTGGGGCGCGGGCGCGGGAAGCGTTCGCGCGGGAAGACGTCCTCCATCCGTGGTGCCGCGGCTCCCTCCGGTGCGGGGGAGGGCGTGCCGGCCTCGGCAAAGAAGGTGCGCACGGCCTCGGCCCCGCTGGCCGCCAGCAGACGGTTGATCTCGTCCCTTATGGGGGCGGGAAGGTGGCGCGCGCGTTCCGCCAGGGCGTCGTGGATGACCGCCATGGCTTCAGGCGCATCGACCTCCGGCGCGATGCCAAGATGCTCTTTGAGCGTCTCCATGGCATGGTTCTGCAGGACCGGGAAACAGACCCGGCTGAGCGTCACAATATCGGATGGTTCAAGTGCCATGGGCATAGCCAGTCAAGATGCGGGTTAGAACGTGCCCCGTCAATGGAAAGTGCATGGGTTCAGTGAAAAGCTGGGCTGGATTGCACCTTTTAGCCCATGCGAGGAGGGGGGTGTCAAAAACTGCAACACCCCAACCGGAGATGTTCATATATGGACAACGACGGTAGAGCAGGATGTCGCTGCCGACGGTTTTCTTCTCAAGGATGACAATCTGGCGCCACCGGTTCTCCCTCTTTTTCGCTTTCTGAAGGGGATTGGCGGGGCAATGGGGAGAGCGTGTGGTGAGTTTATGGCCGTATCAAGGTCTGTTTGGCACAGACATTGCTACTTTAGTAGGACGCTATGAATGGCTATCACACAATGACACGGATTTCACTAGCTGTCTGGTTAATCGCAGCCGCCACTGGATCTGGCGCCCCGGCATCAGCCACACTGGCACAGCGTGCGGTCAAAGGGTGGTTACGCGGGGATGCTCGGCCTATGCAGATGGCCTTGGCCGGGAAGCCGGGCAAAGTCAAGAGCTTCACGAACGAAGACGGCGAAGCCATTTACCATGTGGTTTCCTTCTCCCCCTCCGGCTTCGTGGTCGTGTCCGCTGATGATGCATTGGAACCGGTCGTAGCCTTTTCCGCCACCGGCCGCTTTGAAGCCTCCGAGGAGAACCCTCTCTACAGCCTGCTGCAGCGCGACCTTTCCGGGCGTATTCGCGCTGTGCGCAGCAAGCAGCGAGTCAAACTGCTGAGCAGCAAAGGCCGCATGGCCGCCCAACACGCTTCGCGCATCCGCGGTCGCTGGGAGAAGGTCCTCGAAATGGCCGACGATGGCGGCCTGCAGCTCACGAAGCGGGCATCCATTTCAGATGTGCGCGTCCCGCCCCTGCTCCAGAGCACGTGGGGGCAGTCCACCACTGTGACCGGTCTGACCTGCTTCAACTACTATACGCCAAACAACTACCTCGCGGGCTGTGTGGCCACGATGATGGCGCAGCTGATGCGCTACCACCGGTGGCCCGCCTCGGGCGTAGGGTCGCCTTCTTACACGATCTGGGTCGATGGTGTTTCCCAGTTGAAGTCGCTGCGCGGTGGCAATGGGAGCGGTGGTGCCTACAACTGGAACCAGATGCCCCGGCAACCGGACGGCTCCATCACGCTGACCCAGCGCCGCATGATCGGGTCACTTGTGCATGACGCCGGCGTCTCTGTTAGCATGGCCTACACAGCGCAGGGCTCGGGATCCTCCACCTGGGATGCGGCCGATGAGCTCGTCAGTCGCTTCGGGTATGGCAACTCGGTCAAAGGCTACAACGGTGGCGGCAACATTGGTGCGGGTCTGACCGCCATGATCAACCCCAATCTCAACGCGGGGCTGCCGGTCTTTCTGGCCGTGCGTCGCGAGAGCGGCGGACACGCCATTGTGTGCGACGGCTACGGCTACCAGGGCGGCACGCTATATCACCATGTCAATATGGGGTGGAGCGGCATCGACAATGCATGGTACAACCTGCCCGACATTGATGCCTACTATCACTACACCAGCATTGATACCTGCGTATACAATATCTACAAGACCGGTGGCGGCGAGATCATCAGTGGGCGTGTCACGGATACCAACGGTGTGCCGATGCCGGGTGTCACGGTCTTGGCCGATAGCGGGACCAGTGTGCTGACCGATGCCACCGACGCCAACGGGCTGTATGCGATCACGCATGCTGCAGCGAACACGACCTATACAGTCGCCGTTACCAATCCGGTCTATGCTCCCACCAGCCAGTCGGTTCTGGTCGGGCGATCAAGCAGTTTTCAGGCGTGGTCAGGCAATCGCGACAACATCGATTTTGAGCTGAGCATCGCCCCGGTCGGCAACCCCACCCCGCAGTTGGATAGCCTGTATGACCAGGTGGCCCAGGTGGGCTCGTGGCTGCAGTTCACTGTGACGGCCAGTGACCCGGAGGGCCATCCGGTGACGCTGAGTATGCCCCAGGGTCCGCTCAATTCCCTCTTCTCCGACCAAGCCGACGGAACGGGCGATTTCAGTTGGCTACCCGACACCGGTGATGTGGGCGAGCACAGGGTCGACTTCGTTGTCTCGGATGGCGCACTGAGCGCCACGGGGTCCGTCACGATCAGTGTGGCCTCCCTGACGCTCACGGCTCCGACGGCAGCAGACATCTACCGTCCCGGTGATCCGCTCACGATCAGTTGGTCCGGTGCCTGGCCGATGGGGACGGTGAACATCGAACTGTGGCAGGGCTCCAACCTGGTCAGCGTCTTGACCAACGGCATGCCCGTTCCGTTGGCCGCTATGACGTGGGAGACCACCGTCCCGCTCGCGGCTACGCCCTCGGATGACTACTGGGTGTACATTGAGGATGCCGATACCCCGGCCGACCGCGCGCTCTCCGAGTTGTTCCTGGTGTTGCCGAAATGCGCCTATGATTACGACGGTGACGGCCGAGCGGATCTGGCCGTGTTTCGCAAGGTGGATGGCAGAGTCCGGGCGCGCCTCTCGATGACGGGTAAGGTGTGGATGGAAGCCAAGGGGTGGAAGGCATGGAAGCCCGCCGTGGCGGACTACGATGGCGATGGTAAAGCTGACCTGGCTTGGTATGTCCCGGCCGCCAGCAACTGGCGGATCTATGAGAGCAGCCGCGGGTATGCCGAACGTTGGCCGCGTGAAGGGCTTGGCGTGACCGGTGATCTGCCTGTTCCCGCAGATTATGATGGTGATGGAAAGGCCGATCCGGCCGTGTTTCGTAAGGTGGACGGTAGAATCCGTGTTCGGCTCTCGACGACCGGCAGGGTGTGGATGGCGCCACGCGGATGGAAGACATGGAAGCCGGCCGTGGCTGACTACGATGGCGATGGTAAGGCTGACTTGGCCTGGTACCTGCCGGGCCCCAGTCAGTGGCGGATCTATGAGAGCAGCCGCGGGTATGCCGAACGTTGGCCGCGTGAAGGGCTTGGCGTGACCGGTGATCTGCCTGTTCCCGCAGACTATGATGGTGACGGCAAAGCTGATCCGGCCGTATCTCGCAAGTTCGATGGCAGGATTCGCGTGCGTCTCTCGACGACGGGCAAAGTATGGATGGAAGCCAAAGGGCATAAGACATGGAAACCGGCTGTGGCCGACTATGATGGTGATGGCAAGGCCGACCTGGCGTGGTATGTGCCAAGCCAGAGCAACTGGCGAATCTATGAGAGCAGCCAGGGCTATACTGAGCGTCTGACGCGTGAAACACTCGGCTTGGGACCTGACCGTCCCGTGAACTGTCCGCTGAATATGTGGTAGAGCGTCACAAGAGCTGTGGGAAGGGGCGCATGCGGCATCAAGGCTTCCCCTTTCTGCAGATGGAGATTAGAGTGTAAGAGATGAGTGCCAAGTCAATATACCGTACGTTTGTGCTACTGATCGTCTTGGTCTTGGATGTCGGCAGTATGGACGCATCTGCCCAGACCAATCGTGTCACCGACGGTCTGCTGGCGTTTTACCAGTATGGAGACGGGAGCGGGGCGACCATCTCGGACTCCGCGGGTATCTCCCCGGCGCTCGACTTGACGCTGCAGAACACCAATAACGCGATATGGCTGCCGGGCGGCGGCCTTCTGATTAGTGACACATCCCTCTCGTCAGGTGTTCCGGCATACGACCTTCTGACGAGCTGTTCGACCTCGGGCCAGTTCTCCGTGGAATTATGGTTGGCCCCCATCAGCCTGCTGCAGGGCGACCCCATCTCGGGTAGCCGTTCCGTGATTTTCTCGCTCTCGGACAGCTCTTCTTCCCGCAACCTGACGATTGAGCAGCAAGGGCAGCTCTACATTACGCGTGTGCGGACAACGTCGAGCGGCGACAGCGGTGTGCCTGGCGTGCAGGGTTACGTCGCGTCGGGCCTAACCCACCTGGTGATTACGTTCGATGCGGCCGGGACGATGCATCTCTATCGCGATGGGGCCCCTGCGGCCACGCAGCCCGTTGGCGGCGCCCTCTCAAACTGGGATACCGACTACCACCTGACTCTGGCCAACGAAGCGACCGGTGGGGCCGACTGGTCAGGACAGTTGGCGTTGACGGCCGTATACAATCGCGCCCTCTCACAGGCCGAAGTGGGGCAGAATTTTTCGGCCGGGGCCAACGCAGACAGTGAACAGGCCCCGATCCTTGTCGTGCAGCCGGAGGACGTGGACGTGACCGAGCCGCAGGCCGCCATCTTCGATGTGGTAGTGGGCGGCACGTATCCGCTGCACTACCAGTGGCGTCGCAACGGGGCGGCGATGGCAGACAAAACGGAGTCTCGCTATACGCTCAACCCGACGGCCTTTGCTGATGACGGGGCGCTTTTTGACGTGATCATCAGTAACAGCTATGGCGTGGTGACGAGTGCGGTGGCGACCTTGAGCGTGACCGAGTACGTGCCCACCCCGGCCCAGATTGATGTGGACCCATCCAGCCAGATCGTGGTGGCCGGGTCGGCCGCGATGTTCACGGTGCAGGCATCCGGTGATGACCCGATGTTCTACCAGTGGCGCCGCGATAGCGCGGCCATCACCAGTGCCAACCAGAGCTTCTACACGTTGCAGGGCACCAGCACCAACGATAGCGGGGCCGTGTTCGACGTGGTGGTCAGCAACGCCTTCGGCGTGGCAACCAGTCAGGTGGCTACGCTCACGGTGAATCCCTATGTTCCTACGCCACCCACGATCACTGTCCAGCCCGTGGGCCGATCGGTCAATGAGCCGCAGCCGGCCACCTTTGCGATAACGGCGACGGGGGATGCCCCGATCTTTTACCAGTGGTACCAGGCGCGGACCAATGGGAGCGTTATCGCGGGTGGCACAAGTCGCGAGTGGACGATCGAGCCAACGCGCAGCTTTGACGATGGCTCGCAGGTGACGGTCGTCCTCAGCAACATCGCGGGCGTGGTGACCAGCCAGGTGGCGCTCTTGAGCGTGGTGCCCGACCTGCCCGATCCGCCCACGATCGTGACGCCGCCGGCCGATACCACGGTGCTGGAGTCGGCTTCGGCTTCGTTCAGCGTGCTGGCGGCAGGCGATGCGCCGCTGTATTACCAGTGGCGCCGCGGGACCAACCTGCTGGTAGATGCGACCAACCTGCTGCATGTCGTGACATCGACAGACGCCGGCCTTGATGACGGGGCGATCTTCGACGTGATCGTCAGCAACGCCGTCGGCGTGGTAACCAGCGCCGTGGCGGTCCTGACCGTGACGACGCCGCCGCAACCGCAAGCCCCTTCGATAACGATTCATCCGGCCAATGCCACGGTGCAGGAGCCTGCGACGTGGAGTTTCAACGTGCAGGCTTCGGGCGCAGTGCCCCTGCACTACCAGTGGCGTCGCGATGGCGTGCCGCTCGCCGGGCAGACGGGTGATGCCTATTTTCTGAGCGGCACGACGGCTGTCGCTGATGACGGGGCTCAGTTTGATGTGGTTATTACCAACGACATCGGGGCTGTAACCAGTCAGGTGGCAACCCTGACCGTTACCGCACCCGACCCGCCCCCGTCCGGCCCGAGTATCTCTTTCCAGCCGCGCGACCAGGCCGTACAGGCGCCGACCGCGGTCAGTTTTACGGTGGTCGCCAGCGGGGCAGTGCCATTGATTTACCAGTGGCGCCGTGATGGTGCCCCCCTGGTTAACGAAGACGGCGACGTATACTTTCTCGATTCCACCGGCACGAACGACAACGCAGCGGAGTTCGACGTCATCGTGACCGACAGCAACGGATCGGTCACCAGCGATGTCGCGCGCCTGACCGTGACCCCGCCCCCCGTGCCGCAGCCGCCGACGATTACGGTCCCACCGGCCAATACGAGCGTGACAGAACCCGACCCCGCAATCTTCCAGGTTGCCGCCATGGGAGAGGGCATCATGACGTATCAATGGTGGCGTGACGGCGAGGCGCTCGTTGGCCAGAATGACGTCACGCTTGTGGTGCCGGTGACCGATGCCGTGGATGATGACGGCGCCCACTACTATGTGGTGGTCTCGGATCTCAATGGGTCATCCACCAGCAGCGTTGCCACGCTCAGCGTGCGGGTCAATCCGGGCGATGCCGTCTCGATCAGCGGTGAGATCAGCTACGCCGGCGCTGAAACCGGCCTGGTCCTTGTGGCGGCATTCACCAACGCGGCGATGGATCACGCACCCGTGGTCTATGTTGAACAGACCCCCCCTGGTCCATACGTGTTCTCCAATCTGCTTGCGGGAACCTATTATCTCACCGCCGTGATGTTGCTGGAGCCCCGCCCCGATACCGAGCATATCCGCTATTCTGATCCGTGGGGCATGTATGCCTCCACCACTAACGTCTTGCCGCTGGTGGTGAACGAGGGTGAAACGGTGTTCGGAGTAGATATCGACTTGGTGGCGGGAACGATTGAACAGCCGAACGTGTTCGCCGCACCAGCGGTGGCATACGATTTCGATGGCGATTGGAGGGCCGATACGACTATCCGTCGCAACGTCGATGGTAAGATTCGGGCGCGCTTGTCGAATACGGGCAAGATATGGATGCTTTCCAAGGGGTGGCGGACGTGGATACCGGCCGTGGCCGACTACGACGGTGACGGCAAGACTGACCTGGCCTGGTACGTGACAGGGACGAGTGACTGGCGTATCTATCTGAGCAGCAAGGGCTACGCTGAACGTCTTCCGCGCGAAAAGCTGGGAGGACCGACGGATCGACCGCTTCCTGCCGACTACGACGGGGACGGCAGAGCCGACCCGGCCGTGTGGCGCAAGATCGATGGGAAGATCCGCGTGCGGCTTTCGACGACCGGCAAGATCTGGATGCTGAGTAAGGGCTGGAAGACGTGGATACCGGCCGTGGCTGATTACGATGGTGACGGTAAGGCTGATCTTGCCTGGTACCTGCCGAGCCCAAGTCAGTGGCGTATCTATGAAAGCAGCAGGGGCTATGCCGAACGTTGGCCGCGTGAAGGGCTTGGTGTGACGGGTGACCTGCCTGTACCGGCCGATTACGACGGCGACGGGAAGGCCGATCCTGCCGTGGCCCGTAAGTTCGATGGCAGGATTCGGGTACGCCTTTCAACAACCGGTAAGATTTGGATGGCTTCCCGTGGCTCGAAGACATGGAAACCCGCTGTGGCGGACTACGACGGCGATGGCAAGGCGGACCTTGCTTGGTATGTCCCGGCTGCAAGTAACTGGCGTATCTACGAAAGTAGCCGGGGCTACGCTGAACGTTGGCCGCACGAGGGCCTGGGCGTCCCTCTGGACCGCCCTATCATGACTCCTCGCTTACGTTGGTAGGGATGGGGTCAGTTGCGAGAAATGATGGCTACGCCGAGCGTTCGTTACGCGATGTGCAGGAGTTCACTATCGCCAGCTACGCCATCAGTCCGTAGTTGGTCTGGTATATAGAACACGGGATGGATATACATGGGTGTCGTGTACATCTATTGACATGGAGCTTAAATTAGATGATAGTCTCCGGATTACTTTGGCGAAAATGATGTGGCGATGAAGGATTAGCATGTCTACACGGCTATCGTTGTTTCTTTCCTTGTTTGTACTCTCTTCACTGCCTGCCACGGCACAGTGGCAGACGCAGGATATTGCGCTGGAGCCGGGCTGGAATGCTGTCCAGCTGCTTGTCCAACCGTCCCAGAGCGGTTGTTCGGCCGTCTTCAGCAACACGCCGGTAGACCGTGTTTTCTGGTGGCGCAAGGAAACCACGTCTTTTGAGTTCCACCTTGATCCGGCCGACCTGGTACCCCGTTCTGCTGACTGGGAGTACTGGTTTGCACATGACAGTGGGGCCAGCTCCTTCGGTGCCCTTCTGGCAGGTGAAACCTACCAGATTATGGTCGACTCCAATGCGGCACCGTTTGTCTTGAGCGTCAAGGGGCAGGTGGTCCTAAACCCAAAACGGTGGGTGGCCGGCGAGCAGAACCTGGTGGGGTTGCCCGTGATACCGGGTGAGACGATGAACTTCGGGGACTTCTTCGGGTTTTCTCCAAACTTTGACATCAACTCCTCAGCCGAGACGCTCTTTCGTGTAGCTGCGGATGGATCCTCGCAACGAATCTGGCAGCCATTCTTGACCGGGATCCGCCGCGGAGAGGCCTACTGGGTTACAGCGGGCGACGACGCCTCCGACTTCAATGGCCCCACACGGGTCACGCTTCGGTCCGGCGGACGCCAACTCGACTTTGGTGCATCGGTTGCTCCCCGTACCTTGGTCATCGAGAATGGAACGGTGACGAACCGGACGATCCGCATCCGGCAGCTTCCCTCCGAGGCCCCTCCGGCGGACGGTGGCGGACCGGCCCTGATTGGTATGGTTCCCCTGGTCTTCAGGCAGAACTTGACGGATGACGACTATATCCCGTTGCCCCTCGACTTTGTGACAAACGTCCTGCCGGAAAGTAGCCTGGAGCTGAACCTGGCGCCGGATCCGGCACGTCTCACGAACGGGGTGGCGGATGCGGCGTGGCAGAGCGTGCTCTCTGTCACTGATGAAAACAACACGGAGCACTCCGTCGCCACGGTCGACAGCCGGTTGGGGGTCCGATGTGCCGGGAGCTTGACCGAACTGCTGGAGTCGACCGGGCTATGGGTTGGGACCGTGAAGGCTCAGAAGGTGAATCGCGCCCGGACGCGTGTCGGTGTGGATCCGACCTGGGATACTACACTGCCTGTTCCCGTGTCGCAGGCGTTTGAGTTCAGGGTCATCTTCCATGTGAACGAGGCGGGTGAAACGCATCTTCTTCAACGTGTGCTTGTGGCTTGGCTGCCCGACGGAGATGTGGTGGATACGCCGGCCGGGGCTTATACCAATGGTGTGATCGAGCTGTTGTCGGATGAAACCGAAGCGGAGGCGTACCTCCTGGCGCATCCGGATGCCACGATCACCCGCATCAGTTCCACCTGTTTTCCGTTCATGGAGCCGGTTGCCGGCACAGGCGGTTTCGGCGCTTCGGCGTCGCTGGTCTGTATGGTTGAGTTGCCCTATGACGATCCCGTCAATCCCTTTGTACACCGCTACCATCCGGATCATGATAACCAGGAATACTTCAACGATGTGCCGACTGCGCTCGGAGAAGGAAAAGAGTCCTTCACGATCCAGCGGACCTTGTGGTTCGATTTTTCACCTACCGATCCGGAAGCAGGCGCCGGAAGCCCTCAGTGGGGCGTGACCCGGACGGGGGGAAGTTTCAGGGAGCAGATACAGGGGCTGAACAAAACCATCTACGTGGCGGGGAGCTTCAGGCTGCAGAAGATCAGCGACGTGGGGGTGTTGCGCTGATCGGTCCGCGGTCGCGCCTTTCATTTTTCAGAATACCACATAGGAGAGAAGGTAGTATCATGAGAACAACCGTGAAAATAGTGATGGTTATTGCGTTAGCCACTCTGACAACGATCACCTCCCTGCAAGCCGCGGCGCCAGCGTCTCGTACGGCGGTTACGCCGGGACAGATCAACTACCAGGGGCGCCTCACAACGCCCTCCGGTGCCCTATATTCGAATACCACGTACAACATTGAGTTCAGAGTGTACGATGCCGATTCGGGTGGTGCCGTCCAGTGGGGGGCTAAGTACCTGGTCTACGCTAAAAATGGTTACTTCAATGTCTTGCTGGGTGCATCGGGCGGTCAAGCCCTGACTGTGAACACGCCGGTATACGGCCCGGAAGAGCTGTGGAAGGCGTTGTGGTATGACGTCGCACGCGCTAATAACAACAACCTCTTTCTGGGCATCACGGTTCTGGAGGACTATACGGGTGCCGCGTTACCGGCTGATGAAGTCAGTGAAGCGTTTCCTCGTCAAAAACTTCTCTGTACGCCTTTTGCCGAGCGTGCCCAGTCGGCCCGCTACGCCCGCGAATCCTTTGGCGCTTTCTCGGCCGGCGGCGATCTGGATGTCACGGGTAGTGTGGCCGCCACGGGGAACCTTGCGGTCGATGGCAACAGCTCCGTGGACGGCACCGCAACAGTGCAGGGCACTACGACGTTCAACAGTGGGGTCGTCGTAAACAACGCCGTGGCCGATCTCAATAAAGGGTTGGATGTTAACGGTGGCCGGACCTACTTGCGGCAGGGCCTTGATGTGTTCGGGTCATCCGAGCTCAGGGGGGGCGCCACTGTCACCGGGCCCGTTACGGCGAGCGACACCATAAATGCACCACGCTTTCAGGTTAATGGTGCTGTCCCGATTCATGTGCGCCGATTCGATTGCGGCACCGGAGAGGATCAAAAGACGAATACAGGATACAGCACCACGGACTGGTCGGCCATGATGGTTGGCTTTGACATGGGATACGGCGACATAGACGAAGACGGTGGCGAGGAGACGTTCAAGGTGCGAATGTATGAGAGTGGCGGCACGTGGTGGATTCACTGTCAGGGCCACTACCACGGCAACTACGCTGATTTCGGTATTGATGTCATGTTCGTGAAAAGGGCTTTGGTTGACGATAATCGCTACTGAGCCGGTATGCGTGAGAGAGGAACCTCGCATGATGCAATGCAGAAGTAACGGGGCGAAGGCGACGCTGGGCATGCTTCTTCTCGCCATGCTGGCCTTGCATGCCATGGCGGCGCCCCCTCTCGTCGAGTCGCGCTATCTCAACCCGGTATACCCAGAGAATATCCACACCAGCAGTGTTACCAACCAGGCATGGTACGCCGAGTACACGAATACGGCAGGGCTGGCCATCATTGGCGGCTTTACATCGTTCAGCACCGTTGGACCCACGTCCCCTACGGGTGGTCTGGTCATTGCCGAGTCGAGCTTTGCCGAACCGATTGTCGGTATCGGTGCCGCGTTTGCGCTGGGTGACGTTTTGACCGCACCCGCGGATGCCGATCTGTCAATCGCACCGGTCCTGTCCTCGGCGGCGGGGGTGATTAATGCCGAGTGGTTGGACTATGCACAGATACTCGTTGCCACCGACATGGGGGCGATCGAAGTGGTCTGGACACTCCAGGATGGAACCACCCAGATCATTACCTACACGATCTCGCCTCAGCCGAACAAACGGCCCGTGCGACTCTACTGGACAGAGGGGCAGAACTCAGGCCCACCCATTGCTTTTGGTAGCAACTATCGTGTCGATCTCTACTACAACAACCAGATCGTGGACTCGAACGATGTTTGGATCTCCGACAATATGCTGCATGCAGCGGAGGGTGCGGAAGGCCGTTTTCTGCTGACCTACTCCCGGTTGGATGAAGTCACTGAGGACCGTGTTCTGTTGGCCTACGAGATCGTGGAGGTCCTTGAACCGATGTCGGCTGAACTCGCTGTATTGGTCGGCGATCGCCTGTTTCCGCAGGCACGGCCATACGGTATTAATGACCTGTTTGCCGAGATTGTTCGTGGTGCTATTGATCCGACGGGCCAGGACGACCCCTTTGTCTATCAGCACACACGCGGCGAAAAGAAGGGGTGGGTCTGGGGAATTCGCGAAACCGCCGCACCCTGGCAGGTTGAAATATACTGGAAGGCCAAGGAGGAACTGGATGTATTGTGGCCGTTTGAGGTGGATATCTACGGCATAACGTGGGGGGTCAATGCCCAAGCCTATGTGCGCGGCGACGTGGCCGAGGGTGTCTATGAGCCGATTGTGTATTTTCCTGACGATCTTCTTATCGAACTGATGCCACATGAAGTACCCGCAAACCATGCGGTCGTGGACGGCAAGACCTTCTACACTACCGATGAAGGGTATTGCCTTCTGAGGTATACGTATGAAGATAATGTGTGGTTCGAACCGGTCCGCTCGGTTTCACGGACAGATGTGAGTCTGGACCATACCCCCCTCAGCGCGGTGATTGGCAAAGAGATCCGGCCTCTGCTACCTGCCTCAGGCGATTCCCTCGAAGCGATGTACGGGGAATGGCCGGGCTACATCTATACTCCGTCGGGTACCGCTTACAACATCGACCGCTATAGCTATCCTGCGACCTACACCGCTCTCGCAGATGTGGACTCCTACATCTTTGGCGTGAACCAGGGCTTGCTCGAGGTGTGGTGGAGCAATGCGAGTAGACAAGAAGACCTGCCTGGACCGATCTTCTTCCCCAGCATCGTGAACCTGAACACCTGTGACTGGCCGCTGTTGTCGAAGGACCTCGTGATTGCGAGCGGAGAAGGCAGCCAGGGACAGACGCTTAAGACTGAATATACAGGGTGCATGGCGTTTGATGCCACGCAACTGACTTTTGAAGAAAAGCAGTTCTTCGGTTGTCACCTATGGAATGACCAGCCGAACGGATTGGATCTGTTGAGTGAGATATCTTTGGAACTCTGGGTCCGACCTCAGACCCTCAGCGGTATTCAATACCTTATCTATAGGGGCGATAACTACCGTCTGCGGCTCAACGCGGGCGTCCCTGAATTCTATGCCGGTGGTTCATGGTACAGTGCCGGGACCTCGCTCGTGGTTGACGAGTGGCAGCATCTGGCGGTGACGGCGAAGAATGCCAGCATGGTTCGATTCTATGTTGACGGAGCCCCCGTGCATACAGCGTCCTTCGGCGGATGGCTCCGCGCGGACATGGCTGCCGCCTTCCGGATTGGTGCCCGCGCCAGTGGACCGTTTGCGGCGGAAGGATTCTTTACCGGCAGGATGGATGAGATCCGCATCTGGAACGACGAACGGTCGTGGGACGAGATAAAGACGCACACCATGGTGACGGTCGAGCCGTCCGCCTTCGGTCTGCGTGCCTACTATCGCTTTGAAGCCGATGAACTGGCTGCCGTGGGTGTCGTTAGCGACAACAGCTACTTTCTCAACGACCTCTCGCTGCCCTCTGAGGGCGTAACCTGGGACACCCCCGGCATCCAACAAGTTGAGCCGGGCACGGATCTTTCCGGTGTGTCGGCCTCGCTCTATGTCCAGAATGATCGGGATTCGGACGGTTTCAATCCCAATGAAGAGCATGCGATTATTATTGGCGGAACGGTTTACGCGCTCCGCAACGACCTCAATGTGACAAGCGGTGAGGCCTACACATCGGATCCGTATGTGCTCCTGAATGCCAGTAGCGCCACAGTCAACGGTGGTCGGCCCTACATGGTGACCTTCAAGGTTGTGGCATCGAACGATCTCTATCAATTCAGGCGTGATCACGAGGCCGGCCTCATGATTCAACCGCCGGCTCCGATTGCGATGATGCCGCCCGTGAACCTGGAAGAGAATACGCAAGTGTCGGGTCCGGTCTATCGCGACCGCAATCGTTACTACTGGGCCCAACAGGCTGGTGATGATGGCGGGCCGGCAGACTATGTCTTCGATTTCTATTACCCCATGCAGTCCAGTTTCTTCTTCCCTGCACTGACAGAGCAACCGGATCTCGGGACCCCCGTCGCATGGCTGGACGTGCTTTCCGGTGACGACACGCCGATTGACTTTACCTATGTCGTGTACTGGCCGGAAGACCTGCCGGTACTCTATATCGCCGACACCCTGACAAACCCCAAGAATGACCTGCCGGCCATTCGTGGGCAGTTGAGTGTGAATGTGCCGTATCAGCAGTCGCTCGCCCTGGACCCGACCACGCCGAGCGTCACATTGATTGACCCGACCGTGAAGCGGACGACTGAGCTGGACGAGATTCCCTCCGGGATGAAGCGTTACAGGGACGTACGGACCGCTTGCTGGTTCTTCAGTGACATGCCACCCGCGCTTCGATCCCGGCTCTTCTTTAATCCGATGGCTGATGCTGCGGATGCCCTGCAACTCATGGGAACGTATCGCGAACGGACAGATGGGCACAACTATCTGCTGCTTAACGTACTTGATGGCGACAATCGGGCCTCCACGATTGATGAATCGTTGATCACGGGGATCACCGGTACCCCCGGCGACCCATGGCGGGACGCGATAGCGGAGCTGCCGACAGAGGTGGTCGGAATCAGCGATGATGAAACACCTTTCGATTCACTGGCGTTGCCAACCACGGGGCTCGGGACGGGGTACGTTACGGTGGTGTTCAATGATAGCTCGGATCCGGATATGGTGGATCCCTCCGAGGTGGTCGATATGGCGATCTTCCGGGTATCCTCGGAGCTGTACCGCGGCCGGTTGGATGTGATCCTCTCGGATAATCCGCTCGATAAGCAGGTGAACCTATACTACACGGCCGACTTCCGTGGACGCCCGGAACGGTGGGAGTTCAAGTGGGAATGGGCCGATCCCGATGATGGGATGGCGCCCGAAGAGACGTCGACTAACTGGAGCGATTACGTAACGGCTACGGGCCAGCACTTTGTGACCGTGGGCGACGCAGGCGTCTTTGGTCTCTCGGACCACTATCTCCGCTGCAGTTACAGGGCGACGGTCCCTGATGTGCAGGCCATTGTTGGTACGGCGTGGTCGGGATGGACGCCACCGGTGCTGGTCGAGGGGTGGATCAAGCGCGTTCTCAAGGCGATCAATCCCTACGAGCAGAGGATTCTCGATTTCATGAACTACCGGGTCTATACGGCCTTGGATATGCTCCAGCAGATCGGACCTCCATACAACGGTGATATTCCTCTGAACTATGAAGCGTTGAATGAATATGGGTTGATGCAGATTTACGAGACACTCAACCGTCAAGCCGACGATCTATCCGTCAATGCGGGGTTTGTGGCGGACGATGGACTCGCGCTGGCACTGCTGATGGTGAAGAGCCGTCTCTCGGATCTCTATATGGTACTGGGCAATGAAGCGTTTGGGGATGCATTGAACCCATCGATTATGCTGGGTGAAGACGATCCGATCCAGACGTGGGGTATGACCGTCGGGGACGTCTCTTCGCTCTTCTGTTTTCAGAACCAGACCGCAGGGCTGCTGGAAGAAGAGCTTGCCCTGTTGCGTGGTCGGGATGATGACATGAATCCGCCCGTGACCCAGTATCCTACCTACAATCGACTGGCATGGAATATCACAGCCGATATCGTCGGTGGGCAGGTGCCGTATATGCTGAACTACGGTATCAGTGATCTTAAGGGAGACTTTGATGGTACGCTGGACGCCGATGATGCTGCTACGCAGTATCCGCAGGGCCATGGTGACGCTTACGGTCACTATCTATCAGCGTTAAAGGGCTACTACGGTTACCTGCACCAGACCAATTTCAGTTGGTATCCGCAGGTCGAGGGCATCGTCGTGGGCGACTCCACCGAAGTAACCATTTCCTTCCTTCACGAGAAGAAGTTTGTGACGGCCGCCGCTGCCCGTGCCCGCGCAGGTTCGGCTGTCATCAATCGAACCTGGCGCGACACCTACGCTGAGGACAATGGATGGCAGGCGGCGCGGGACAGCAATACGAACCGGGCATGGGGCGTGGGTGAATGGGGCTGCCGCGTGGGCATGGGGGCCTATTTCGATTGGCTGACGGCCAATTCGCTTTTGCCGACCAGCGATCCCGACCCGGCTCACGAAGGCATTCGACTGATTGATCGGGTAAATACCCCGGAGCTGGCGGAGTTGGCCAACCAGGGACATCGTGTTCAGCAACAGGTTGACTTTGCTGATACGTCCATGAATCCATTGGGCATTACATCCGATGCGGTACCTTTTGACATCAGCAGCTACGGCATTGATGACGGCCAGACTCATTTCGAACAGATGTATGATCGTGCCCTGGCCGCGCTGCATAACGCCCTGGGTATCCACAATCGGATCAAAAGCTGTGCGCAGGCTATTCGTGATCAGAATGAGTCCGCGGATCTTGATGTGAAGATTCTGAGTGATGAGGCCCAGATGAACCGGGAGCTGATTGGGATTTACGGGTATCCGTATGAAGATGATATTGGCCCCGGAAAGATCTATCCACAGGGCTACAGTGGGCCGGACCTGCTGCACTATCTTTATGTGGATACCTGGCCTCTGGATCCGAGCATCATTACCGATACACGTAACGTGCAGATGGAGCTCACCACGTACGACTACGCCTGGGAAACGGAAGATATTACGTTGGCCGCACCCATCTTCTGGGGAGGGGATGACCAGGACTATGAGATTACCTCTGTGGATTATCAGAGCACGGCGACACACACGGTTGACCTGAACATTGCGGGCAATGGCATTCCCGTCAAGCCGTCCAGTTACGGGGGCCAGCGTCGTGCCGAGGGGACGATTCAGGTCGCCTTGAGCGAATACTTGACTGCTATGGCGGATGTTTCCTCGGCGTTTGGCGATGCTCAGTGGGCGGCCGACGAAGTACAGCGCGAGGCCGATGTGTGGTTGGCGACATACGAGAACCTCACGAATTCAATCTCGTACCGGATGGATACGGCCGACGATATCCGTCTGATGCAGGGATTCATCTCAGCCCTCGAGATCGCGCAGCTCTTCGGTAACTGGCTGAAGGATTCCATTAGTAAGGTTGATGCGGCTATCATTGAGGGCATTCCGAAGGTGCTGGGGCTTGCGAGTGATGCGCTCGCGCCTACACGCGGTGCGCTCAAGATGTCGGCCAAGGCGATTGAGATTACGCATGGGCTGACCACCGTCATCGGAGGGGCAGGCATTATCGGGCTGAAAGCCGGCATTGAGGACGAGAAGGTACGCTTGGAGCGTGACCTCGCCGCCTTGGATCTGACCCGTGAGGCCACCGAGGCGGGGTACCGTATTCTCAGCCTGCTGCAGGAGCAGAATAACTGGTTGAGCACGGTGCAGGCGCAACTCCAGAAACTGGAATCGGCAAGAATGCGACTTAGTGCGGCAATCAATCAGGGCGATCTTCTGCTCATGAAACGTGAAACGGCACGCATGATCTGGGCGAGCGAATTGAACACCAGCCGCTATCGCAACATGGCGTACCGCGTCTTCCGCAATGATGAACTGGCTCGCTATGACGAAGCATTCGACATGGCTGCCCGCTACGTTTACCTCGCGGCCAAAGCCTATGACTATGAGACAGGTTTACTGGAGGGTGGTGCCGAGCAAGAGGCCGGCCGCACGTTCATGCGCCAGATTGTCAAGGCCCGGACCTTGGGCCGTTTCACGGACTGGACCAACCCGAGTGATGGCGACCCGCTGACCGGTGGCCCGGTCGGTGAGCCCGGACTCGCGGATGCCATGGCACGGATGAAAGCCAACTGGAGCGTTCTCAAAGGCCGGCTGAACTTCAACAATCCACAGGAGGAAACGGGGCTGTTCTCTCTGCGCAGAGAGCTATTCAGGCTGTCGCCGGAGGCCTCCAGCGATGAGAGCTGGCAGGCCACATTGGCCGCACACAAGGTGTCCAATATTCGGGATATTCCAGAATTCAGGCGTTATTGTCTTCCGTTCGACCCTATCAAGGACGTAGAGCCGGGCATTGTTATTCCATTCTCGACAACGATCGATTTTGGAAAGAACTTCTTTGGCCGTCCGCTGGCCGCCGGCGACAATGCGTACGACTCGACGCATTTTGCCACGAAGATTCGGTCTGTAGGGGTGTGGTTTAGTAACTATACCAACGCCTTTGAGTATGGGTTGGCCAATCAGCCGCGAATCTACCTGGTACCCGCCGGTGCCGATTCGATGCGTGTTACGTTCGGCGAATCGAGTCGCATCCGACAGTGGCAGGTCGTCGACCAAGCGCTGCCCCTTCCGTACCCGATTTCGGATGAGCAGTGGCAGGACCCTAACTGGAGTATGTTGGCCGACACACTTGGCAATGAACTCTACAACACGCGCCGACTGCCCGCGATGCGCGCCTATCACGACGGTGGTGATGATCCCCTGGTTGAGGTGATGTGGAATTCCCGCTTGATCGGGCGTTCGGTCTGGAACTCCCGCTGGGTCCTGATCATTCCGGGCGGCACGCTGTTGACCGACGCCAATGAAGGCCTGGCGCGGTTTATCTACGGTCGACCGACGCCTGCCGGCACACGCGATGGAGAGGGCGTCAAAGATATTAAGTTCTATTTCCATACGTACTCATATTCGGGTAACTGACCGAAGTCCACGGGAGCAACACAGAGGAGTGTTGAATACAATGAAGCATATCGTCATCGCTGTCATCGCCACACTGTGTGCCGGTCTGTCTGTACGGGCTGGTACGCCGCAGCCCTGTGCGGTAGTCCATGGACTTCTTAAGGACGCCTATGGATTCCCCTATGCTGAAGCCTGTACGTTGTCACTGCGCAAGAGTGGTGCGGAGTGTGATCGCTACGAGATCAGTGGTATTCTGGATGGAGGCGGGAATTACAGGGTTGAACTCGACATGGATAGCGGAGGTACGCCGTATGCCCCCTATGCCGTCCACCCGGGGGATAAGATAGAGATTGCCGTCTCGGCGGGCGGTGTCAGCCAGCCGCTCATGCCCACCAACACGTTGTCCGTCGGTGCGGCCGGGTCGTTAACGCGCATGGATTTGTGTACCGGTACGGACCTGGATCATGACGGCCTGCCTGACGAGTGGGAGCAGCAGCTCGTGGCGCAGTCGGGTGGGGCACTCGCGGGCATTCAAGATGTCAATCCGGGTGATGACTTTGATGGTGATGGCCTCACGAACCTGGAGGAGTTTCACTCCGGAACCTTTGCCTTTCTGTCGACTGACCTCTTCAAGATCGACAGGCTGGAGTCGATCTCGGCTAACCGTATGCGGCTTCGTTTCCTGACAAGTGAGTCTATTACCTATCGGCTGGTTGCCACGCAGAGCCTGTCACCGACATCGTGGGGACAGATCCCTTTTGCGGTGCAGGAAGATGGCGCGCCCGGGTATCGGGAGCTTGTAGGGGATGGTGCCTTTCAAGTTATTTATATTGATCTGTCCGACTCGAATATCTTTATTCGGCTGGCGGTAACGACGGATCCTCAGCCATGAATGACCTGCCTGTAAAACGCCTGGCGCGAGCGGGCAGCGCGACTCTGAGCTTCCTGCTTCAGAGGATAAGCGTTCGGAGCTGGGGGCGCCGCCTTACTCCATCTCGAATTGTGGTGCTACTGCTCGGTCTGGTCTGTTGCCTGCCTATGCCGGTCCGTGGCGATATGTGGACCAATGTTGCCGGTCACGCCGTTGAGCTTGACCTGATCGATCTACAGGGCAACATGGCCACATTTGAACGGCCGGACGGGCAGCCGTTCCGGTTGCCCCTTGCCAGTCTCTGTGTCACAGACCGTGCGCGGGCCCGTCTGGAGTGGCATCAAGTGGCTATACCCATAGGCCTGCGCCCGGCGTACAATCAGTGCCGCCGCCAACTCAAGCGTTTGACTCGTCTGCGCCAAGCCAAGCGACTCGCACAGGATGACTATGTGGTCTATCGGCGCGGTTTTGTGGTGCATTTTAAGGCCGCTTGCATGCGCCTCAAACTCACAGAAGAGAATCGATCGCGCATCATAATGACACTCAGCGGGTATTAGGCAGGCAGTGATACGTATGACTAGACACATAGTAGCCGGAACTGGACTTTTTCTACTTGCCGCTATACTCGGTACCACCGCTGTCGCAGAGCCGCCCGTGGCCGGAAGCGGCACGTTTGTTACCAATGCACACTCTTTGGTCGTGGATTCCGGTGGTGCCCGCCGCTTCCTCAATATTGCGATTGGCGACATCAATGCCAGCGGTGCGCTTGACCTCATGGCGCCAAGTTGGAAGGGCTCAAGTGCGCTCCTTTTTACAAACGATGGCAGCGGTGTGTTTAGCGCCCAAACCGTGGATGTGCCCCTGGCCTCATTGGTCGACGTCGCGTTGAGCGATTTGAATGGCGACCTCCAGCCGGATGCCCTGTTTGGTTGCGAGACCCAAAGCGTGGTGACCGCCACCAACGATGGCGGTGGGCTGTTGTCCGGATGGCAGGCTGCCTACGCGGGAGGCGCGGACGATCCGGTACGCCGCGTTGTGACATGCGACTTGGATGGCGGCGGCAGCCAGGATGTCGTGGCGATTACGGAGCTCTCCGGCGAACTCGTTACACTGCTTAATGACGGGAGTGGTTCATTCAGTCTGGGCCAAACGATCCATTGCAGCGCGCCGCTGTATGATCTCGATGTGGGAGATCTGGACGGTAATGGGTCGTGTGATGCGGTGGTTGTTGGACCGGCGGGGTACGTCTCTGTTATGACCAACGACGGGTCCGGCACGCTGACGGCTGCCTATACCTATGACGTCGGTGCTCAGAGCCTCTTTGGTTGCCGGATTGCGGATATGGACACGGACGGGCTAATGGATATCGTGGTGGTTGGTGAAGAGGGACTCGTGGCTATCGGGCATGGGGCGGGATCAGGCTTTTCGTTTGCGACGATCGAACAAACCGTGATCGCGTCTACAATCTATGGTCTGGCGTTAGGGGACTGCGATGTCAATACCTATCCGGATATTGTGATCACGGGCTTCGAAAAAGTTGGCGTCCTGCTGAATGGGGATGGTAGCGAGTTTATCGTGAATAGATCCCCGGTCATTCTGTCAGGGAGGCATCTGCGCGACGTCGAGGTGGGCGACCTCGATGGGAACGGCAGTCTTGATATTGCGGTATGCGGCCTCTGGTCCGGATCACTTCATCTGCTTTGGAACACCTCCCCTTCGGCGCCGTCAGTCCTGGGCACGAATGGCACTCAGATCAGCAGTGGCGAGGCGGCGGACCTCGCCAAAGGCACAGACTTTGGCTCGTCGCCGCTTCTATCTCCTGTTACGAATCAATTCACACTGCTCAACCAGGGCGGAGGCGTGTTGGAGATTGTATCGGCTGAGCTCAGCGGCGTATCGACTTCCGTCATGTGGCTGGTGGATATGCCTGACCAAGTCCAAGCATCTGCGACCTCCCATTTTGGCGTCGTATTCTCGCCAGAGAGTCTGGGTCCTGTGTCGGCCGTGCTCAGAATCAACAATAATGGCCCCTTGGCAACGGATCCTTATGCTCTCAACCTGGCAGGCACGGGGGTCAAGAGGCCTGTCAGTGTGCTGGAGCTGAGTTCCACCAACCATGTCTATGACGGAACGGCGCACGAAGTGATTGTGGCTGTAGCGCCTGCGGTTACGACGGACGTATCCTATGTGGGGTATGCGATGCCTCCTACCAACGCGGGGCAATACACGGTAACAGTGGACGTGCAGGATCCAGTCTATGTTGGCTCGCTGACCGGACTGATGACTGTTGCGCAGCGTCCGTTGACCGTTAGCTGCGGCGACTACGCGCGTGGCTATGGTGTGACCAATCCGGTGTTTGCGCTCAGCTATACCAACTTCGCTCAGGCCGAAGGTATCAGCGATCTGACCGTGGCGCCTCAGGCAACCACGCTGGCCACGCAGGGCTCAGATGTGGGAAGCTATGGAATTACGTTGTCGGGGGGTGTGGCATCGAACTACAGCTTCGCCTATCAGGGCGGAACGCTGAGCGTAACACAGCTGGTACTGCAGGTTGCGGCGGAGAATAAGAGTCGCTATTTTGGGGTAACAAATCCGCCGCTGACCTTGGCGTGGAGTGGTTTTCACACAGGCGAGGGGCCCGATGTTCTCGACCAACGTCCCTCCGTGGCGACCACGGCCACACAGCTCAGCCTGCCCGGAACATATCCTATCACCGTTACGGGTGGGTCTGATACGAACTATAGCCTCGTGCGCAGTAACGGCACGTTCCGGATTCTGGCTGCACCGGCATTCATTAGTCTTGGCGATCTGAATCAGCCATATACGGGCGGTCCCGCCCCCGTTTCGGTTGCGACGGTTCCCACCGGCCTAAGTCATCGCGTGACGTATGACGGCAGTACGATCATCCCAACAGTCGCAGGCTCGTATGCGATCTTTGCCGAGATTACCGAGGCGCTCTACGCGGGCGAGGCGAATGGCACCCTGGTGGTATCCCGGGCGCAGCAAACCATCACATTTTCTTCGATCGCACAACAGGTCGCCACGAACACGACTGCGCTGGCGGCAACAGCCTCCAGTGGTCTTGATACGACGTTTACGCTTGTTGACGGTCCCGCCAGCCTTTCTGATGGATCAAACATCACATTCAGTGCGAGCGGTACCGTAGCGGTGGCAGCTCATCAAGTGGGCAATAGCAATTGGTTGGCCGCGGTGTCGGTAACACAGCAGTTCGATGTGGTGCGCGCACCCGTTGCTATTGCAATCGGCCTGACCAATCAACTCTACGATGCGACGGTCAAAACGGTAACAGTGAGCACGGTCCCGGGTGACCTGCCGTATAGCGTGACCTATGATGGTGCTGCGTTGACACCGACCAATGCCGGGCTGTATGCCGTAAGCGTCAGCGTGGACGAGCTCCTGCATGCCGGGACCGGTACGGGCTTGTTGACGGTCGCGCAGCGAGAACTTACGGTGTGGGCCGAAGACCAGTCGCGCGCCTATGGCGCAACCAATCCTGTGTGGACATTCAGCTACACCAACTTCGCTAGTGGCGAGGACCCGACGGACTTTAGTGTATGGCCCCAGGCCACGACGCCTGCCGTGATCACCTCGACGGTGGGGGCCTACTCGATTGTTCCCAGTAATGCGTTCGCCGCCAATTACAGCTTTGCGTACTCGAATGGTACGTTGTCGGTTACACAGGCCGTACTGCAGGTGGCCGCGGACAATAAGGCGCGCGTCTATGGTGCAGCCAATCCGCCGCTGACATTGAGCTATCGCGGGTGGCGCAACGGCGACACCACCCATGACCTCACCGTGATTCCGATGGGTGTTACGACTGCTTCTACTGCAACGTCGGTGGGGCAGTGCCTCATCAGCGTGACCAATGGTGTCGATGAAAATTACGCATTCGACTATACCAATGGGCTCCTGACAATCTATGCAGCGACGGCAGTACTATCGATCGGAGAGACTCAACAAGTCTATAATGGTGCCGCCCGCCTGGTGTCGGTAACGACACAACCGTCGAATCTGAATGTGCGTGTCACTTATGCTGGCCGTGAGACGGCGCCGACCAATGCCGGTAACTATGCCGTTGAGGCCATCGTTGCTGAGACCAATTACGTTGGAACCAATACGTCCGTACTGACCGTGTCGCGGGCCCCACAGGCCATCACCGCGTTTCTACCGAGCAGCGGGGACTACCCCAGCGAGAAGCTGTTGACGCTTGCGGCGGACGGAGCTGCTTCAGGCTTGCCTATCCAGTTTGAAATTGAATCCGGCCCCGGTGTGATGATGGCAAGTAATGTGGTGCGCTTTACGGCATGCGGGACCGTTCGGGTAACGGCAACGCAACAGGGCGACTCCAACTGGCTTGTTTCTCCGACCCTAACCAATAGCTATGTGGTCATTGATACGAATGCCGTACACTACGTGGCTATGAATGGCCAGACCTCTGTGTGGCCCTATGCAAGCTGGGCGACAGCGGCCAGCAATCTGCAGGATGCCGTCGATATAGCGGCGGATGGTGATCGGGTGCTTGTGAACGACGGACTGTACGACACCGGTGGACGCGCGTTGCCGGGGCATCTGTTGACGAACCGACTGTGTGTCACGAACACCATTACCGTGCAGTCCGTGAATGGACCGCGCCACACCTTGATCGCAGGACAGGCAGGCACGGGCTCGGAGGCTCCGTTGGGGCCAGATGCCATGCGCGGCATTTACCTGGCCGATGGTGCCGTGTTGGCGGGCTTTAGCGTAACGAACGGCTGCACCCACGGGGCAGAAAGTGCGTCGGAAGTCGATCAGTCGGGCGGTGGTATCCTGATGTCGAGTGGCAGTGTGGTCAGCAACTCTCTGATCACCGGCAATGTGAGCCTATACGGCGGAGGGGCCTATGGCGGCACGCTATTGCGGTGCGAGGTCCTCGGCAACAGGGCGGTGTTCGATGGCGGTGGTGCGCACGGCAGTGTGGCGGCGAACAGCAGTTTTGTGGGCAACACGGCCCGTTTTGGTGGTGGGATGTTCCGCGGGGTGTTGAGCCAAAGCACGGTGGTGCGTAACGAGGCGCTGTATGGGAGTGGCGCCTTTGAGTGCGATGTGCGAAATACGATCATCTATCACAACCAGGACGAAGACCTCTTTGGCGGGAATGTCGTGAACTCCTGTGCCGGTGATGGTGTGGTGCAAGGCGTGGACGGCTGTATCACCAACAGCCCCATGCTTGTGGATGTAGCCGCTGGAGATCTGTACCTGCAGCATGAGTCGCCCTGTATCAATGCGGGATCGAATGGCGACGTTCCCATGACCGGTGGCGTGCCAGTGGCGGACCTGGCCGGCCGTCCGCGCATCATGCATGCGACGGTGGATATGGGCGCACACGAATATGACGGCACGCCGGACACGCCGGGTATCCTGGCCGCCACACAGATCGAAGCCCATCGCTTCACGGCCAACTGGACGGCACCGGGTGGTACGGTATTGGTGCGAGCTTACACGGTAGAGGTCACCAATGCTGTTGCGCAGACGTCCATCCCGGTCCTGGATGGTGCTCAGGAGAGTCTAACGGTTACCGGACTGACCGAATCTGTGTTGTATCACTATCGTGTTCGCGCAGAGAACGAATACACCGTCGGGGGGTGGTCAGAGTGGACCAACCTGGTGACGCTGTCAGAAGGAGCAATGGCCCTGCCGAGCCGTTTGGGCTTTGAGGCGACCTACGGAGGTCCCAATCCGGTTGCCTATGTGTTTGCCTTCACCAACTATGGCGAAACGGCATTCGCTTGGTCCAACACGATCGCCTACAGCACACCGGCTGAAACATGGTTGACGATGAGCCCCTTGCAGGGCAGCGTGATGGCGATGGGAACGGCTCCCGTGACGGCCAGCGTCGATATGGCTGGGATGGACGCGGGGATTTACAGAGCCACCAACACCTATGTCTCGGCCACGGCGACCCATAGTCCGCAACTGCAGGCGGTCGAGTTCACGATTAGCCGGGGCGTGGATACGATCACGTTCACCCAGACCAACCACGTCTACGATGGGTCCTCAAAAGCCGTTGCGGCCAGCTCGGCGAGTGGATCACCGGTGAGTGTAACCTATGATGGGGCCACTCAACCGCCCACGAATGCAGGGGCCTATGCTGTCGTCGGCGTGGTCGATACGATCAACTGGACCGGCACCAACACGGCCCTGTTGACCCTCAGCAGTGCTGAACAGTCGATCACGGCATTTCTGTCCCAACCCGGGACCTATGACAATACGAACGTATTAGCGTTGGCGGCCTCGGGTGGCGGTAGCGGTCAACCCGTGGTATTCAATGTGCTCTCAGGTCCTGCCGTTCTAGAAGGGATCGACCGGCTGCGCTTCACTGGTATTGGCGATGTTCAGGTTACCGCATCGCAGGCCGGCGACGCCAACTGGTCGGCCGCCCCGGTCCTGACCAACCTCTACACTGTTGTGCCGGTAAGTAACCTGGTGCATTACGTTGCCCAGAACGGCCAGACATCGGTCTGGCCCTATGCCTCCTGGGATATGGCCGCCGGCACGATTCAGGATGCCGTGGATGCAGCCTATCCGGGCGACCGCATTATCGTAGGACCCGGCGTCTATGCCGCCGGAGGTGCATCCGCCACGGGGTTGACACTCTCTTCGCGGGTCTATGTCGATAAGGCTGTCACGATTCTGAGCGCCGATGGTCCGGAGACCACTTGGATTGTCGGGGCCGCCGCCTCAGGCGGCGGAAACGGTCCCGGCGCCGTCCGCTGTGCGAATCTGAGTGGGGGCGCCATACTCGAAGGCTTCATGCTGACCGGCGGCCATTCGCTGGGTGGCCTGGACCTGCTGGAAGACCGCTCGGGTGGCGGCGTATACCTGACTGATACGGCTGAAGTGCGCTATTGCGTGCTCCGTGACAACGGGGCACATGAGTATGGCGGGGGCGCCTACCTGGCTGAGGGAGGCCGGCTCATCAACTGTCTGGTCGTCAGCAATGAGACTGTCGTGGGCGGTGGGGTCTACCTGTTCCGGGGCGGTGAGGTCTACAACAGTACAGTGGTTGGCAACCATGCCGCCGCCGAAGGGGGCGGGTTGCATCTTTTCGAAGGCGGCGCGGTGCACAACACGGTGTCATACGACAATACGGCCCTCCTTTCTGGGCACGATGTCTCCGTGCAGGGCGCCGGACCCAGCGTCGGCTACAGCTGTGCGTCTGATGGTGTTGTACACGGATTGAATGGATGTATCACCAATCCGCCGTCCTTTGTAAACGCAGCCATCGGCGATTACCATCTCCAGGCTGTATCGCCCTGTCGTGATGCGGGTGACGATACCGCTGTGCGCTCCAGTGTTGATTTGGATGGTGATCCGCGTGTTCTCAACGGCGTTGACATGGGGGCAGACGAATACATGACGGCACCATCACTAAACGTGCCATCCAACCAGGTGGTGAACGTGGTCTATGGCGACCCGAACCCGGCCGCGCTTGCCGTGCTTCTCGGCAATACGGGTGGGATGCCTTATGTCTGGTCCCATTCGGTTACCTACAGCGCTGCGGGTACTGGGTGGCTGACGGTCACGCCGGAGACGGGCGTTGTGGGGGCCCTGTCTGATGTCGAGCTTCTACTGAATGTTGACCTGTCCGGGTTGGGCGTCGGTAATTACGCTGCGACGAATGAGCTATCGGCCGGGGCGGCCACCAACACGCCTCAGCAGTTTGTCGTGACGCTGACGATTACTCCTGCCCCCACAACGGGATCCATCGAGGGTACCGTCAGCTATGCCGGTGCCGAGACCGGCGTGGTCGTGGTGGCGGCGTACACCAACATCGCGATGGACCACGCCCCCGTGGCTTTCGTCGAGCAAACGGTCCCCGGCCCCTATGCCTTCACTGATCTGGATCCGGGCACATACTATCTTGTTGCGACGATGCTAGTGGCTCCTCTGCCGGATGCTGATCACATTCGTTACTCTGATCCGTGGAGCATGTATACCTCGACCACCAGCGCGGTGCCGGTCGCAGTGAACGCCGGTGACCTGCTTGACCAGCGCGACATGGCGTTGGTGGCAGGGACCATCGATGCGCCAAATCGCTTCGCGTCGCCCGGTGTGTATGGAGATTTTGATGGCGATTGGAGAGCAGACCCAGCCATCCGACGCGATACGGATGGTAAGATTCGGGTTCGGCTTTCGACGACCGGCACGGTATGGATGGAGTCGCGCGGCTGGAAGGCATGGATACCAGCGGTGGCTGACTACGATGGTGACGGGATGGCTGATCTGGCCTGGTATGCGCCTGGCGCAAGCGAGTGGCACATATTTGAAAGCAGCAGGGGCTATGCTGAGCGCCTGCCGCGTGAGCCTCTGGGAGTGACGGGTGACCTGCCTGTGCCGGCCGATTACGACGGGGACGGCAGAGCCGACCCGGCCGTGCGGCGAAAGATCGATGGCAAAATTCGGGTTCGGCTTTCGACGACCGGCACGGTCTGGATGGAGTCGCGCGGCTGGAAGGCATGGATACCAGCGGTGGCTGACTACGATGGTGACGGGATGGCTGATCTGGCATGGTATGCGCCTGGCGCAAGCGAGTGGCACATATTTGAAAGCAGCAGGGGCTATGCTGAGCGCCTGCCGCGTGAGCCTCTGGGAGTGACGGGTGACCTGCCTGTGCCGGCCGATTACGACGGGGACGGGAAAGCCGATCCGGCCGTCGCCCGCAACTCCGATGGCAGGATTCGGGTGCGCCTTTCAACAACTGGTAAGATCTGGATGGCGTTCCGTGGCTCGAAGACATGGATACCGGCAGTGGCTGACTACGACGGTGACGGGAAGGCTGATCTGGCGTGGTATGTTCCCGAGGTAAGCGCGTGGCGCATCTATGAGAGCAGCAGGGGCTATGCTGAACGTCTGCCTCGTGAACTCTTGGGTGCCACCATGGATCTTCCCGCTATTGGGCCGTGGTTCGCCTGGTAGGTCTATGGCTCACGGCTCTCTTGAGTGTGTGCACAGGGGAACCCAATCGGGGTGACGCTTCTCATTTGCAGTTGGAGCCAGCGGATGGTACACACAGGCTATCTTGCGACGAACACTTCCATATCTTGTTCTGCTTCTCATCATAGGGATGGGCCTCTTTTTTCGCGGTGGCGGACTCTACCGCGGCCTCGATGAGCGCAAGTACGTCTACCACCCTGACTCCCCCAAGCAGATCCAGGCCGTCAGCAATTTCCTGAAAGGGACCTATGTCTGGCGCGGCGGCAGTTGGTTTATCGATGGCTATCCCTATGGGCTCAACCACATTGATGCCGTATTTTTACGGCCGACGCTGGCCATCTGGAAGGGCCTAAGGCCCTCGCTGGAGAAATGGCTGGGACGTGAAGAGGGCATCACGCTCAACCTCTACCACTGGGTCCGGTCGCTACGGCTCCTCTATGGACTGGTCTCCGTTCTCCTGGTCTGCCTGGCCTGTCGCCTTCTGCGCATGGGGTGGGGGGCCTCGCTCTTTGCCGCCGCCGTAGTGGCGATCTGTCCACTCACGGTCGCCGTCTCACATTTTGCGACGGGTGATATTGGGACCGACCTTTTCATCTCGTTCATGATGGTGATGCTGGCCGCTCACCTGCGTCAGCCGCGCCGCTTCATATGGATGGCAACCGCATCGCTCTGTACCGGCATGGCGTTCTCCTGCAAATACCAGGGCATCATGGCCGCCTTCTGCATCGCCTTCATCATCCTGGTCGAATCCATCCGCAAACGCCAGTGGCTGGGATTCTTCCTGCGCGGCGGTGGCGCAGCGCTCTGCTGCGTGGCGGGTATCCTGATCCTGAAGCCGGAACTGATCATCAATACGGCACAGGCCTGGGATGACATGATCGTCAACTTCATTCGCATCCAGAGCTACAACGTCCCTGCGGCATTCAAGGCGCTTCCCCTGCACGCGAAGTTGGCACAGAGCTGGTCCAACAGCCTGCCACGCCTCGCCCGCGCCATGTATGCCCCGCTCATGATCGCTACGCTGGTGTCATCGGTCCTGTTTGTGTGGCGGGTGGTAGTGCATTGCCGCTCCGGGAAACCAGCCTGTTCGGCGCGCTGGGGGCGTGATGTAGGTGCGGCCGCGATCAGCCTGCTGGCGCCGGTGGTGCTGGTGCTGGCGGTGTCAGGCAAACCCATGCTGCATCCATTTCACTTTTCCTTCCTGGTGCCCGTTATGGCCGTGGGCGTAGCGGCGCTCCTGGATGCATCGCGCGGGAGCAGGGCCTGGACACGCTATGCCGCCGGCGTATTGGGTCTGCTGCTGGTGGCGATGATGTGGCGCGACGCGGCGCACGAGCATTTCTTCTGGGTACGTGATGATAATCTGCATATCGCCCAGACCTACGCGCGTACCGTGGCGGAGTCGCCCTACCGCGGCGAGAAACGCGGCATAAAGTTCCTGGACTTCGAGCCGCGTTCGGCTTCGGTATTCCGTAATCGCCATCCCTGGTCGATCGTACGAATGCGTGCGCTGAACTACTGGATCGACCATCGTACGTTGCCGCTGCCGACGGTGCCGTATCCGCGTGAGGTGGATTGGATGCTCTGTAACGGTCCGGTCTTTCTTCGCAACGATCGATGTTTCAATGTGCCAGCCGATGGCCGCGCTGAGCGGGCCTTGGTTTTTCCCGAACGATGCGATCGGATTGAGCTGGGCCTGCGCAGCGGCACCCGCCCGACCGCCGTGACGATTCGTCGTCCCACGCGTCGGGTCTGCCACACGCTGCCACCTCACTCGCAAACCACGGTCGCGATGGATACGCGGGGATGGATCCGCAGCGCGACGCGTGACCGGAGCCAGCCGGTGTGGATCCTACCGCTGGAGGTCACGGCGGAGATGGGGGATGCCTGGGTCACGCTGCTTGCGACAGCGGAGGATCGCGCTCTATTCGAACTATACGGCGGGACCATGGGAGATCCGCCTGTCGCTCTGCTGGCGCAGCATGGCAAACGCAAGGTGACTATCGCGACACAGGGCGCTCGGTTTGTCGACTGGACCCGTTTCACAGGCGGTCTGACCCATGTCCATGAAGCCGTCATGCCGGCGGGCGTCTACCGGTTGCGGTTGACCGCAACGTCAGAGGTGGCCGGCAGCATTCGCATCGCTGTGAAGGGCGCCGACACGCAGCTGCTCTGGGAGGGGGTCGAGACGGTCCGCCCCATCCGCCCCGGCGAGAACGCCGTTGAACTCTCTTTCAGCAAGCCATTCGCCCCGTACGAACTGCGCGTGACGATTGAGCGTGATGACGCCACGATTCGGCCCACCCGCTGTTCGATCAAGCCGCTGGGAGGGCGCATCTTCAGTGAGTTGAGCGCGTGGTGCGAGGAGGGTGTGCGTCCGGCATGGTTGTCGCCCGCGGCCGCCGCACCTCGTCCATCCGGCGAAACGCTGAAGGCAGCCCAGACCGCGTTGGGCGACACCATAATGCTGCGCACAGTCACGCTGCCGGCGACGGTGCATCAGGGCGATAAGATTGCCGCCTATCTCGACCTGGCCCTAGCGGCTCGTATCCTGCCCGACCTGGCGAACAGCCACCTTTTCATCCATCTTGTGAATGAGGCCGGAGAGCAGGTCCATGTGGGGGGCTGCCCCCTTGCAGGAGCCCTTGCCGCATCGACCCACGGGCGCCATGTCGAGTTCGACAATCCTGTGGCGGCGCCGGCGGGAGCGTATCGCTTGCGACTAGGTGTCTGGAACAGCCGCACGGCCGAAGCGTGGTCGGTCGGGGCGGAGGGCGGCGCCACCTATATCGAACTCGGTCCGTTCACGGTCACTCCGTAGCGGCGGTCTAATCCGCTTGCCGGGTCAGCGTGATCGTCATGGAGAACGCCATCAGACCATGCAATGGCTTGAGCAGCACGTCGTCAACGACACGCATCGTGGGGTACATCCAGCCCGGCAGCATCTGGCGCGCCGTGAACCCCCCACTGACCAGGTAGCGCAGCGGCGTGTGTAGGCGCAGCGTCTGCAGCTTCAACTCTGGAAACGCCGCCTCGTAGCGCGCCCGGTCGCGTGCAAACACGATCCAGGGCAAGGCCTGGTTGCTGGCCGAGAGGGGGGTGCCGGGAGGCAAGGTCCAGTCGGCTGCCGTGTCAAACGGTTCGTGGTGGAAGTGTCTGAAAATGAAACGGCTGAGCAGCGTGTTGGCCGGCTCGATCGCCACCACTGTGCCGCCCGGTTTGAGGCAGCGCACACACTCGCGGAACATCGCCTCGATATCGGGGATGTGATGCATCGTGTTGATCATGCAGAAGCGATCCACCGAGGCGTCCTCAAACGGCATGGTTTCGGCGCCGAAGCATTGGTCCACATCAGGCAGCGGCAGTATATCTGAGGTAATGGCGTTAGGAATCACATCTTTGATGAATCCACCGCCACTACCCAACTCCACGATTGTGGCGGCTTCGGGGAGGTCAAGACCCTCCCGGAAGCTCGTGTAGTACTCCCCGTAGAGACGACGCAAGAAGACCTTGTCCCGCAGGATCCTGGCATGCAGCAACGTGGTGCTGGTATCATCCGGACCCAATCCCTCCTGTTTCTCCGGCAGGACCAGAGCGCTGGGAAGCGATGGTTTCATGGACTGCTCCCCTTCATGCCCTTCATGTCCTTCATGGTGAAGAATCGATCCACTCAAATGAACTTGATGCGCCACGCCGCGAAGAGCAGCATCCTGAGCAGCAGTACGCCGTGGCTCCAGCGTGAGATGTTGGTGTCGCCATAGGTGCGCTCCCGGTACGTGATCGGCACCTCGACAATCTTAAGCCCCATACGGGCACAACCGAAGATCAGGTCGAAGTCGCCAAAGGGGTCGAACTCCCCAAAGTAGTGACGGTGCGCGGCAAGCTTTTCATAGTTCTCGCGTGTCATCACCTTGGTGCCGCATAGCGTGTCCCGGAACTGCTGACCCAGCACAAACGAGAACGCCGCCGCAAAGAACTTGTTGCCGATGATGTTGAAGAAGCGCATCGCCTCCTTCTCCATGGGATATACCAGTCGAGTGCCGTTAATGTACTCACCCTTATCGGTTCGAATGGCCTCGTAGAAGCGAGGCAGGTCTTCCGGAGGAACCGTCATGTCGGCATCCAGAATCATCAGGATGTCCTTGGTGCAGATGCCGAAACCTTTGCGCACTGCATCGCCCTTGCCTGTACCGTCCTGCTGGATCTTCAGGATAGGCATCTTATCTTTGTACTTCTCGGCCATCTCGCCGATCTTGTCCCACGTCTTGTCGGTCGAACCACCCTCCACGAAGACCAGCTCGTCGTCGGGTCCCATTCTCGGCACGCGCTGGATGATCTGCTCGATGTTCCCTTCTTCATTCCGGGCTGCCACAACGATCGACACGCTTGGGGCCGTCTCAGGTTCGGTGACCGGCCACAATGGCCTCGCCAGGGCAATGTTGACCAGGCAGAGATGCCGGATGCCGGGCAGGGGCGCTATGAAGCGGTTGACCAGGTAGCTGATGATTGGGATGTACACCGGCAGCAGGACGCGACTCTCGCACCGCACGAGCTGGTAGTCGGAGATGAGCAGCATGTTTGTGATGTCGTCGTGTGTGATCCAGTTGCTCTCGGGGGTCTTGCTACGCACGCCGAGAGCCGAGGCCAGCGCGACCAGCGGCCGCCACAGCGAGCTGTAATAGGTGATCACGACACGTGTCGCCGGAGAGGTGTTCGACCGGATGTCCTGCAACAGCTTCTGGATATCGCGCTCACGGTGCAGCGTGCCGTTAAGCAGCACGAAGTCGGGTGCCTCCTTGCTCAGCTCCTCGACAGCGGCCAGGCGTTTGACGGCGGCATCTGCGGCCAGCGGCGTTGCGCTTTCGGCACGCTCCAGAACCGCACTCTGCGGGTAGCGACTGATGATGATGGCGTTGGGCGGATCCACCTCGACCAGCCGGTCTTCCGGGCGCACGTAGAGTGAGATGTAACGGTATAGTAGTTTGTAGAGGTAGTTTCGCATGTTTGTTCTCCCGGTTAGGGTGACTCGTGAATCAGATAACGTGCGGCCAGCGCCTGGTAGCCGGCGCGGGCCTGTTTCTTCAGAGTGGCCACCCGCGTGGTCCAGGCCGGTCGGAGCTCCCCGTCGTTGGCGCTGAGTCGTTGCACCTGGGCCGCCAGTCCAGCAGCGGAAAAATCCGCCAGCTCGATCAACGACTCGGGGGTGCCCATCAGCTCCATGAAATGGCGCACCTTGGGCGCATAGGCCAGGCCGATGCAGGGCACATCCATGGCCGCCGCCAGGATGAGTGAGTGCAGGCGCATGCCCACAAAATAGCGCATGCGCCCCATGGTTCCCATCAGCTCCTCAGAGGAGTACCGACCGTTGTCGAGCACAGCCACGCGGTCGCGACGGTTGACGTGTGCGAGGACCCCCTCGGCGTAGGCAATATCCATGATCTGGGTCACGACCAGCACCACGCGGCAGTCCTGCTCTTCAATCAGCAGGTCGACCGCTCTGGCCAGCTCCGCAGCAAACTGGGTGCCGTCAATTCCCTCCGACTTCTTGAGCCACTGGTCGACGTAGCTGTTGACGTTGATCCCGATCAGCGGCTGCGCCGTGTCGGCCAGGCCGTTTTCCTTCAGGATCTCGTCCACCCGTTCCTCACCGGCGGGCGGATCCACAAAGGCGGCATCCGCATAGACCTCAATCCGCTCGGACGGAATGCCCACCGATTCGAGCAGTGTCTTCGAGTCGTTCTCGCGCACCCAGATCGCGTCACAACGGTCGCACACAAAGCGTGCACATTTCTGGCCCAGCCGACTATCGAGCGGTCCGATGCCCACCAGGAAACAGATCACCGGTTTGCGGAACAGTCGCGCCAGCGGCACGACGAACACCAGCAGGATCAGGAAGTTGAAAATCGGGTTGAGCAGCTTGACGTCAAAGATGATACCGTCGGTGATCAATACCGCATCGGATCGTTTGATCGAGCAGGCGGTGGTCCACCCGATGAAGCGCAGGCTCAAGTTCCACGGCATCATCGGCACGCCGCGCACCACATCCGACGGATAGCGGCGACTGATATCGCGCTTGCGTGGGGCCGGTACCTCGAAGCGCGTCCCGGGCGCCTGCTCCAGCGTGTTGTGTATAATTGAGGAGAGAATCGCCGCATCGCCGGCATTTCGCCCCGAGTTCGAGCCCAGTACACAGAGTGTTGCCATTCAAAGTCCTCTCGCGGCGCCCTACAGCAGCCCTTCCGTGCGGTACCATTCGGCCGTGCGGCGAATGCCCTCGGCCAGGCTCACGCCCGGTGTATAGCCGATCGTCTGACGCGCCTTATCAATCTTGAAAGCACGGCTCTTTGTGAAGAAGTCGACTCGGCGCCGGTAAATCGGCGGCGGAATCCGCAGCGGTACGCAGACCTTCTCCACCACCGTGCCGAGCAACTGGATCGGCCAGGCCGGGATGTGCAGCTTTGGCGGCGGTACGCCCAAGGCGTCGGCGATGATTCTGAACAGCTCGTTGAGCGGCACGTACTCCTCGCCGGCCACGATAAAGAGTTCGCCGTCGGCGGTATCCGATTCCATGCCGCGGATGAAGCCCTCCACCAGGTCGTCGATATAGACGGTGTGAAATGTGGGTTTGCCGCTGCCGATCACAAAGAAGCGCCGCTTGGCGATCATGCTGAACAATTTGAGCAGCCGCAGGTCGCCGGGTCCGTAAATCGAAGCGGGCCGAATCACCGTGCCACGCAGGCGGCCCGAGCGGAACGCCTCGAGGGCCAACTTCTCGCCTTCCATCTTGGTGACCTGGTAGATGTCGCCCGGGTTGTAGGGCGTCTCTTCGTCGGCCGGCGGATTGGCAATATGGCCGCATACCCCGATCGTGCTGCAGTGCACCATCTTCTCAACCCCGGCTTCAACCGCGGCATCAATCAGCAGCGTGGTCGCATCGCGGTTGATGCGGGTGTACTCCGCGTCGGGCACATTGGCCCGCCGGAACAGCGCCGCAATGTGGAAGAGGTAGCCGCAACCTTTCACGATGCGGGTACAATCCTCTGCCAGGCCCACATCGGCTTCGACCACTTCGACCCCAGCCTCCATCAGCTCTGCGGTGTCGCTGTTGCCCCCGGGCCGCACCGTGCCGCGCACCGTGTAACCCTCGTGCGCCAGCCGCAAGGCCAGTGCTTTACCTGTGAACCCGGCCGCGCCGGTCACCAAAATCTTACGGTCTTTATCCATCGTACGGTCCGAACTGCGATCCCTACAGCCTATAGCCTACAGCCTAAACGCCTGGCAGCATCCGGAGGATGCCGCCTCAAATCTACCCTTGCGCCGCTGTTGAGCTGATGTCTATGCTCTGCTCCATCTAGGGCGCGCCCGAAAGTGTCGGTCGGATAATAGGGATAGAGGTGTTTCCGTTGCAAGACTATAGCAGAGACGGGGGGCGTCGCCGCAGTGTGATTCTCTATGTTATTGCCGCGATAGCCTTCTTGCTGCTGGCCCTGGTTTGGACCCGGCCGTTGCATCGTTACCTATTCAAAGGCATTCCCTATGAGGTCGAGCCGCATGCGGGGATCGAGGTGGTGCATGTCTCCCCGCAGGACTGTTTGCAGCTCTACTACAAGTACTGGCTCTTCTCGGAGTTCGTGGCCGGACGCATCCCGGTCTTCAGCGACCCCTACGAGTTCGCGCTGCCGGGCGCACGTGGCTTCACCAGTCAGCAATTCCCGGTCAGCCTGATTTTCGCTGCCCTGCGGCCGATCAGCCCCATTTTCGCCTACAACGCCATCATCCTGCTCTCCTTCCTGGGGTGCGGTCTCTTCATGATGATGCTCGTGCGTTGCACGATGGATGACTGGTGGGCTGCGGCCCTGGCCGGGCTCATCTTCTGCATCATGCCCTTCCGTCTGCCCCAGCTCATGGCCGGACACCCCAACGGGGTGGTGGTGATGCTCCTGCCGCTGGTGCTCTACTTTGCCCATCGCGGGCTGGAGGGCAAACGCGCGGCGGCCATCGGTGCCGGGTTGACCGCCACCGCGATTGCCCTCATGGATATGCAGTTGGCCTACTTCAGCGCCATGCTGATCACGGCCTTCGTGCTGTGGCGCACATGCGGCTATATCGTCGTACACTGGCGTCCGGTGGGCCCGCGTATTGTGGCCAAGCTATTGCTGCCACGACTCCTGTTGATGGGCGTCTCGGCGCTGCCGGGCGTGATCTATCTGATCTTCGTCAAGCGGGTGGTGCTCAAGGCCTCCGCCATCCATGGCAGCGGCGTGGCGGGCAGCGGCCAGATCGGACCCGCCCTCAAAGATATTTGGGATATTACCGTCTGCGGCGAACGACGCATCTACATGGGTCCCTACGTGTTGGCTTTTGCCGTGGCCGGCTTGATCCTGCCCTACCTCCTGAAGCACAAGCGCGTCGTACGCTGGCGTGCCGACGCCATCTTCTGGCTCCTCATGGTGGTCGGTGGCATTGTACTCAGCCTCTCGCTCAATCCCCCCTTCAATCGCTGGGTTGACGGCATCCCGATCGCCCGCCTCTCGCGCACCCCCGCCCGCGCCGCCGTGATCACGTTTACCGGCCTGGCGCTCCTGGCGGCACAAGCGTTGTCTGTGCTGCGCGGCTGGTTGCAGCGTTGGCGCAACGGGCGTGCCATCGGCGCCGCTGTGGCGGTGGCCTGCATGGCGCTTGTTGTAGCGGACTACTGGCTTGAGGGCCCACGCGGCATCAACGTGCTGGCGGTACCGTCGCCGGTCTACCAGAACATCACGGCGTCTACCGATGACCCACGCGTTCTGGCGGTGCCTATCTGGCCGGGCGACAGCTCGATGAGCTCCAGCCTCTTTCATCACATTGCCCGCAGCCGCGTCCACCTGATCAATGGCTACAGTCCCGTGGCTTCGGCGGATTACCGCGCCAAGGTGTTCGAGCCGTTTAGCCTGGCCAATGTGGGCCAGTTCGGGAGCAACGAATGGGCCTTGGCGCAAGCGATGGGCGTCACGCACGTAACCTTTCATCCGGAGAGCTTTCCGGCACCGGGTCACGTCAGTGTATTTCCCGCCGATCTCACCCTCGACCGTCTCAAACAGACCCCCGGCCTCACCTGGCTTGAGCATCACGATCCGGTGGACGGATTTCGCCTGCAGGATGCACCGGAGTGGTCGACGGCTCCGCCGCGTGCCATTTCACCTGTCTCCTACAATGTCTCCGGTTATCACTGCGGCATGCCCGGCGAGACCGCGCTCGAGAGTCCGCCCAGCATTGCGGGCCACATCCAGACCGGCTCGGGCGGAACCACCAACGCGGTTTTCCAGTGGCGTGGCCGCGTCTTACCGAGCGGGGCGTACACGGTCGGCTTGCGCATGCGCGTCATGCCGATGGGGGACAGCATGCCCACCCCCGTGCGCTGGAACGTGGAGGCGGTAGACAGCCTGACCAGCAACGTGCTCACAACAGCAGCCTTCCCGGACGGCGTCGCCGAGGCCGGCGAGTTCGAATGGTTCTCGTTGCCGCTATCTCTCGACACGGCGCGACGCGTCGGGCTGCGCCTGACCTCACCCGACCGCGTGCGCTTCGAACTCGATCTCTGGACTATTGGGTTTAGCGCTGCCCGTAATCAGATGGCGTGGGAAGCCGAAGACTTTTACCACGCCGGCCGCACGCTGGCCGTGGAGGGGGCCGGCGGCCGCGGTGTGGTCAATCTGGGCGCGAACGATCCCACCGAAGGCGTGATTCGTGGGCCCTTTAAATACATTCCCGCCGGCGACTACGCTCTGACCGTCCGTTATCGAGGACGGAGCGATGACGCCGGACCGGTCGCGCGTATTTTGCTGGCCAGCCATCTCTCGCCGGCCCATCGCCACAAGGTCGATCTTGGCGCGCTGGATCTGTCGGTCGGCGGCGACGCCCAGCAGTGGCGCGAGGCGACACTGCCCTTTACGGTACCGTCGAGTGGGGTCATATTTGAATGCTGCATTGACCGCCTGCCTGGCGGTCTAATCGAGGTGGATCATTTCCGGCTGGCCTCCAAGTGAGTCGCCACCACCCAAAGCGGAATCACCCAGCGCGCAGGACGCCGGTTGCGCAGACCGTGCTGCTGGTGGCGCTGGGTCTACTGCTCGTCTTCGGCACGTACCTGAGTGGTGCCTGGCTGAATGTGGGATGGATGCTCCGTGCGCTCTGGGTGCTTCCACTCTGGCTGGTTGGCGGCTTTGTTGCCTGGCGACAAGCGTCACAGGCCCCGCGGCGCTGGCCACTCATCGTTCTGCTTGGCCTGCTGGGCCTCTACCTCTTCTCACGCGCGGCCGCGGCGCCGGACTTCTTCTTCCTGAATTGGGCGCCGGTGGTACCGTGGAAGCCCTGGCGGGGCTGGATCGAGCGCGCCCTCGCGCTGGGCGCCATCTTCCTGCTCGCGCGCGCTCTGGGCCGGCGTGCCCTGACCGCTGTGATGGCGCTCGCACTGGTGGGCTGCATTGGGGCGGCCGTTGTTGCGCTTATGCACGCCACGGGCGGCGATCCGCTCTACCGCATCGATCACCCCTCCTTCTTCTACCGCCTCTGGTCGTACGGCCAGTCGATGCCGCGTTTTATCTATTACGACCCGCATTGGAACGGCGGCACAGTGATGCCCTACCTCGTGGCCTCAGGCGTGATGGGACCCGGACTCTTCCTCTGGCCGATCTGGAAATGGTGCGCCACGGCCACGGTCTATACCCCTGCCTTTGCCCTGCTCTTCCTCGTTGTGGTGCCGCTCTTGGCGGCGGCGGCCTGTCGTGCCCTCACGCGCGACCGCCTGGCATGGATCGCGGCGGCGTTCCTCGGACTCGGCACCTCGCATTTCTACTACGTTCACCTGGTCCACTACGGCACCTTTGGATCGATCTTTGCCGCCGCTTTCCTGATGCCCCTGACGGCCTGCCTCTACCGTATCGTCATGCTGGGGCGTACCGACCGCTGGACCTGGATCGGTGTTGTGCTCTGCGGGGCCGCGGCCCTGAGCTGGCCGCCCGCGGCCCTCATGGCCCTGCCGCTGGGTGTGGCCCTGCTCTTCAACTGGCGCCGCCTGCGCTGGCCGGTCATGGCCGGCCTGCTGGCCTGCGCACTCGCCCTGGTGCTTATTTTTGCGCTGCCGGCACTCAGCCTTATGACTCACTCCCGGGTGGGGAAGATTGCGGCCACCTATGCATCGCCCTTCACGCTCGACTTCGTGCGCGCCGGTTTTGTGCAGCTCGGCGAGCTGCTGCGTCAGAGCCATCCGGTCATCCTCTTCGCCGGCCTGCTCGGCCCGTTGGCACTGCCCTGTCGCCGCCTGCGCCGCTGGTTTGTGCCGCTGCTCGTTAGCAGCCTGCTGATTGCCGCCTGGGGCAAGGGCTGGAAGCGCGACCTGCAAATCGACCGGGTCTGGCTGAACGCCCTCTTCATCGGCATTCTCCCGGCCGCCATCGTGCTGGCCCGCCTGGCGCGACAGCGCGCCTGTCTCGCCCGCGTCACGGCGGCCCTACTGTGTGGCCTGCTTGTTATGGGCGGCTACACCGCCATCAAATACATGGGCAACCAGGGCCGCGCCGGCTTCACCACCATGACGCCCGAGTTGCGCGAGATCGTGGAGTGGATCCGCGGGAATGTACCCGAAGAGGGGCGCGTTATGTTTGCCGGCGCGGCTGTGCACGGCTACAGCGGTGGCAAGGTCGCCGCCCTGCCGGTCTATACCGGGCGTGAGATGATGGCCTGCGACTACTACGGGTTCTCACCCAAGCTGGTCGAATACAACTACCCGACCCGCGAATTTCGCAAACACGGTCCGCAGAAGCTGTTCGACTTCATGAATCTTTACAATATCACCCACATCATCACCTACCACGACGACTGGAAGGCCGCCTTCCGGCGCCTCGACACGCAGTACGCCGAGGCGGCCAGCTTCGGCAAGAAGACCCTCTTCCGCGTCTTGCGCGATTCGAGCATGATCGCCGATGGGGCAGGGGAGGTCGACGCGGGCATCAATCGCATCGTCGTGACCCCGGCCGACCCGAATACGCCCGTCGTCGTGAAGTACAACTGGGTAGACGGCATCAGTTGCACGCCGGCCCAGGCCTCGATTGAGCCATGGGATACGGGCACCAGCGTCAAACTGATCCAGGTGAATCCGGGCGGAGCCGAGACCGTGACGATCGGCTACAAGAGGTGGTACTGATGGCCGACGGGGCGGCTCAGAGTCAATACGCGTGGCGCTGGCGAGTGGGGCTCCTTTTGGTCCTGCTGGCCGGATTCGGCCTGCGCATGGCGCTGGCCGTCACGGCCTTTGCCTCGACCCGTGACACCTCGACGGTGGGCATCATGGCCGGCCAAATCCTCAATGGCAGCCGGCCGCTCTTCTACGCCGGACAGGAATACATGGGCGCCCTCGAAGCCTATCTGGTCGCCATCGTGTTCCGTTGCTGTGGCGTCTCGCCCGTGACATTGGCGCTCATCCCGTCGCTCATGGCCCTGCTATGGGCCGGCGCCCTGTTCGCACTCTTCCGCCGGCTCTTCGCCTCACCGGCGGCCGGCCTCGCCGCGGCCGCCTGCGCCTCTTTCGGCGGACACTACACGATGTGGTACACCATGGGTGCCTACGGCGGCTATCCCGAGATGTATCTGTTCGGGACCCTCGCCCTCCTCCTGGCCATGATGGTCAGTCGCAGCGATGCACCCGAGGCCCGGTGGCGCCACTGGCTGCTGCTGGGTGGCGTGCTCGCCCTGGGGGTCTGGACCAATATGCAGGTGATTCCGTTCTTCCTGACCGCGGGCCTCTGGATAGCGGTCGACTGGTTGCGCCACCGCCGCCGCTCGTGGCGTCGCCCGGCGGCCATGCTGACCGCCCTCTCCATCGGACTGCTCGGTCTGCTGCCCTCCCGCTTCGTACCGCATAGCGAGAACAACGAACTGGTGGGCATGGTGCTGCCGCGCCTCTCCCTCCTGGCCCGCCATGGATCCACTTTTGCGCGCCACAACCTCCCACGCGCACTGTGGTGGCCCGATACCCATCTGGTCTGGATCTGGTGCCTCGGTCTGCTGCTCCTGCTGCCAGTGACGTGCTACCTGGCGGGACTCTTCACACGTCGCGGCGAAGCCCGACGTCGCGTGCCGCTGATCTTCGTGGCGCTCTTCCTGCTGCTCTATCTCTCGCATCCGCTCGCCGCCCTCTCGGCGCCGCGTTACCTTATCTCATTCGTTACCCTCTCACTGGCCGCCGGGTTCGCCGCCATGCTGGTGGCCCGTCCGCGTCTGCTACGCCTCGCCGGACTCCTCTTGCTGTTGCTGTGGTGTGGCTACAACGTCAGTGGCACGCTCAACAAGTGCCTGACCTCGCGTGCCGCCAAAGCACAGGAACTCATGATTCGGCATCGCCTGATCGACAAAGCCGAACAGGCCGGTCTGCAAAACGTGAAGATTATCGGGGGTATCGCCGACTGCCTGCGCGGTCTCAAGCTCTCCTTCTCAGCGGGCGGCCGTGTCGCCTTTCTCGGCTTTCGGGACGACCGCATCCTGGCCCATCACACCGCCTGGGCGGCTGATGACCGGGCCGGCTACGCTTTCTCGCCGCGCCTGCGCTTCTATTTCGAAGGCGCCATGACCGCCCTCGCGGCCGAGAGCTACACCTTCGTGGATGATCCCAACCTGATGATGCTGGCCGATATAGTGCCGTCCCATGCGCGCCGCCGTGCGGTGGACGTGGCTTCTGTTATCACCGAGGGCGTATCCGGTCGTGGCATCGATCTCTTTGATCGTGTGCGCAGCACCGCCCTCGCCCCCACCGGCGCCGTGCAGCAGATCACCTTCGCACTGGAGGGCGTCACCACCCTCAGCGGGATGCGCTTCATGCCGGCCGGGGAGGATCTGCCGCGCGGGCCCTACGATCTCGCGGTCTCAACCGATGGCGCGCACTTCACGCCTATCCTGACCAATATTACGCGTGTGGGGGAGTCGTATGTGAACGGCAACCGGATCTATCTTAAGGATGTCGAGCCGGCTCAGGACCACTGCTGGTCACCGGTTGAGGCCTCGCATGTTCGCTTCACCTGCCGCAGCAGCGGAAAAGCCGCCGGCTGGGCCATCGCCGAGGCCTACCTCTTCGAGCACGTCGGTGAGCTGGGTCCGGTGGGGGAGGCGGAAGTGGAGGCGATCAGCCGCCACTGCACCTCACGTGCTATCGATTTCGCCTGGTGCGACCGCTGGCTCAGTCGCAAGCTGGTGGGGGTTGCCACGCCGCCCGCCCCCAACAGTCGCTACGCGCAGACACTCATCCCGCGTCGGGTCGACTTCCGTTCCGGCCTGGCCGTGATCGTCGACCGCGCCATTGCGGCCGACACCGAGCGCACGCTCACCCGTGCTCTCCCGACCGGTCGGCGCGTCATGCGCGAAGACTTCGATCACTACAGCGTGTTCCACACCGAAGGGACGTCCACGGCCACACCGGCGGGTGATCCGGACCTGGTCTGGAACGGCCACACCGTCCTGCTGACCCCGTCGCCCTAAAACTGGTAATCAAACCTCTCTATATCATCCCTATACAGCTTAGCGACTTGGTCAATTGTTGACGGACTGTTGTAGTAGTCATGGTAGTGGTTTCGATTCGTCGTGTTCCGCTTTTCCAATTCCAATGGCTCTCTCCCCATTGCCCTCAAGAGCCTGTTCATATCTCTATCGAAGTGTTCCACTTTTCCTGTAAAATCCAATTTGTCAGGGGTGAACAGGACTTGCGGCTGCCAATGATGATTGCCCTTGCTGACTGCAAACTCAACGAAGTGGTCAAATTCTGTTAGATCTTCGTTTGTCATCGTCCTCAACTGTGCAATGCGACGTGGCTGCGTCGTGAACATTTTCCAATTGGACACCATTCGATCCCAAGGATTACGAACAAAAGTAAACTTAAGATAACTGGCCAACTCCTTCTTGGGATTTCGCAATGAAGCCGATGATTTATTCTGAAACAATGCCCTTCGAATGGTAGTAGATGCTGCCTTTGGCACATCAAAATACATCAATTTACTCAACTCATCTATATAAACAAAGCTATAGCGATGAGCCGACACCGCTGGGCACTTGCACTTGGGGCATTCACAAGGAATATTCTCTCGTGCATACCGGTAATAGTACGGTGCACTCTTCTCCAATAGAAAATTGTTGTGCCATTTCTTCCCTAACTTCCAGCACGTTGATCGAATAGTCTCTTTCATTTACTTCTTACACTGATAGGAATTCACTTTCCTGCTGGTCATTCACACGACCCGCAAGTGGCCGCTAAACGCGCCTGGTGCATGCAGACTATGTCTATCGCTTAAGCTTCTGGTATTTCCGCTTCTTGAGCACCAACCGCAGCTTGATCAGTGGAATGGCCGCGCTGGAGGTCAGGAACTTGATCACGAGGAAGCGCAGTCGCGGGAAGCGGCTGAGTCCAATCAAGCCCGAGATCACACGCTCCTTAATGACATCCTTCTTCGTGTGATCAGGCGTATCACGGTCGTAGGTCGGTACGGCCCTTCCTGCCTTCTTGAGGCGCGCCACGCGTAGTGGGGCGTTGACCCCTTTGCGCCGGGTCTGGATGCGATGCGTGCGGTAACTTGGATCGTCCGAGACGCAGATCGTGGTGATCGCACCGGCCTCAACCGCATCGTCCAGCGCCTTGGCCCCGCGCTCGGTTCGTACCAGGATGCGCGAGTGGCCTTTGAACTTGTAGTTGCCCTCGCGGTCGCGTGTCCAGGCATCGCTGACCGATAGATCTGAAAACTCGCCGGAGCCATCCAGACAGGTCTGGCAGCGCGGCGGCATGTAGAGCGAGATCAGGTAGTTGTAGGCACCATCCTTGTAGTTGGAGTAGTGCATGTCGCGGATGGTGTCGTTCTTGAGCAGGGCACGCATCTTGCCCGGCCATTCGCCACCGCGAAACTCGAAGCCGTTGATGTCATCCCGCCCCAGGTGCTTGGTCTTCAGCAGGTCGGTGACCACCTCCGGTTCGAGTGAGCCACCGCAGAAGAGACCGATGGCCAGATGAATCTTGCCCGCCAGTTCAGGGCAGGCTTCCTGCATCAGGCGGTAGCCATGCATCTGGCAGGGCAGGGCGGCCAGAGCAAAGCGGCCCTGCTCGCGTCGCAGCAGGGCGAAGACCTCGTTGACCGGAATGATCATGTAGCGTGAGCCCTGGCTCTGCAGCAGCTCGGTGCGCGTGCGGGCAATAAAGGCTTCGCCGCGCCATGGCTGGTCCGGCTTCATACGCGTCACGATGCAGCCATCCACGACCTTGTGCTCCAGCAGATCGGCCAGCAGTCCCGTGATAATGCCGCCGCCCGCGCCGCGTGCCTGAATCTCCGGGTCGGTCGACTTGCCGACAAATGTCTCACGCACATGTCCGTCGAACGAATCGGTGTCGTGGTCATGTCCAAACGTGATCTGGGTGAGGTGTTTGTATTCCACCGTGCCGCCCGGACAGGTCTTGGTGCACAGCCCGCAGTCGATGCACGCGTCCTCATCAATCACCGGGTAGAGATCGTCACCCATCGTGATGGCGCCCGTCGGGCAGACCCCCGCACAGGTCCCGCAGCGGGTGCAGAGGGTCTTGTCCGTGAACGCGATACTGAGATGGTCCGGGGAAATTGCCATGCGCGCAAGCAAACCCGATGCACCATACGCAGTCAAGGGGAAAGGCTCCTGTGCGTTTGCCATGCTCTTTCCGACCAGGGGGAGATTCAACGCCCAACAACCAACGCCCAACAACCAACTTCCAAGGGAAGACGAACGTTCTGTGCCTCCCTACTTGGATGTTGGGCGTTGGATGTTGGATGTTGGAGGTTCAGTTTTCCTTACTGTTCTTCCCGCACCACGTGTGGTCTATTCCTTTTGCACACGGCGAAAATTTCTCGCAAAGCCCTCTGCTTTGCGACAGGGTAACTATCTTCAGCATGAAATCTACGCCTGACAGCCTGCACTCTGACGCGACGCGCCCTGCCTCTGTGGGGTATCGGCTCAGCATGGTGCCGGGACTCCTCGGTAGCGCTTGGCTGATCGCGTGGACCTGGGCCTGGAACCAGCGTTACGAGCTGCGCACCGGATACGACAAGACCAGCGACCTGCTGGTCGCTGTGCCCACGCCGCGACTCTGGATCATCGTCATGGCGGCCCTCGGGCTGGCCGGTCTGTTGTGGCTCGTGGCGCGGCACTGGCCCATCGATACGCGTGCGCGCACGCTGCGCCGCTGTCGCGTGGTCTTGACCGTCTTTGCGCTGCTCTCGCTTCCGTTTGGTCTGCTTTCCCGCACCCTCGCCCCCGACGGGCTCGGGCTCGGCATGCTCTGGCATATCGGACTGCCCGTGGTGGCCCTGGCGGCACTGGTGGCGCTGGTCGCCCTGCTCCTGCCGCTGCTGGAAGGGCGGAGGGGGACGGTCCCATCCGGGCGCCACCGCTATCGTCTATGGATCTTCTTCTTTATTGCCGTGCACCTGCCCTCGCTCTGGTTTGCACGCCCCTGGGAGAGTGACCGTTTCTATCGCCACCGCCACCTCGGTGGCGATGAGCCGCGCTACCTTCTCATGACGCATAGCCTGGCCCAGGACCGTGATTTCAATCTCCTGAACAACTACGTGGAGAATCACCGCGACCGCTACATCTGCTGGACCAATCCGTACAACGACCCCGGTGATGCCGCTTACGCTAGCCGTGCCGTGAAGTGGGGCGCCGATGCACCGCATTCCACCCCGGAGTACTGGCAGGGGCGGCGCTACGGAATCGAGCGATTGGGGATGCCGCTGCTGATCGCCCCCGCCTACAAGATCGGACTCAAGTGTGGTCAGCGGCAGCGCTATGGCGTGGTCCTCATGTTGAACCTGGTGCTGGTCTTCAGCATGGCCAACATCTACCTCTTTGCCGCGCAACTTGGCGTCGCGCACGGGGCCGCCCTGCTCGCCGCGCTCGGCGCCGGTCTGAGTGCCCCGCTGTGTCTCTATGGCGTGTCGGCCTACACCGAGCCGGTCAGTGCCGCCCTGATCATCTTCTGTCTGCGCATGATCCACGCCTTCCGCGCCCGACGCCTCGAGGGGGGGATGCCGGCGCTGCTCCCGCTCCTCAGTTTTGCCGTCGGCCTGGCCTATCTGCCCTGGGTGCATGAGAAGATGATTCCCTTGGCCCTGTTCCTCGGGCTCTGTTTCATCCTGGCCGCCCGTCCGCGCTGGCGCACCCTACTGCCCATCGCGCTCGCACTCGCGCTCAGTTTCGCGCTGCAGGGCCGCTATTACTGGCTGCTCTACGGCCAGGTCACCCCGGCGCACGTCCACGGCCACTCGTTCAGTGCCGCCGCCCTGTTCAGAGAGGGGCTCTGGGGACTGCTGCTCGACCAGAAGCGGGGCGTCATGCCGGCGGCCCCCTGGGTACTTGCCGGAGGGGTCGGTCTGGGGATCTGGTTCCGCCGTCAGTGGCGCTTTGCTGTGGCACCGGCCGTCATGGTCGTGGCCTTTCTGCTCATGACCGGGGCCTTTGGCGGCTGGTATGGCGGCGGATCGGCCCAGCCACGCTACCTGCTCAATATCTTGCCGATCCTGGCGGTTGGTGTGGCCGTGGCGTGGGCGCACGGCCGCCGCCCGTTGCGCGGGCTGATCCTGGTGACGGTTCTACTCGGCATGGCCCAGGGCATCAACGCCGTGCTGACCCCTGACTTCCTTGTCTGGCACCGCGCGCCCTTCCTGCGCGATCTCTATCCTTGTGTGTTCAAGCTCGATCCGGTGGAGTGGATGACGATCACCGCCTGGATGGTCGCCCTGCTCTGGCTGGGTGTGGGACTGCCGCAGTGGCCCCGGCGCAAGAGCCTGGCGGTGATCCCCGCCTGCTGCTGCCTCCTGATCATGGGCGGCTCTGTGTGGCGCTTCCACAAGAGTACGCGCCCCACGATTGCCGTCCAGAACCCCGCCCTTCTCTCGAGCTTCTACCGTGACGACCTCCGCTTTGCGACCTTCAACAAGCGCATCATGATGCGCCGCTGGGAACGGGCCTATTCGGCGCAGCAGACCCCCGACACGGTTATGGGGGCCCGCACCCAGTATGAGAACAAGGTGTCAGGCCACTGCAGCGTGGTTCAGGACCCCACGGCCGAGGGAGGTGCTGCAGCGCGCTGGGAGGGTGAGGCCCACAGTGACTGGCTGCCGCTTACCGTGGGTCCCATCCTCTCGCTCTATGAAGGCGACTACCGTGCCACGTTCCATCTGCAGGTGCGTGGCCGTGCGGTCGAGGAGACGCAGCCCCTCACCGTGCGGCTGGTGGTCAGTGCGGGTGGCGTCATTTTCAATAGCACCGTTCTTGAACCGAAGTCATTGACCGGCGACTGGGCCGACTATCAGCTCCCCTTTACGCTCGCCACCCCCGTGCGTGGCGTGGACATGTCGGTCCAGGTGGTGGGCGGCGGCACGTTGCAGATGGACCGTGTTCAGCTGGATTATCTTGTGCTGCCCTGAGTTCCGGACCTTGACTTGGCCTTGGGCTGTGACATTATGGGGGTCATGCAGACGAGGACCCACAACACGATTGACCGTGATGCGCCGCAGGAAGAGCTGCCCGTGGTAGTCTATACGCGTGACCGGTTTCAACGGCTCGGATGGCGTGTATGGAGGTTGATGTTTCATGACCTCGTGCGGTCACGCGGCCTTATCTGGCGTCTTTTTGTTCGCAGTTGGTCGGCCCAGTACCGCCAGTCCTGGATGGGGTATGTATGGGCCATCGTGCCGCCCGTAGTGGCTGCTGTGGCCTTCTCGTTTGCCGTCCGCCACAGGGTTCTACGCGTGGGACCCACGCCCATTCCCTACGTCTGCTACGCCCTGTGGGGCATGACCGTCTGGCAGTTGTTCACCGGGATCTACAACTCATCCTCGGGTGTTCTCAAGGGTGCCAGCCAGATGATCTCACGCATCAACTTTCCCAAGGATGCTCTCGTGTTTGCCTCTATCGGGCAGCCGCTTTTCACCTTTCTTATTCGGCTGGTTGTTGTGTTTCTGGTTTTCGGCTTTAAGGGCGTCATGCCCGGTTGGACCGCTTTGCTTGCCCCCTTTGCGTTGATTCCCCTTGTACTGATCGCTCTGGGTATGGGCATGATCATGGCCGTGGTCTCAGTGGCAGGCTCGGATATACGCCGGGCCTTCGGGGCGTTTCTTAACTTCGGTATGCTGCTGACCCCCGTGATCTATCCGCCGCCGGTCTCGTGGCCATCCGCTGCCGTGAACGTTGTTAACCCGCTCAGTCCGGTGTTGTCGGTGTCACACAGTCTGCTGCAGGGCGCCCCCATCACAACCCCCGTACTTTACCTGGCGGCGTGGATCTTCGGGTTGCTGATGTTTGGGTGTGGCTGGCGGATCTTTCGAATGGCGCTGCCACGCATTGCGGAGAGATTCTGATATGCGCAACGACGTGTTAGTTGAGGTGAACGGCATCGGCAAGAAGTTTTGTCGATCCCTCAAGCGCGCCATGTTCTATACCGGCGTTGACGTCATGTGCGGCGTGGTTAACCGCGTCCCGCGCGGCGATCGTCTGCGCAAAGAGGAGTTCTGGGCGCTCGACGATATATCCTTCGCGCTACGCCGTGGCGAATGTCTCGGGTTGGTTGGGCCCAACGGCTCGGGCAAGACCACGCTCTTGCGTATCCTGAACGGCATTATCAATCCGGACACAGGGTCGGCCACGGTGCGTGGCAGCACCGGTGCCCTGATCCATCTGGGTGCGGGATTTCACCCCACGCTCACAGGCCGTGAGAACGTCTATATCAGCGGTGCCATTCGCGGTATGTCACATCGTGAGGTAGACGCCCGGTTCGATGAGATCGTCGAGTTTGCCGGCGTCGGTGAGTTTATTGATATGCCCATACAGCACTACAGTGCCGGGATGTTCGTGCGGCTGGGATACTCCGTGGCGGCTCACATTGATCCCGATGTGTTGCTGATGGATGAAGTACTCGCCGTGGGTGATGCCGAATTCAAGTCGAAGTGCCTTGATCATCTGGCCCGTAAGATCGAGGGTGGATGCACGCCTGTTTTTGTTAGTCATTCCATGGCCAGCGTGGCTGAGATCTGTACGCGGGTGATCGTGCTCGCCAAGGGGGGCATTGTATTCGACGGCGATGTGGATGCGGGGATTGCGGCGTACCAGGAGGAACTGTCGCGACATCGTTGGTCCGATATGGAGCATGCAGGGGGGAGCGGCCCGATTCGCGTAGAGGAGCTCCGGCTCCTGTCGCCCACGGCCACCACGGGCGTACCGATGGCGCTGGGGCTCGAGCTCTCCTCGGCTTCACCGGCCGGTCGACTACGTGTTGAGTTGGCCCTGCAGTCGGCCCGCTACGGTCCCGTGGCGGTCATGCGCTCTCACCCCGTAGATGCACCGTCACTCGGGCAGGTGCTTCCGATGCAGGTGCGCGTGGCTGAGAATCCACTCTTGCCTGGCTATTACCTGATTGTAGCACACGTGGTGGATGATGCCACCGGACGCGTTGTATCGCGGCATGCCGCCCAGCTTCCCTTCCGCGTCGCTCCGGGCGGCGACGGCTACGGTGCCTCCAAAGGGCTGTTGGATTTGGGTGAAACGTGGAGTGCGGCGGTATAGTTCAAGGCGGATGCACGAATGATTCTTTCAGACCGGTTTGTCTTTATCCACTATCCAAAGACGGGTGGGTCTTTTGTGCGTTCCGTACTCAAGCGTGTGCTGGATGCGGCGAAGATAGCCTACACGGAAGGCGGGATGCATGATACCTGCGCGGATATTCCCGTGGCGTATCACGGCGTCCCCGTTGTGACATGCGTACGCAACCCGTATGACATTCGTGTGTCAGAGTACAAGTATCGGTGGTGGGCAACGGATGCCTCCCCAGCGCTGCAAGAGCAGTTTCTCTCCTATTATGCGCACTACCCGGAGCTGTCATTTGAGGAGTATGTCCGAGCATGGCACCACTGTACGGAGATATCGGTGATCTCTGAAGGGATCAACCCCTACATGGCCAGCATGGGACAGTACAGCAAGCGCTTCATCAAGACGTTCGCCCGGGACCCTTCAGCGGTGTTCCTGGCCATGAGCAACGCGTTCATGCAGAGCGACGCGTTTCACGCGGCCTTGCATGATGTGACCTATCTGCACACGGACTCCCTGAATGCTGATCTGTATGCGTTTCTGTGCAAGCAGGAATTCTCACGGAGGCATATCCGGTTTGTGAGAAGCGCCGCGAAGATCTTGCCGCCGGGAGGTCATCAGAGGGACGGCCAAGACCATTGGCTGAGTTACTATACGCCCGAGTTGAAGGCTGAGGTCCGGGCGCAGGAACGACTGCTCTTTCGTATGTTTCCGCGCTATGATGTATAGGTGTATCATGGGAGATGGATGATGATATGTACGGATGATTTTGTGTTTGTTCACTTTCCCAAGACGGGAGGAACCTTTGTGGCCGATGTGCTGCAGCGTGTTCTGTCGCAGACGGGGCGGCGCTACGAGGAGGAGGAGATGCACGCCCGTGCTACCGGTATCCCTTCCGTGCACCAGGGCAAACCCATTCTGGCCTGTGTGCGCAGCCCTTATGACCTGAAAGTCTCTCAATACCAGTATCGCTGGTGGAAGAGTCGCGAATCCAAACCGATCCTGAAAGAGCTTCACAAGCGCTGTCCGGGTTACCGGAACTGGACATTCGAGGAGTACGTCGTGGGGTGGGACCAGTTTGTACCGTTGGCGTTGAGCAACGCCGCGCGCAATCCGTTTACGCGGACGGTGGGTCAGTACTCTCAGAAGTTCATCGATTTTTTCTTCCGTGCGCCAGATGCATTCTTTGCTGACCTCACGGAGGAGATGCTCCTGGGGGATCTGGAGCAGGCGATGTTTCCCGTCACCTTCCTTACCACGGAGACGTTGAACGATGGTCTGTGCGATTTTCTGCTCCGCCATGGGTTCAAGGAGGAAGAGGTGGCATTCATTCGAGACGAGAAGCGGATTCTGCCGCCTGGGGCGGTACGCAGCCGGAACGATCGATGGCAACAGCACTACACGCCCGGCCTCAAGGCATACGTCCGCCAGCAGGAGCGGTTGATGTTTAAGCTCTTCCCTGAGTTCGAAGAGCGCACCCCGTCCACGGGATCGTCCGGTGTGTCGGATGCCCCCGAACCAACGGATGCCATGCACGGGAACCCGTCGACGGTGGCTTCGTGATATGGCGCTGCATGCATCCACGGCTCGCTACCGTTCTGCTGTGCATGCTGGTTGCGGCTCTGTATGGGGCTAGCCGAGCAGGTAATCTTGACCGCCCCCTCGTGTACGAGGGGTACTCCTATCTGCAGCCGGGACTCTCCCTTTTCAATACCGGGCACTATGCCCTGGATGCCGGGGTCCTTGATCCGGATGCCAACACGTTTCACAAGCCGCCCTTAACATTTCTCCTGCTGGGAGCAAGTGCCCGGTGCCATGCCGATCCGGTCAGAGGCGCCCGGCTGGTTCCCATGCTCGTGGGGTTGTGGGTGGTCCTGGTGCCCTTGCTCGCCACCGGATCTGTCGTGCCGTCCCTGGTCATTCTCATGTCGCCATTTTTCTACGCGGCAGCAGGCCATATCCAAACCGACCCCATTGTCGGTCTTCTCGGGTGCAGCCTCGTGACATGGGGGATGTTGCGTCTGTGGGAGCGGCGTGAGGTACTGCGGCTGGATACGGCGGCCCAGTGGTTGATTGCCGTGGGTCTGTCGACTCTCTGGCTGGGCAAGCTGGAAACAGCGGTACTGGCGTCTGCCGGGGTGGGGCTGCTCAGCCTGGCGCTCCCACGTGGCATGCGCCGCCAAAGCATTGTCCGGCTCCTCCAGGTATCACTCTGCGGCATGCTTCTCTTTATCCTGGTGACCTTTCTGTTGGGCCTGACCAACGCTAAGTTGTTTGATGAATCGGTTGGTCGTGTGGTGCGGACCCTCTATACGCAGACCGACGCGATTAGCCGTAGTAATGAGGCCGCGGGTGGTACGGTCGTGGCCCGGCATAGTATTTTCAAGATGTTCGTACGCTATCGGTTGCCGTTGCTGTTTGCTCTGGCCCTGCTGCCGGCTCTCATAAGCCTGCCGCGTCATAGGGCGCGGGTGCCGCTGACACTTTTGCTGGTGGGCGCGGCGGTCGTTCTGGCCGTACCGTATATGGTGCTGGGAATACGGGGAGAGGGGTATCCCCGCTACTTTCTGACGGCCTTCATTCCGTTGCTTCTTCTGCAAGGGAAGAGTCTGAGCGTGATGTCACGCAAGGTGCGATGGAGCATATCAGCCGTCATCCTTGTGGTGGCAGCGGTGGGCTTGCTTCCTCGCACCTGCGCACTTATGGCCTCGCCGGGCAGTCCCACGGCCTGGTATGGAACCGTGGGCACCCGCCAGGCCGTCAACCGGCTCCAGGAGGTCACGCGCGAAGGCGACCTGGTCATGGGGCCCGGTGCGGCATTGTTTTACCTCCACAACAGGCAGAAGCTCACGCTCGAATCGTTCATCCACTCACAAGCGCGTACCTCTCAGGCAGTCGCGCTGGGGAGCCAGGTGCAGGCGGCCGTAGTCTTTCCTCGCATGGGGATTCACCATTCCCGCACACCTGTGGGGTGCGCCCTCGCATCGCTGCTGGCCCGGGATCCGGTCATCGAGAAGGTGGGGAGCTGGCGCCTGATTTATGCTCCCCGGCAGCGTATCGCCACGGGCTCAACGCTTGACTAGTGTGCGCCCTCTGAGATGATGGCGGTCAGGAATAGAACAATGCGCAACTGTATGATACTTGGAGCGGGACGCAGCGGTACCAGCTTGGCGGCGGGATGTCTCGCGTCGGCCGGTTATCACATGGGTGACGACCTGATTGAACCGTGTGAGACGAATCCGCAAGGGTTCTTTGAATGCCGGCGTATCAATGCTTTGAATGAGGATATCCTGCGTGCCGTGGATGCACGCGGCGCGCCCCGCTACCTGGGGCTATTCGGCCGTCAGCGGTTGCGGCACGACCAGTACTGGTTGGCCTGTCTCTCGCCGCGGACCACGTTTCGGCCTGACCCGGCCATCCGGGAGCGTATTCGAGACTGCTTGTCACGACGGCCTTACTGCTTCAAGGATCCCCGTTTCTGCTATACACTACCCGTCTGGCAGCCCGAGCTAGGGCGTGCCGCCTTCCTGTGTGTCTTTCGCCATCCGGGCGCCACAGTGCGGAGTACGCTGCGGGAGTGCGAGCGGATGGATTACCTGGGTGACGTGCACATGACCGAACGATGGGCCTGGCAGCTCTGGACCTGTATGTACCGTGCGGTCCTGGCCATGCCGGACCGCGACCGCACATGGCTGTTTGTGCACTACAACCAGATACTGGAGGGGGATGCCTTCTCGCGCGTGGCCGAGCACCTCGATGTGACGATTCAATCGGACTTCGTTAATCCCGCGTTGAGTCGCACCCCTACGATGCCCATCACCTCTTCCTCCGTGGCGCGGCTCTACGATGCACTGTGTGAACGGGCGGGCTATGACAGGAGTAGAGACAGATGAGTGAGACGGATCGAGTTGGGCCTGACCATGAGATGCCGGTCGTCTCTGTGGTGATTCCGTGTTTCAACGCGGCCGCAACCATCTTGGAAACGCTGGAAAGTGTGACGGCTCAAACGTATGCGTCGTGGGAGGCGGTCATCATCAATGACGGATCGACGGATGATACCACGGCTCTGGTTGAGGGGGTTCAGGCCGGTGATGATCGCATTCACCTGATCAACGTGCCTCTGAATGAGGGGTTGTCCTCCGCCCGCAACAGGGCGATTCGTGCGGCGCGAGGGGCGTTCATCAAGTTCCTGGATGCCGATGACCGGTTGACCCCCGATGCGCTGGGCCTGATGGTCGACCGGGCTCGTGAGCGTCCGGAATGTGCGGGTGTCTATGCGTCCTGGATACACTGCTATCCGGACGGACGGCAACGCGCGTGGCCCGTGGCACAGGAGCACGCACTCTCCTTTGAGACGCTGGTGAGTGGCAATCGACTCCATATTCAGGCCGTCATGCTCCGCAAGACGGTGATTGAGGAGGCCGGCCTGTTCTTTGATGAGGGCTTTGTGGACTATGCACAGGGCGCGGAAGACTGGGATGTGTGGATTCGTCTCTACCGCTGTGGCTATCGGTTGGCTCGTCTGAATACACCCGTGGCACTCTACCGTGAACGGGCAGACAGCATGAGTCACGATCATCTGTCGCAGTGGCGCTCGGGGTGTCACACCCTTGATCTTGCCTTTGTGCCTGATGCACGTTGTCCGAAGGCACTGCCCGAGTTCGCGGAGGGGCCTCCGTCGGTGACGAAGACGCAGTCGCAGCTGGCATGGAACACTGAACATCTCAAGGGCTGCATCCTCGAGGGGGACGTTGGCGCTGTCGAGGGGCTGATTGAGGCTATCCGTGTGAAGGCGTTGCCCTTCCCCAGTTCGGTTGAATTGGCGCATGCCATGGTGTTTGCGCTGAAAAGTGAGCCCGAGGGTTTCGCTCGGCTGACAGCAGACTGGCCCAACCGTTATCGGTGCCTGCTCTGCGCCTTGCGCGCCATCCGCCGCGCCACGATGTCGCCCTTCTATGTGGCCGAGTTCATGGCGGCATGGTTGGCCTGTGTGCCGCACGACATTGATCCGCGGCCGATGCTCGCCGCCGCCCTCCGCCATGGGGGAGTGTCCTGGCTGCAATACCTTAGGCGCCGAAGCCACTGGCGTGAGCTGGAACGTAACCTGTGCCGTGAACGTCCGTCCGAACGCCGTGTGGCCATCGTGTGCGACTGGGTACCCTACCCGGTGCGGTCGGGGGATAACAAGCGTACCGCCGAGATGATCGACGTGCTGCGGCAGAAGGGGTGGTGTGTCCATCTCGTGCTGACCCGCCCCCTGACCCGCAAGAGCCAGAAACGGCTCTGCCTGACACATGCCGATGCCTTGCATGTCTTCTTTGGCGGCAACCTGCTCGGTCACGCCTTTCGGTTTGCCGTACGCAAGGTCGATGGCCTGCTCTTTCATCTCAAATTGCCGCCGCTGCGCGACACGGTCAGCCGGTTGCTTGGTCGCCAACGCCACCTCGCGGTCGCCCTGTTCAGCCAGATGCCGACCTACCAGTCCGGGTTCAAGGAATACCTGGCCAAACTGGCGATCCGTCACGAATGGAATGCGGTCGTCATCAACTACCAGTGGCTCTACCCCTCAATCGAAGCGCTGCCCCCATCCGTTGTAACCCTCCTCGATACGATCGACCTCCAGCATAAGCGTGTCGAACAGTTCGAATCGCGCGACCTGAACGGCGTGCACGCCATCACACGCGCGGAAGAAGCGGAAACCATGCGTGGGTTCGATGCCATCCTTGCCATCCAGGAAGAGGAGGCCGGCGAAATACGTCAGATGTGTCCCGGACACGCCGTGATCACCGTCGGAACCAGCTCCCCGCCGCCGCCGCCACGGGATGTGCCCCTGCGCCCCTATTCACTGTTTTACGTGGGCGGTGCCAATGCGGCCAATATCGATGGCCTGCGGCACTTCCTGGATCGTTGCTGGCCCCGCATCTGTGCGGCCCGGCCGGATGCCGAGCTGCGCGTCTGTGGGCATGTCTACCAGGCGTTTCTTGGAGAATCACGCGATAGGGTCACGTTCCTGGGCCATGTCGATGATGTCGAGCTGGAGTACGCACAGGCGGCTGTGGTGATCAATCCGATCTGGGTCGGCACCGGCCTGAAGATCAAGACCGTCGAAGCCCTGGCGCGCGCCAAACCGCTGGTCACGACCCAAAAGGGGATTGAGGGGATGTCCGGCAATCCCGACGCGGCATGCCGGGTTGTCGATGGGGATGAGGCCTTTGTTGATGCCGTCGTGCAACTTGTCGCGACCCCGTCAGCGTGTCGTGACCTGGCCCGGGAAGCGGCGACCTACCGTGATCAGTTCTTGTCACCCGATGTGGTATACCGCGAGCTATTCGCCTTTCTTGATGAAAATTCTAGTCGATAATGGAAACTATCAGCTCGTGAATCTTGGCGATATCGCCATGATGGATGTGTTTGTGCAGCGGATCATGGCGATGTTCGGCAATCCCGAGATCATGCTGGTCACGCGCAACCCGGATGCGGCAGCACGTCAGTTTCCAGGTATAACGCCGGTCGATCCCCATCTCCTGGTGCCTTCTGCCCGGCCCCTGAACCGGTTGGCTCGGTGGCGCCGGAAGGCGGGAGTACGGGTAGGGGTACCGCGGCCAGCGCCAACGGAAATCCCACTCATTGATGGCGTGGATGCTGTGCTGTTTTCCGGGTGTGGGTTTCTCAATGATCATTTTTCTTTCGGGGCGGCCATGCGCCTGCGTCGTTTGTTGTACGCCGCGAAGCGGGGCAAGGTTGTGGCCCTGTTTGGACAGGGGGTAGGGCCGGTCAGTGCACCGGCCCTCAGGCAGGCCATGGCTGCAACATTGCCGCTGGCTGATCTCATCGGCGTCAGGGAGCGGGTGGAAGCGCCGCGTATTCTGCGTGAGGTAGGTGTCGCGCAAGAGAGGATTGCCGTGGTCGGAGATGATGCCACGGAGCTTGCCTTCAGGCGATGTCGCGAGCACCCGGCAGCGCTCCGTATCGGCGTCGGTGTACGGGCGGCACCCTACGCTGGAATCGGTAAGGCCGAAGCGCATCTGCTTGCGGACTCACTCGCGCGGGTGCTGGGCGAGCATGGCGCGCAAGCGGTGCCTATTCCGATCACCTTCCAATCAGAATTCTCGGATCGCACGACGCTGCAGCGCCTGCTGGCATGCAGCGTCCCTGGCATGGGGGACATGACCGTGGATCGGATCATTGACGACGTCGGTAGCTGTGGTGTTGTGGTCTCCGGCACGTACCATGCTGCCGTTTTTGCCCTGGCCCAGGGCATACCGGTGGTCGGAATCTATGCCAACGACTATTACCGGACCAAGTTGCACGGCCTGTTCGATATGTATGGGTGGTCGGAGGAAAACCTGCTGCACGTTCAGCAGGCCGACTTCTCCGGCTTGCTGGCCACGCGTGTTCGCGATCTGCTGATCCACAAAGACCGCTTCACGACGCCCCTGCGCGATGCCGCCCGGCACCAGATCCACGCCTCGCGGGATAGCTACAGTCGCTTGGCCGTCTTGTTGGGGGGCGCGCCTCTGCCTCCGTTCCGCAAGGCCGTGTAATGGTTTACGGTTTGCCGGGCCTACCCGCGGCGGCTATGCGGCCGAGCATGGCACGCAGTCGTTGCGGGAAGCCGCGGCCGGGGGGCGACGGGTGCCTGGGCTGTGATGTGCCATCGTCCAGACTCTCCTCGGCCATGCCGACCAGGACCGCCATGGCATCCTGGGTCTCGCGGCTGACCTCCTTGCCTCGCAGCCACGCCATGTAGTCGTCGTGTTGCGTGAAGAGCAGGCGCGTGGCCATATCGATCACCGCGCGGTTGCGGCGCAGGACCTCCTTCGATATTGTTTGTCCCCAAAATGCGACGCGTGGGCGGGACCCGGCACCATGATGATAGACCAGGTCACCATAGATCCCTCCGAGCAGGGGGTGGTAATTGCGTTGGTTGCTGCGCCTGAGCTTGAAGATTGTCTCGCCGTGCTCCTGTGCGGTTCTCGTAAAGAGGGAAAGCGTGTCAGAGCGCTGCCCATCCTTCATTCCGGGGATGACATCGAGCCGGAGGTTGTAGCCTTCGATGAAATCTGCACGAGCAGCCAGGCAGCTGGCGTGGAGATAGGGGGCGATGGCCGGCGCCAACTCGTCACGCCACACACCGGCCAGCGCGGCGCCATCATCCAGGGCCGCTGTGAGACGGGGCAGCCAGTCGTGATGCACCGGATGCGCGTCGCTGTCCATCACCACAATGGACTGAATGCCATCCGCGCGCGCCATTTCGTAGAGCGTGTGAAGTGGCGTGGCGTGACAGTGCGCCAGCTCAGCGTTGGCGGGACACTGTGTCAGCGTCACAGTGTCGAGGGGAGCCAGCAGTGCCTTAACCGTGTGGTCGCGCGTGCTGTTGTTCCAGACGTAGAGATGGTAGCTCCCCGCCACGGTGTGACGGATAATGTTGTTGATGCAAAGCGGAAGCCAGCGTCCCTGCTGTGGATCACGCCCGCCATTGACAATCAGTATTCCGGTTGTTTGGGATATCTGACGATTCATTAAAGCTTCGCTCCACTATTCGTGCCTTCGACGGGCGGATCCACCACGCTCTCTTCGACTGTGGGGCCGTCGCCCATCGTCTCCTCAATCTGCTTGCCCTTGGGCGGCAGCACTCCCTCTGAGACCAGTTGGTCATCCATGGCCGGTGTCAGGGGGATCGGAAGGGGAGCCTCCCCGCGGCGCAGCCGTTCCATCTGTGTTTCGCGCCGCTTGTCCTCGCTACTCTTGGCCGCTTCCTGTCTGGCTTCCATGGCGTCGCGCTTACGCTGTACCGCCTCGCGCCGCTGGCGCAGCCGCTGGGCAAACGAAAGGGCCAGGGGGGACTTATCCTTGTCGGGGGCCATCGGGTCCAGAACCGAATCTTCGGGGCCCATCGACAGCCACTGTGTGTGGACGCCCTTGCGTATCAAGGCGCGGGCCTGCGCATAGTCGGCCTCCAGCAACTCGATGCCGTTTTCGCTTTCTCCCAAGCCGATGAGATACGATGTCGGGGGTTTGGTCTGGTTATCTACCAGGCCGACACAGAGCTTCTCCCCATCCGACGTGATGGCACACATACGATAGTGCTTGAAGGCCTCGCGTGCCGCAACGTCCTCGTCCGCTGGTTGGGGCGCCACCTCCCTGACGACGGCAGCGAAGGGCCGCCGCTGCAGAATGACGTCATAGCGTTCGAACGGGAGAGGCCGTCGCGAGTTGTTGCCCGCCGCGGTGGCGGCAAGAACCAGCCACAAAATACACGATGTACTTCTCGTTCTCATCTCTTGCATTATGGGCCAATCCGGCAGCCCCATCAAGGTGTCGTTGTGCCCGTTGTATATCTTGGGCTGGCAATCCCTCGCCTCTCGGGTGATACTTCGCCCGTATTGAAGTGGGAGTCTGTTGTTGAATCCGTGTGCAGAGCGTATATGAGTAGGTGTGTCTCTTGGTCTTCAGTTCACTAGTCTTTCTTCTTCTGTTCCTCCCCGCCTTCCTTTTGCTGTACTATGCCTGTCCCTCCCGCTGGCGCAATATGGTGGCCCTTGCCGGAAGCATGGTGTTCTATGCTTGGGGCGCCCCTCGCTTCATTCTTGTGCTGTTGGGGTCCTGTCTACTGGACTATCTCTGTGCACGGAAAATAGAGAGTGCGCCCCACCGCACACGCCGCCTGATTATCCTGGCGGTGGTGTTCAACGTTCTGGTCCTGGTATTCTTTAAATATGCCAACTTCTTTGTGGCTCAGCTCGACTCCCTGCTTGGCGCCGCGGCGCATGGCGGGGCGATTCCCTGGAAGCCGATCGCGCTGCCCATCGGAATCTCGTTTTTCACGTTTCAGAAGATTAGTTATCTGATTGACGTCTACAGAGGGCGCGTCGAACCGGCCCGGTCCTACCGTGACTACGTGCTGTATGTGAGCCTCTTCCCGCAACTCATTGCCGGTCCCATCGTGCGCTATCACGACGTGGCGGATCAGATCCGGTCGCGGATCTGTTCATCCGCCATGATTTCGGACGGGTTTCGTCGCTTTACTATCGGGCTGGCTAAGAAGGTCCTGATCGCCAACCATGTCGGCGAAGTGGCCGATACCATGTTTAACGGGCCTCCTCTCCAGATGTCATGTGTGCAGGCCTGGGTGGGGCTGCTCTGCTACAGCTTTCAGATATACTTCGATTTCTCGGGATATTCGGATATGGCTATCGGCTTGGGGCGCTTGCTGGGCTTCAAGTTTCTCGAGAATTTCAACCGTCCCTATATGGCCGCGAGTTTCACTGACTTCTGGCGCCGCTGGCACATCTCGTTGTCAAACTGGATGCGGGAGTATCTTTATATCCCGCTTGGGGGCAATCGCGTGTCGCACCTGCTCCAAGTCAGGAACCTTTGGATCGTGTTTCTGGTCTCAGGATTCTGGCATGGCGCCAGTTGGAACTTTATTGCATGGGGGGCGTATCACGGGTTCTTCCTCTCACTCGAGCGGATAACGTTTGTGCGTCGAGTCCATGACGCCCTGCCGCGCTTGGTACGCACGTTGGGCACTTTTGTCCTGGTCTCGATCGGCTGGTGTTTCTTCCGTGCCGAGGACCTCTCCGGGGCGTGGGCCTTCCTCATGCGGCTTTTTGCTTGCGGCAATACGGGGCAGGGCTTGTATCCCACTCGTCTGCTCTACTATATTGTCTCGCCACGTATTGCGGTGGCATTCGTGGCCGCCTGCCTGCTCAGTTTCTGGCCCGCTCGCGCGACAAAGCTTGACCTGGAGTGCTCCGGGGGTGCCCAGTGGGGCCTCGCTAGGCTTGTCGGCGCCAACCTGTTTACGATCGTGCTTCTGGCTTTCTCGCTAGGGGCTTTGGCTACCCAGGCGTTTAACCCGTTTATATACTTCAGGTTTTAGATGAGACGCATGCTGCAACTTCTACCCCTGATGCTCTACATGGCTGTTGCCGGAACGATCGCGTTGCAGGGAAATCATGCGTTCGTGGCCCGACAACGTCTGTATGGAGAGCCTAATTAGAGCCCATCTGAAAAGGGTTTCGGACCGGGGTTCTGAGTTCAAAGTTCACGGTTCAAGGTTGCCTCCGGGCGTGACAAGCACCCCCCTTGAGCATTTTTCGGATGCCGTGCCTCAATGACGCGTGATTTCACCATTTTTTGAGACAGCTCGTCCATGCTGTTCCCTCCACTCCGTACGAATCGGCCATTCAGGCCGCTTTATCCAAAGCCTCCCGTCGTCGCTTCCTCATCAGGATGATGCGGCAGCAGTTGTAGGCCAGCACCTTTTCCATCAACTCCGACCGAACCGCCTCTATACCCCGGCGACCCAATTCGCCGAATTCAAAGCCGTCCTTTATCGTGAACATCAGAGACTCGACCGCCGAGCGGTCCCGCCGAGCTCCGCGATATGTCTCGCTTTCCCACTCATTGAGGCCGGTCAACTTCTTGCCTTTGGCCCCGCTGATGCTGATATCCTCTACGCCCATGTCCAGCACTTCATCGCGCCCCTTTGCTGAAGCATATCCATCGTCAGTACTGACCAGTGCGGCCGTCACTCCCGTGCGCTTGATGGACTCACGGATTGCCGGCACCAGTTCAATAGAGTCAGCCGCGTTCCCCTCCGGAACGATCAGGCTGGTGACAAAACCGTTTGCGCTACGAACCAGTTGTGGCCTATATCCGATAACCGGCAAGCGGCTGCCCTTCTTGATATAGGCAGCCGATCCGTCCGACAGGCTCAGGACCTTCTCCGTCGAGGGAAGCTTCTTGTCGTGAAACACTCGGTCATTGGCGTAGTCGATAACTCTGTTTCCATCGGCGAGGTCAGCTTTGACCTGATCCAACACTCGCTGTAGAAGCACGCGGCGACTGGGCGGGAGCGTCTCTATCAACAGTTCCTGCTCAAGGCGGTTGAGTTCCGTTGTCAACGCGTTCGCCGCCTTGCGTCCAAGTCTGAGCAATCCCCGATAACGTTTCTTCAATTTGACGATGGAATTCGCCTTGCCCGCTACCAGGCAAATCTGAAACACCAGCTTGTCCATCTCTTCGAGCCAGCGAGCAACCCAGCCTTGCCGAAAATTCTCGAACCCGAATACATTCAGTTTCTGCCCCAGACGATTCGCCCGCATCAGCAGCCCCGTAAGGATCTTCGCATCGGTGGGCCAACTGCTGTTGGCCTTCACCGAGGTACTGTCGATCGTCAGTTTCAAGAAGTCATCCAGATCTTCTTTGAGAACAAACTTGATCTGTTCATCGAATATCACGTTCAACGTCTTGGCGCTCACCAGATTTATGTTTTCCAGAATCGTGGTTACGCCCGGCATCGTCAGATCACGGTTATCAAGATAAGCGTATAAGCTCATCGACTCGCGCAGAAAGCGCCTCGATGTCTTTGACGCCAACGAGCCACCCAGAAATCCGCGGATCATCACAAACAGATAAACCAGCTCCGCCGACATACGTGGCCGCCCCGTGCCTAGCTCCAATTGATCAGCCAGGAGCTCCGCGTCCGCCACATGAAGGTCGGGTAGATCCAATGTCGTGATCTCAAAGAACTTCCGATCCTCGATTCGAAGCTTCTTCTTGGCGCGTGCATTGGCATCCAGGTCTTTCTCGATTTCCTCAATGATTTTCGGTGCGAATCGGGACAACGCGTCCACTTCGTCGAGATAATCACGAAAGTCGGTGTCTGGAACCGGCAAAATCAGGTTGTAGATAGGGGCGGCTTCTGCTAGCTTCTGCTGTGTCGCACATGTTGGCATGCTCAACTCCTTGAGTAGTGTTAAGTTGTTGAACACTAGCATGTTGCGACACATTCTTGCAAGCCTGAAATCGGATATTGTCAACTTTTTCTTTGCGGTCCTTGCGTTCTTTCGCGGTGAATAAAGACCTTCTCAGATAACGTCTAATTATGCCAAGATCCCTCGCCCCACCGGCAGTGTCACACGGTGGTGGATGGGCACATTCCAGGCCGATTTCGGCCAGTGGTATGCACGGGCATTCGGGTTTCGTCCGCGGTTGATACGCTGCTACAACGAGGTGATGTACAGGGCGCTTCGCGAATCCGCAGAAACGAAGCGGCAGAAACGGTTCGTGGGTCGTGACGGGTGGCTCTATTCGTGGGACTATATTGAGCATCTCTGCTTCCCGCGGGCCCTTGAGCAGGGGCTGTTGTCGCATCGTGTCGCTACGCTGGCGAAGGCCCGGGATATTCTTGCCCAAGAGGGCGTTGCACTCGTTGTGGCTGTGGCTCCCAGCAAAGCCAACGTGCATGCCGATATGCTACCTGCACGTTTCCGTCGCCTTGCACCGCCCCCCTCCGAATGCTACCAGAGCATGATTAACATGTTTGAAGAGAGCGAAATCCCCTATGTTGATTTCGACGCCCAGTTCATTCGTCATCGGAAGGAAGACCGTGATTTCATGCCATTTCCGTCGACCGGCATTCACTGGAACTATGTTGTCGCGGGAGATGCGCTGGAGCAGATTATGGGTATGGCCGAGCAGCAACTCGGTTTTCCTATAAAGCGTAGTGTGCCGAGAGGGGTGATCCAGCGAGAGAGCATTGCCTCCGACCGCGACTTGCTGGATATGCTCAATATCGCCACAACTGAGCGCTTCGTCCTGCCGTCACCCTACCCCCGCTACGAGAAATGCGCACCTGAAGGGGCACAAGAGGTGAAGATGTTCTTCGTTGGCGACAGTTTTGCGAGCCAGTTGATCCGAATTATTGCCGATCAGAGAATGTGTCCGCAACCTACCTTTTGGAGTTACTTCTGCGACGAGAAGGAGGTCGGCTCAACGTATAGACGTGCCTTCCGCACATCCCGCATTGATAAGCCCGCAATTGACTGGGATGAGGTCATCGCGGAGCATGATATCATCGTTATTGAGTTCAACGTGGTTTTCTGCTGGAATCAGCAGGAACACGGGTTCGGGTGGGGGTTTGCTGATAGGCTTGTTGCCGCTATGGAGAGATCCTGCGAGGAGGAACACTGAACGCATGAAACTGTTTGTCCAGGAACTGCTGCTCAAGACCTATGCCCTGATCGTACGCACTGGCGTGCTCGAGACTCGGGCTGGCCGCCGGCTCTTCGCGGGGGCTTATAACCTCTACAAACTCCTGCTTGAGGCGTGTGAGATACGGTTCTTGCGTGCCTACGTGAAGCCCGGTGAGGTCGTTGTGGATGTTGGCGCCAACGTCGGGTTCTTCACGCGGCGTTTTGCCCAGTGGGTCAGTGATGGCGGGTTCGTCATTGCGATTGAGCCCGAGGAAACCAACTTCCGGAATCTGCTGCGCAATCTGGATCGGTATCATCTTGCGGCCGCCGTCAGGCCGTTCCAGGGCGTTGCGGCTGAAGCGCCCGGCACGCTCAAGCTCGAGATCAATCCGATCCACCCGGCCGACCACAAGATCGGTGCCGAAGGCGTCGATGTGACCGCCTACACGGTTGACGGCCTGGTTCGGCAGGAGGGTGTCAGCCGCGTCAGCCTGATGAAAATCGATGTGCAAGGCGCCGAAGAACGTGTCCTGCGCGGCGCCGGCGAGATGATCGCGCGTGATCACCCCGTCATCTTCATCGAGATGGATGACACCGGGCTGCGCAAGATGGACTCCAGCGCCCAACGCGTGATCGATCTGCTCACAGAAGCCAACTACGAGATCCGCCACTTCAGCAAGGCCGGTAAACCCGAGCTGATCTCAATCGAGACGGCACTCGGCCTCTGCGCCGATGGCCGCTATACCGACCTGCTGTTTGTGCCTGTTGTTGCGTAGCCCTCTGGGGCGAATAGGCGCGCCAGGAGCGTGCAGGAGTAGGGCTGCTGGAGTAGAGGCCTATAGCGTAATGTGGCTCTCGCATCCAGGTTTGCTTCCCGTGATCTTATCATTTACTGTCAGTTGGTTCATTCATTTCAACGGCGTCTCTTCTGGGTGGGATTCGATTGGTCTTTAGTTCTCTACTCTTTCTGTTGGTGTTCCTTCCCGTCTTTCTTGGGATTTACTACGCCAGCCCCAGGTCCTGGCGCAATGCCGTAGCGGTAGCAGGCAGTCTGCTCTTCTACGCGTGGGGTGCTCCGCGATTCATAGTGGCCCTGCTGGGCTCCTGCCTGGTTGACTATGTCTGTACACGCAAGATGGGATCCGACCCCCAACGCACGCGTGCTCGTATTGTTCTTGCGATTGCCTTCAATGTGAGCGTTCTCGTCTTCTTTAAATACTCGAACTTCATGGTGCAGCAGTGCAATGGGCTCCTTGGCTCGATATCATCTGGTGGTGTGATTCCCTGGAAGACCATCGCGCTGCCCATCGGGATCTCTTTCTTCACATTCCAGAAGATCAGCTATCTGGTGGATGTGCGGCGAGAGCGCATGGAGCCGGCCCGCACCTTTCTGGATTACCTGCTCTATGTCTGTCTGTTTCCTCAACTGATAGCAGGACCCATCGTGCGGTACCACGATGTGGCCCGTCAGATCACGAGTCGTGTTCACTCCACACTGCTGGTCTCTGATGGGTTCCGCCGGTTCGTGATCGGGCTGGCCAAGAAAGTGCTGATTGCCAACCATGTGGGGCTGATTGCTGACGCGACGTTCAACGGATCGCCCAGTCATCTGTCCTGTGGCCAGGCGTGGATCGGGGTCATCGCCTATAGCTTTCAGATCTACTTTGACTTCTCTGGTTACTCCGACATGGCTATCGGTTTGGGTCGGCTGATGGGGTTTCGGTTTCTCGAGAACTTCAATAGGCCTTACCTCGCGATCGGTTTTACCGATTTCTGGCGTCGATGGCATATCTCGCTTTCCAACTGGATGCGGGAGTATCTGTATCTACCCCTCGGGGGAAATCGCGTATCACACTTTGTGCAGATTCGGAATCTCTGGATTGTGTTTCTGGTGTCTGGACTCTGGCATGGCGCCAGTTGGAATTTTGTGGCGTGGGGTGCCTATCATGGTCTCTTCCTCTCCTTGGAAAAGGGGCGTAGGGTACAATCGCTTCTCACGGTTCTGCCCGCCTGGGTTCGCAGGTCTGTGACGTTCCTGCTGATATCCATTGGATGGTGTTTCTTTCGTGCCGGTACGTTCGAGGGGGCTCTGGCAATGATCTCACGGTTGTTCACCTTAGGTCCGGCTACAGCGGCGATCGTTCCCATACGAAGCTTGGCGTATTTGCTGAGCCCTAGAATCGCAGTGGCCCTGCTGGTCGCCGCCATACTCAGTTTTTGGCCGGAATCCGGGCGTAGCCATCGGAAGGTGGTGCCGGGTTCTGGGGTGTGGACAGTGGACCATCTGTTCTCTGCCGCCGGGACGATCGTGCTGTTGCTGGCCTGTGTCGGGGCTCTGACGGTCCAAGATTTTAACCCCTTCATCTACTTCAGGTTCTAGATGCGTCGCTTCCTACAACTGGGCCCGATCATGGTTTACGCGGCAGTGGTGGCCTCTGTGGCCATTCAGCAGTACACTCGTCGTGTGGAGCTCCATCCGCTCGATGGGGAACCGTTGCCCGAAAATATCCCGGCGCCCGTCTGTGACCTGCGGCATTGGTTTGATGGAACGCTGCAGGCAGAGCTGTCATCCTGGTACCCTAAGATTCTCGGGTTCAGGCCGTTGATCATTCGCCTCTACAATGAGGTCTTGTATTCTGCGTTGCATGATGCGAACAGCGGGTCCCGCTCGAAGGTGGTTGTGGGAAGGGATGAAGAACTCTTCACATGGTATTTCGTCTCCCGTAGCATCTACCATGCAACGCTGAACGAGGCGCTCCTCGAAGCGCGCGTGGAGAAGCTGAAGCGAGTACAGAGCATTCTGCATGATCGGGGCATTGCCCTTGTGGTGGTGATCACGCCGAGCAAGGCGAGTGTTTACCATGATAAACTCCCGTATCGTTTCTCTCGCGGGTGGACGTCGCAACCGCCTCCCCTCTATGCGCGAATGCGCTCGTTACTTGAGGACGCCGGGGTCCGGTACTTGGATTTCGATAGAGAGTTTCTACGCAAACGCACAATGGATGACCAGTTTGGGCCTTTCCCGAAGACCGGCGTTCACTGGAACCATGTGTCCGCCGGATATGCGTTGGAGCGTATCTTCAAAGAGGGGGAAGCACAGCTTGGGGTGGACATTGAGCGCCGTGTTCCCGTGGGAGTGGCCTCGCGCCGCACCATTGATACGGACCGCGACGCTCTGAGTATGCTCAATCTGCTATCAGATTCGCGGCGGGCCCTGCCGTCTCCGTATCCGCTGTATCGCCCCCATGGAGTTGATGGTGCTTTACGGGCCCGCGTGCTTCTCGTAGGCGATAGTTTTGCGGGGCAGATTGTCAGGATCATGGCCGATCAGGATATGTGTGACTATGTGACGTACTGGTGGTACTTCCGGTCAGAAGCCACAGTGGGATCCACGGTTACCCCCGCGTTTGCCCGAAAGCCGATTGCCAAGGATTCCATTGACTGGAACCAGCTGCTGGACGACCACAACCTGGTCGTCATCGAGTTCAACAAGGCCTTTTGCAAGTCCCAGCAGGTTCAGGGGTTCGGCTGGGGGTTTGCGGATGCGCTTGCCGATGCCTTCCCCGCTCCGTCCGAGACATCGCCCGACGGTATACGGTCTCAAGTCGATCCCTCACAACCGTAGGGCCGAACTGCTCATGCATGTTTCGGCTTGCCGTGTGTCCGAGCCGCTGCTTCAGGTCTGCGTCATCCAAGAGCCGCGTGACGGCCTCAGCCAGAGCGGAGGTGTCCCCCGGAGGCACTAGAAGACCTGTCTGCTCGTGCTGCACGACTTCGGGAATGGCGCCAATGCGCGAGGCGATGATGGGCTTGCTGAACGAGGCGGCTACGAATGGGATGCTGCTCTGGCTGGCTTCAAGATAGGGCGCCAGGGCAATCGAACATCGCTCAAACAGCGCCGCGCTCTCGGCATCCGAGACAAACCGGTTGATCACCTCGATGCGGTCACCCAGTTGCGCTATCGGGGCGGCGTAGGGGGTCAGGTCGCCTTGTCCGGCCAGGATAAGCTTGGCATCGGGCTGGTGTTCGAGAATATCGGGCATGGCTTCCAGAATCGTGCGGATGCCCTTGTACTCCCGCAGGCGGCCGTACAGGAGAAGGGTGTTGGGCTCCTCGGCAATGCCCGTACGCCACGGCTCGAAGACATCATGAAAGGCCATGGGTGTCACGCACACGCGCGCCGGTGCCAAGTGCCACTTGGCGAGTGCCAATTCGCGTAGTTTTTCGCTGTGCACGGTAATGATGCGGCTGTGTTTGAGCAGTGGGGCCAGCTTCATGCGGTCGAACGGACGCGGCTCACCCAGGTGCGGGTCGATGTCATGAATGGTCGATACCATGGGGTAACGGCGTGCCAGGGCACCCAGGAAAAGCCCATAGAGAATGTGGCCGCTGTTGACGTGAATGATATCGGGCTGCCAGTGGTGAATGTCGCGTACGATACGGTGTACCAGCATGGGTGCCGCCAGGTAGCGCAGCAGTTCACCGAGTGTGGCCCACTGCGGCACACCGTAAGTGAAGGATCGACTGGCGCTGGACAAATGCTCGTCTGAAACGCCTCTTGGAAGGAAACATGCGACCTCATGGCGCGGTCGCAAGGCGTGCGCCAGGCTGCTGGCATAGTGCGCCATTGCACCCACATGTAGACTGAGAATAGCTACCCGCATTCAGTTCTCCCGTATAGCACTCACGTGGGCCGCGTAACGCGACCAGATGGAGGCCCAGTCATAGGCCTCGGCCGCAACACGGCAGGCGGCGCCCAGGGCCCGCCGCCGCTCTGGTGCATCGATCAGTGCTTCGAGGGCTGCGCGCAGGGCCTCCGGTTGGGCCGGCGGCACCAGCATTTCGGCCAGCTCGCCCTGTAGCACCTGCGGAATATCACCCACGGGGGTGGTCAGGCAGGGCAGACCCGAGGCCATTGCCTCCATCAAGGCCAGTGGCAACCCCTCCTGCTGCGTTGGCAACACAAAGATGTCGGCTGCGCGCAGTTCGGGGGCCAGCACCTCCTCGTCGGCCAGCCCTTTGAGTGTCATGGTGCCCTGCAGCCCGGCCTTATCAATCTGCTCGCGTAAGACCGATTCGTACGGCCCGGATCCGTAGACATCTGCCTGCAGGCGTGCCCGCGTCCCGGCCGGCATACCCGCAATGGCTTCAATCAAGTGCTGAATGCCCTTGCGCTCGATCAATTGGGCCACCGTGATCAGCCGGATGGTGCTGTCATCGCGGGCGTCGCCCTCTGTGGCGGGGTGAAATACGCGCGTATCGACCCCGTTCGGAATCACGCCGAACTCGCGTGAGGGTAGCGTCTGTTTCGCCAGATCGGCCAGCGGGGAGCTTACGGCGCTGACGTGGGCCGCGCGGCGCCAGACATAGCGTGCCACCGCCCGCATGATCGGATGCAGCAGAGCGAAACGGCCCGGCTGGTAGCCCGGCACATCCGAGCCCTGTAGCACGGTGATGAAGGGGGTGCCGTAGCGCCGCGACCAAGCCGCCCCCAGCAAGCCGGCCGGCATGGTGAAGACCGCTATGATGGCTTGCGGGTTCAGCTTGTCTTCCAGCGCGGCCATGTGGCGGCGTCCGGACCGGTAAAACGCGAGAAGCTCCAACACCGAGTGGCGCGTCCAGTTCTTTTTGGGGCAAGGGATGCGGTGGACATCGACCCCGTTGCGCTGCTCCTCGGCCGGCAGGCGCCCCCCGATGTCGGAAGTCAGCACGCTGACAGCGTACTCGCCCGAGGCTGCGGCCTGCTCGGCAATGGCTGCCGCCGCACGCTCAGCTCCACCGTAGTAGGGGGGGTAGCCCTGGCAGATTACGAGCAGGCGCGTCTGTGCCTCGCGCGGCTGTGTTGACGCCGCCGGCTCAGGCGTCGTCGGTTGCATCTTCTTCTCGGCGCTCATGATCCTCCCAGAACAGGCTGGTCTGGGAACTCATTTCCTTGCGGAGCGAAGCAATCTGGTCCCCGAGCAAACCAAAGTGAAAGATGATGATACCGGCCAGGAGCGATAGGATCGCGCCACCTTCGATATGCATGCCCCATTTCGCAAAGATGTAGGCCTGGTAGAGCACGCCGATAGCCATCAGGCCTATGGCCGGATACCCGAAGGCGCGCATCGGGTCGAACAGCATCATCAGGCGCAAAGAAAGTAAGAGTGTCTTCATGCCGTCATACACGATGCGCACCGTGCTTGACCCCTTACGCGGGTGCACGATCACTGGTACGAAGATTGTGGAGAAACGGCTGCGCATACCGAACATAAGCGAGGTGGTTGAGAACGAAAAGCCATCCGGCAACAGATCCAGCATCTGCATATAGATGCGTCGCCGCCCACCGCGCAGGCCGCAGTTGATATCCGGAATCTTGCGCGCGGCCAGGAAGTTGCAGACCCAATGTAGAATCCATTTTCCCGGTCGCCGCACCATCGGTACCCCGGCATGCTTGGCGCGCTCGCCGAAGACCATCTCGTGGTCTTTGAGCGCGTCGATCAAGGCCGGCAGGTTGCAGGGATCATGCTGGCCGTCGCTGTCGAGAAAGATAACGTTCAGCGCCCGCGTGGCGCGGATGCCAGTCTTGAGCGATGCCCCGTAGCCGTGGTTGGAGGGATGCCGGATCACGCGGATGCGGTCACCGAACCCCTGCAGCACTTCGCTGGACCCATCCTCCGAGGCATCATCCACCGCGATCACATCACAGGGCTGACCCGCCACGGCATCCAGTACCCCCTGAATCACATCCCCGACGGCCTCGGCTTCATTGTAGACCGGGATAATAATGGCAAACTGGTTTGAATCCTTGGGTGTGGTCAACGGCGGTTCCTCTCGTTCGGTTACTCAATCACGGCATGCTATAGGAAGCGGTGTGCGGTGTCGAGGCGGGACATCCCGCGCCGTGTTAGCCGTGTTAGCCTGCCGGTGCTCTTTCAAGTTCTTTCCGCAGGGCGGCGGCCACCGTCGCAACATACGCGTCATGCAGGATGGTCGTGTGTTCACCGGGGATGTCGACATAATCGATCCCTGCGCAGAGCCGGCGCCATTCGTGCTTCCACGCCTCCCGCATCCCCTCGCCGGATGATCTGAAGTAGGTGACCCGGCCGGGATAACGGCGGGCAATATAGCGCCAACGCGCCTGCATATGTGCCGTGCGAATGCGTTCGTGTGGGTCAATGGCCATCAGTGGGTGGGGGGCGTTGCACGGACCTGTTGCCAGTGGCTCCCGATTCTCGCCCCGGGTCTTGCGAAACAGGTGCCTGTATGCGTGGGCGGCGACCCGTAAGGTGCCGTAGTAGCACTGTTTCATGTTGCGTATGGGGTCTGCCTGGGGTCGCTTGTTGCGCCCCTTGAGTGTATATCCGGGCGGCATGCGGGAGTCCAGCACCGCCAGCAGGTGTATCGGCATCTCCGCGGCATGAAGCTGTTGCGCCATTTCGAAGGCCACGACACCTCCCAGGCAGCGTCCTCCAATATAGTAGGGCCCGTGCGGCTGAACGTCGCGCATGGCCCGGACGTAGTGGGCCGCCATGTCTTCGATCCGATTCTGCGGCGGTAACCGTCCGTCGATACCTGCAGGTTCAAATCCGTAGACAGGGCGGTCGCACCCCAGGTGCAGGGCCAATGATCTGAACCCCAGTGTGCTGCTGGCGGCAGGCGGAACCAGGAAGAGGGGCGGCAACGATCCCTGTGGCTGAAGGACCACCAGGCCATCGGATGCCGCCGGTGCCTCCTTCGATCGAATGATGTCTGCCTGGGCCGCGACGGTAGGTGCATGAATCAACGTGGTCATGGGCAGTTGCATGCCGAATACGTGCTCGATGGCGGCAAGGATCTGTACGGCATGCAGCGAGTCGCCGCCGAGATCGAAGAAATGGTCATCTGGACCGACGTATGGAATGCCCAACGTCTGCTTCCACATCTCGGAGAGGTCGTGTTCCACACTGCCTTTGCCGATGACCGTGGACCTGGTTGTGGCTGGCGGTTCGGGAAGATCCGGAAGCGCATTTCGATCAATCTTGCCCGTCGACGTCAGCGGCAGCGCCGCGACCGCGATGAAGCGGGAGGGCACCATGTATTCCGGGAACCGCTCGTGCAGCAGGTGCCGCAGATCGGTTGTTAGCAGGTGTTCTGGTTCATTCTCAACCAGGTAGGCGACCAGGCAGAGGTCGCCATTCTGGTCCTTGCGGGGCACGACCGCCACATGGTCGATCGATGCTGTATTTCTGATGGCTGTTTCGACCGCGCCTGTTTCAACGCGGAACCCGCGAATCTTGACCTGGTCATCCTGTCGTCCCGTGTATACCAGGCAGCCATCTTTACGTTGTCGTCCCCTGTCGCCTGTGAAATAGGTTCGCGCATTAGCCCCCGTGGCGGCGGGGCGGAATTTGGCGCGCGTCAGTTCTGGCCGGTTCCAGTAGCCCGGCGAAAGAAAACGGCTTTCCACGACGAACTCGCCGACGGTGCCCGGCGGCACGATCGCCCCATTGCTGTCCCGGACGGTGACGACCTTGCCTCGATGTGCATACCCCACCGGGAGGTCGCTGCCCTTCAGCACGTCCTGGCCATGCAGAGCATACTGCGCATAGCTCAGTGTCTCGGTGGCGCCAATGTTGTTGATGAAGGTCGATGTTACAGGGAAGTGCTGTCGCCACACCTCTATGTCGCGCGTGGTGACCCTTTCGCCTCCCAGCCAGCACAAGCGCACGTCCGGGAACTGCTTGCCACGGGGGAGCGTGGCCGCCAGGAGGCGGAATAGGGTGGGTATACATCGCAGAAAGGTAATGCGCGCTTCAAGTAGCCATGCCGCCAGGTGGGCCAGTCCATCCTGTGCCACATCGTAGGGATGTATCGATGCCCCGCACAGCAGGGCGCACAAGATCGTCCCCTGTGCGGAGATCGAGCCTGGTGTATGTAGCATCGAGAGGCGGTCATCGGCAGAGAGGGCCAGCCGGTCCTGCAAACAACGAACCGATTGCAGATAGGTGCGGTGACTATGAATCACGCCCTTGGGGGTGCCCGATGAACCCGATGTATAGATGATGATGGCCGGGTCGTCGGGGGCAATGGAGCGGTCCGGGTCTGGGAGGGCATCGGTCTTTGCGATGTCATCAATATTGATAACCCGTGTCTGTGGGGATGTCACTCGCGCGGCGGTCATCATCGTTCTTGAGTTGCAGAGCAGGACTCGCGCACTGACATCGTTCAGAATCCGCATCAGGGCGGTGTCGGGGTCTGTCGGGGTGACGGGCACGGAAATCTTGCCGGCCTTCCATATTCCCCATGCGGCACAAACATAATCACAGCCAAGAGGCAGCAGTGCGACGACCGGGTGGCGACCGGCATCGGTCTCGGCAAGAAGGGCGCCGGCAATCCTGTTGGCCTCTCCGTTGAGCTCGGCGTAGCTCAGTGTGCGTTCGCCGTCCCGAACGGCCAGCCGGTGCGGATGCCGCCGTACCTGCTCCTCAAACGGCTGCACGAACGAGGATCCTGTTTCGCGGTCCTCGACGGTCTCGATCTGGTGGGGCCAATCTGATCTGGCAGCAGTCATGCGGCGTATCGTAAGGTCCGGCGCCCTAAATGCCAGCGTTGTTTTGTGCGCCTCCCTCGATTCGTCTTAACCGCGTGGCGGGGATGTGATACATAGTCGACATCATGGTTGTGATTGGACTCATCGCGGCATTGTGGGCCGTTATTCTGGCAGCGGTCGCACGCATTGTGGCCGGCAACTTTGATGCCGCTGTGATGCGCAAGGGCTATGCAGGCGTCGTGTTGTTGCTTCTGGCGCTGGCATCCATCGCCTATTTTCGGCCGCATGAAGACGTCTTTGGCGGACAGGACCAGGGCGCTTACATCAATGCCGCCGTGACCTTCGCCCGTACCAAAACGTTGAAGCACGTCGATCCGCTCTTGGACGTAGTGCCCGAAGCACAACGTACCGGTTTCCACTACCGCAGTTCCCTCAGCGGGTTACCCACTTTGGCACATGTTTTGCGCCTTGAAGCCGTTGACTCCGCTAGACAGGTGCCGTGGTTTCAGCCCTCCTTTTCCTTGATATTGGCCCTGCCCGCCCTGTGCGGCTGGAGCGATGGGGTACTCTATGTCTCGCCACTATTAACACTCTTGATTGCCCTGGCCCTGTGGGGGCTGGCCCATCAACTTTGGGCGGGCCGTAGTGCGGGACTCATTGCGGCGGCCACGTTTCTTGCGTCGCCACTGCTTCTCTGGCATGGCCGTAATGCGCGCGCTGAACTGCCCGCTCTGCTGTTTTTGGTCTGTGGCGCTTCGTTGCTGCTACAGGCCATCCGGCCGAGGCCAGGGCGTCGGTCGTGGGACTGGGCACTTGCCGGGCTCTGTTTTGGCCTGGCCCCACTGTCGCATATTACCGCGGCCCCCATGTCGCTCTTGGCGGGACTGGTCCTGCTCGTGTTGATTCGCCGGGGACACAGGCATGGCTGGTTGGCTCTCGCGTTCCTGGTTGCGATGGCGCTGCTCTTTGTGGGGCAAACCCTCTGGATCACCGACCCCTACGGCTTGGCCGGGGCCTTGCGTGTGTGTGGGCAGCATAGTGGACTATGGATAGTGTTGTTGGGCGCCATTACGGTCGGGGCTGCTATGCTTGCATTGCCTCTACCCCTTGCAGTGGCCGTTGCGCGGCGGACGTGGCTTGTTCCGGCCTTACAGTGGGGGCTGGCCATTGTCGGGGTGGGGTGGTTGTTCGCGGTCGCTCGGATCGGCCCCAATCGTCTGTTCGGTGCCGGGAGCGCCTTGCGCATTGTCGGATTGGCAGACCTGGCTGGGTTTGTCGAAATCGCCGGTCCTGCAGCAGCGATCTGCATGTTGCTTGGGTGGTTGGTCTTGGTGTTGGGGTCGGGGGCCGGGTGGGCTCGGCGTGTAGCTGTTGCCGTCATTCTACTGCCCTGTGCCACGCTCGGTGGCGTAATATCCTCCGGCCTGCTCTACGGATCACGCTACATGCTGATTGCCATCGCGCCACTCGCCGCGCTCAGCTTGGTAGGGCTTTTCATGTGGCTGCAGTCGTGGTCGTGCCGCTGTCGCTGGTGTCGCTGGTGTTTAACCGGTTTCGTCGCACTGGCCTGTCTGTGGGGGGTGTATGCCCAGCGCCCCCTGCTATTCGAACGCGACTATCCCGGACTCAACGCCTTCATCCGGCGTGTTGCCGCGCCCATGCGAGGGGGTCTGGTTTTGTGCGAGTACTCACGCGTGGCGGCCCCGCTGAAATACTTGGCCGGCCTCGATCTGTTGGGCATCGACAGCGAGACTCAGCGTGACTACACAGCCATTGAGATTGGGTGGGCCGGTATTATGGTCGCCCATCCGGGTCGCGCGGCCTACTTTGTAACCCCCTATGCCACCCCGCCGCTCAGCGAGCGGTTCACGTTCGAGCCCAAGGGCATCTTTACCTATAGCGGAGCACGCCTCCGCTCGGGTGCGAGCGAGGTCGATGCTGCGAGTTCTCCGCTGACCAAACAGCTCCACGTCTACCGTATGCACCCACCCACGCCGCCGGCCAATCCGACGCAACCCTTTACGCGCGCTATCCCGCCCATCAGCAGCATGGGGCTGCGCCGCTTCCATGATAACCGCATGGTCGGCCCCAATCAGCGCGGCATTGTCGTGCCCGTCAGGCCTGCCCCCCCGCTGCGCATCGGGGCGCTCAGCTCTCCCTCGGCCCCGGTCCGGATTGGGCTCGTACTCGTTAGCGATACCGCACCGTGTCTTACCGATGCGACGGCAGCCCCCATTCAGGTCCTTCCGCTGCAGCCCCCCTGGTGGCTGGCCGTGGCAGATCAGACCACCTTGGCGGAGGGGCTGAGCTCTGCCCCGGCCGGTCCGGCCGTGCGGCTGGTAGATGTCTGGAAACTGGGTGCCACACCGCAGCCGCTGACCAACTGGGCGGATGGACTCGAACTTCAGGCGGTCGATCTGCCCTCCACCCCAGGCCGTTGGATGGCACAGGGAGCCGAGATTCTTCTCCCGGAACGGGCGTCTGGCACCCTTTTTGCTTTGTTAATCAAAGTGCGTTCCGCTGATGATGCCGTGGATCCACGTTTGCGGCTGACGGTTGCAGGAGGGGGCTCCCGTGTTTTTGCACTGGATCCCGCTAGCGGAGCGATGAGGTGGTATTTTGTCAACAGTGAGAATGGAAAGGAATCCGACCTGGATTACAGATGGGTGCGTATGGCCATGCGTCCGCCTTACCGGGTGCGGATCGGACGCTCCATGGGCGCACGCGTCGGTGTGCTGGCGGCGGCCTGCTCACTGCCCTTGACAACAGAGCCATGAATTGGTATAGTGGATCCCCAAATAGCAGGTAGGTAGCCTGATACCCCGTGGTCATCCCGACGACGGGGAACTTGAACCAGTAAACACTAATATGGAGAATCATAACATGACGCTATACAAGTATATCGCGGCAACGGCCGGCATGGCGCTGCTGATGGGTGCCTCGGCAAGCGCCACGCCGAGCACTGTCACGTTTGAAGGCGTGAGTCGGGCCGATGGGTCAACACTGATGCGCGCCGACGGCATTACATTTGATGTCACGGCGGGCGGAGTTCTGGAGCGGCTGGATATCACGGTCGCGGCGGACACCAATACACCGTGGCTGACTCACTCCCTCTCGAGCGATTCCACAGCACTGGCGACGTACTCCGCCACGAATGGCAACCCCAAGAGCGAAGGCATCCTCTCCATGGATGTCGAGCTTTCTTCGCCGACCCAGCTGCAGTGGAGCATCGAATTCAATACCGCGCATCCCGCCTGGCAGCGCCAGTTGATGGATGCCCCTTCCGTCGACATGACCCTTACCGCAACGGCATGGGACGGTTCGGGCGGATCCGCCACGACCAGCCTCACCTATCGCGTCATGAATGCCGCCAAGGCGGACTACGACGGCGACGGGATCTCGGACAAATGCGTCTACCGGAAAGATGGCAAAATGGAGTGGATAAGCTCCAAGAGCGGGGACACCAACGTGACGACCCACGCACTGGAGGACGTCTATCCCGTGGCCGGAGACTTCAATGGCGACGGCTTGTGTGACTTCGTCTGGTTCACTAAAGCGAATGTCGGGCAGTGGGACATCATCTTTGCAGGGGACACTACACTGCATGAGTATGTGTTTGGGCCCAAGAACTCGGTGCCGGCCGTTGGTGACTACGACGGTGACGGAGTTGACGACCTTGGCGTTATCCTGACCGACGGACGTCTGCGCTGGTGGAAATCGACATCGCCGAGTAACTGGTTCGAATCGGTAGGTGGCTCGAAGATCATTAAGACGACCGGCTTCGGAGGCCCCGGCCTCAAGGCCGCCCAGGGCGACTACGATGGCGATGGTTTCTGCGACCGCGCCTGGTATGAGCCGAGCAAGGCGAAGTTCACTATTGTCAGCACCCTGAACGGCGGGAAAGTATGGCGTCGCTATCTCGGTGGCAGCGCGGCTATTCCCGTTCCGGGCGACTATGACGGCGATGGCCGGGCTGATGTGGCCGTCATGCATGGTGACCGCCGCGTTTCCTGGTTACGCTCAGACTCCGGCAATAAGATCAGACGCAAGACCATGGCCACGAGGGCCTGGCTGAGAAAGTACAAAGACGCCACCTTTGCTGGCGGCGACTACAATGGCGACGGTATTTCCGATCTGGTCTGGTTCCTCAATACGGGCGCTGCAGCTGGTAACACGTGGCATATGCGCCGGTCAGTGCGCACCCTTACCAGTGTGGCTTTTCCTGCGATGAATGTTTATTTCGGTGCGGAGGATTCTTACCCGGTGACGGGCTCTGTCGATGGGATCATGGGACCTCACCTTCCGATTATCTACCCCGCCAACTTCAACGGAACGCTCTGGAAGACGCCCAACCACTCGCACGACGGTACAGTCGTTCTCGTGGCCAGCTCGTTCATGGCTGATTATCAAGCCGGCTTGTGGGAGAAGGCTGTGGTCTCGACTGACCCTTCGGGCGAGAACGTTCTGTTGCCGTGGGGGGTGGGTCGCATCGTAGCTCCGTATCATGAGCGTCCGGCCATCCGGTTCGACGTGCTGGGTTCGTGGTTCGGGCCCGGCCCGGTGTACATGGTGATTATCTATAAGGATGGTCGCCGTCAGCCCTGGTATCTCCCGAATCCGGGCTTACGCACCGAGTAGTTCTGCCGGTCTTTTGAAATCTGGAATGAGGTGTTGCACCAGGTGTAATACCTCATTCCGCTATATGCGAATATCTATCCAGACCCAACGGAGGACAGAGAGATGAAGCCACTGAAGACCCTGACCATCATGGCCGCCTTGGCCTGTGTGGTGCCCTGTGCCGTCGCTTCGCCGGCTGGGCCTCGCATTGTGAGCGTGTCACCCCCGGGCGGATCCACCCTCACAAGAGGCAGTGGTGTGACCTTCGATGTGACCTCGGATGGAATCCTGGAAAAGCTGGACGTCACGATTGCCGTGGGTGCGGACGCGCCCTGGTTGAGCCACAGCTTGTCCAGCGACTCCACGGTGTTAGCCGCCTATTTCGCTCGAACGGGAAACCCCAAAGCAGAAGGCGTAGTGGCGATGGGCGTGGACTTCTCTTCGCCAACCCGCGCGCAGTGGAACATGGAGTTCAATACCGCACACAGCGCGTGGCAGGCGCAGCTCAATGGCAAGCGCACGGTTGACATCACCCTGACGGCGACCGTATACAACGAGAACACGTCAACCCATTCCGTCAGTGTGACCTATCGTGTGATGAACGCCGTTCCGGCGGACTATGATGGCGATGGCCTTACTGACCGAAGCGTGTACCGGGAGAATGGCAAGCTTCAGTGGGTTAGGAGTCAGTCTGGTGACACCGTCGGCACCACCCATCATGCGGTCGAGAACGCCTATCCTGTCGTTGGCGATTTCGACGGCGATGGACTATGTGATCGCGGCTGGTTCAGAAAGGGTAATGTTGGGCGCTGGACTATCGTGATGACCACACGGGGCGTACTGAGCGAATTCTCATTCGGTGCGAAAAACTCATTGCCTGCGGTGGGCGACTACGATGGGGATGGTATAGATGACCTGGCGGTCATCTTGGCTGATGGCCGTTTGCGCTGGTGGGAATCTTCGTCACCGAACAACTGGTTGGCCACTACGGGCTCAACCAAGATCATCAAGACGACTGCTTTTGGGTTGCAGCGCATGAGGGCGGCTCCGGGCGATTACGATGGAGATGGCCTGTGCGACCGCGCCTGGTTTGATCCGGCCAAGGCTGAGTTTACAATCGTTAAGACGTCAAGTGGCGGTAAGGTACTGACCCATAAGCTTGGGGGGAGCGGGGCCTTTCCTGTGCCCGGCGACTACGATGGCGATGGCCTCACGGATCTTGCCGTCATGGACAGCGACCGCCGCGTCTCCTGGCTCTGCTCAAGCAGTGGCGACACTGTGCGTCGCAAGACATCGGCCACGGCGGCCTGGTTGAATAAGTACAAACGCGCCGTTTTTGCCCCTGGCGACTACAATGGCGATGGCATCTCGGACCTGGTTTGGTACCTCGATACCGGTGTCACCGGTGGAGGGACCTGGCACATGCGTCGCTCGAAGCGCACGCCCACGAGCGTAACGTTCTCTGCCTTTAACACGTTTTTTGGTGCCAAGGGCTCCATTCCTGTGACCGGACCGCGTGTGGGGGCGCCTGTTAGTGCGCATCAGCCCATTATCATGCCGGCCGACTTCAACGGCACACTGTGGAAGACCCCCAACCACTCCGGAAGCGGTACGGTCGTGCTCGTGGCCAGCAGCTTCATGGCCGACTACCAGGCCGGACTGTGGTCAGCCGCGGTGGTCTCCCGCGACCCTGCCGGCGACAATGTCCTGCCGCTTGGAAATGGGCGAATCGTGGACCCGTATCACGAGCGTCCGGCCATACGCTTCGATACGCTGGGTACAACCTTTCGGCCGGGCCCGGTCTACTTTGTGATCAAGTACAAGGATGGTCGCCGTTATCCGTGGTACCTCCCCGATCCGGGCGTACGTACCGAGTAGCTACCGCTGCCGTTTGAGTGTGGCGGGGGTGCCGGTGGCGACCGCCATGGCGGGGATGGGGTGAGTCACGAGGGCGTGCGCGCCGATCACGGCGCCGTTGCCGATGTCGGCGCCGTCGAGGATCGAGACACGTGTGCCGATCCAGGCGCCGTCGCCGATGGCGATACCTTTGCCTGCGGCGATGGGTTGGCGGATGACACGCGGCTCATCGGGCGCGGTACCGTGCAGCCCCCCGCCGACGAGGTAGGTGTAGGCGCCGATCAAGATGTCTTCGCCCAGGGCCAGTCGGCTGTCCGTCGCCAGCAGGCAGTTGCAGCCGATGTCGCAGCCGCTTCCGATCTCAATCGTGGCGTTGCGGGCGCGGATGATGCTGTTGCGTGAGAGGACGACGTTGTCGCCGATCACGATGCGCGAGGCCTCGCCGCGTGCATCCAGCACGCAGCCCTCATCAATCATGACGTTCTTGCCCAGCGTGATCTGCGGGCCGCCGCGCAGCGTGACGTTGCGCCCCATCACCAGACCGCGTCCGACCGATCCGAACAGGGCCGGATAGAAGAGCCGCCGCAGACCGATGCCGACCATGCCGCTGCGACCCGAGCAGAGCCCGCACAACACTTCATACTGTAGACAGCGCCAGAACGAGGGACGCCCCACCACGATGCGTGCATAATCGCGCAGACCCGAGCCGTGGCCGGTTGCCATCTGCTTAATGTCTGTGTCCCTATCCTGCATCATCAATCCTGCTCATCTACGCCACGCAGTGAAGCAATATCGTGGCCCATGGTAGCACCACCGGGCTGATGACGATAGTTGAAATAGACCCCCCAGCCGAGGGCGGAAACAATCAGGGTCTTGCAGCGCAAGAGCAGGGCGGCGCTCACCGCGATCGACTGCGGCACGCCCACCAGCCCCAGAATGACCACGAAGCTGCCCTCCCACAATCCTATGCCGTTCATTGAGAGCGGCAGCAGCGATACGAGGATGATCAACGGCGTCACCAGTATGAGGTCCAGCAGGCTGACCGGGCAGTTGAGCGCGCGGCAGGCGCAGTAGACGTTGATCCCGGTCAGGATATGAAATGAGAGCGAGAGCAGCATCACGCCGACAAAATGGTTGCGCTCCTGGCGGAAGGAGAGCAGGGCGTGGTGCGCCTTGTCAATCTTGGTGCGCACGCGGGCAAGACGGGCCGGCAGCAGCGCGAGCCCCCTCTTGAAGAGGCGACGCGACCCCAGCACCAGCAGCACGCTGATCAGCCCCCCCGCTACGAGCAGCAACGTGACACGCATGCGCCCCGCCTGCACCACGCGGTGATTGCTCAGGGCCAACAGGCCCACCATCACGATCAGGGCAAACAGACCCGTCAATCGCTCAATCAGCACCGAGAGGTAAGAGGCCTTGAAGCTCTCCAGGCGGCGTCCCAGCAGGTAGCCGCGTACGGCGTCGCCGCCGACCATGCTTGGCAGAAAGTTACTGAAGAAGTAGCCCACCAGGTAGAGCCCGAACAGGCTGCGCAGCGGGACATCATGCCGTCGCTCGCCGAGCAGCATGCGCCACTTGATGCAGCTCACGCCAATCGCCACGAAAGAGATCGGGAAGAGCAGGAAGGTGTACCACGGATCGAGCGACGTGAAGTGGTTGGCGATATCCGCGACGCGGACGAAACGGAGAATGACCACCACAAAGAGCGCACTCAACCCGATCTTCAACACGCCAAGGGCCATTTTGCGGCGTTTCTGCGCGCGGTCCATCATTACGACGCCATGCGTTTGGCGCGGCGTACCAGTACCACGAGCTGCTTGAGGCTGACCGGCCAGATCTTGAAGAAGTAGGCGTAACTTTTCCAGCCGCCGTAGACAAAACGGTAGAGCCCGGTCAGCGGCCAGTTGATCATTCGCTTCACCAGCGGCAGCAGCCAGGGGAAGTTGACCGTGAAGGCAAAGAGACGTTGCAGGTTGCGCGCCTGCAAGGTGGCTTTCGCATTCGGTAGCGCCAACGCCGGCTCAATGTAGGAGGTCGGCATGTTGGCCAGGTATTCGCGCAGATCAGACGAGATCAGCCCCTTCTGGATGCAGTCATCGTACACCTCGGTGCCGGGGTAGGGCTGCAGGAAACCCACGGCGGCGTAGTCGGGCTTCAATTTGGCATTCAGCTCAAGCGTCCCGATATCGGTCTGAATGTCCTGACCGGGGATCCCAATGATGTTGTGCGTACGGATCTTGAGGCCGGCTTCCTTGATGATGCGTACGGCCTCGAACAGCTTCGCATTGGTGATGTGCTTGTTGAAGATCTCGGAGCGCACTTTCTCATCGCCCACCTCAACCCCGATCGCCACCGAGACGCAGCCGGCCCGCTTGATGTCGGCCATCATCTCCTCGGAGGTGGTCTCAGCCCGCACGAAGCAGGTGAACGGCACGCCGATGTCGCGCGCGTACTTCTCGGAGAACTCCTTGATCCACTCGGGATGCAGCGTGAAGATGGAATCCTCGAACTTCACAAACTCGAGCTTGCCGTGCGACTTGATCTCTTTCAGCTCGGCAATCACATGATCCACCGAGCGCCGCCGCTTGTGCGGATTTTCACCTTTGTAGAGCCGGTTGAAGGCGTTGTTGACGCAGAAGGTGCAGTTGAACGGACAGGAGCGCTGCGTCACCACCGAGGCGATGATGTAGTAGTACTCCGGTTGGCCCGATTTCATGAACGTGCGGTCGGGCAGGGGCAGCGTATCGAGATCCTGCAGCAGCGCCCCGCGCGGATTCTTCTCAATGCTTCCATTGGCATGCTTGATCCAGAGATTGCCGATCCCGGCCGGGGCCTCCTTGCGGTCGAGCTGCCCGCAGAGCTCAAGGAGAGCCATCTCGCCTTCGCCAATACAGATGGCATCCACGCCAGCTTCTTCGATCAGGTCGGGCGCGTAGGTGGGATGCCACCCCCCGAAGAGGCAGAACGTATCGGGATAGCGCGCCTTGATTTGTGCGGCCAGCTCGAGATAGCTCAGCACGAAGGCGGTCGGTGTGGAAAAGGCGATGATCGTGGGCGTGCCGTCCGCCAGCACATCGCAGACCGTCTCAGCGACCGCCTCGATGCCAAACACCTCGTGCCCCGCCTTCTTGAGCACGCTCGAGATGGTCATGGCGCCGGTGTACTGGGTGTCCGTATCTAAAATGGGAAAAACGACTCGCATAACAGGCCCAGACGATAGGTGCCCAACCTCCTCACAGCAAGCAAATTGTCGACAACCCATGCCCCCTGATCTATCATCTCCCCGTGAATACAAAACAAAAAACCACTGCTCTCTGTCTCTCTATCACGCTTGCCGCCTGCCACCTCGCTGGCGCGGCAGGCCCCATCTCGGCCTGTCGTCCCGCCGCCGGCGATTTGCGAATCGGGGTCCAGCTGCGCGGACTCGAGCTGGATGCCTACGAATACGACAACCGCGATATCGTCGCGAACAACGCTCTCGAACAGGAAAACCTGATCCTCGAGTATGGCCTCACCGATAGTCTCTTCGTGGCCCTGCGCTTTGGGACCATCTCCTGGGATCCCGCTGCGGACGGGGGACGTGAATTCGACGAAGGTACCAGTTGGGGTTTTGGCGTGGGGGGGTCCATTCCGGTCTATGCGCCGGCCAACAGCGACTTCAACGTCGCGATTGGCTGGGACTTCTTTTACGACCAGGCCGATCCGGATCCGCTCAACCGAACCGCTGGTGATGTGTTCTTTGGCGATGTCGAGTGGTGGCAGACCAGCCTGGCCGGCCACTGCACCTGGCGCAACCTGTGCGGCTACGTGGGGACACGTTATACGCAGGTCGACCTGACCTATAGCCATGATAGTCGCGCCGGCATCCGCCGTGGCGGTTTCCAGGAAGATGAACCGATCAACTTCTTTGTCGGGGCCGGGGCCACCTTCTTCGATGCCATTGTGCTGCGCGGCGAATGGCAGTTCACCGATATAGAGGCCTACGAACTGAGCCTCGCTTACAACCTGCCCCTGGGGGGACGCCGATGAACCACGCCACACCCATCACCTGCGCGCTGCTTTGCAGCATGGCGCTTGCCGCCTTCCTGCCGCAATGTGCCGCTGCCGAACCCCCGCGCGCCGTGGTCGGCTACCGCTTCGAGCATATCGAACGCAACGAGTTTGATGACACCAACCCGATTCGGTCCGATTTCGACTGGGGTCGTTTCGCCGGACAGCGCCATCTGCTGACCTTTGGTATGCAGAACATCGCGGGCGGCTATGTCGGCGGTCTGCTCGGCCCCGCCACGCACGAGGTCCACAACGGCGAGGGCGAGACGGTCGAATACGACACGGTCTGCTTTGGCGTCGAAGCTGTCTGGCACTGGCTCCTCCTGCCGCAACAAGGGGTAGGCGGGTTGATCGTCACGCGCGGTCTCATGACCACCAAGGACAGTGGCCACATTACCGAGGTGTCGCGTGATGAGGTCACCGTCGACAGCCGCTCCGAACTCTCCTGGTGGGAACTCTCGCTCCTGGCTGCCCTCACACACACGCGCGATCAGTTGAGCCTGCAGGCCGGCCTTGAGTATGTGATGTGGAATGTCGACCAGGCGTGGTCGCTCACCACCGGCAACACCACAACCGATCTCGAACCCGATACAAGCCTCGGCCTCCTCCTCGGCGGCCGCTACCAGTGCACTCAGGATATAGCGGTCACCTTCGACGTGACCCTCGTCCATCAGGTTTCGTTCCGCACCGGTGTGACGTATGAGTTCTGAGTTCTTGATGACGCTCCATGTTGTTCCTGCTAGAAATGAGTCCGAGAGGATATAGCCAATGGCGGAGGTAGCCTATCCACAAGTCATGACGGACCTGGAGACGCTCAGTTCCGCCGAGAATTACAAGAAGTGGCTTTACTCAAACGTCGAAGACGTTCTCGGAAATCGAATTCTTGAGATCGGAAGTGGCATCGGGAATATGACGCCCTTGCTCGGGGCACATGGCAAGATGCTCGTGACCGATATGGATGAGGCGTACATTCAAACCTTGCGAGGGCGGTTTGACGGCGATCCTGACATGAGCGTACATCCGTATGTTTTGGGCGGCGAGGATAATGCCATTCCTGAGTTCATCCGTGCGTTTGAGCCTGACACCATCGTCTGTCTGAATGTCCTGGAGCATGTAGAGGACGATATGAATGCTGTCAGGACAATGGTGGATATGCTTGCGCCTGGTGGGCACCTGGTGATGGTCCTTCCCGCCCTGATGGTCCTTTTTGGTGACTTGGACCGCCAGTATGGCCATTTTCGGCGGTACAATCGATCCGCGGCTGTCCGTCTGGTCGCTGCACTTCCCCGTGCGTCGCTGATCCGAAACCGCTACATGAACCTGGTGGGTGTTGCGGGCTGGTGGGTCAATCACGTGCTCCTGAAGCGGACACAGCTCAGCCCTATGCAGGTTCAGACCTTTGACCGCTACCTGGCTCCCATCGCCAGGTTCTGTGAGCGTATTGTTCCGCCTGCCTGCGGGTTATCCCTGGTTGTATGGATCAGAAAGGACGGCTGAGCATGGATCCACAGGAGACAAAGGATTGTCCGCTATGTGGTCAATCGAATCCGCGGGTGCGGTACCAGTTTGATGCCTGCGCGATCGTAAGGTGCCGTTCGTGCGGCCTCATGTGGCTGTTCCCGAGGCCCCTGCTCGAGGATCTCCAGGAGACCTATGGCAAGGATTACTTTGCGAACGAACGTTTCATGTCCAACCAGAATGAGTACCTGTACGGGTACCATGACTATATTGCCGAACGCATCAACAAACAGTTTGGCTACAAGAAGACGGTTAAGAAGACCAAAGCACTGTTGCAAGCCCAGCCTGACGGAAACAAAGCGCCGACATGGCTGGATGTGGGCTGTGGGCTTGGATACCTGATGGATGTGGCGTTTGATCAGAACTTCGAGGTGCATGGTATCGAATTCAACGCGGCTGCCGTCGCCTATATCAACTCGAAGTATCGCTATCCTACCATGCTGGGGACACTCGAGGACATGCCCCATGAGCGGAAGTTTGATGTCATCAGCATGATGGATGTAGTGGAGCATTTCCGGGATCCGTTTGCCAATTTGCGCAAGGCACGCGAACTGATTGAACCCAACGGTTACCTATTGCTCTCAACCATGGATAGCGATAGCCTGATGTCTCGCTTCCTCGGGAAAAGGATGGAGGACTTCAGAAGGACGGAGGAGCATCTCTACTTCTTTTCACGTGCCACGATGGCACGCGTTCTGGATGAATGTGGTTGGGAATGTGTCGCGATGGAGTCCATAGGACACACGTTTCAGCTTGAATTCCTTCTCGATAGACTTGCGCTTGTCAGTCCATTTGTAGCCCGCTTCATTAAGGCGTGCATCTACCCGAAGTGGTTACTCGAAGCCAATTTATACTGTAATCCCGGAACCAAGTTTCTGGCATACGCCAAGCCTAAACCCGCGCTGTAGACGTTTCGGAAAACCCCGAGGATCACTCCCCGCCTTCTTCAAGGGGGCGTTCCAGATCCAGTACGAATGCGCGCCCATTGTCGGTGCGGTTGTAGCTCTGCGAAAGCCGTTGCACCTTATCCTGGAACGCCAGGGACTGCCGGGCTGATTCCCGCCGCCATTCACCCATGCTGCTCTCGTTCTTATGCTGCAGCCGCTGGCCAAACTTGTGCTCCTGAAACGCCGCCTCATCGCTGTATGAATAGAGAATATACCGGATCGACTGCTTTCGGAGATACGTCGCGATGGCTTCGGGTTCGGCCTGGCAGTTGAGTCCAGGTGGCGGACTCATGCCCCCCGGCCAGTCGATCAGATAGACGGTATTGCGCGAAAAATCAAGAAACTGAGGTTGAGATAGGCGCGCCAGCACCGTGGCCCCCACCGGGAGCGTCGTCTGTAGTTGAGCTACGGAACATCGATCCTTTGTCAGAGCCGCACCACTCGCCTGCTGCAGGCCGGATCTCGCCAGTCGTGTGTAATGTCGGACCGCTTTTCCGCCATGGGTCCACGTGACAAAGATCAGAAGGAGGACGGTTGGCAGGTACGTGTAGACGCCTGTCCGGCGTCCGGGTTTGGCCGCAAGCGTTCTGAACGCATACAGCGCTGTGGATAGCAGGAAGATCGAGGCGGCGTAAACGTAGGGGAGGGTGTGGCGGGGGATATTGCCCCGGCTGCTCAGAGACATCAGGCAGATCGGAGCTGCAATCCAAGCGGCCACCCACGCGGTGATGGCCACACGACGCTCCGATCGAGCCGACGTGAGGAATACAATGACTCCCGTTGATACCAGGCCGACAAGGAAGAGGGTGGAGGTAAACAGGTTCTCTGCTAAGTGAAGGATAAGCTCCCATGAGACGAGGAGGGTCATGCGGGGGAAAAACCCATAGCTACTGCCGTCCAATCCCCGGCCCAGAAAGGGGTATAGAAAGGTGTCGCAACTCATGCGCATCCGGATCATCCAGGGAAGTAGGCATAGTGCGGTCCCTAAGCCCACGAGAATGAGTCCTATGAGCTTTCTCCGAAAGGTCTCCCGATAGCCGCAGAGGCACAACAGAACTATCCCGACGCCGCAGGGGGGGATATATGAATGTTTCAGTGAGCAAATGCCCGCTGCGATCACTGCAACCGGCACGATGTCCCGCATCCCCTTTGTTTCGTGAGCTGATGCAAAGGTCTCGAATAGGGCGTAGAACAGCGCCAGCCCGGTCATGACGCTCGAAATGTTAACAATGCCCTGATACGGCAGATAAATGATCTGACAGCAAAAGAGAACGAGAATAATGAGATCCGGGCGCGCCTGTCTTCGTGCGCCGTGTGCGACGACGAGGCCTAGAAACACAAGCCACCCTAAGATGAGGTCCGTTGCCCGGAGCGCTGTCGCCCCCAGCTTGAGCAGGTAGATGGCGTGCAGGTAGCTCTGTCCTCCAAATGACATCAGGCCCCGTAGGTTGAACGGGTCGATACCCGTCGTACCCGTCTGCAGCATTCTGTGAGGGAAGCTTAGATAGGCATGCAGATCATCGTGTGGGTTGATGCGCACGGATTGCACGCTGAGAAACGTGATGCCCACGAGCCACATGAGCAGAATGCCCGCTATCACGACGCCCCACTTGTAGATGGATTTACCCGGCCATAATGTGCCGAAACGGCATGCTTCAGATCTCTTGAGGTAGACAGCGAATGCAGCCCCACCGATGAGCAAGCAGCTATGTATGGCAAGCGGCGTGATGAGGGCGAATAGATTCTGAATCCCCGCCAGCGCCAAAACGAGTGCCATGCCCCAGCCTGCCAAAAGTCCCCAATGGGGAATCTCTTTCCTGCGCAGAAGGGCGGCAAGGATATATCCCCAGCCTATGAAAACCAAGTACATCAATAGCGAGAAGAGGATGCTGGACGTGGATATCGATAGAGTCATATTCATTGATGATCATTTCGTGAGGATGCCCGGCAAGCCTTCTGCCGCCACCCCCCGCTTGCCGGCAGGTCCCCACCGGCCTTGTGCCGGTGGAACCGAAGATCACCCCCTATTGGAACTCGAAGATCTTGAATGGGTACCCGCACACCTCGACCGTCTCGCGCAGCACCGCGTTGGTCATGTGCTCGGCGTAGAGTCCCTGCCAGCGTGAGGCCTCACCGGCGTAGTCGGTGATAAACGTGTGCGTCATGCCGAAGCGGCCGATCGGGTTGTCGTAGTTGCACCACTTCGGCTTGCACACCCGAATGGCCTGCCCGCGGTTCTCCACCACGGCCGCACAGGCCGCCGTGCCGCCGATCACCATCTGCGGATAACGCTCACCCAGTGCGCGGCTGGTCTGCACAATGGTGTGTCGCCGCGTCTTCCACCAGTTGCGCGTCGCCACGGCGTTCTGCTTCGTGAAATGGCCCACTACGGCCAGCACGAAGAGCACGCGCAGGACGAGCGGCAGGGGAATCTCCCTGCGCTTCAGTAGCCGCAACACCAGCCGGAAGGCCAGCCAGAGCGCCGCCGCCATGAGGAAGCTGAGCAGAAGGAGTTCCCAGATCTTGGGCAGATAGCCGCACAGAATCGGCCCGAACGAGATGCGGTAGTGCACGAAATAGCGCAAAATAACCGTCAGGCCGATCACCGCGGCCACATCCGTCAACAGCGTGCTCCACTGCTTGGGCAGACTGAAGCGCTTCGTCTTGATCAGCTCATGCAGCCCATAGGCCAGCAACCCATACAGCGCCGGGAGCAGTGTGTAGACGTAACGCACCGGCGTCGCCTTGAGCAGCGAAATGAAGAGACAGCCCCCCACGAACCAGGCGGTCAGCAGCACACCCAGCGGATCCAGCTCGCGTGGACGGCGGAAGAAACGGCCGGCCACGACCACCGTGATCGGGATGGCCAGCAACCACAGATTCTGAATCTTGCCCATGTTGAAGAAAATGAACGTACGGGTGGAGGTCGAGAGGGCGTCGCCCAGCGTCTGCGGGAAGGTGCTGCGGATCCACTGTCCGCCAAAGGCCTCGATCGCCTCGGCATAGGGCAGCCGGAAGAAGAGCAGCCAGGGCAGCGTGGCGAGGGCCAGTCCGAGGGCATAGCAGCCGCCGCGGAGGAGGAGGGTGCGCATCACGCGGCCCTGTTCATCGCCGTCGCGCCAGGCCCGGAAGCCCACCCCGATCAGTACGGCCAAGGGGTAATAAGGGACGATCGCCTTGGTGATAAAGGCCAGCATGGCCAGGAAGCCGGCCATACCGGTCCAGAAAAGGACCCGCTTGCGCGCCTGCATCGCCAATGCCGCCAGCATCATGCAGACGATCACCGGGTTTTCGACCAGCCCCACACGTCCCATCTGCACCAGGAGATATTCCGTGCTGAAGAAGAGCGCCCCCAGCAGGGCGGCCACCCAGCTCAGACGTTTGAGCAGCAGCACCGCACACAACAGCGTCAGCAACGAGCAGGTCGCAGCGAAGCCGTTGATCTCGCTCAGGCTGGTGCCGAGGCATTTGAACCAGGGAATCTGAACCAGCGTCATGATCGGGCTGTAGAGAAAGCCGTCCCACTCGTCCGGGCGCATCTCGCCAAACAGCACGTAGCTGCGCGCACTGTGCGCCGTCGAAATGCCGTCGAAGTAGATTCCCGCCGAGGAGCTCAGCCCAAAGGGCGGATCCGCATTCAGATCAGCAAAGCGCAGCCCCACGCCCAACAGCAGCAGCGCCGCGATCACCCCCCACAACAACCAGCGTCCCATCTCTCGTTGGCCCAACTTCATAGTCTCCGTAGCCTGCCCGCAGAACCCCGTCAAAGCAATCGAAAACCCGCGGGGTCGCACTCAGCGCATCCACTCCTCGACGACCTTGCCGTTCTCCCAGATGATGAGTGGCGTGTTGGTTGCCTTGGCAATTCGACGCGCCGCTTGGGCGGCGCGACGAAGTGCGGGCTCGACACCAAGGAGATCTGGATCCTTTACTCTATGCCGCTTCTTGGGCATTCGTCCTCCTCAAGCAGAACGGGTTGACGTCCCGAGTTGTCATATAGTGCCCACGCATCAACAAGTGGCCGATAGATGGTGTCGAAGTTGTTCCGGCCCACCTCAAAGCGTCGCCGAATGGTCTGATCGGGAATCGAATGGCCTCCCTGTTTGACGCGGCAGACGACGCGTGAGCGCGCGATATCCACACTGGGAAGCGAGAGGAAGATGAGCTTAACGGCGTACCCTTCTTGCTGCCATTGCGGTATCAGGCGGGCATATCGACGTCCACTAAGCGTTGTCTCGATAGCGATGTTGCGACGATGCGCCATGTGGTCGTCCAGCTCTCTCAGCATGAGCTTCCCTGCTTTCAGAGCGGCCAGCTCAGGCGAAAAGGGCGACAGCCCGTGGGCAATGTAGTCCGCATTGATAAAGAGATGGCAATCGGCCTCGTGCGGGAGAAACTCGCGTGCAAATGTTGTCTTGCCCGCACCATTAGGCCCCGCAATGACCAGAAGCTTCAGGGCGGATGCCGCATAGGCCGCCCGTGATTCGGCGACGCGTAAGACGTCCCGATCACCGGGGGCGTTGTAGGTCACATAGACATCGCCCGGCAGTGGCGAGGGGGCACGGCCGATAATCATCTCGGTGGCATCGCCAAAGGGGCGCGGGCTGCTGATCGAGAGCAATCGTAGATTTCCGCGGCGACGGCTGACGATGAATCCGTCGTTTTCAAGCGCATTGAGCCCGCGCTGGAACACTCCCGGCGCCTTCCCTAGCCGCCGCCCGAGTTCGGACATTGTGAACGACCGGTCCGGGTTCTCCACCAGGATCTGTAGAATGGCAATTTGATTATCGGTGAACATGATTATGCCTTATGCATAAGACAGTACGAGTATCTTAACCGGTATGTCAACTGCTCAGAGGTGGGCACGTCTTAACACAACACTATGCTCGCGCTGAATGGGTCGTGTTGCGCAGCTTAAGAGCATGCACAGCCAATAAGCATAGACGTGACCGACGGGAGAGAATTATTGTATGTTGAATATTGAGTGTGACCCCAAAGGCAACAGGAATATGAAAGAGACAACATGGCCATGGCTGAGGGATCGCGTGAAGGCGATGGGATGGACCTGCTTTGTCGTGTTTCCGATTGTCACGGTTCTGCTGGTTGCTGGCTGTGAAGATGGCGCTACATCGGTGCCGGCTGTCGTATTGCCGTCTCATGATTTCGGTGATAACGATCCCGACCTCTACGTTGCGATGGGCGACAGCATCACCAAGGGCATAGGCGTGGCTCCATACCCCGCGATGCTGGCCGACTTGATCTTGAAGACAGTCATCAACGAAGGCATTAGCGGGGAACATGCCTATGAAGGTGCGGCACGTGTGGGTGCCATGCTCATGCAGTACAAACCCGGCTATCTGCTCATCTTGTATGGAGCCAATGATATCGTGCACCGGGAATCCACGGAAGACATTGTCGAGGATTTGCGGCAGATTGTGAACGCCGCTAGAGACGTCAAGGCCGTACCCGTTCTGGCAACGCTCACGCCTATGGTCCGATCACACCGGGGGTTCCAGGGCCCCGTCCTGGCTCTCAATGCTCGTATTCGCAGCCTGGCGGTCGCTGAGGATATTCTGCTGGTGGATCTTGAAGCGGTATTCGATAGCTTCGACGATGATGAGGATCCGTATGACCTTGATGAAGACGATCTGCTCCAGCGGGATGGGTTGCACCCGAATGAAACGGGTAACCTGGAGATAGCGTTGGCCTTCGAGGCGGGACTTGTCCGGTATGAGCCGATGTTTCCGGGGACCCATCTCAGGCGCGAAACGCCTCCCCAATCCCGTTGATCCTGTCAGAAGAACTCCCCTTTCCGTGACTTCCTTGACTTCCGTGGTGGTAAATTCCCTGCAAAACAGAATCCTCCGTATGAGTGGCTATTGCTTCCGCCCGCGGATGGCTCTACACTGGCCGGATGCGAGTGAGGAAGCGGGTGATGGGTTTTCTTTTTGTGGTGCTGCGGATTGCGCTTCTGGTTTATGTGGGACTGACGCTGTTGGTCTTTCTGGCCCAGGCGCGCTATCTCTATTATCCCGATCCGGAAATCACGGCAGATCCGTCGCTGATCAACCTTGATTACCGGGATGTGATGCTCGATACGGCGGACGGGGAGACGGTTGCGGGCTGGTTTGTGCCGGCGGCCGATGAGGCGGCGGCGCCTGCGCTACTTTTCTTCCACGGCAATGCCGGCAACATCAGCGACCGGCTGGGCTCCATTCAGACCTTTCACGAGCTGGGCCTGAACGTGCTGATCATTGACTACCGCGGCTATGGCCGCAGCTCGGGCAAACCGACCGAGAAGGGCACCCGGCTGGATGCGGAGGCGGCGTGGACCTACCTGACCGGCGAGCTGGCCATCCCGCCCGAACGCATCATCATTTTCGGCCGTTCGCTGGGTGGCGCTGTGGCCGTGTCTCTGGCTGCCACGCACAACCCCGCACTGCTGGTGGTGGAATCGAGCTTTACCTCGACCATGGATATGGGCCAGCAAATGTTTCCGCTGCTGCCGGTGCGTCTGCTCTGCCGTCACCGCTACGACAGCGTGAAGACGCTGAAGGCAGTACAGTGTCCGGTCCTGGTGGCCCACGGCCCCGACGATGCGACTATTCCCTTTGCGCATGGCCGTCGCCTGCATGCCGCCGCGAACGACCCCAAGCAGTTTATCACGCTCCAGGGCGGCCACAACGATGGTGGTATGGATAGCAACCGGGCCTACCAGAGGCTGCTCAGGGAGTGGATAGCGGAGTACGTCTCACCGCCACCAGGGAGTAATGGACGAGGAAAGCCGGTAGACGATAACGGGCGACGATAACGGTGGACGATTGGGACGCTCTCTCTAATCGTCGCCGTTCCCATCAGTCGAAAATGGAGATGATGATGCAAGCCGCTAAAGAACAGCCCAATATAGTCTATATTCTCGCCGATGACCTGGGGTGGAATGACCTCGCCTGCGAGGGCAGCTCGTTCTACGAGAGCCCCAATATCGACCGTATTGCGCGTGAAGGAATGCGCTTCACGCAGGGTTATGCCACCTGCCAGGTATGCAGTCCATCCCGTGCCAGCATCCTCACCGGCAAGGTCACGCCGCGTCACGGTATCACCGATTACATTGGCGCACTTACGGGGGAAGCATGGCGCCACGCCGGCCGGTTCAGCAAGATGCTGCCCCCCGACTACGATCACGCCCTGCGCAGCGATGAGATCACGTTCGCCGAGGTGTTGCGCCGCGGGGGGTACCGCACGTTTTTTGCGGGCAAATGGCATCTCGGCGACACGGGCGCCGATCCCGAGGACTTCGGATTTGAAATCAACAAGGGCGGCTGGCATGTGGGCTCGCCCCATGGCGGCTACTTTGCACCATGGGAGAATCCGAAGCTGGCACCGGGCCCCGACGGTGAATCGCTGCCCATGCGACTGGGACGCGAGACGGCCGAGTTTATTGCGGAGCACAAGGATGCGCCCTTCCTGGCCTATCTCTCGTTCTACTCAGTGCACGGTCCTATCGAGACCAGCCGCGATCGCTGGGAGAAATACCGGCTCAAGGCGGTCGCCCAGAGCGCACCGGAGCACCGCTTCATCTTCGATCGCAACCTGCCTGTGCGTCAGGTGCAGGACTGTCCCATCTATGCCGGTATGATTGAGGCCATGGATGATGCCGTGGGGCTGGTGCTGGAGGCGCTGGACCAGCACGGCCTGGCCGACAACACGATCGTCTGCTTCACCTCCGACAATGGCGGCGTGTCGTCGGGCGACTCGTTTGCTTCATCGATGCTGCCCCTGCGCGGCGGCAAGGGGCGTCAGTGGGAGGGCGGCATTCGTGAGCCGGTGCATGTGCGCTATCCGCGCGTGGTGGCGCCCGGCTCGACCTGCGACGTGCCGGTCTCCGGGATCGATTTCTATCCCACCTTCCTCGAGTGGGCGGGCATTCCCATCCCGCAGGAGCAGGTCGTTGACGGACGCAGTATGGTGCCGCTTTTGACCGGTAAGTCCGATCCCGAGATGGAGGCGCGCGCCCTCTTCTGGCACTACCCGCACTACGGCAACCAGGGCGGCGACCCCTCGGCGATCATCCGCAGCGGCTCGTGGAAGTTGATCCACTACTTCGAAGATGGCCACGACGAGCTGTATGATCTCGCCACGGATGAGGACGAACAGCATGACGTCAGCGCCGCGCACGGTACGAGGGGCGCCGAGCTGCGCGCCCGTCTCGACCGCTGGCTGATTGAGGTGGATGCCAAGCTGCCGCTGCCGGATCCGGAGTACGATGCGGAAAAGGAAGCCGCCTTCCTGCATGGTCAGGAACACAAGCTGATGCCCCGCCTCGAGCGACAGCACGCCGAGTACCTTGACCCCGACTGGCAGCCCAACGCCGACTGGTGGGGCAGCCAGGTCACGCGCGACTGACCTGCCTGTTCCAAACTCGGGGTCATCCGAAAAGGTAGGGCCCGCGCTCCGCCGCGGGCCGCGAGCCATGCCAGCCCTTTTCGGACGACGTCTAGCCTGATCTATTCATGAACCACGAAGAACGCGAAGGCCACGAAGTTGAAGCATAGATGGGAATGCACACAATGCATGACAGCGATGTGATGGCTGGTTTTGCTTTGCGTTGACGGCGTGCAACGCCGGAATATCCATTTTTACAGTGCCTTCGTGTTCTTCGTATCCTTCGTGGTGAATACTTCAGGCTAGCTACCCGATAATCTTTTCCGAATTTTCCTGTTGCACTGAATATGCGAACCTGTTAACTTGCGAACTCATGCAAGTCAGCAAAGAAAAATTATTCGAGATGCAGGCGGATCTGTGCGCGGTTATGGCGAACGCCAAGCGGCTCATGATTCTGGACTTTCTGAGCCGGGCGGATGAGCCGAATGTGGGGCAGATTGCGGAGGAACTGGATCTGCCTGTGACGGTGGTGAGTCAGCACTTGCGCCTGATGCGCGACGGCAATGTGGTGGTGTCGCGTAAGAATGGCCACTGTGTCTGCTACCGCCTCAAGCATCCGGAGTTGATGACAGGCTGTCACGCGGTGCGTGAGGTGCTGCGTGCGGAATTGAAGGAACGCGGCCAGCTGGCCGAGCTGATCGAAGACTGAACCGAGTAGGGGGTAATCCCCGGGGAGTGCGTACGACGATGGAAAACGAGATGGACAACCAACAGATGATCCAGGACCTGCTCAAGCGGGTTGAAACGCTTGAAGAAAATGCGCCGGAAGATCGCCTCGCCCTGGGTTGCATCAGCGGTGATCTGGATACCACCATGGCGGCCTTCATTATCGCCCTGGGCGCGGCAGCCTATGACATGGAAGTGGATATCTTCTTCACCTTCTGGGCCACCGCGGCACTGCGCGATCCAAAGAAGAGCGCCAAGAAGGATCTTCTCGGCAAGATGTTTGGCATGATGTTGCCGACCGGCGCGGGCAAGTTGCCGCTTTCCAAGATGCAGATGCTGGGCATGGGCCCCCTCATGATCAAGGGCGTCATGAAGAAACATGGCGCCAAGTCGCTCGAAGAGCTGATGAAGGATGCCGCCGAGTTTGGTGTCCGCCTGCATGTCTGCACGATGTCGATGGACTTGATGGGCATCAAGCGCGAGGAGATGATCGACTACCCGCACATGCAGTTCGTGGGCGTCGGTAGCTTCGTGGATATCTTCAGCAAAGCAAAACAGTGTTGGTTTTTGTAGAGGCGTGATGCATGGCTGCGCTGGCCCCCACCGGCCTTGTGCCGGTGGAGCCGGAGATTGGATTGAGCCGAGGGGTGGAAACAGAATGTTGCGCCCGGTCAGCGCGAGGGGTGATGCGTGGCTGCGCTGGCCCCCACCGGCCTTGTGCCGGTGGAGCCGGAGATCTTCTTTAGAGAAGGCTGCACAGAACAGTATTTTGAGCCCGGCTGGCGCGAGGGACGTGCTTCGCACGAGACTCGCTCAATGCCGGGCGCAGTAAGGAAAATAGACGGCCTCTTTGCTGCAAGAGTCTTGCGCTCCACCGGCGCAAGGCCGGTGGGGGCGAAGATGGATGGTAATAATGAACAGGGGAGGACGTAACGATGACGGCAGATGAATTGATGGCTCTTGAGGTGGGTAAGTTGGTGGATGCACGCGGGACGGCATGTCCGGGTCCGTTGCTGGATGCCAAACGCGCGATTGCCGAATGCCCGATGGGCGAGGTAATGGAAGTGCAGTCGTCGGATGACGGCACGATCATCGATATCCAGCGCTGGTGCAAGAAGATGGGGCACGAGTACCTGGGCGACCGCGAAGACGACGGTTTCTGGTCGGTCTATTTCCGTCGGGCCAAGTAGATGGCGATGAAGTCCAAAGAGCCGGATCCGAAAATCCTGGTGTTTTCAAGCAACGCGATTTCGGATCCGGGTATCGACCTGGCGGGGAGTGCGCACATGCACTACTCCACCGCCGTGCAGGTCATTCCGCTGCCCTGCTCAAGCGGGGTCAAGCCGGCTTGGATTGCGCATGCCCTGGCCTCCGGGTTTGATGGCGTCTTCATCGCCGCCTGCGGCGGCGACTGCGCCTATCTGCAGGACTGTACCGAGCGCACAAGCGCCCTGATCAAGCAGGCCCAAGCGCTGCTCAAAGAGCAGGACATCAGTCCCAAACGCCTCAAGATGTCTGGGCTCTGCTCGGTGTGCGCCGACAACTTCGTGGCGCACATGGGCAAGTTCCAGGGGGAGTTGAAGAAACTTGAATCCAACGACTGAAAAATCTGATTTGGACTACGATGTCATGATCGTCGGTGCCGGCGTGGCCGGCATGGAGACGGCCGCGTCGCTGGGTGACATGGGCTACCGCGTGCTGCTGGTCGAGAAACGCTCCAGCATTGGCGGGAAGTCGATTCTGCTGAGCAAGGTCTTCCCCACGCTCGACTGCGCGAGCTGCATCGTGACGCCCAAGATGGCGGCCGCGGCGCACCACCCCAACATCACGCCGCTGGTCTACAGTGAAGTGGATGAGATCACGCGCAATGGCGACGGCACCTTCGAGGTCGATCTGCACAAGAAGGCCTCCTATATCGATTTCGACAGCTGCACAGGCTGTGGCCAGTGCGAGGTGGATTGCACCGTATCGGTGCCGGATGAATACAACTACAACCTGGTGGGCCGGCGCGTGGCTCACATTCCGTTCCCGCAGGCGGTGCCGAAGAAGGCGCTGATCGAGCGCCGCGGGCAGGCCCCCTGCACGCATACCTGTCCGGCCGGGGTCAAGCCATCCGGCTTTGTCTCGCTCGTGCGGGCTGGTAAGTATGAAGAAGCGTTCAAGATGCACCTGGCCGATGCCCCGCTGGTGGGTAGCCTGTCGCGGGCCTGCTATGCGCCTTGCGAGGGCGACTGCTCGCGTTCGGATACGGACGGTACGGTTCACATCCGCGCGGTCAAACGCTTTATGGTGGATCGCTATTACGCGGAACACCCTGAACCGGAATACGGGCCGGTCGAGAACCAGCTTGAAACCCGCGTGGCGATCGTGGGCGGCGGCCCCGGCGGCCTCACGGCGGCCTTCCATCTGGCCAAGCAGGGCCACCAGGTCACGATCTTCGAAGCCACCGATTACGTCGGCGGCATGCTGCGCCATGGTATGCCGCGCTATCGCATGCCCAAGGATACTCTCGACCGCGACATCAAGAACATCACGGCCCTGGGTGTGACCATTCAGACCGGTGCCACGGTCAACCGCGTGGCCGAGCTCGAAGCGTTGGGCTTTGATGCGGTCTACGTCGGGGTTGGCAACCAGGTGCCGCGCATGATTCCGCTGGAGGGACGCGACCTGCCTGATTTTGAGCTGCAGGACTGCATGAGTTTCCTGCGTGACACCAATGTGACGGACGAGATGCCGGATATCGCAGGCAAGCACATGGTCGTTCTGGGCGGCGGCAATGTGGCGTTGGACGTGGCGCGCACGGCCGTCCGCATGGAGGCCGCGAGCGTATCGATCGTCTGCCTGGAGCCGCGCGAGAAAATGCCGGCCCATCAGTGGGAGGTCACCGAGGCGGACGAGGAAGGCGTTAAGATTCATGCCGGCGGTTCGACCAAGCGTATCTATAAGGATGCCGACGGCCAGATCCACCTGGAGTTTCTGAAGGTCTCGGACATCACCTTCTCGCCCGAGGGCAAGATGCAGGACTTCGCGATGGCCGAGGGCACGGAGCAGAGCATTCCGGCCGACCTGGTGGTGTTGGCGATCGGGCTGGGCCCGAGCACGGAACCCTTCGCCGATGAGCTGGAGCTTTCTAAGATGCGCACGATCAAGGTGAATGAGCGCACGCTGCAGACCTCCAACCCCAAGGTGTTTGCGGGTGGTGACGTGGTACTGGGTCCCTCCATCATCGTCGAGGCGATGGGACACGGCCGCCGCGCGGCCTTCTACATCGACCGCATGCTGAAGGGCGAAACGCTCGATGTCGGCTTCGGGGATGACCTGGAGATGACCGACAAGCAGGTCGTCATGGAGGAGATCAAGGACTGGGATCTCAAGCCACAGGCGACGCTGCCGGTACGGCCGCCACGCGAGCGCATACAGAGTTTCGAATGCTATGAAGGGGTCTTCACCGAAGAGGAAGCCCGCGCTGAGGCGAATCGCTGCCTGAACTGTGCGCAGTGCTCGCAGTGCCAGGAGTGCGTGCGGGTCTGTCCGGCCGACTGCATTGATTTCAGCATGAAGCCCGCGCCGTTGCACTACACCGTCGGGTCGGTCGTGATGTCGACCGGCTACGAGATTATGGATCCGTCTAACAAGGAGCTGCTCGGCTTCGGGCGGCTACCCGACGTGATCAGCGGTCCGCAGATGGACCGCCTGCTCGCCCCGACACGGCCCTACAACAGTGTGCTGCGGCCCTCCGACGGCAAGGAGCCGGAGAGCATTGCGATCGTGCTCTGCAACGGCTCGCGCGATCACACGATCTGCAATCCGCTCTGCTGCCGCATCGGCTGCATGTATTCGATCAAGCATGCCCAGCTGGTTATGGGGGCATTGCCACTGGCCGACGTCACGATCTACACGATTGATGTACGCGCCTTCGGCAAGGGCTACGAGGAATTCTACGAGCAGTCGAAGGGCATGGGTGTGGAGTACGTCAAAGGCAAGGTCTCGCGCATCGAGCCGCTCGACAACGGCAACCTATCGCTGCACTACGAGGATATGCTGGGCGAGGGTGGCCTGCAGAAGCGCGAGCACGATCTGGTGGTGCTGACCGTCGGCTTTCTGCCCAACACGGAGCCGTTCGCACTCTACAAGGGCGACGAGCTGGCGGCGGACGACTTCCAGTACGTGCGTGAGATCGATCCGGTCAGTGAGCCGGCGCGGACGAACATTGATGGCCTTTTTGCCGCGGGTACGGTCAACGGGGTGCGCGACATTCCCGACACGGTGCTGCACGCCGGCGCGGCGGCCGCCCAGGCGGCCTCCTACATTCATAAACTGGGGAAGCGCTAATGGCTTTGAAACGACGCATAGGGGTGTTTGTGTGTCACTGCGGTGGCAACATCTCGGACCATGTCGATGTACAGCAGGTCGTTGACGGCGTGACCGGTGAGCCCGGCGTGGCCGTGGCGCGCACGCACATGTTCACCTGTTCGGACAGTTCGCAGCAGGAGATGATCGACCAGATCGTTGAGGAGAAGCTGGACGGTCTGGTGGTGGCCTCCTGTTCACCCAAGCTGCACATGTTTACCTTTCGCGGTATGGCCGAGCGGGCCGGACTCAATCCTTACCAGTATGTGCATGTCAACCTGCGCGAGCAGTGCTCGTGGGCGCATACGGACGACAAGCGCGGCGCGACCGAAAAGGGCATTCACCTGGTGCGTGCCGGCATCGCCAAGTGCGCCCTGACGCGCCCCTTGACCGCCCTACGGGTTGAAACCCAGCCGCGCGCGCTGGTGATTGGGGCTGGGATCGGTGGCATGCGGGCGGCACTGGCGCTGGGAGATATGGGGCTGACCGTTTATCTCGTTGAGCGCGAGGAAGCGGCCGGAGGCTGGGCGCGGCAGGCGGGACGCATGGGCCCCGAAGATCAGAACGGACCGGATGTGGCCGCAGGGCTTCTGGAGCGTATTGTGCAGCACGACACCATCATGCTCTACACCAACGCCGAGCTGACAGAGAAGAGCGGCAGCATCGGTGATTTCAACGTGAAGGTACGCGTCGGACCCACGGACGTGGTGGACCTGAATGTGGGCGCCATTGTGGTCGCCACTGGCTTCGATACCTACCAGCCCGCCGAGGGCGAGTACGGGTGGGGCCTGGACGGGGTCATCGACCTGGCGCAGTTCCGTCAGATGCTGGCCGAAGGACGCCTCGAGCGCGATGGCAAGCCGCTGCGCGACATTGCGTTCGTCTACTGTGTTGGCAGCCGCCAGTCCAAGAGTGAGAGCTGTCCCGAACCCAATACCTACTGCTCGCGCTACTGCTGCACGGCCGGCACGTTTGCCGCCACGACGCTGCATGCGCTCGAAACAGAGCTCGACCAGACCGTCAACCAGTATCATCTCTACCGCGACATCCGCACCTATGGTCATCTCGAAATGGTCTATGAGCAGGCCCGCCGGGAAGGGGCTATTTTCCTTCGCTGGGAACCGGAGCAGCCGCCGGTCGTGACGCAGGCCGACGGCCGCCTGCAGGTCAAAGCGGTGGATACGCTGGCGGGTGGCGATGCGTTGGAGATCGGGGCCGACCTGGTGGTGTTGGTGACCGGTATGCGACCGCGTGAAAACGACCAGCTCAACAGCCTGCTTAAGATTCCGGAGAGCAAGGACGGCTTCTACAACGAGATCCATATCAAGCTGCGTCCGGTCGAGACGGTCATCGATGGCGTGTTCATCGCCGGCACCTCGCAGGGGCCCAAGACGTTGGCCGAGAGCGTGGCGTCCTCGCTGGCGGCCGTGGCCAAGACGGGCGGCCTGTTGATGAAGGGATACGTCGATTTGGAGCCGCTGATTGCCCGGGTCGATACCGACAAGTGTACCTGGTGTGATGAGTGCCTCAAAGCCTGTCCCTACGGCGCGATTGAAAAGACGGTCTGTGGCGACAAGGAGGTCGCGCTGGTGATCGCATCGGTATGTAAGGGGGAGGGCGGCTGCGTACCGGTCTGTCCGCACGATGCGATCGATATCGAGGGCTTCCGCGACGACCAGATCCGCGCCATGATCGATGCCAGCCTGAAGGAGGCTACGTTATGAGCAGTGCAGGAACCATACGGCGCGATATGCTGGCGATTGTGCAGGACGAGATGATCATGACCGATCGGATCGCCGCCCTATTGCGCGAGGAGCCGCGCACGATCCCCGCGTTGGCCGAGGTGCTTGACGTCCCGCCGTACGAGGTGAACATCTGGCTTTCCGCGATGCGCCGCTACGGCACTGTCGAGGCCGTGGGCCGTGCCGATGTGGATGGCTATTTTAAGTACGAGCTGGGGGATCACGCAGAAGCGTGATCGAACGGTAGTAAAGGAGACGAAGATTGTGGCCAGCAAAGTAGATCTACAGATAGCCGCAAAGACCCGCAAACTGGGGTCGGGAGATCTGGACAAGTGTTACCACTGCGGCATCTGTACGGCGACATGCCCCTTGTCCGCGAACGGTGTCAGTTTTCCTCGCAAGGTGCTCCGTAACCTTCAGCTCGGTCTGAAGGACAGGCTGATGGCATCCCCCGAGCCGTGGCTGTGCTACTATTGTGGCGACTGTTCGGAATCGTGCCCGCAGGGGGCGGAGCCCGGAGAGACGGTCATGGCCGCGCGACGGTTCCTGACCTCCCTGTATGACTGGACGGGGCTTTCCTTCAAGCTGTACACATCCAAGGCGTGGGAATTTGGCGCCGTTATCGGGCTGGGGCTCCTGGTGGTGCTTGCTTTCGTCATCTTTCATGGACCGATGGTTACCGAGCTGACCCCGGAGGGTGGCGTCCAGCTGAACTCCTTTGCCCCGGTACATGTCATCGAGACCTTCGACATAGTCATGGGCGGTTTTTTGGCGCTCTTCCTTCTCTCCAACGTGTTCCGCATGTTTCTTCATGTGATGGGCGATGACCGCAAGAAGATCCCCCTGAAATACTACTTCAGTGAGATCATGACGCTCCCGATTCATTTTGCCACGCAGAGGCGATGGAAGGATTGTGAGGACCCCGGCCTGTGGAAGCGGCACATGGTGCTGGTCTTCGGCTACGTGACGATGTTTGTCATGATCGTGGGTTTCCTCCCGTGGTTCCAGACAGAGAAGATTCACCCCTTCTGGCATCCCCAGCGGCTGCTTGGTTATCTTGCGACCGCCGCATTGCTCTATGTGACGGGCTATATGATCGTTGGGCGCATCAAGAAGAGCCGGCTGATCCACAAGTTCTCGCACTCGACAGACTGGCTCTTTCTCATCCTGCTCTTCCTGACCTCGCTTACCGGGATACTACTGCATCTCTTCCGGGTCAATGGGTTCCCCATGTCGACCTACGTCACGTATGTCATCCATATGGCCATCCTTGTGCCCATGCTTATGATCGAGGTGCCGTTCGGTAAATGGTCGCACCTGGCCTACCGGCCGCTCGCCATCTACCTCCACAAGGTAAAGCAAAAGGCCGCCGCGGTGAAATAGGCTGCTTGGTGAGCAAGATTCGCGTGACAAGGGTGGGCGCACCATGGTAGTTGATAGGGTTACATTCGTGTGGTGGGACCGGTGTGGCATGGTGCCGCATTCGGTCTGAAACATCCAACAGGGGGGGTAGGCATGAGGAAACTTGTAGTGGCTGCAGTCATCTGCAGCATGGTGGGCGGAGCCGGTATGGCTCTAGCGACAAATGGCGACAACTTGATGGGCATTGGCCCGGTGTCGCGCGGAATGGGTGGTGTCGGCATCGCCGCACCGCAGGATAGCCTGACGGCCATCTTCAATAACCCGGCCGCCTTGGGTGCCTGTCCGTGCGGGGAAAAGTCGGAGTCGATTTTCGGCGCGACGATCTTTGACCCCACGGTGACCGGCCGCATTACGATGCCGACCCCGATGGGGCCCGTCACGACTGAGAATACGAGTGGCGGCCAGGCCTACATCATCCCCGCCGTGGGCGTGACGATGGCGATCAACGAGATGTGGCGCATGGGCGTGGGTGCCTACGGCGTTTCAGGTCTCGGCACAGACTACCGTGACAAGGGCTGGGATCTCGATGGTGATCCTTCCAATGGTTACGAAGGCGATCTCTATACGCGCCTCGAGATCATGAAGTTCGCCGGTATGGTTTCCTGCCAGGTGGCGGAGAGCCTCTCTCTGGGTGCCGCACTGCACGGTAGCTACAACAACCTTGACCTCGAACAGGGCGGATCACATGACTACGGTGTTGGCGGCCAGATTGGCGTGTTGCTGAATCTTGGCACGGTTGCGATCGGTGCCAGCTACACGACGCCGCAGAAGGCAACCCATCAGAAGGTCTTCGACCTGGACGGTGACGGCACGCAGGATGACCTCTCGCTCGAAGCCCCGGCCAGCTATGGCGTGGGCGTGGCGGTAACCCCGACCGAGAAGACGCTGATCGAAGTGGATGCCACGTATCTCGACTGGGCCGCGGCCGAGGGATACGAGGACTTCGACTGGGATTCGCAGTGGGTCTTCGCGATCGGCGCGCAGCTGCAGGCCACCGATAAGGTCGCCGTCCGCTGCGGTTTCAATTACGGTGAGAACCCGGTCAAGGAGCACAATGGCTGGAATCCGAGTGCCACAAAATCGGTGCAGGGCAAAGACGTTCCTATGTTCGGCTATGAAATGCTCCGCATCATTGGCTTCCCGGCGATCGTCGAATCGCACGCGACCGTCGGCGTCTCCTACCAGGTGGCCGAAGATATGTCGCTGCACCTCGGCTACATGCACGCCTTCGAAAACACCGTTTCCGAGACCTCGGCTGGTGGCCCTATGGCGATCACGTTGGAGTCGGACCTCGAAGAGGATTCCTACAGCTTCAGCATGGCGTGGGCATTCTAGCCTGACCGACATCGAAGCAAAGAAGACCACGCGTCCTTACGGGCGCGTGGTTTTTTGTTACTTGCGCTTGGTCAGCTCCGTCACGCCGAGGGCTTTCTTCATCATGGCGCGGAAGGCGGCTTTGGAGCCGCCGGAGTAGGAGATCACCTGCGTCTTGGTGATCAGCTTGGGTAGGGTGGGGGCCTTGATGTAACGCTTCAGGTTGAGGCCGTTGGTGATCCACTCCCCGGTCTTCTCGTCGGCCAGCGCTGTGGCGAGGGCCTCCTTGCCAATCATCGCTTCAGCTTTCTTGTGTGCCGCCTCGGGTTGGGGGGGGAAGCGCCCGGTCATGAGGTAGTTGTGGTAGGCGGGGAACTGTTTGGGATCGGCCTGGTTGACCGCCATGGCCAGCCGGGCCAGGCGACAGGCGTTGGCAAACCCTTTGGGGGTCTTCTTGATGTGAGGGTTGCACTCCGTGTTCATCGGCGCCGGCAGATGCACAATCACCATGTTGATGGCGTAGTCCGCTTTGAACTGATCCAGGCGCCGGTGCAGGCTGCGGCAGGAGGGGCAGCAGTAGTCGGACAACTCAACCAGAACATGTTCGGCGTTGTGATCGCCGGAGACCGGAACCTTGTAAAGGTCGAAGGTCAGGTTGTCGTTGAGGAGCTTTACGGTGCGTGAAGCCTCCTTCTTGCCAAACTGCAGCATGCCGGTCGAGAGCGCCGCCTCTTCGGCACTGTCGGTGGGCGCCATCTTGTCGGCGGCCTGCACCGCCATCATGTCGGGCACCACAAAGATGTGAACCGCAATCATGAAGGTCAGCAAGGCGGCGGCGCCTCCTGTCAGCCGTCGGCGGGCATGGTAGAAGCCATGCCAGGCCGGGGCTTTCCAGAGAATGATGGCGTAGGCGGCCACACCAAAGAGATGTGAGGAGAGGCAGAAGATGCAGAACTGCTTGATAATGATCCACTGCAGCAGGAGCAGCCAGGCAATGAAGCCGAGTCCAGTCAGGCTCTCCACGATCATAAAGGCCCACAACCCAATCTTGAGCATGGGCAGCCGTACCACGCCGGCCAGCAGCGTGGCCGAGATCAGTGAGACATAACCCCCAATGCCGAGATGGGCCACCGGGAAAATGCCCCACTGTTCCCAGCGACTAGTCAGCACGGCATTGCACTGGTCTTCGCCGCAGCCGGGCAGGGGCTGGTCGGATTTTACAACCAACATGATGTAGACCGCAATCGTGAGGGCGATGCAGGAGAGGGCGATGATGGCGATACGCGTCGGGCGGGATGATAGCATGAGCAGATCTCCTTGGGGCAGACGGTTAATCCGGCGACCTCACAAGGATAGCAATTTCTGCCGGGATGTCGAAGCCTGATCTATCAGCTCTGTGCTGCGGCAGGACTGATTCTTTTGTCACGGCTCTACACGGAGAAACGGTTGACGATTACGGGCGACGATTACGGATAACGAGGAAACCCTCCCCATCGTCCACCGTAATCGTCGCCCGTAATCGTTTCCCGAGAGTGAATGGGGTGAGAGCGGCGCGTTGCGGGACCACATTGCGCAGCAGCGACTTACGCCGATACAGGCATCAGTCATAGTGCTGCGGCGAAGGCTTCGAGGCGGGCGACGTGCGACTCCTCTTCGCGCGCCAGGGCTTCGAAGGTCTGTTTCAAAGCGGCGATGGGGGTGGTGTTGGCCAGGCCGCGGTAGAAGGCGGCGGTAGCCTCTTCGTGCTCGATGGCATGCGAGAGTTCGACACTGATGGCTTGGGCGACATCGTGCGCCAGGTACTCCCGGTCGGTTCTGATCGCGTGCACGGCCTCGGCCATGGCAGTTTCACCATGCGCCATGTCGGCCTGCTCGAGGTGCTGCAGGTGGGCGGTCTCTTCCTGTTCCAGCGCACGAAAGAGGTCGGCCAGTGCGGGGTCGTCGGTCTTGGCGGCCAGGGCGCGGTAGTCGGCCGCCGCGGCATGCTCGAACTCGGTCGCGAGTTTCAATACCACGCGTGCCAGCGGGGCGGGGGTCAGCGGTGCGGCCTTGGCGGTGGCGGGCAGGAATACGCCCTTAAGAATCAGCAGACCAAAGAGGACAAAGAGAATACCGGCCGTGATCTTGATGGTGCGGGGTGCGACCAGCTTGGCGAGGCCTTCGCCAACCAGGACCGCCAGAAGTGTGGAGAGTACCAGGGCGGCGGACGCCGCGAAGAAGACGGTCCACTTGCTGCCATCCGCTGCCGCAGTGCGCGTCAAAGCGGCCAGCTGGGTCTTGTCGCCCAGCTCGGCCAGAAAAATCAGAAGAAACGTACTCAAGAACAGGCGATAATCCATTCGAAACTCTCCCTTGCCGTGTGAGGCGACACGGTATACGGGAGTGGCGCCGGATGCAAGGGCAAGCGCGCGGGTAGGGCGCGGGGATGAACACAGAAACACCTTTACAGTGATTTGTCGGTTCGCTAGTTTGATGATTCTGCCAGTAGAAACGAAAAGGGCTATGAAACACCGCGACGAGATTGTGGACGTGTTCTGCGGGATCTCCGATCCCGACCGGATGGAGCAGTTTCTGGGCGAGGTGTTGACCGAAGCGGAACGGCATGACTTGGGGCTGCGCTGGAAGCTGATGCGGATGCTCAAGGATGGTGTCTCACAGCGTGAGGTGGCGGCCCAGCTGGGGGTCAGCCTCTGCAAGATCACGCGCGGATCGCGTGTGCTGAAGCGGCGCGGATCGGTCTGCCGCACATTGATTGACAAAATGGGTGATGAGGCGCCGGCCTGAGGGCGGACGCACGCCAAATAGCTAAGTAATAGGTAACGTAACAAGGAGGAGTCATGAGCGAACTGATCAAAGTCCATCTCAGCGAGGATGACATTCCGAAACAGTGGTACAACCTGGCCGCTGACTTCGCGAACCCGATGCCGCCCCCGGTGGGACCGGATGGTACCCCGATTGGCCCCGAGGCCCTGGCCCCGGTCTTCCCGATGAATCTGATTGAGCAGGAGGTCAGCCAGGAGCGCTGGATTGATATTCCGGAGGAGGTCCTCGGCATCCTCAAGCTCTGGCGTCCGACCCCGCTCTACCGTGCCCGTCGTCTCGAGGAGGCCCTCGGCACACCGGCCAAGATCTATTACAAGAACGAGGGCGTCTCGCCTCCCGGAAGCCATAAGCCCAACACGGCGGTGCCGCAGGCCTATTACAACCGTGAGTTCGGGATCAAGCGCCTGACTACCGAAACCGGTGCCGGCCAGTGGGGCAGTGCCCTCTCGTTTGCCTGCAAGCTGATCGGGATCGAGTGCAAAGTCTTCATGGTACGGATCAGCTTTGACCAGAAGCCCTTCCGCAAAATGATGATGCGCGTGTGGGGCGGCGAATGCGTGCCGAGTCCGAGCATGAACACGCAGGTCGGTCGTTCGATCCTCGAGGCGGATCCGGATACGCCGGGCAGCCTCGGCATCGCGATCAGCGAAGCCCTCGAAGAGGCTGTGCCCGATCCGGAGGCGCGCTACTCACTGGGCAGCGTGCTGAACCACGTCATGCTGCATCAGACCATTATCGGCCTGGAGGCGCAGAAGCAGATGGCGAAATTGGGTGAAGACCCCGACGTGGTCATCGGCTGCGCCGGTGGCGGATCCAACTTTGCGGGCCTGAGCTTCCCGTTTATCTGCGACAAGATTCACGGCAAGGACATCCGCGTGGTGGCAACCGAGCCGGCGGCCTGTCCGACCCTGACCAAGGCCAAGTATCGCTACGACTCCGGCGACGTCGCCATGATGACGCCGCTGCTGCCAATGCACAGCCTGGGCCACACCTTCGTGCCGCCGCCGATTCATGCCGGCGGCCTGCGCTACCACGGCATGGCACCGATGGTCAGCCACGCGCTGAACGAGGGGCTGCTCGAAGCCGAAGCGATCCACCAGGTGGAATGCTACGAAGGCGCGGTGCAGTGGGCCCATACGGAAGGCTTTATCCCCGCCCCCGAGACCGCCCACGCCATCGCGCAGGCGATTCGCGAAGCCAAGCGGGCCACGGAAGAGGGTAAGGAGAAGGTCATCCTGATGAACTGGTCGGGTCACGGCTTGATGGACCTGACCGCCTACGAGGCCTACATGAACGGTGAGCTGAGCGACCACGAGCTGCCCGACGAGATGCTGGAACGCTACGCCGCCTCGATGGACGGACTGCCCATGCCGTAGGGGCGCCAGTCGAAGACTGGCAATCGGAAAGGCAACCAGTAAGGCACTAAGACACGGAAGTGGGGGTGGGGCTACCGAAGGGCATACCAGGCCTTTGGTCATTCATCCCCAAACTTAGTGTCTTGGAGTCTTGGTGGTTGCCTTTTTTTCTCACGGGCTATCGCGCCACGGAGGCGTGGATGTGCGGGCCGTTGTTGCGTTTACCTTTTTCGTGGTAAACCCAGTCGAAGCCGGCTTGCCAGCAGATCTTGGCGACGGACTCGAGATCCATATCGACGGCCGTCAGGTCGACCGCGCGCCCCTCTTTGTGGAGTGATTTCGGGTTGTGGACCAGGTTGGGACGGTAGGCATCCTGTATCTTGAGGGTGCCGCCGCGCTCAGCCACGAGCTGAATCGTGCGCTCAAGCGGCTGGCGCATAGAACGGTGCACCGTGTGGTCACACTCGATATCGCCGCTGTCGTTGTCGCTCTCCCACCAGGCCCGGTCGTCCTCTATATAGATCAGGTCACGCCCGGGCGAGAAGGTGCCCAAATCGATGGCGCCGGATACCGTTGTTTCGCGCTGGTTGGGCCGATAGGTGCCGCGCGGAAAGGTGGCGGGGGCCTGGCGCAGCGGCATGACGACCTCGGTCATATCGGCCATGGTCAGGGGCTCATGTCGTGCGGGAGGCGGGGTACGCTTGCGGATTCCGACGGCAAAGACGACCACGGCTGAGGTGCAGCCGAGGATCAGCATTACGATATGCCGCTTCATCCATCCATTGCGTCGTGAGTGATACATAGCGGGGGGAGTGTCTCAAAATCCGCGTGAGGTGACAAGCTTGGTACCTCCTGAGTATTCTGTGTTGTAAGCAGTGTCAGAGTACGTCAACTTCCGGGAGGGACTACCCGCAGATTACGCAGATTGCGCAGATGAGAGGAGAGGAATGAGAAAAATGTTGCGAGAATAGGCCCGGGCGGAATACCACCCGAACCGATTCTCGCAACGTGGCTCCCCGGCGGCTAATCGCCGCCGGTAGGGAGGATTTGGGATAGGTACTCCATGCGCCAAAGCGGCCATCGATGAGTCTGAACGCAGGTCTTTCCGGCCGCGATTAGCGGCCGGTGGATAACGTTGCGGGAATTATGTGTGCGTGTACCCACGCACACGGAATTCCCGCAACATTCCCCCTCTCCATCTGCGCAGATCTGCGTAATCTGCGGGCAGTCTCTCTCCCCTGTCACGAGATTGCGGAGAAAACGAATGGTTCAGGCTAGGCTTGCATGGGCCGAATCCATGTGCTATTTACCTCAGCTTCACAACGTCTGGGTTGAGAGGATCTATGCTGGAACGTAACGCGTACGTGGCCTTGAATATGATGGAAAAGGTCGGCCCGGTCACGGTGCGTTCCCTGGTGGAGGCCCTCGGCTCAGCCGCGGCGATTTTTGATGCAGGGCGGGATGATCTTCAGGCGGTCAAGGGTGTTGGCCAGGCCCTGGCCGGGCATATTCGGCAGCAATGCGGCCAGATTGACTGGCAGGGCGAGCTGGAGCGCGCCGACGCAAGGGGTATTCGACTGGTCACGGCGGTGGACCCGGAGTACCCGGAGGCATTGGGGCAGATTTATGATCCGCCCCTGGCCTTATATGTGCGGGGAGCGTTCCAGGAGGGCGACCGGCATGCCATGGCGATCGTAGGCACGCGGCGCGGCACCCACTACGGGCGTGACACGGCCAAGCGGCTGGCCTGCGGGCTGGCACGGGCCGGGTACACGATCGTGAGCGGGTTGGCGCGTGGCATCGACACCGTGGCGCACGAGGGGGCGCTGGAGGTGAAGGGGCGCACGCTGGCGGTGATGGGGAGTGGGATGGATCATATGTATCCGCCCGCCAACGCGGAGCTGGCCGACCGCATTGCTGAGAGCGGGGCGGTGGTGTCGGAGTTTCCGATGACCCGCACGCCGGATCGGACGACGTTTCCGATGCGCAACCGCATTATCAGCGGATTGAGCAAGGCCATTGTGGTGGCCGAAGCGGGTCGTCGCAGCGGGGCGTTGATTACGGCCCATGCGGCCTTGGAGCAGGGACGTGACGTGTTTGCGGTCCCGGGACGGATTGACAACGCGTATGCCGAAGGGCCGAATGCACTGATCCGCAAAGGGGCGGTGCTGGTTCGCGGCGTACAGGACATTTTGGATGAGTGTGGCACTTTGTGGTGCGGAGCGCGGTCGGATGCGACCGCAGCGGCCCAGGCGGTGTGCGCACTGACCGAGGAGGAGAGCAGCCTGCTGGAATGGCTGGACAAGGGCGAGCAGGGCGTGGATGAACTGATACGACTGTCGGGTCTGCCGGCCGCGCGGATCAGTTCGGTGCTGCTGACGCTTGAAATGAAACGTTTGATACGTATGTTACCCGGTCGCGTGGTTGAACGACGCGTCACGGATGGTGAGGAGTAGGAACGAATGGCTAAGAAACTGGTAGTAGTGGAATCGCCTGCCAAGGCGAAGACAATTAACAAGATTTTGGGCAAGGATTTCATCGTGGAATCCTCCATGGGGCACGTGCGTGATCTTCCGATCCGTAGCCTCGGGGTGGATGTCGATGCGAAATTCAAGCCGAAGTATGTCCTGATCAAGGGCCGGCGCAAGGTGGTCGATAAGCTCAAGAAGGCGGCCAAAGAGTGCGATACAATCTATCTCGCGCCTGACCCGGACCGCGAGGGAGAGGCGATTGCCTGGCACCTGGCCGCGGTCTTGAGCGCCGCCAACAAGGACGCCAAGCTGCTGCGCGTGCAGTACAACGAGATTACGCCATCGGCGGTGCGCCGTGCGTTCGATTCGCCCACCGAGATTGACCAGCATCGTGTCGATGCCCAGCAGGCCCGGCGAGTACTGGACCGCATTGTGGGGTACATGGTCAGCCCCATGTTGTGGCGCCGCATCCGGCGGGGTCTGAGCGCCGGGCGTGTGCAGTCGGTCGCCCTGCGGATCGTGTGTGAACGTGAGAAGGAGATTAAGGCCTTCACCCCGGAGGCCTTCTGGATTCACGGCGCCATGGTGCGCAAGCAGATCGCCCCGCTCGATCCGTTCCCTATCAAACTGGTACGTATCGATGGTGAGAAGGCCGAGATCAAGAGCGAGGAGGCCTCTGCCGGGATTCTGGGTGATCTGGAGGGCCGCCCCCTCAAGGTGCACAGTATCGCGACCAAGCAGATCACCAAGCGCGCCCCCCCGCCCTACATCACCAGCACGCTGCAGCAGGCCGGCTCCAGTTTTTGCGGCTACTCGCCCAAGCGGACCATGGCCCTGGCGCAGATGCTGTATGAAGGGGTCGACCTCGGGCAGGGCCCCGAGGGTCTGATCACCTATATGCGTACCGATTCGGTGCACCTGGCCCAGGATGCCGTCGACGGTTGCCGCCAGTTCATCGGCAACACCTTCGGCGCCGACTACTGCCCCGAGACCCCCAATCGTTACCGCAGCCGCTCAGGCGCCCAGGAGGCGCATGAGGCCATTCGGCCGACCAACGTCGAACATACACCCGATACGTTGCGCGGTAAGCTCGATCCGGCCGCGCTCAAGCTCTACAACCTGATCTGGTCGCGCTTCGTGGCCTGCCAGATGGCCCCCGCCAAGCTGCAGCAGCGCACGGTGACGATCGAAGCGGTCAAGCCGAACGAGGAGGCGCATGCGTACCTCTTCAATGGCTCGACGACGGATATTGTCTTCCCGGGTTACATGAAGGCCACCGGTGCCGACCGCAAGAAGGAGGGCGCCGATGAGGATCGCATGCCCGAGCTGGGCGAGGATGAGCCGCTGGTCTGCGTGGAGTGGCTGGCCGAGCGCAAGGAGACGCAGCCGCCGCCGCGCTACAGTGAGACCTCGCTCGTGGGCGCCCTCGAGCGCAACGGGGTGGGCCGGCCGAGTACGTATGCCCAGACCGTCTCGACGCTGTATGACCGTCAATATGCCGAACGCGAGAAGCGCACCATGTTCCCCACCGATCTCGGTATGCGTGTCAGTGACTTGCTGACCGAGACCCTGGGCGACCTGTTCAATGTCGATTTCACCGCCTCGATGGAGGAGAAACTCGACCGCGTTGAGAAGGGCGAAGAGGAGTGGACCGGCATGCTGGGGACGTTCTACGAGCAGTTCAGCCAGTGGCTCGAGAAGACCAAGGCTCCCCCCGCGGATGCGGAGGATGTGCTCAAGGTGTTGGGCGTGCTCGACGAAATCACCGAATGGGCCCCCGAGGTGATGCGCGGCAAGCGTGCCTACAGCGATGAGAAGTTCGTGACGTCAGTGCGTAAACGCCAGGACGAGAAGGGCGAGGTCTCGGTGCGCCAACTCGACGCGCTGGTGCGCATGGCCTGCAAGTATGAACCGCAGCTGCCCGACGTTGAGAAGCGCTTGGGGATGATGGGGCTGGGAGCCCTGGTGGACCGGATCCGCGAGTCGCGCCCGTCCGAGCAGTCGTTGCGCAAGTTGGAGATTGTTAATAGCCTGGAGATGGATGAATCCACCACGAAGTTCGTGGCCTCACTGCAGCAGCAGACCGACATGGGCCGCGCCCTCTCGGAGGCACAGCTGCGCGTGCTCGACTCCATCATTCTGGGGGCTTCGGAGGACATCCCTGACTTCGATGCGGTATGCACGGAGTTGGGACTTTCAAAGGACGACGTGCCCAACGACGAGGAGAGCGGCGCCATCCTGGAAGCCATGACATGGGTCAAGGAGTGGAACGAGCCGGTCAAGCGCGGCAAGCGGACGTATGACGACAAGGCGTTCTTCGAGTCGCTGCAGGGCTACTACGGTCGCAAGAAGTTCCTCTCGGAGCGCCAGCGTGCCGCCCTCAAGAAGATCTGTGGGCGTTATTTCGAGCAGATCCCGAAGTTCGATGAGTTGGCCGCCGCCTACGACATCAAGGCCGTGGTCAAGAAGAAGAAGGCTGAAGAGGGCGACGAGAAGCCGGAAGAGAGCAGTGATCAGTAAGCGGTGGGGTCTATGGCGACAAGTAGCCCCGCCCCGGACGTCCGGGGCGAGGGCCGGCGCTGGGCTTCGGTGAAGCCCGCGCTACTCTGCGCACGATCTGTCAGGGGAACTGAGTGGTGCTCAGAAACTAGTGAGCAGTGGGATGGTGGAGTCTGGACAGCGGGCGGCGGAGGACGACACGGCGCTGCGCCGCTATGTCGACTACCTGCAGAGCGAGAAGAACGCGTCGGTCCATACGGTGGATGCCTATTGCCGTGATATCGTGCAGTTTGCACGCTACCAGTGGCCTGACCAGCCGTCGCCATTCGCCTGGCGCGATGTCGATCAACTGGCCGCCCGCGGATTCGTCGTGGCGTTGAGCCGGGCCGCGATGGCCCCCACCACGACGGCACGCAAGCTGTCGAGTCTACGCGCGTTCTATCGGTTTCTTGAGCGTGAAGCGATGTGCACGCTCAACCCGTTTGCGGGGGTCCGTTCGCCGCGGCGCGGTCACGATCTGCCCAAGGTGTTGAGCCGGGAGGAAATCGGACGGCTACTGGACGCGCCGGCGCAGCGGGCCGAACGCCACAAGCGTGTGAGCGGCAAGCCCCTTTCGGCGGAGCAGCAGTATGCGCTGCGGCGCGATACCGCCCTGCTGGAGGTGTTCTACAGTACGGGGGCACGTCTGAATGAGCTGGCCGGACTGCGCGAGAGCGACGTGGACCTTCTGGGCAGCGTGGTGAAGGTGCGCGGCAAAGGGAAGAAGGAACGACTCTGTCCGCTGGGCGGACCGGCCTGCAAAGCCTTGCGCGCCTGTCTCAAGCAGGGGCACGCGCTGTGGGGCAAGGGGGAGCGTCAGGCGCCGGTCTTTCACAACCTTCGCGGCGGCGGCCTGACCGGGCGCTCGATTGAGCGAATGCTGAAGCAGCAGTTGATTGAAGCGGGCTTGGATACCACGCTGTCGCCGCACACGTTGCGGCACTCCTTTGCCACGCACCTGCTGGATGCCGGGGCGGATTTGAGGAGCGTGCAGGAACTGCTGGGGCATGCGAGCGTATCGACCACGCAGATCTATACGCATGTATCGGTCGAGCATTTGAAACGGGTCTATGAAGAAGCGCACCCGCGGGCGTAAGGGGAGAACGCGCCAGGGAAGAGATCGGATAACGATAACGGACGACGATTACGGATGACGATGAGACAGCATCCACTCGTATTCCGTAATCGTCGCCCGTAATCGTCCACCGGTGTAGAAGGTACTAGCGATGTTTTGGTGGCTATATAATCTAGTGTTCGTGATCGGCTTCGCCCTCTTGGTGCCGCACTACCTGTGGCGCATGTGCCGGCGCGGGGGCTATGCCCGCGACTTCGCGCAGCGCTTCGGACGCTACAGCGTGGATATCCGGGAGCGTTTGGGTGCGCGCCGGCGGCTCTGGATTCACGCCGTCAGCGTGGGCGAAGTCTACGTGGCGCTCAAGTTCATGGCGGCCTATCGTGAGACGCAGCCGGACGTGGCCTTCGTCTTGACGACCAATACCTCGACCGGCCACCGCATCGCCCACGCGCGGTTGCACGGGGATGACGTGCTGCTCTATTTTCCGGTCGATCTGCCCATCTTCGTGAATCGCGTGTTGGACGCCATCAACCCGACGGCGTTGGTGCTCACCGAGTGCGAGCTGTGGCCCAACCTGGTGCGCCTGGCGGACGGGCGCGGTATTCCGCTGGCGCTGCTGAACGGGCGTGTTTCCGATAGCTCCTACCGTGGCTACCGCTTCTGCGCGCGGCTCTTCCGCAACCTGCTCACGCGCTTTGCCGTGGTGCTGGTGCAGGGCGACCGCGACGGCGAGCGGATTCGCGCGCTGGGCGCGCTGCCGGAGCGGGTGCATGTTCTGGGTACGGCGAAGTACGATGTAGCCACACAGGATAGCTCCAAAATGGAGTTGTTGCGCGGGATTCTGGATGCCGCCGGCATCCCGCAGGAAGCCCCGCTCATCGCGGCTGGCTCAACCTGGCCAGGCGAGGAGCGCGTGCTGGTCGAGGTCTACCAGGCCCTGCGTGAGTCGGTCGAGGGCTTGAAGCTCGTGCTCGTCCCGCGTCACTTCGAACGTGCGGCCGAGGTGGAGCGTGAACTCAAGGCGCTGGGCGTGAACTATGTGAAGCGCAGCACGCTCACTCCCGGCGCACCGTGCGCGAAGCCGGCCGATGTGCTCCTGCTCGATTCGACCGGCGAGTTGGTGGGGGTCTATGCGCACGCCTCGCTGATCTTCGTGGGCAAGAGCCTGGGGAAGCACCATGGCGGCCAGAACATTATTGAGCCGGCCTTGTTCGGCAAGCCGGTCCTCTTCGGACCCAACATGGAGAACTTCCCGGTGGTGGTGCAGGACTTCCTGGCCGCGGATGCCGCGATCCAGGTGGCCGACCCGGCTGCGCTGGAGGCGCGCATGCGCACCCTCTTCCTGGATCCCGCCATGGGTGCGGCGCTCGGTCAGCGCGCCGCCGCTATCGTGGTCGCCAAGCGCGGCTGCCTGGCGCGCAGCGTCGAACTGATCATGGCGTGTCAGGACCGGTGACACGCCCGCCCCCCGGGCGGAGCGCCTGACGCGCCGTCCGCCTGACCGCCTGCAGCAGGATGATGTACTGGGCGGCCACGAGGGCGCTCATGATGAAGGGGCCGCTGATGGTGCCGCCCTGTATGAGGCGGTTGAGCATGGGCGAGAGCAGAAAGATATTCATGATCCACCCTTCGCAGACGGCGTGTGCGATGCCAGCCCGGCGCAGCAGGTTGGGCACAATCGCGTAGAGTCCGAGTCCGTAGGCCACGACCAGCCAGCGACGCAGGAGCGGCGCCACGTGCGCGCCGCTCTTCCACGCGGCCAGGAGCGGCCGACAGGTCAGGGCGGTCCCCACCAGCATCCCCAGTGAGAAATGGATCGTGGAGTGCATCATGGTGTGGCCCCGCTATCCCGCTCGCGCAGCCGGACCTCACGCCAGGCTACCGCAAAAACGGATAGCGCCATCAGGACAGCGGCCACGGTATAGAGAATCGAGTCGCTCTCCATTTGATCGATCGTGTAATGCATGAAGAAGATGTTGATGCGCGGATCGCTGGCCATGCGGCCATACAGGCTGTCCATGCCCAGGGCGCGCGGGATGTCGGGTACGACGGCCCAGATCGCGCAGAGGGCCATACTGAGCGGCGCGGCGATCAGCATGCGCAGTGAGGCGCGTCCCGTGTGTATGGCGTAGATGATCGCGCTGACCAGGTAGGGGCCGGCCGCCCCAATCACAATCTGGTTCATGGCGTCTCCTTCAGGTGGGCCGGCACGCCCACCCACGCGCGCAGGGCGTGCGCCGCCTCGTAGGCCTCACGCGCCCCGTCACGGTCGCCCAGCTTGAGGCGCAGCTCGCCCAGCTTACGCCAGTGCCGGTAGTTCTTGGGATCATAGACCATAGACTGCGCCATGAAGCGCTCACCCAGCAGGCGCACCGGCTTCCGCTTGCTGCGGCCCAGCCGCTTGCCGGCATAGAACCAGGCATGCTGTGAAGTCGGGGCCCAGACGATGGATCGGGCCAGGGCATCAGGTTTGGCTTTCTGGATGGTGTAGATGGAGTCGCGCGCGCCCATGGCGGGCGCGAAGATGCAAACCAGCAGGGCCAGAACCGCCGCCGCCATACCCGCGATGCCGGGGCGATGCGACGGGGCAGGGGGCAGGGCCAGTCCGACGATGGCGCCCAGGGTCAGGCTGTAGAGCGGGACATAGGTCGCAAAGTCGACCAGGGCATGCACGCCCGTCACGACGATCGCGGCGGCGACCGAGAAGGTCAGAATGGGATCGCATTCGCGCCGCTTCCACGCCAGCCAGATTCCGCTCACCACCGCGACGGCTGCCCAGAGTGCCAGGCCCGTGCCTACCGTGCCCGTATCGGCCAGAGTCTCGGCATAGAGGTTCTCAGCATGCGTGCGGTGTCCTGATACCGAAGAGCGGCGGTACATCGGGTAGGCCGTGTGGAAGCTGTTCGGTCCGGCGCCCAGGACCGGGTGGTGGCGCCATATCGTCAGGGACTCCTGCCAGACCTGTATGCGGCCCTGCAGGCTGGCCGTCTGGGTGGGTTTCAGAATGGAACGCATGCTGTCGTCCACGCGCGGCAAGACAACCAGAGCCAGCGTGGTCAGCACAACCAGCATCGGTAGCGTCATCCACAGAGCCACGCGCCGGTGGCCTGAACTGAAGAGAAAGAGGGGGATGATAACCAGGGCACAGGCCCCCGCCACGACGCCACCGCGTGACTCGGAGAGCGGGACGGCGGCCGCCAGGATCACGGCCGCGAGGCTCATCAGCAGGACGCCGAACCAGCGTCGACGGTGGATATCGTCGGCGGCCAGAAGGATGGCGGCCGGACAGAGCATGGCCGCAAAGCCGCCGAAGTGGTTCTGGTTGACGAAACAGGCGGCCGACGCCGGCACCGAGTGGGGGATCGTGATGAACCACCACAGGGTGGCTTTCTGCGGAATCACGTAGAGCGAGACGATGCCGGCTGCGGCAATCAGGGCACCGCCCACCACGAGGGCGCGCAGCAGGAAGCGGCGCCCGACCGGCGGCAGGCGGCGCGCGAGGAGGGTCGCGCTGAAGGCCCCGATACAGATCGCCAGGACACGTAGCGAGCCCGCCCGGTTGCGCGTGATGCTGAACCAGAGTGGGGGCAGCTGAATGGCGTCCAGCGCGGTGGCCTGCCGCAGGCGGGTCGCGGCCACCGTGTTCTGGGTGAAACGGGCCCCTCCGGTCAGGCCGGTGAAGGAGAGCGGCAGCGGGACCAGGACGAGCACGAGGAAGGCCAGGATGGCGAGCATGACCCACTCCAGTCGCTGCCACGGCGGCGGCAGGGCGAGTGCGGTGGGACGAGGGGCACGGCGCCGTGTGACGAGTGAAGCCCATGCCAGCAGCGCACTGGCGCCGGCCAGGGACCACCCCGTGATGCCCGCCCCGCTGGCCGCCAGTAGGCCCAGCACCACGAGAATGGCGAGGGCGGGCAGAACATCGCGTAGTCCGGTGGGCGTGCTCATGGTGTCGTCTCCTCGAAGATCGTCACACCCTCTTCAGCATAGATCAATAGCGATCCGGGGGGGCGCGCGCGTTCCTCATCCAGGATGACGTGGTAAATCGTGCGCGCCCCGCCATACCAGTCGGTCGAAATACCGGGTGGATTAAGAAAGCCGCGCAGGTAGCCGATCCAGGCCGAGGCGCGCTGGGATAGGTCGCCTTCCCCGGCGCGTGGAGGAGGCTTCACGGCCATGGCGTGCGGGTCAGTCACCGTGAGAGTGAAGCGGGGACAGCCGCTGACATAGCCCTGGATGTGGATGCCATGGCGGCCAGTCGAGATCACGCGGAAGGGCCCGCGGGGGTTGATCCGCTCAATGAACATGGCGGCATCGTAGACACGGGCCGGTGTGGCCTGGGCCGAGCGCTGCACGACAATGGTCAGCCCTCCGATCAACGTGAGGATGGCCGCGCTTTTCAGTAGCAGCGCGCGGCGATGCGGCAGAGCGGTCACGAGCTGCAGAAGGGGACGCCACGCGCCGATGCAGACAAACGGCAGGGCCAGCATGGCACCGTACATCTCGCTGTGGTGGGCCAGCGGGAAAGCGGCCAGCAGGCCGCCCAGGCACGCGCGTGTGCTCCGCGATTGCCCCCAGAGGTGCGGATATAGCGCGGCCCCCAGTAGCATGAACGCGCCCATCCACCCGAGGCGCTGGCCATCCTTCATCATGAACCCGAGCAGATGCCCCGCCGGCCCGGTCAGCCCCCAGCGCGGGGCCAGGAGGGTTCCGACGGCGACCGCGCCAGCCAGCATGGCCGGCACGAGCCATGCGGGACGGGTGGGGAGCAGCAGCCCGATCGACATGGCCGGCAGCAGGACCAGCAGCGTGGGAATGCCGGCCTTGTGTGACAGGATGAGGGCCAGCCCGGCGACGACCGCCATGAGCCAGCCGACGCGGCGGTGGAGTTGGAGCAGGCCCCATATAAAGAGCGGCAGTATGGCCAGATAGACCCCACGGCCGGTGCCCCAGTGAACATAGCGCATGAAGACCGGCGCCAAGACATATAGTGCGGCCAGGCCCGCCTGTTGGGATGGGTTGCGCACGAAAAGTGAGGCCAGCAGGTTGACGGCAAAGATCGCCGTAAAGCCGATCACGAGCGAAGTCAGCCAGAATCCGCCTTCAATGCCCACGTTGCCGAGCAGGGCCAGGCAGCCCTGCATGAGGGGGTGCAAACTGGGATAGGATCGCGGCGTGAAGCCGGCCAGGGAGAGCGGGTGAACCAGCCAGGGGATGTTCTGTTCCACGACCAGGTTGGTGGCCATATCCTGCCATTTGTAGGTGTCGATGCCGGCCATGTGGGTGAAGGGAAAGACCAGGATGGCGAGCAGCAGCAAGATGAGCCAGGGCTGCGGCGGTGCGGGCCGAAAGGCGGCCGGGATGAGCTGCCGTCGCAGCAGGCGTGCCGCCAGCGCGAGCAGGAGCAGGATCGTGAAATGGAGTAGAGCCAGGCGGGCCTGGTCAATCGGGATACGTGTCAGGTGCAGCAGGCAGGGCGCGAGCAGGTGAAGCAGGAACGCCGCCAGCCCCATCGTGGCCAGCGACGTGTCACGGTCGGCCCGCGGGAAGAGGAGGCGTACCAACAGCCATGGCGTGAAGACCATGGCCGTTGGCAGAGCCAGGCAGGCGGTCAGGCCAGCGAGAAATGACGTCATGTGCGCCCCTGCTTAGATGATGCTAAACCCCGCTCGGGCTCGTGATCGGCTCATCGTCATCGTCATCGTCATCATCACCGCCATGCCCGCCAGCACCGCCATCATCGTCATCGTCATCATCGTCATCATCGTCGTCATCACCTCCCGTCGGCCTGAAGAACCCACCATCACGGTCATCGTCGTCATCACCTCCCGGCGGCGTCAGGCTGTCACCGGGGGGGCGGTAGGGGTGATCGCCCACGTCGCCCACGTCGTCATCGTCATCATCGTCGTCATCCCCATCCGGTTTCTTCTCGATGATGTGACGGGCCTCCTCCTCGGTCAGGCCGCAGGGGCAGAGACATAGGCGGTAGGGGATCCGGATCACATAGGGGGCCGCGGGCAGGGCGTCGTCGGCGCCCCCGGCTACGACACGGAAGCCGCCGAATCCGTCGGTGGAGTAGGGCCGCGCGTACTTGCGTTCGGTCAGCGTGGGCAGCGCAGAGAGCCACGAGCCACCGTAGGCGGCGCGGTGGGCGGATGAGCCTGCCAGACCCGGGTCGAGGAGCCATTCCGTGGCATTGCCGCTCAGGTCGAAAATACCGTAGGCATTCTCGTTGGTGTGAGTGGCGCCACGGCCGTTCTTGGTGATGCCGTTGAAGTATCCGACCGGGGCGGTGTCGGGCTTACGGCTGCCCTGGCTGTCGCGGTAGTTGGCGTCCTGCGGGTGCAGGTCGCTGCGTCCAAACCCGTAAAGCGTGTTCGAGACGCCGTTCCAGGCCGCCGCGGCATAGAATTCGTTATAGGGGTTGGCCCAGCAGGCCGTACCGCGATACGGGTTGGTGTCAATCTCCTCGGGCTGTTCAACGGTCTTGATCGGCAGGCGGTACCCCTTCACCGTTTCGACCCAGCGGTCATAGTCCTGGCGCGTGAAGCGGTTGTCGCGCCACTGCATGATGCCGCATGTGGCCGGCGCCCAGTCCTCCTGCCAGCTGCCTTCGCGGTAGGCCAGCTGATCTTGCGGTAGCCCGTCGCGCAGCGAGAGCCAGTTGCAGTATTTCACGGCGCCGTAAGGCGAGACCCCCTGCACCGGCAACGCGGCGTCGGGCGGGGCGACACTGAAGCGGGCGCCGCGCACCTGCCGCGGGTCGAAAACGATACGGCTGGCGCTCAGCGTGAAGAGTTCATCGCGACCGGACTGCATGGCGCTGTTGAACCAGAGATTGCCATGCCCGTCGATCAGCACGTTGGCCGCGCGCGAGTCGGTGGCGGGCTGCTCGATACTGTTTAAGAACTCGACGAATTCGCGGTTGGGAACTTGCAGGTAGACCTGGTCCCGCTCCGACAAGGTGGCGCAGTTATCCATCGGCAGGCGAAACCCGCTGTAGCCCAGCAGCTCGTCGCGCTCGCCGGCGGTTATGATCCCGCGCGCCCAGTTGGTCGCGGCGCAGGTTACCGGCGCCCAGTCGAGGCTGTTGGTGCCCTCACGGAAACAGCGTTGGTTCGCACCGCGCCCGCTATCGATCGTCAGCCAGTTGCAGTACTTGACGGCGCCAAACCAGGAAACACCCACGACGGGGTGGTTGGTGTAAGCCCCGCCAGTAGAGGGCACCCGGGAGGTGACGGTGTAGCGACTGCCGAGCGGGAACGCGGGGTGGTAGTCAATGCGGCTTAAGGCCAGACTGAAGACTTCGTTGCTGTTGGCTTGCATGGCCGCGTTAAACCAGACGTTGCCGGTGGCATCGAAGAAGAGGTTGGTGCCACGCAGGTCGTTGGTGTGGGCCTGGGCGTCGTTCAGGAAGCGGGTGAACTCCTCGTTCGTGGTTTCGAATTTCGCCATGTGGAATCCGTACTGCGGCCCGTTGGGTTGACTCTTGCCCGGCACCCAGGCCAGTTCGGGGCCGGGGTTGGGTGGGGGTGCAATCACGGCCAGCAGACCATCCGTCCCGCCGCCGGCATGCTTGCTCTGCAGGGCGTTGGCGACGCGCAGATCGGGCGAGGCGGTTTGGCCGGCCACGTGCAGAAGGCGGCCGGCTTCCGTTGTGGCCGCGTAAAGGTGGTCGGCCTGCGCGCCGCCGAGGTACGTACAGAAGACCAGGTTGGATCCGGAGCTGCCGATGCGTGCCGCAAAGCCGTCCCAACGCCCGCCGCCGTGGGCGGGCTGGAGGGCCTCCCATGCCGGCAGGTTGGTGGATGAGGTCTCACCCGCCAGGGCCGCCTCGCCGATCGCGTTGGGCGCGACGGCAAAGGCGCGGTCATCGCCGCTGCCACCGAAGTAGGTCACAAAGAGAGGATCCATGTTGTCGGGAGCAAACTTGACCAGGAAGGCATCCCACATGCCGCCGCCGAAGTGCGCCTGCACGGCATTCGTGACGGGCAGGTCGAGTGAGGCGGTCTCACCGGCCACGTAGAGGCTGTCGGCACTGTCGATGGCTACGCTGTAGGCACGGTCATCGTTTTCGGCGCCGATGTAAGAGGAAAAGAGCAGGAACTGCGCGGTCGGATCGAGCCGGGCCAGGAAGGCATCCGTCTCACCGCCCGGACGGGCCTGCCAGGCCTTCAGAACGGGGAAGTCGGTGGAGCGGGTTTCGCCGGCGATGCAGAGGCGCCCCTGGCTGTCGATCGTGATGCCATAGGCGGCATCGTCGCCCGCACCGCCGATGCGGGCGCCGCTGGGCGTGCCGTGCTCATCCACGATGGCCACGAAGGCATCGCGGCCGGCCGCCCTGTTGCCGATGGTGCTGAGTCCGTCGAAGTCGGTCGAGGCCGTCTCGCCGGCCACGGCAATCCTACCGTCGGCCAGGCGTACCAGCGCGTGGGCGTGGTCGTCGCCACTGCCGCCCAGGCGGATGGAACGCCGCACTTCGCCGGAGGGGGCCAGGTGTGTCAGGAAGGCGTCCCAGTTCTGTCCGGCGCGTGGGGCGGCGTCGCCGGTGACGGGGAAATCGGCCGAGAGCGTTTCGCCGCACAGGACGATACTCCCATCCGGCTCAACCAACATGGCCAAGGCGCGGTCTTCGGCAGTGCCGCCGAGGAAAGTCGTGAAGACGGGGTGGCCGTCGATGCGACGGTACTTGGTGATGAAGACGTCGATATCATCCTCGCTGCGCTTGGGGTCGGGCGAGCGGCCGGCAAAGCGACGGGAGGAGGTCTGGCCCGCCACGTAGGAGAAGCCCTTGTGGTCGACGGCAACCGCGAAGGCGGTATCCTGTTTCTCGCCGCCCAGGTAGGAGAGTGTGCTGATCGTGGGGCCAGCGGGTAGGGCATTGGAGTGGGCCTGGGCTGTGGTCGCCGGCAGGTCCAGGCTGATGATGGGGCCCTGCTGATGAAAACGTGCATTGATGGGGATGGGCGTACCGCTCGGGTCGATCCGGAAGGCGCGCGGCGCCTGCTGTACGATCTTGCCGCATTCAAGTTCGGCGATCATGTTGCCGAACGGGTCGACCGTCGCCATCTCGGCGCCGCTGAAGGCCATCTGCAGAGAGGCAGGGTCGCCACCCGGACCCACTGTGAAGATAAATTCGAGGCGATTGCGCTCGGCATAGCAGTCGAGGTCGACGTCGGGAAAGACATTGGGGTATTGCACGATCGGGTAGCCGTTCAGATCGGTGAACCAGAGGGCCGGATCGGTGCCCATGGCGAAATGGCTGACCGCGTCGAGGTCCTTTGGCCCGTTCCCATGGCGCGTCAGGCGCTTGTCGCGACGGGTGTCGGCCGGGGGGGCGCCGCCGTTGTGCCAGCGCTCAAAGCGGTCGCCGTCGGCGATGACAGGCCCCCCGGCCGTGCCATCCATGAGCGGCCCGGCACCGATCATGCGTAGGCAGACCTCCAGGGAGCAGTCAAGATCATCAATCTTCTGGCGGTTATCATCGGGGCCACACTCGACGTTTTCACTGATTTCCAGGTCCACGTGTTCGCGTTCTATCTGGAGACAGACCTGGCCGCCCCCGGGCAGGATGTCCAGTCCGGCGCCACTGGCGGCCAGGTCGAACTCACCCAGGTAGTCTTCGCACAGCTCTTCGAAATAGAGGGCCGGCAGTTCCATCGGCGCGCCGGCACTGCGGCGCCGTTCGACGTTGTCGGGTAGATCCATGACGACCGTGCTGGCGGCCACCGCCATGATGGCGGGCGCGCTGGCGGGGGCCTTGAATCCGAAGCGGTGTTCACGGGCGCTGGGTCCGATCGACCAGGCCGGCGGCGCGGTATCGCCGCCCCCTGTGCCGCCGTTCGTGGCGGAACGGCCGGTGCCGGCGGCACTACCATTGGCGGGCGAATCGTCATCGTCGAGGGCGGCCAGGATGGCTGCCTCAGGCGCGGGGGCTTCCGCGGACTGGTTGGGTAGAATGGCAAAGAAATAGTATCCCATCCCGCCGCTGGCGCCTATGAGGGCTAGGATACCGAGGAGGAGCAAAAGATACGTGCGTGGTCCAGACATGAATCATCCCCTGATGTAGTACTCCGCGATAGTACAATATCCGGGGGGGAGTGTCACGAATTGGTTCGGGCTGCGGGGAGACGTTTCACCAAATCGATATTCGCACTTTTCCCCGTCCGGTCATGGTGATAGGTTTGGCGTCATGATTCTGGAGAAGCAGCAATGGAGTTGGCTGGCCGTCGTGGGGCTGTGTGCCCTGTGGTGCGGCTGTGCCAGTACGGGCGGACGACGCGATCTTCCCGAGTGGGTGCGCGATCCGGCGGCCCTCGAAAAGAGCTACCCGCGCCACCGTTACTTTATTGGTATGGGGGTCTGTGGCGGGGCCAGTGGTGCGGACCTGATGAGCCGCAAGCAGGCCGAGGCCACGGCCGTTGCCGATATCGCCTCCGTGGTGGAGGTCCAGATCAATGATACGGTCGAAGCACACGATACGAGCGTCGAGCGTAACGGAAAGCTTCTCGAGCAGAGTGTCCGCATCCAGACCACCAAGCGCGTCGTGACCGGTATCCTGAGCGGGGTGGAAATCAAACATGTCTATTTCGACGAACGCTCCCTGAACTGGCATACCGTGGCCCTGCTGGACCGTTCCCGCGCCGGCGCAGGCGCCGCCGAAGCTGTGGCGCAGCGCCTGGCGCGTGGTCGCACGGTGCTGGCCGGACTGGGCGCCGGGCCGGTTAGCGACCTGGTGGCTTTGCGCCGGCTTGAGAGCATGACAACCGAGCTGGACCGCCTGGCCGTGGCGCTGGCGATTTTCGCCCCATCGCGCAAGGCGGCCGCCAAGACTCAGATTGAAACGTTTAAGCGTAACGTGGCCGCGCAGCGTGAGACCGCCCGCGGCGCGGCGCGGGTGCGTGTGGTGATGGCTTCCGATCAGGCGGCGCCTCTGCCGCCCGCCCTGCGCGCGGCCGCCGTCCGTGCACTTGGGGAGGCCGGGTTTAGCGTGGTGATCGACCAAGCGGCCGGTGAGTTCCACGTGACGGTGAAAACCAAGACGGCGACCCAGGTGGGGACCATGCGGATTTTCGAGGTGTCATCCGGCGCCACCTTCAAGCTGATCGAGCAGGGACGCACGGTTATGCAGGGCCGTGTGCCGATCGACCCGTTGAGTGCCAGCCGTTCCAACGCGGAGCATCTGTCGCGCACGCGCAGTCTGAACCGGCTGGCCGACCGCCTGCGCATGGAAATCGTCGCCATGCTGAATGACGAAGGAGCGTAGACCCACAATGAAGCCTAGCTGTAAGGCCAACCTGGTGTGGATGAAGATGAGTGGGCTGCTCATGGCGGTCGTCTTGCTCGCCGGCTGCGCTTCGACCGGTCCGTTGGCGCCGCTGGTGCCGCTGCCTGACCACATGATGCCGCCGCGTGAAGAGCTGACTTTTCATCCCTGGCGCGTTGTGGTCGCCCCCTCGGCCAGCCGGCATGCGTCACTCGAGCAGGCGTTCAGTGCCGAACTGAAGAGCCAGCTGGCGCGCTATGGCATCCTGAACGTGAGCTCGGATGCGCGCACGAGCCAGATGCTGGAACAGATGCTGCGTGTCCAGGCGCAGTCGGGCGAGGAGATCCTGGTCTCCGATCTCAAGTACGAGCGTTCGCACGCCGATGGGCTGATCAGCGTGAGTGTGACGGCCATGACGGTGCCGAAAAGCAACGCGCAGACCTCGTGGTACGATAAGTCGAAGGAGAAGACCCGCTATGTGTATACCTCACAAGTGGATGTCAGTGGCCATTATACACTCGTGATTCCCAAGACCGGCATGGCGCGTACGGTCCAGTTCCGAAACTCACAGACCCAGACCAGCTATGACAAGCCGCACCAGTTCTCGGCCGCGACGATGTCGCTTACCGCGGCGCGACAGGCGGGACGCAGCAGCCGCGTGGTGCGGCCGCTCTACACCCAGTTTCCGCTAACCGGCCACGTGATCGGGATTGGTGAAACCGCCAAGGAGATTCGGATCAACCGCGGGAGCAACCAGGGTGTGCGCCGCGATCGCAAGTGGGAGCTGTTGATGCGATCGAGCGAGAACAATGCACTCATGGGCGAAATCGTGACGGATCAGGTCGTGGGGATCGCCCGCACGGTGCGGGTGTTTGAGGATTCCTGCGTGGTCAAGTGCGATTCAAAGAAGACGCGCGAGCGGGCCAAGTTGGGCATGCAGGCGCGGGCACAGGGCTTTGGCTTTAGTTTTGCAGGACTGTTTGGCTTGTAGTAGGGTTAAACTCAGTAGTCAGAGCTTGTCCGAAAAGGGTCAGCATATGCGAAAGGGCTGGAAACAGGAGGTAGGGCCCGCGCTCCGTCGCGGGCCGCGAGCAAGACCACAGCAGAAGAGCGATAGAAATAGCGAGAATCGCCTCCCTATCTCTGCTCCTGCACATCCCTTGCGCCCGGCCCGCACGGAGTGCGGGCCCTACCACCCCTTTTCGGACAGGCTCTAGTCAGTAATCAGTGAATCAAGGGAGGTCGAGCAGTGAAAAGATATATCTATCTGATGGTATCCGTCATGATGTGTGCCCTCGCCGTTACGGCGGCGGAGGATAACCGGGCCGACCTGGGCTTTCGCGGCGGCTATCAGCGTTTTGAGGACGGTGACGGGTCGTTCATGGGCGGCGTGTTCTTGCGCCTGCCGTGGCGTAGCGTGATCATGGGCGAGGGCGCCGTGATGTACCACACCCACGATGAGGGGTCGGTCGATCTTGAGATTATCCCGCTGCAGCTCAGCGTCATGCTTTTTGTCTTACGGCGCGATCTGGATTTTTCGCCCTATCTGTTGGGTGGCATGGGGGCCTACGTGGCCCGGCGTGTGGAGGATGGGGGCGACTCGGAAACAGATTTCGATTTCGGTTGGCACCTTGGCTTAGGGGTGGACTACAAGCTGGGTGACCGTATGTTTGTCGAAGGTGATTTTCGCTATATCTGGCTGGATATGGATTTTGAAGACAAGACTGTCGGTGACACGTTGAGCGATTTCAATAACTGGATGGCGACGGTCGGTTTCGGGTTCAGGCTCTGATGCATAGAACGAGGCATACGATTGGGTGCGCGCTGCTGCTGGCCGCGCTGATGGCGTCGGCTGGTGAGCTGCAACGCAATACGGCGCTGCGCAGTGGACCGGGCGCATTCTTCCCTGCGTTGGAGTTGCTCAAGGCGGGTGCCCGGGTTGAGGCCGACGCGCCCACGGGCAACTGGGTGCCTGCGCAGACGGCCACTACCAACGGTTGGCTGCCGCGCGTGGCGCTGACGGTTCCGCGGCGTGGCATCGATTACAGCGGTCTGCTGGGCGCCGGCGAAGCGGTCAATGTCTCGTCGGTCGATATCGCGGCCGCGACCAAGGGGGCTTTTGCCTCCTCCTATTCCGATCGGCATGATGTGGACCTGGGCGTCGTGAAACAGGTGACCGCCATCGCCGTCTCACCTTCCCTGGTCGCGATGCTGACCAAGCGGTTGACGCCGGCCCCGGCGGGATGGCTGCGCGATCGCCTGCCGCGTCGCCCGTTCGACAATAGCATTGTTCTCAGTGGTGAAGCTGAAACGCTGTTGGGGCATGCCATGGTGGCGCACATGGCGCCCAACGGCTTTGCGCAGAACGGCCGCCTCAAGAACTATGTGAACGGGGTCGGTATGCTGGTGGGGGCCCGCACCGAGCGCTACGACTGGCCGTACAAGGTGGGGATTCTCAATGACGAATCGATCAACGGATTCGGCATGCCGGGCGGCTTTATCCTGATTTCGAAGGGGTATCTTGACCTGATTCAGAACGAGGCCGAACTGGCCGCTGTGATCGGCCACGAGATGGCCCATTGCAGTCTCTATCACGGCTTACGTGAGTTTAAGAAGCGCGCGATTCACCGGCGTCGTGATGCGGTCTTTGCCGAGCTGGACGACATTACCGGCGACAGTTCAACCAGCGCGATCGAGGCCGATCTGAACCGGCTGGCCGATACCTCCTATCTCAAGATCATTGGCGGGCGTGCCCGCGAAGATGAGTTTGAAGCCGACCTGTTCGGCGCGGCCTATGCCGCCGCGGCAGGCTACGACCCGCGTGCCATGGTCGAGTTGTTGCAACGCGTTGGCGGCGCGGCCGAGATGGATGCCTTTCGGCACCACCCGGGGATGGGTGAGCGTATCGCAGCCCTGCAGAAAGGGATCGCCCGCTACCACTTGGTGCGTGATGGGCAGACGCGGCTGGCCCAGCGGTTCTGCATGATGTCCGGCCGCCATGAGGCGCATCCGGCGGCGCCGGCAGAAAGGGTGACGAAGCCGTGATGCGTCGCCCCCTCCTGCTTCTCACGTGCCTGGCTCTGCTGTGTGGCTGTGCCACGACCCCCCAACTACCGCGCAGTGGCAGCATGGATCTGCCCACCTGGCTAACCGCCCCCAGTGAGGCGCTGCAGGCAGATGCACCGGTCAGTCTACGCATGAGCTGTCCGGCCCATCTCGAGCCTTTCTGCGACCGTTACCAACTGCCGCCCTGGGTGGTCTACGGTGTGGTGCGCTGCCTGGGCGCTGAAGAGTTCCTGGTGAATGGCACCTTCCGGCGTTTCAGCCTGACCGACGAGTTTGGTGAGAGCAACGTGGTGGTTGATGAGCTGCACTATGACGTGGTACGCCGCAAAATCGATCGTGCCCTGGATGGTATTGCGCGTGCCGTGGCAGATTCGGAGACCGAGCTGGACCGAATGAACGTCCTGGGCTCTTACGTGCGCCGCCGTTTTGGCGCGTTCGTGTTGTTCAGCCTCAAGCATGCCGATGCGGTGCAGGCGGCACCCGATGGCTTCACCAATCTGCTGCTCGAGTCGGGCGAGAGCCTCGACGAAATGGAGCGTTTTGACCGCGCGCATGTGGCCACGCTGGGGATAGAGCCCGGCTGGATCGAAACGCAAGAGTATTACCAGGTGGTTCAGGCGGGCGATTTCGGGTATGGCAATCCGATGGAGTCGTTCCGCCGTACCGAGGAGGAAGCCATTCACGATATGGCGCGCAGCCTGATGGTGAAATTCAGCCACCTGCGGCGCCAGTTCAGCACCGACCGTTCGATCGATGATAGCGTGCAGGAGGATGCCGTGCGTGAAGAATTGACGCTGCGGATGCGCGGCGCGCGTGTGATTCGGCGGGTGGTCGATCCCGGACAGCGTATCTGCCTGGTGACTTTGCGTCTGTCACGAAGTGGCGTGGCGCGAAAATAGGGCTTGATTGTTCCGGAGGGACGCGGATAGCATCAGCTCAGATGCTGGCAAAGATGTAGATGGGGCGATTTAGTAAAACCATGCTCTCACGAGAGAGGGCGTAACAGAAGGAGGCTGGGTATGAAGCAAGTCATGTTGGTGGCGCTCGCAGCGCTGGTACTGGGAACGATGGTGGGCTGTAAGTCGACCGAGGTCACGAGTCAGAAGACACCGTTCGAGATCATGCAGGAGAAGGCGAATGCCATTACGGATGCCGGTGGACTAGCCGCCGTAGGTATCGGTTCTTCGCGCACGGTTTCGTTGGCCATGGACAAGGCCAAGACGCGTGGTCGTACCGAGCTCGCTCACATCCTCGAAACCAAGGTGGATTCCCTTAAAAAGGATTTCTCCGAGGAAATCGGCGAGGGCGAATCGGCCGAGTACAATGCGCTGTTCAGTGCGGCAAGCAAGAGCATTGCTCATCAGATTCTGCGCGGCACGGTACCCAAAGATCTCAAGTATGAGACCGCGGGCAACACCACGACCGCCTGGGCCCTGATGGTGCAGGATCCTAAAGTGATCGCCGATGCGTTTGCGGACCAGAAGAACTCCGCCAAGTCCCTGTACACGCGCTTCCGCGCGTCGCAGGCATTTGCCGAGCTCGATGGCGAAGTCAAGAAGTTCGAGGAGTTCAAGGCTCAAGACGCTGGCATGTAAGCCGGGCGCCAACTAAGCCAATAAAGGGAGCAGCCGGCCGGATCAATGATCCGCCGGCTGTTTTCTTTTGCAGTAGAGCGTATTCCGCATCTCTCGAACCTGCTTGTCCCGGTCTCGCCCTGAAATAGGTCGTCACTTGGCAGGAAGGAGACCAGTTTAAGATCGGTTCAGTTGACGACAAAGTTCACGAAGCAGTTGATCGGGATAGTTCACGACGAGGTCCACGGAATAGTAGAGTCTCCGCCTGCATCGTGAACTTCGTCGCGAACTGAAACGAAACTAACTATCTCGTAAACTTTGTCGAGAACGGCTTCGATTGTGCCGTGCGCCGGTGATATGGAGCTCTTGACTGTCCATACGAGTGACAACTTAAGATCAGGCCGCACTTCACTTACTCGGCGTCGTTCAGCTCTCTCTCCATGTCGCCGAAGGGGCCGCCTGAGGGGGCGCCGGTTCCCTTGGGCGGGGCGGATGGGGGCGAATCGGGCATCGCCGGCGGAGCCAAGTCACCCGGCTTGATGCTGGCCGGTATGGCGCCACCCGGCAGGGCGGCGGCCTCTTTCTCCCAGGCCGCCAATTCGGCCTGCATCTCGTCCAGGATATCGTCCGTCTTCTGCTGCACCAGGCGCGTCTTGAGCTCATGCAACGTCTTGCCCTGGTAGGCAATGTAGGTCTTCGACTTCATATCGAGACGCACGAAGGCACGCATGTCCACCTTAGGCACCTTCACCTTGACGAGCTGTTTCTTATCCATCTTGGCGTTCATGCGTATGAACTGCTCAAGGCCCTCGCCGCGTATGAACAGCTCAATCAGTCGCTTCTGCTTGACGCTGTTGACATCGTAGCGCACCTCTTTTTCAATCAGGGCGCGGTTGCCCAGGCGGATATGCTGTGCCATCTGGTCGACGGCCTTGTGGCGGGCATCCTCAATCGATTCGAACTCGTCGCCGCTAACCGAGGTGCCGTACGAATAGAACGTGCGTGAGACGCGCCCTGGATTCATGTACCACTTCGGGATCTTGTAGCCCAGATCGGCCGATTTATAGGAGACCTGCCCGACCCCCATGAGGCTGGCCAGGTAGAACTTGATACAGGCCGAGGCGACGACCTTCAGTATGAGGGCAGTGATGGGATCGAGCATAGGGACCTCCAGTTTTTAGGTTCGCGTGAATACAGGGGGGGGCGCGCTGCGGGGCGGGTCTGCACCAGGGAGAGAAGGGGTGGGCCTGCACCGGCCGGCGGCGTCAGCCACTGCGTCAGGCTGCCGTCGGCACGCGGGGCCGGGAGGTTCATGATGACGCGCAGTCGCTGCAGTCCGGCGTCGCCGGTTAGAATACGTCCGCCATGCGCGGCGCTGGTGGGATCCTCCTCGGCCAACGCGACAAACTCGAAGGTGGGGTGCCCGGCGTCCATGGTCTTGAAGTAGGTGCGGATAATGTCGTCGGCGCTCAGAGTGGGCAGGCCCATGCGCTTGACCAGGCTGAAAGACATCAGGCCGCGCCCGTTCAGACTGCGGTAAATCAACTCGGTGCAGCAGAGCTTGCGCTGGTCCACGAAGTTGAACTTGAAGTCGTACCCATCATCCAGTCGCGAGAAGACCGCCGCCAGCTGGCGCACACGCTCTTCGGGGGGCAGCACCGGCCGCAGAATCAGGACGCGGTTGACCGCGACCCGGGTCAGGCGGCGCGTTGAGGTCATAATGACACCCTCGGCAATGGCCTCGACGCAGTTGGCCGGGTCGCCTGCTGCGTCCTTGGACTGGAAGAGATGGCCCGATGTACGCTGCCTGAGCTGACTCGGCACAGTGCTCAGGGCTTGCTTCGAAAGACCGGCCGCGCGCCGCTTGGCGACGGAGCCGACAAACGTGATGCCGTGTTTGAACTCGCCCGGAATAAAGAGGTTCGAGAGATAGCCTTCGCGCATCGTCAGCAGAATATCGCCGGGCTGGGCCAGTCTGAACATACCGTTCAGATCGCCGCGGTTCCACTGCACCTCCACCGCCAGGGGCGATTTGACGAGCTTGACCATCGCATTGCCGACCAGGGCCCCGCAGGCGCCCAGGCCGCTCTTGACGGCCTCCTTGGTGCCGGCCGCCAGCTCGGCTACCTTCGACTGGCGCAGGCGGTTCTCCATGTTGGGGAAGAGGATGGAGGTCTTGTCGAGCAGGCGATCGGTCTGGGCCTTGGCGTAGAGGCGCTGGGTCCGGATCTCCCGTACCAGCGCGCCGTATTCCGGCTCGGCGCGGGCCACCTTGGCGAGACGTGATTTCGGGTCGTCCGCCTGCTCGCGGAAGAGCGTCCAGGCGGCCTCCATGGCTTCGAGATGGTCGACCGAGGTGACGATGTGAAAAATGCGGTCGAAGCTGCCGCCCGGGATGCGGCAGTCGGCGTAGCCGGCGTTGAGTTTCGAGATGGTCACGGGCTCATCGATAAAGTCGACCACCATCTTGGTGTCGATGTAGTGCACCTTGAGGGCGGCGCTGTAGGCGATGATGAACCCCTTGACCTGGTCGCTGCGCCCCGCGAAGAGGCCGCTGCGCTTACCGTAGTAGCTCGCCACATCCCATAACGCTTCGCGGCAGACCAGGTAGCGAAAGAGCATGCTCTCAATGCGGCCGTGTTCGTCCATCGAGTAGTGCTCGATCTTCTTGCCGCTGACGGTGCGGTGCAGTGCGGAGATCTCCTCGCCGATATCGGTCATTTCGGATGAGAAGACATTCAGGCGCTTGCGTTCGAGCGAGAGACGACCGGCCCCGTGCCAGTCGAGCGCGGCGCCTGCGGCGGGACCGCTCTGGGTCTTGATCGCACGCGCGTCGTCGCGCGATTCGTGGATGCTGTACTCTGGTCCCGTGCAGCCTGCTGCCAGCACGACGGCCGCCACCGCGTATCGCCATCCGGTCATCTGAGCCCCTTCCCGTCCGTGTGCCCCATAGACATCACCTGACGGCACGAGTTGACCACCGAATGCGGCACACTGTCAAGGCAAGGTTCACGGTTGCTCTGCGCGTAGCGGCGCGTTAGTCTGCCTCTTCAAAAGGAGACCCTGCCATGCCCGCTCGCCGCCCTGCTGCTGATGTCCCCGCTCTGCTCATTCCCGTGCGCAAACGCCGCCCGCTTCCCGGTAGCTTCCGCTGGCCTGACACGGTGCGTCTGACTAGCTGTCGTGATGCGGACCGGCTGCCGCTCGAGCAACTTGCCGCTGAGCTGAAACGGCAGCTGGGGCTGCGCTCAACATGCCGCTTCAATGGTGCGGCAGAGGGCAGCGTGGTGATTCGCCGTGATCCGGCTGTGCGCGCGGCCGAAGGCTACCGGCTTACGGTTCAGAAAACCGGCGTTGAGATTGCCGCCTCGACCGATGCGGGCGCCTATTACGGCGTGCAGACGCTGCGCGAGTTGGTGAAGGCCGGGGGCAGGACGCTGGACGGCTGCCGTATCGATGACGCGCCCGACTTTGCGCGGCGCGGGGTCTACTACGATGTGGCGCGCGGCAAGGTGCCGACCGTTGAGACGCTCAAGGCGCTGATTGAGCGGCTGGCCCACTGGAAGCTGAACGAGTTCCAGATCTACATCAAGAACACCTTCACCTGGTCCGCACATCCCGCCATAGGCAAGGGCTTCAGCTCCTATACCCCCGAGGATATCCTCGCGATCCAGGCGCACTGCCGTCTGCACCACGTCCGCTTTGTGCCGTCGATGGCCACCTTGAGTCACAACGAGCTGACGCTGCAGTTGCCCGAATACGCCCACTTGGCCGAGCTGCCTGGATACGGCGGATGGGAGGGCGGCACCATGCTCTGCCCGACCGATCCCAAGGCGTTTGCCCTGACGCGCGATCTGTACAGCGAGTTTGTGCCGCTTTTCGAGGCCGACGACATCAACTGCTGCTGCGACGAGCCGTGGGAGCTGGGTAACGGCCGCAGCAAGTCGGCCGCCAATCGCATCGGGCGTGGCCGTGTCTATCTTAACTACCTGCTCAAGCTGCACAAGCTGTGTGGCACCTTCGGCAAACGCATGAATATCTGGGGCGATATCGTGCTCAAATACCCCGAGCTGATTCCCGAGTTTCCCAAGGATGTGGTCATGCTCAACTGGGACTACGACGCCAAGGGCGGCCGCATTCCCCGTTCACGCGAGTTTGCCGAGGTGGGACTGCCCTCCCTTGTCTGTCCCGGCACGAGCAGCTGGCAGCGCCACGGCACCGATCTGCCCAATGCCATGGGCAACGTGACGAACTTTGTTAAGGTCGGTAAGCGCCTCAAGGTTGAAGGCGTTCTGAATACCGACTGGGGCGACTTCGGGCACCGCAATCCGCTCGGCGTCAGCCTGCACGGCTATGCGCATGGCGCCGCGCACGCCTGGTATGGCGCGGGTGTGGATGACGCGACCTTCACCACAACATTTGCGCAGCAGTGCTTCGGTGACCGCGGAGGCCTGGCGGACGCCATTCGGACACTCGGTGAAGCCGCGCGCCTGGTCAGCCCCGATAGCCGCTGTCTCTATCACGCGCTCGTCGAACCGATGGGCGGCTCGGCCGACCGTTTTGTGCAGCGCTTCCGGCGTGTCTCGCTCGTGGGGCACTATCCCGCCCAGTTTCCCAGTCTGATCGATAAGGGCAGCAGCGAGGCCCTGCAGTCGGTGATAGAGATGCTCTCCGCGGCCGACCTCTGGCCCGCGGCCACTCCATCGCTGCCTGACTTCGAGCTGCAAGCCCTGGCCGACTACCGTCTGGCCGCCGCGATGGATACGCTGGCCGCCGAGCGGTCGCTGCTGGGACAGGCCTATCGTATGGGATGTGAGATCCCGCCCGCTGAGCTAACCGCCTGGGCGGATGCCATGGCCGATCTGCGCGATGGGTTTGAGGGCCTCTGGCGCCTGCGCTTCCGCCCCGGCAAGCTGGCCGACAACCTGCGACTCATGCGCGCGGCCGAAGCCGAGTGCCGTCAGCTGGCCCGGTAGCCCCCGGTAGAGCCCGGTAGGGCCCGCGCTCCGTCGCGGGCTGCGGGCGAGCGTGGTCTACTTCCGGGTCGACAACGAGGGGGCGCTGCGCCTAGAGTGCAACGTTTTAAGAGCAGGCAGGGAGCACAGCATGTACGAGACCGTTAGCGCAGCATTTCAGAAGCACTTTGGCCATCCGCACACGGTGGCCGCCTATGCCCCCGGCCGGGTCGAGGTGTTGGGCAATCATACCGACTACAATGAAGGTTACGTGCTCTCAGCGGCGATCAACTTCGGTACCTATTTCCTGGTTGGCCCCTCCTCTGACACCACCTGTCGTTTGGTGGCGGGCGATTTGATGGCCGAGGTCACCTTCGAGGTCGGCTCACCCGCGCCGGTCAGTGAGAACACGTGGGCCAACTATGTGATCGGGGTGGTGGCCGGCCTTCAGGCGCAGGGACAGACCCCCACCGGATTCAACGCCATGTTCCTCGGCAACATTCCACTGGGGGCGGGCCTCTCGAGTTCGGCGGCGTTGGAAATCTGTTCCGGGCTGGCGCTGGCGGCCCTGTATGGCATGCAGGTCGATCCGCTCGACATGGCGCGCATCGGTCAGCAAGCCGAGCACACCTATGCCGGCGTGAAGTGCGGCTTGCTGGACCAGGTGTCGAGCCTGTTCGGACAAGCCAATGCGCTCGTCATGACCGATTTCCGATCACTCGAGGTCCAGACGCTGCCGATGGGGGAGGATGCCGCCTTCCTGATGTGCAACACCAAGGCCAAGCACGCCCTCGTGGATGGCGAGTACAACGAGCGCCGTGAGCACTGCGAAGCGGCGGCGGCCTATTTCAAATCTGCACTGGATCACCCCGTCAGCGCTCTGCGTGACGTCAGTATGTCGGAGTGGCAGGCGCACGCCGCTTCGATGGACCCCATGACCGCCAAACGCGCCGCGCATCCGATTGGCGAGACCGGGCGGGTCCTGGCTGGCCGGGCCCTGTTGGATCGTGGCGACTTGGAGGGATTCGGCGCCCTGATGTTCGAGAGTCACGCCAGCTCGGTGGACTACTTTGAGAACTCCTGCACGGAGCTCGATACGATTGTCAACGCCGCCCGCAAGATCCCCGGTGTTCTGGGCGCGCGTCTCTCAGGCGGTGGCTTCGGTGGCAGTGTGGTCGCGCTGGTTCACCCGCGCGATGCCGAAACCGTCGCGCATGCGATCAAGATCGCCTTCACGCGCACCCACGGTCACCCCTGCGAGATCTCCGTCATCACCCCCTCCGCCGGCGCCCACGTCCTTGATGCTCGCCTCTAATGGGTTGCCCCTCTGGTGCTCTGGCTCCTCAGCAGCAACCATCCCGAGGCCATCACCGCCACGGGCCCCCACTGCGCCGTCTCGGAGAGCGCGTCGCGCAACCCCGCCCGCACGGGGTCGTGCCCGGCCTGCTCGCAGGCCTGGGTGAAGGCACGCTGCAAGGGGGCGAAGGCCATCTCCTGGACATGTGCCACCACCTCCGCGTGGGCACGCTGCCACGACCTCGACTTCAGTGAAATATAGTCGAGCAGCGCCTGTCGGGGCGAGGTGGCGCTATCGGCCTTCAAGACCCATTGATTCGAAATCTCCAAGTGCACGCAGAGTACATCCATCAACTCATAGCGGTCTTCTCGCGTGGAGAGACCATTGAGCATGTGGAAGATGCGCCCCATCTGCTCGGTGTGGCCCAAGCGCAGCAGGGCGCGGCAGGCAGACGAGACCAGATGCTGGCTGGTGTGCAGGTTCTCTGCCGTCAGCAGGGCCTCCAAGGCAGGGGCCGCCGCGCTATTGCCCAACTTGCCCAGGGCGCGGGCCGCCATCGCCCGGGTACGTACCGCATAGGTGGGGGCCAAATGCTTGCACAGCTCGTCGAGTGCGGGTGCATACCCCAATTCGCCCAGCGCCCAGGCCACGTGGTCGGCCACGGATTGCCGGGCCGGATCGCCCAGCGCGGCGAGCAGGTGTTCCCCGGCCAGGGCGCCCCCCGTCGGTGCCAGCGCACGGATGGCGGCCACACGCACATCGTAGGAAGGGTCATCCAGTAGACCAATCAGGGAATCGAGTACCAGCGGACTGCTCTGTCGCCCCAGCCAGTCGGCCGTCTGGATGCGCGTGGTTTCGTCGGAGTGGTAGACCTGGCGCTGTACATAGGCCACACGCAACGGACTGCCGGTGAGGGCCGCGAAGAAGTCATTCACATCAAAATAGGGGCGACTATTAGGAATCGAGCGCAGAATCCGGATGATCCCGAGCGAGCCCACCACACCCGCCAGCACCACGTAGATGCGCACCGCATCGAGATAGAGCCACCCATCCAGCTGAGTGGCGATGCCCAGCGGAATGGCCACGTTCTCGAGCAATACCCCGGCCAGCAGGGCCACGAGGGAGGCCACCAGCATGCTGACCCCCTGAAAGATGTTCATCGCCTCCAACGACTCCTCGCTGCGCACCAGCGCGTGCTGGATCGTCGTCATGGCAATACCGATACCCGCCCCCAGGATGCCGCCGACAAAGGCATGCAGCACCAGGATGGCTACCGCCATCCATTCATGCACGTCGTGTCCTGGCGTCGTGTCGAAGGGCGTGATCAGCAGATGCGAGGGCAACACCAGGATGGTCAAATAGAGCAACCCCTTCAGCATCGGCTTGAAGCCAATCTGGTCGGCGACGCGCCCCCACAGTAACAGCGAAAAAGCACCCCCGAGGGCACTGGCGAACAGGCGCCAGGAAATCAGGCTACTGGGCACATGCAACATCTGTTTCAGGTAGATGGGATAGATGGGCAGGCCCATCAGCACGAAAATGCAGGCGATCAACAGCGGACCGCGCAGCAGGCGCGACGAGACCAGGGCTCTTCCCATGGCCGCAAAATGCCATCCGGAACGCTGCGCCTCGGGGGGATGGCGCACCTCGGGGATCCGCCTGACCCAAAAGAGGTTGTTGACCACGCCGGCCACCACCACCAGGAGCAGACCCTTGAACTGCAGTTCCGTGATCTGCTCCCCCACGATCAGCGGGATGACCATGCTCACCAGTGCCGAGACCATCGTGAAGCAGAAGCGCATGCGGGCAAAGAATCGGCCGCGGTCCTCCAGCGTGGTGATATCGCGAATCAGGGGTTGCCAGACCACCCCGGCCCCCAGGTGCGCGGAGAGGGAGAAGAGCAGCAGGATTCCCAGGAACAGCGGGAAGTTGAGCCACGCCGCGGGGATCACCAGCATCAGCAGCACACTCACCAGTCGCAACACCGCGGTCACCGTCAACACGCGAATCTTCCCGATGGCCCGCACATGGCCCAGAAAGGCCAGGCGCAGCAGCGCCACCAATGGCGCTGCGGCGAGAATATAGGAGATGCGGCGGGGGGTGAAGCCCAGCACGTCGTTGGCGTAGAGCATCATGATGACGCCCTGCATGATGAACTGCGAGCCCGCCAACAGGTTGGCCAGCAGGGCATAGCGCTGCCCGCGCAGGCGTTCACCCGCGGTCAAGACAGGCGCTGTTTCGGGTGTGGTCATCCCCCCACTCTCAGTGGAGCGGTGACAGGGATCAACAAGATTCGACCCCAAATCACATTCTATCCGAAGAACCCTCCTGTATGACTCGTCACGTCAAGTCAGGTCAGTGGTTGTAGGTCTGTCTCGCAGGGGTGACTACGGCGTGACAGCCTCCGCTCTCCGCTGCGCTGCGAGCCTCGACCATTTCAGATTGTCCCCAAAATCTCAATGGGTCGCGCCTCCTTGCCGCAACTCGATCCTGGTTCGTCAATCAATACGCTGCCGGGTAGGCTGCGGCACTACTTCTATATCATTCGATCATCCTATGCGGTGCTGTCTGCAAGAGACCTCCAAGTGAGCAACGACGCCGTCGGCCAGAACGGCCCACCGACCACTCACGACGCTACCGCGTCGTGAGTGGTCTACGAGCCTCGCGGGCTACGCCCGCTCGTCTATCCCGTTGCCACCGGGCCTGTCACGGGCCGTGCTACATCCTTGCTGCGCTCGGGCACGTCCCGCGCCATGCCCTGCGTGGTCGGCGATGTCCAGCGTCTTCGATGCACCAACGCTCTCCGCATCCTCGCCGCTTCGCGGCTCGTCCATCCCGTGCCAGCGTCCGCCTCCGGCCTATGTCACAGAACTTGCTTGAAGCCAAGTTCTGCGCCAAGCCCTCCGGCTCATCATCCGCGCGACCGTGGTTCACAATGCCGACGCTCGTTCCCCGCTTCACAAGGCCATCAAGCGCGCCAGCAGAGCTGTCACACTTGATGCGTAGGGGATCGCCCGCGCAATCGTTGCTGGCAATGACAACGGTGGTTGCACGCGCCATGAAGACCCCGGCCCGTCACACTGGTTGCGGGAAAGAAGAGCAACCAGTCCCCCA
>JABGQM010000050.1:0-17784 GCA_018648805.1 Verrucomicrobiota bacterium
GTGGTCGAGTGACACCTGTCCGGTTCGGGCTCTCCCCCACGGACCTGTGGGGTATTTCACACACAGATAGCGACACGCCTGGACCCCAGATTTTGAGGAAGTTGTGCTTGCAATTTCGGTCTGGAAATGGCTTATTCATGACTTTTCCGATCATCTAATAAGTGAGCGCGGGGGCAGACGTTGGAGTTCAAGGTCAAAAAAGGATTTGATGTAGGCTTGGCTGGCAAGCCGGCGACCCGCATTACCGACCTGGCGCCTGCGCCTACGGTGGCCGTCTATCCACTCGAATTCGCAGGCATGAAGCAGCGTCTGCTCGTGACGGAAGGCGACGCAGTGCGTCAGGGCGCGATCCTGATGGAAGACAAGGCGCGGGAGGCCTTCAAGCTGCGCGCCCCAGCCGGCGGACAGGTGACCTCCATTACGCGCGGAGCGCGCCGTTTCGTGGAAGAAATCGTCATTGCGGTGGACCCCAACGCGGAGCAGGAGCGCTTCGAAGCCTTTGCCGCCGCCGCGATTCAGGGGCTGGAACGCACGGTCATCCTGGATCAGCTCATGACGACCGGCTACCTATCCTTGATTCGGCAACGCCCTTTCTCACACATGGCTGACCCGGCCGCACAACCGAAGTCGATCTTCATTAATGCCATGAATACGGGCCCCTTCCAGGCCGATGCCGAGGTGGTGACCGCCGAGGATCCGACCGCCTTCCAAGCGGGGATCGACCTGCTGACACGCCTGACCGATGGCGAGGTGCACCTCTGCGTAGGCGCCACTGCGGGCGAAACGCTGAGCGGCGCCCAGCGCGTGACGCTCCACCGCTTTGAGGGCCCCCACCCCGCCGGGAACACAAGCGTTCATATTTCGAGGATCGACCCGATGTGCTCCAGCGATACCGTCTGGACCGTCAAGGCGATCGACTTGGTCAGCATAGGCCGGCTCTTCCTGGATGGCACGCTGCCCGCCACACGTATCATCTGCCTGGGGGGACCGAATGTGAAGCCCGAGGCGCAGCAGCACTACCGCCTGCGTACCGGTGGAGCTCTGGAGCCGCTCTTCTCCGCCGCACTGACCGCGGGTGACCAGCGTATCATTGCCGGTGACGTGCTCTCGGGTACCACCATACAGGCCGACAGCCATCTGCGCTTCATGCAGTCGGCCATCACGGTGATCCCGGCCAGCGAGGAGCGCTATTTCATGGGGTGGACGATGCCAGGGCTCAAGCGCATGAGCTTCTCGCGCCTCTTTGCATCGACCTGGCTGCCAGGCAAGAAAGATAGGCCGCTCGGCACCCACATGCACGGCGAGGAGCGGGCTCTGGTCTTGACCGGGCACTACGACAAGGTGATGCCACTGAACATCCTGGTCGACTACCTGCTTCGCGCCGTACTCGCGGGCGATACGGATGAGATGATCGCCCTGGGCATCCTTGAGACCGACCCGGAAGACTTTGCGCTGTGCGATGTGATCTGCCCGAGCAAGCTGGAGCTGCAGGAGATCATCGCCCGCGGCCTGCGCCAGATTGAGGAGGAGGGAATCTAGTGAAGCTTCTCCTGAAATTCCACGATAGCATCCGCCCCCTCTTCGAAAAGGGAGGAAAGCTGGAAAAGGTGGCGCCGCTCTTTGATGCGGCCGACACGTTTGCCTTCACGCCAGCCGAACAGACCCATCGTGGCGCGCATGTACGTGACGCGATTGATATCAAGCGCGTCATGGTCACGGTGATCTATGCCCTGCTGCCCTGTTTCTTCTTCGGGGTATGGAATGCGGGCCACCAGTACAACATGGCGCACGCGATTGCGGGGGCCGGATTTGTGGCCGATATGCTGCGCGGCCTGATCATCGTGCTGCCGATTGTCTTTGTCTCCTACGCGGTGGGCGGCTTCTGGGAAGTCCTCTTTGCCTGTGTACGCAAGCACCCGATCAACGAAGGACTGCTCGTCAGCGGCTTTCTCTTCCCGCTGGTGTTGCCACCGACGATTCCGCTGTGGCAGGTGGCGGTGGGCATCACGTTCGGCATCGTGATCGGCAAGGAAATCTTCGGCGGCACCGGCATGAACGTGGTCAACCCGGCCCTGCTCTCGCGCGCCTTCCTCTTCTTCGCCTATGCAAAATCGATGACCGGCAGTGTTTGGATTGCCTCGCACGGCGACCAAGTGGTAGATGCCGTCACCGGTGCCACGCCGCTGGGCATACTCTCGGCGATGCCCGAGGGGGCCACCGCGGCGGAGGCCATAGCAAGTGGCCAGGTGAGCTTCATGCAGATGTTCCTGGGCACCATGCCAGGCAGTATAGGCGAGACGAGTACGCTGGCCTGCTTGATCGGGGCGGTGATGCTGCTCCTGGCGGGTGTGGGATCCTGGCGCATCATGCTCGCCTGTGTGATCGGATTACTCTCGACAGCCGCTCTGGCCAACGTGTTCGGCAGCTCCCCCATGTCGCAGATTCCGCCGCACTACCATCTGGTTGCAGGTGGCTTTGCCTTCGGGGCGATCTTCATGGCGACCGATCCGGTCTCGGCGGCCGCCACCAACGCCGGCAAATGGATTTATGGTTTCCTGATCGGGATGCTGATCATCATCGTGCGCGTCCTCAATGCCGGCTTCCCTGAAGGCGTCATGCTTTCGATTCTCTTCATGAACCTTATGGCGCCGTTGATCGACAGCTTCGTGGTGGATCACCACATTCGCAGGAGGCTCAAACGTGCGTGATCAACTGAAAGTCATCGGATTTGCGACAGTGATCTGTCTGGTCTGCAGCGTGCTCCTGGCGGTGGTATCGACCGGACTGGCCCCGCGTCAGGCACGCAACAAGGCCAACGATGTGAAGGGCAAGGTGCTGCAGGTCTTCGGCGAGTCTGTGACCGACGCAAAGGGCAAGATCTGCGTCACGCCGGACGAACTGGACAGCATGTACAGCGAACGTATCACGGGCATAGTCCTGGATGCCCAGGGACACAAGGTTGACTCCCGTACCGTGGACTCGCTCACGGCACAGGAGGTCAATGTGCGCGATAAGGCAAGCCGCCTCAAGACGTTCTATCCGCTCTACATCTACACCGCGCCGGAGAGCGGCGCTAAACGGTACGCCATTCACGTGAGCGGCAAGGGACTGTGGTCCACGGTTAAGGCGTTCATGGCCCTCGAGGGCGATCTTTCCACGATTGCCGGCATCGTATTTTACGAGCACCAGGAAACACCCGGTCTGGGCGGCGAAGTGGAGAAGCCCTTCTTCCAAGACCGTTTCAAAGGCAAGAAGTGGATCGCCGACGGCAACGTGCAACCCTTCCGTGTCACCAAGCCGGGCGCCCCCATCACGGACCACAGCGTAGACGGCATCACAGCTGCCACCATGACCTGTATCGGCGTTGAGCGGTTCCTGAATGCAGATTACGCAGTGTACCACCGCTATTTTGAGCAGATGAAGGCACAGGACTGATGGCCAAGACACGCAAAATCATTACGGATCCGCTGTCGGACAACAACCCGGTGACCTGGCAGGTGCTGGGGGTCTGTTCGGCTCTGGCGGTGACCACGCAGGTCTCGACTGCTGTGGTGATGAGCCTGGCGCTAACGACGGTGCTCTGCTTTTCCAATGTGGTGATCTCGATGCTGCGCAACCTGATCCCCAACAAGATCCGCATGATCGTGGAGCTGTGTGTGATCGCGACCCTGGTGATCCTGGCCGACCAGATATTGCGCGCCTTCTTGTACGATATCAGCAAGCAGCTCAGCGTGTTTGTGGGCCTGATCATTACGAACTGCATCGTGATGGGCCGCGCCGAGGCGTACGCCCTCCAGAATCCCCCCTTCAAATCGTTCCTGGATGGCATCGGCAACGGGCTGGGCTACAGCGTGGTCCTGATTGCGGTGGCATCGCTACGCGAGCTGCTGGGCAGCGGCACCTGGTTCGGCATTACGATTCTGGATACGTCCTGGTATACCGGTAACACGCTGATGCTCTTGCCGCCGGGGGCTTTCGTGATCATCGGCTTGCTGATCTGGCTACAGCGTACCTTCATCTCGAAAACGCTCAGGGAGGAGGACTGATCATGGGCCTACTGAACCTGGCGATTGAATCGATCTTTATTCAGAACATCCTGCTCTCCCTCTTCCTGGGGATGTGCTCGTACCTGGCGCAATCCAAGAAGATGGAGTCGGCCAAGGGGCTGGGCATGGCAGTCATCATGGTGCTGACCATCGCCACGCCACTCAACTGGCTGATCCGGCGCTACCTGCTTCAGGCCGGGGCCTTGAGCTGGACCGGCGTAGAGGCCCTCGGCGCCCTCGACCTCTCGTTCCTGACCTTTATCTGCTTTATCGCCGTGATCGCCTCGTTGGTACAGATCGTGGAAATGGTGGTCGATCGTTTCTTCCCTGTACTCTACAACAGCCTCGGGATTTTCCTGCCACTGATTACGGTCAACTGCGCCATCCTGGGTGCCTCTCTCTTTATGGTTGAACGCCAATACTCGCTGACGGAGTCCGTGGTCTACGGCTCCTCCTCGGGTGTCGGCTGGGCCCTCGCGATCATGTCGCTGGCGGCCATCCGCAAGAAGATCCGCTACTCCAACGTGCCAGAGGGACTGCGCGGCTTGGGCATGGCGTTCATTATCACGGGTCTAATGGCGATTGGTTTCTTGTGTTTCTCGGGCATCAGCCTTGGAGGCTGAGGGATCTCGGGTTCCCGCGGGCAAGCCCGCAGGGGACTCATAAAGGTGTAAGAATAAGATGGTGTTGTTTGTCATAGTCAGTGCGGCGGTATTTACGGGCGTGATTGTGCTCCTCGTTGTGTTGCTGTCGGCCATCTCGACCAAGCTCTCTCCGGGTGGTGAGGTCACGATTGACATCAACGACGGCAAGAAGTCGGTCACGACCGATCCGGGCCAGTCGCTCCTCTCCGCGCTCGCGGGCGGGCAGGTCTTTGTTCCTTCAGCCTGTGGCGGCGGTGGTACCTGCGGCATGTGCAAGTGCAAGGTCACCAAGGGCGGCGGGGATATCCTGGCAACCGAGATCGGCTTCATCAAGAAGCCGGATCGGCGTGAAGGCGTGCGCCTGGCCTGCCAGGTGAAGCTGCGCGAAGACACCGAGATCCTGGTTCCCGAAGAGGTCCTCGATGTTAAGAAGTGGGAATGCACGGTCGCCTCGAACGACAATGTGGCCACATTCATCAAGGAATTTGTGGTCGAGCTCCCCGAGGGGGAGAACCTCGATTTCCAGGCCGGGGGATACATCCAGATCGACATCCCCGAGTACAAGTTGGGTTTCTCCTCTTTTGATGTGCAGCAGGAATACCGCTCCGACTGGGATCACTTCAAGATGTTCGACCTTAAGGCCGAGAACGAAGAGGAGTGCTTCCGGGCCTACTCCATGGCGAACCATCCGGCCGAGGGCAACCGTGTGATGCTGAATGTGCGCATTGCGACGGCCCCGCGCGGGCTGGATGTGCCGCCGGGCATCGCCTCCTCCTACATTTTCAACTGCAAGCCGGGCGACAAGGTCATGGTCAGCGGCCCCTATGGCGAGTTCTTCATGAAGGAGACCGACCGCGAGATCGTTTTCGTGGGCGGCGGAGCCGGCATGGCCCCCATGCGCAGCCATATCTTCGACCTCTTCCACACCCGCAAGACCACCCGCAAGGTCAGCTTCTGGTACGGCGCACGCTCCAAACGTGAAATCTTCTATGAAGAAGATTTCCGGGCGATCGAGCGTGAATTTGAAAACTTCACCTACCACATTGCACTCAGTGAGCCGCAGCCGGAGGATGATTGGACCGGTTATGTGGGCTTCATCCACCAGGTACTGCTGGACAACTACCTGGACCGCCATGAAGATCCGACCGAGAACGAGTATTACCTCTGCGGCCCTCCTCTCATGCTCAGCGCGATCAACAAGACCCTCTACGACCTGGGGGTCGAAGAGGAGATGATCGCCTTTGACGAGTTCTAGCCTGCATTATTCACGAACTCGTAGATGGATGTTATGACACACGAACAAGCAAAGCCTTATGGATACAACCACGGATGGCACGGATGACACTGATGGGTGGCTTCGCCACCCGGGCCGTTTGCGGCCCGCAATCCGTTGAATCCGCGTAATCCGTGGTCAAAATGACTTCATCCTGTGTGTTTCTAACTGTTTATGCCCAGGTTGATGAATAGATCAGTCTAGGAATCCGAGGGCTTACGACTGAAGCGGCCCATGGTGGCGGCGAAGGAGGGTCCGGCCAGACCGGTAGTATCATCTTCATCACACAGGTTGAGTTGCTTCTTTGAGCAGGCATCGCAGCCGGTGGGAGTGTCACCCGGTTCGGTATGACTGCCACACCCGCCGCGCATGATTTTACCGCGCAGCAGCAATCCAACCGCCATGGCGAGGATGGCCAGTCCAAAAAGCAGGGCCGCACAAGCGATTGCCAAGAGAGTATGCATCCGGTAACCTGTCCTAATTAGCCCTACTGGGGAGATGAATCATGAAAGTAGCAGAAGACCTGATTAAGGACAAGAACCGTGCACTGGTCAGCGTGCCGCGTACGACAACCCTGGCCGAAGCCGTCGCCGTGATGAAGGTGGAGAACGTCGGTTGCCTGCTCGTAGCGGACGGCGATGCGCTGATAGGCATTTGGACCGAGCGCGACCTGGTGCGCGATGTGGCCAGCGACGGATTCGACATCGCATCCGCCACGATCGGGTCCTACATGAGCCACCCCCTCATCACCTGTCAGTGGAATGACTCGGTCTACAGCTTGGTCGACAAATTTCTCGGATTGAGGATTCGCCACCTGGTGGTAAGCAAGGAGGATGCCTACATTGGCCTCCTTTCCGCCGGTGACGTCATGAAGGCTAGCATACGCTCCAAAGACCAGGAGCTGGCCCACGCCAATGCAGGACTCAGCTGGGAGTATTATGAGGAATGGCGACATGAACAGGGCCACATACCCAATGCCGGATTGTAACATAGAGCAGATTCGCGCGGTGATTGCGAAGGCCATGGGCCAGACCTCGCTGCGTGAAGAGATTGAGCGTTTTGGCGCGGCCGTGGATGGTGGCAAGATGCTGCGTGGCCGGCTCGTGCTTGAGGTAGGCCGAGCGGCGGGGACGACCGAGACGCAGTTGGAACAGCTGGCCGCGGCCGTTGAACTGCTGCATGCCGCGAGCCTGATGCATGACGACATTGTGGACGGCGGCACCGAGCGACGCCACCGGGATGCTATGTGGATATCGGAAGGCACCAAGGCGGCCGTGCTGATCGGTGATCTGATGCTGAGCGTAGCGCTGGGCCTGGTGCAGGCCGGCAACGCCGCCCGCATTCCGATGCTGACCCACGCCCTCGCAGAGATGTGCGATGCCGAGGCCGAACAGGAATTTGCCAGCGGGGCACACCTTGATTCGTGGGAAGACTGCGTACGTATTGCACGCCGCAAGACCGGATCACTCTTTGGTCTGGCGGCGGCCTGTGCGGCCGGCAGCGATGCCGCACTGGCCACGGCGCTTGAGAGCGCCGGACGCGATCTTGGCACGGCTTACCAGCTGGCGGATGACATGCTTGATGTGAGCCCGGATCCGGCCCTGGCCACAGGCAAGAGCCTGGGCACGGATGCCGCAACGGGTAAACTCACGGCCGCGAGCGCATCCGCAGTCGAGGGCACGGATCCCGGCGCAGTGATTGCCGATCTTCTCGCGTCCGCCGAAGCGGCGCTCACAGAATGGCCCCCCGTGCAGGAGGCATGGCGCGACTTCATCGGCCGCACCATTCACCCCCTGATAAACCAGTTCACCGGTAACGGCGCCCTGGTCTAGCCTGAGTCAGACCCCATCCGAAAAGGTATTTCTCTCCGGAGAGATCCCAATATCCAACAGCCAACACCCAAATCCAATGTCCAAGGGGGGAACGTCTGCTGGACTCTAGGCGGCCTTTCACGATGCCCGTGTGTATTCCCGACAGGTCCTCACTTGGATATTGGGAGTTCCTTGTTGGATATTGGATATTGAGATGACCTAAGCTCTGCTTGTCTTAATGCGTTCAGGTCTAGTAGGTCCCCTCGGTATCGAGCGTCTGACCGGTGGCCTCTTTTTCAAAGGTTGAGCCGTCAATCTTCTCCTGCAGCTTGGCGACGAATAGCTCGTCGTCGAACGGCAGATCAACCCAGTCGTTGGTCCAGTCGGAGAGCATCATCGCGTTGGACAGGCTCAGCCCGTTGATGCCCTCGATTCCCGGGGCCAACATGCTCTCCTTGTCGCCGCTCTTGATGGCCTTGGCCCAATCCTTGAAGATGCCGAGATGGCCCTCGCCGCCGCCGCCGGTGGGGACATCGCACGTCCATACCTCAGGGGTGCCAAACCCGCCGGTGAACGAGGCATTGAACTCGCGCTCCGGCACCACGTTGCGCCAGAAGGTGATCTTACCATGCTCGTAGACCACTTTGCCGCGATCACCGGAGAGCTCGAGGCGCATCGTGCCGGGGGCCTCAGCGGTTGACGTGATAAACGTGCCGACCGCACCGTTCTCATATTCGGCGTAGGCCGTGACGTCATCCTCGACCTCGATATCGTGGTACTTACCGTAGTACAGATTGGCACGCAGGCGCTTGGGCATGCCGCAGATCCACTGCCACAGATCGAGTTGGTGCGGACACTGGTTGAGCAGGACACCCCCACCCTCTCCGCCCCATGTCGCACGCCAGCCGCCCGAGTTGTAATAGCTCTGCGAGCGGTACCAGTCCGTGGCGATGTAGACCACACGTTTGAGGTCGCCCAGCTCACCATCCTGCACCAGTGAGCGCAGTTTCTGGTGGGCTTTGATCGTGCGCTGGTTGAACATGAGACCGAAGATAGGCTCGACCGTCTTGGCGTATTCAACCAGCTCGCGCGCCGCCTTGGTGGTGACACTGATCGGCTTCTCGCAGAGCACGTGCTTGCCGGCCTTGAGCCCGGCCAGAGAGAGCGGCACGTGGTCGTAGTGCGGAGTGGCCACCACCAACGCATCAAAGGTGTCGGCCGCCGCAAACATGGCATCCGAGTCGGCGAACGCGAGGATATCCTCGCCCAGAGTCTCCCGGGCCCAGGTTAGGCGCTCCGGATTCACATCACACACGGCCACCAGTTTGGCGCCCGGAACCTTGTCCCCCGCAAACAGGCGGGCATGACCGCCACCCATGCCGCCGATGCCTACGATACAGATACGAATCGGATCCATGATCATTGTCCTTTCAAACGTAGTGAAAACAGGAGTGGAGTCTGCCCCAGAGAGAGGGCGAAAGGCAAAGCAAAACGAGTGGGGTTCCCCGACACCCGACACCCGACACCTTACTGCAACCGCGTCGACCCACGCCAGGTCAGCTTCTCGCGCAGGACGGAGAAGTAGCTGTGGCCGGGGATCTGCACCACGCGGACATCCTTCTCGCTGCGCCTGATCTTGACACAGTCGCCCTGCTCGAGCGACTGCCCCACCTGGCCGTCAGCGGTCAGAAAGAGCGCGCCACCGGTATCGCCCACGGCCACAACAATCTCGCTGCTATCCGGCACCACGAGCGGGCGCGAACTGAGCGTGTGCGGACAGATCAGGCTGATCACAAAGGCTTCAACGGAAGGGGTCAGAATGGGCCCCGCCGCCGCCAGCGAGTACCCCGTGCTTCCGGCCGGCGTGGAAACAATGAGGCCGTCACAGACGTAAGAGGTGACATGGTCGCCATCGACCGCCAAATCAAGCGTGACCACGCGCGGGGAGCCGCCGCGCAAGACGACGTCGTTGAGGGCACGGTAATAGCCGACCTCCTTGCCTTGTGAAAGCACAACGGCATCTGCCACGGCCCAGTGGCGCAGATCGATATCGCCGGTGGCGAGACTCTCAAGCGCATGATCGAGCTCGTCCTCGGCAATACTGGTCAAAAAACCCAGGCTGCCGATGTTGACGCCCATGACCGGCGTGTCGCGGCCATCCAGCACACGTGCCGCGCGCAGCATGGTGCCATCACCCCCCAGCGCCGCAATCGCATCGGCCTGCTCGAGTAAGTCCTCACGACTCACCTCCGTGATAGCCTCACTCAATGCCGCCGTCGTCGCCTCGGCCACCAGCGCCACATCAAGCTGACGCGCCTTGGCCGCAATCCGCCCCACCACATCTTCGGCACGAGGCTTGCTCGTATTGGCAATAACTCCAAGCGTCTTCATAAATCGCTCCCTCTTCACCCAAACAATAGCCTACGCCCCTAACTCCAGCGAAGGCCAAGGGTAAGGTCACGCAGGCCTTAGCGCCCCGGACATCCGGGGCGGTCGAGCCAAGTGGCCTTACCCTTGGCCGGAGCAGCGCCAGTAAGCTAAGAATTCAACATTCCCCGCCGGGCCGTGTACGGGAGATTCACAAACCCCGCAACAGGTCAAACCGAGCTCATCTTCACCGAAGGCGCGTATGTTGTCAACGACCTCTCTGCGCACAGCCTCATCCCTGACCACACCGCCCTTGCCGACCTGCTCCCGGCCGGCTTCGAACTGGGGCTTGATCAGCGTGACCAGCTCGGCGCCCGGGGCCATCACCGCTATGGCGGCGGGCAGAATACGGGTCAGCGAAATAAACGACACATCCACCACGATAAGCTCAGGCGCAAAGGGCAGATCGTCGGGCTGCAGGTAACGGGCATTCACCTTGTCGATGATCGTGACACGTTCATCCTGGCGCAACTTCCAGTGCAGCTGCCCCTTGCCGACATCCACCGCCACAACCCGGGCGGCCCCATGCTGCAGCAGGCAATCCGTAAACCCACCGGTCGAAGCCCCAATGTCGAGACAGTCCTTTCCCTCAACCTTCACAGGAAACTGTTCGAGCGCCGCCAGAAGTTTTCCGCCCCCACGGCTGACAAAACGCTCCTGCGCCTTAACGACAATCTCGACGTCGTCGGCGACCTGGTGGCCAGCTTTGGTCAGGGCATGACCGTTGACGAGGACCTGTCCAGCCATGACCAGGCGCTGCCCCTTCTCGCGACTCTCCACAAGCCCGCGCTCAACCAACAGTTTGTCCAGTCGCTGTTTCATGGGGGGGAGTTCTGAGTTGTCAGGGCTTTGGGGTCAGGGCCGTGTTGATGCGCGCAACGATGCTGTCGGGGGTCAATCCGTATAGCTCCCGCAGTTGGTCGGTGGCGCCGTGCGGAACAAAAGTGTCAGGCCAGCCACACTGCAGCATGCGGCCTTCAAAACCACACCCGCGCAGCACCTCGGCCACACCGTCACCAAAGCCCCCCGTGACGACCCCATTCTCAAGCGTAACCACAATATCGGCGGCCACAGCCTGCTCAGCGAGAAGCACCGTATCGAGCGGCTTGATGAAGCGGGGATTCACAATACCGGCTTCGATCCCCTTCTCGCACAGTCGGTCCGCACAGGCCTCAGCCAGTGGAATCATGTCGCCCAGTGCCCACAGCTGCACCGTCGTGCCAGGGCGCAATACCTCGGCTTTGCCGATCGGGAGGCTTGCAGGCCTCTCGGGCATGGCGAGTCCGGGACCCGTCCCGCGTGGATAGCGGATCACCACCGGCTGATTGCAGTCGAAGGCCGTCTTCAGCATATGACACAGCTCGGGCTCATCCTTTGGCTGCATGATGATGAGGCCGGGCACGGGACGCAGCAGCGCTATATCAAAGACGCCATGATGGGTCGGCCCGTCGTCGCCCACGACGCCCGCACGATCGAGACAGAACACTACCGGAAGCGCTTGCAGGGATACGTCGTGGATCAGGCAGTCTACGGCGCGCTGCATAAAGGTGGAATAGACCGCAAACACCGGCCGCATACCTTCCGCCGCCAAACCGGCCGCGAAGACAACGGCATGCTCTTCGGATATACCCACATCATACAGCCGCTCGGGGAACCGCTTCCAGAAACCGCCCAGGCCGGTGCCGGCACACATGCCGGCCGTAATGGCCACGATCCGGTCATCGGCATCGGCGAGTTGTTCAAGGGCCGAGCCAAACACCTGGGAATAGCCAGGGGTGGTCGGGGCCGAGAGTGAGTCGCCCGATTCCACATCGAAACAGCTCGCGCCGTGCCATTTCTCAGGGCGCTCCTCGGCAAAACGGTAGCCCTTGCCCTTGCGCGTGGAGACATGCAGAAGGATCGGCCGGTCAGAGGCACGGGCAATCTTGAGGGCATCGATCAGCCCGCCGACATCGTGTCCGTCGACCGGTCCGATGTAGCGCAGCCCCATCTCTTCGAATATGACGCTGCGCAGAAACAACCCCTTGATCGACTCTTCAAGGCGGTAATAGAGCGATCGGAAGAAGCCCATACGCATGCGCTGAGCCGCCTTTTCGATCGAACGCTTCCATCGGTTGTAGCGCGGACTGGCCAGCAGGCTGCCCAGGTGGCGCGAAAGGGAGCCCACGTTCTCGCCGATCGACATCTCGTTGTCGTTCAGAATAACGACCAGCCGCTTGGTCGTGGTAGCCACATTGTTAAAGGCCTCAAGGGAGAGACCACAGCTCGCGGCCGCATCCCCCAGCAGGGCCGCCACATGGTGATCGCCGCCCTGTCGGTCACGTGCCACCGCCATTCCCAGTGCCGCCGAAACGGCGGTACCGGCATGACCGGCCCCAAACGCATCGTACTCGCTCTCGCTGCGGCGCTGAAACCCGGATAATCCCCCATACTGACGCAACGTGCAGAACCGCTCCTTGCGGCCGGTCAACAGCTTATAGGTGTAAGACTGGTGGCCCGTATCGAAGATTAGCTTGTCAGCAGGCGGGTCAAACACGCGCAATAGTGCCACGGTTAACTCAACCACACCCAGGTTGGCGGCGAGATGCCCCCCGGTATGGCTGATCGTCTCGATAATCTCCTTGCGGATTTCGGCGCAGAGCGACTCCAGTTCTGCGACCGTCAGGCGATCCAGATCGCGCGGACCCTCAATTTTTTCCAACAGTGACTCCATGGCCCGGACTATAGCGCGTGAGGAGAGCGCATGAAATGCCAAAAAAAACGCACTCTACCACCAAACGTGTCTTGATCCCCCATGCCCCACCTGATAATGTGGCGGCTTCAATTCGTTAATTTCCTAACGACACCGTATAGAAAGGGGTCCATGCATGAAGTCATACTTCCTCAGTGACCAGAACCTGACCGCATTTGTGGAGGGTCTGATGAGCAAGTATCCGGTCATTGCACCAGTTGCGAAGCGATCGCGTTTCGTTTTCGACACACTGGTCGATGTTAGCGAGCTGCGGCTCGACTACGATACCACCATTCTTCCCCCGAAGAAGGTATTCTTCCCAGCCAAGCAGGACCTGATCCACTTCGATAAGGACGGGTTCACTTCGGCAATCGACCCGAAGGAACAGGTACTCCTCGGCGCACATCCCCACGACATCAAAGGGATTGCGATGTCTGATATCTTCTATTCAGACCGGCAGTATGACAACAACTACATGGCCAATCGCAAGGCCACGATCATCATCGGGTGCAGCGTGCAGAACCACTACAAGCACGCTTTCTTCGGCACGATGAATGCCAATCGCCCGCTGACCGGCCACGACCTCTTCATGACAAAGATTGAGGGCGGCTACGCCGTGGATGCGCTGAGCGAGAAGGGCGAAGCCCTCATCGCACTGGGAACCTTCACGGATGCCGGCGACGCCCAGGTCGCGGCGGCCACCGAGGTCAACAAGAAGGCCGAGGAAAACTGCCCCGAGAAACTCAATGGCACGGCGGAGGAGATCCGCGAAAAGGTCCGCAGCAGCTTTGACTCCCCGGTGTGGGAGGAATGCGCCGAGAAGTGCTTCTCGTGCGGTAGCTGCAATATCGTCTGCTGCACCTGCTACTGTTTTGACGTACAGGATGAGTGGAACGTGGATGGGGCCTCCGGCACCCGCTTCCGCCTGTGGGATGCCTGCCTGACCACCGAGTTCTCCGAAGTCACCTCCCCGGGTGGTTCCGAAAACTTCCGCGAAGAGCGCGCCGAGCGCTATCGTCATCGCTTCATGCGCAAAGCCGCGTATCTCAACGAGCAGTTGGGTGGACCGGCCTGCACCGGCTGCGGTCGCTGCTCAGGCGCCTGCACGGCAGACATTGCGAACCCGGCCACGGTGATCAACAAAATATTGGAGCAATAACATGAGCTGCACGTGTAACGACAACAACGAAAGCATCTTCATGCCGCAGGTCGCAGAGATCCTGGATGCGCAGATGATCACGTCCACGGAGAAGCACTTCAAACTGAAGTTGCAGAACGGCGAGCGGTTCGACTACGAGCCGGGCCAGATCGTGGAAGCCGGAATCTTTGGATACGGCGAGGTCCCCCTCGGCTTGGCCAGCTCCCCCACCAACGGCGACAGCTTCGAGCTGGTGGTACGTGTGATGGGCAAGGTCACCAAGGCCATGGCCAGCCTCGAGAAGGGCGACACGATGACGATTCGCGGTCCCCTCGGCAACGGCTTCCCCGTTGATGAGTTCAAGGGGCAGGACGTTCTGATTGTAGCCGGCGGTATCGGGCTCTGCCCGGTACGCAGCATGATCGAGTACATCCTGCATCACCGCGACGACTTCGGGAAGTTCACACTCTTCTTCGGAGCCAAGACGCCCAGCGACCTGCTTTTCGAAGAGGACCTGGAGGCGTGGCGCTGTGACAGCTGCATGCAGTACATGGACACGGTCGACACGCCGGACAGCGCCTGGAAGGGCAATGTGGGCGTAATAACGACACTCTTTGAGCATACCAAGGAGATCACCGCCGAGACGCGCGTGATCATCTGCGGTCCCCCGATCATGTACAAGTTCGTCATCTCCGAGCTGGACAAGATGGGCGTGTCTCGCGCCAACATCTACGTCGATCTCGAGCGTCGCATGAAGTGCGGCGTCGGCAAGTGCGGCCACTGCCAGATCAACGACAAGTACGTCTGCATGGACGGACCCGTCTTCCGCTACTCCGATATTGAAACCCTTGAGGAGGCTATATAATGGCTAAGGTTAAATGTGCATGGTTTGACTTTGCGAGCTGCGAAGGCTGCCAAATCGAACTGACCAACTTCGGCGAGCCCTTCGTTGAGTTGCTCGAGCATGTCGAACCGGTGGAATTCCGGGAAGCCATGAGCGAGAAGACCACCGGCCCGATCGACGTGGCATTCATTGAAGGATCGTTCACGCGTGAGGCCGATCGCCGCCGCCTGGAAGAGATCCGTGAACGTGCCGGCGTGGTCGTCGCCTACGGCGCCTGCGCCACCTGTGGCGGCATCAACGCGCTCAAGAATCACCAGAGCGACTACGCCGAGGAAGTCTATGGTGAGGACGCCAAGCGGCCGCATCTGGACTCGCAGAAAGCCCTGCCGGTTTCGGCCGCGATCAAGGTCGACTACGAGATCCCGGGGTGCCCGATGGATAAGGCGGAGTTCATCCGCGTGGTCGAGCAGCTCGTACATGGTACCTCGAAGGTCTATATTCCTTCCTACCCGGTCTGCGTGGAATGCAAACGGAATGAAACGGTCTGTCGCTACGACGACGGCGGCCATTGCTTGGGTCCCATCGCTCTTGCGGGTTGCGGCGCGCCCTGCCCCGCCGCCGGGATTCCCTGCGAAGCCTGTCGCGGCATGGTAAATAAACCTAACCAGGCGGCCATGGAACTGGTCCTCAAAGAGAACGGCAACCTCCCTGAACGCTGGGCCAAAGATATGACCCGAATGTTCACGGCTAACTTCAGAGGTGACGCATAATGGCAACACAGAACGCAAAGATTAATGTTCATCATCTCACACGCGTCGAAGGACACGGCAACATTGTTGTCAACGTGGCCGATGGCACGGTTGAAAAATGTGAATGGCAGGTACCCGAAGCCCCCCGCTTCTTTGAAGCAATGGTGCGTGGACGCCACTACAGTGAAGTCGCCCGTATCACGAGCCGCATCTGCGGTATCTGCTCGGTCGGCCACACGCTGGCCTCGCTTAAGGCGAGCGAAGCGGCCCTCGGAATCGACATCTCGCAACAGACCGACCTCCTGCGTCGCGTCCTGAAACACGCCGAGAACTTCGATTCGCACATCCTGCACGTCTACTTCCTGGTCGCGCCGGACCTGCTGGGGGCCCCATCGGTCTTTCCGCTGGTGCCCACGCACACCGACGTCGTCAAGCGTGCCTTGCGCATGAAGCGTCTGGGCCACGAGTGGGGCAGCTGCATCGGCGGCCGCACCACCCACCCCACCCGCGCCGTGGTAGGCGGATTCGCCTCACTGCCCGGCGGTGCACGCAACGTGCGTGAAGCCGAGGACAACCTGCGCGAGCTGAAAGAGAAGCTGCTCGGCGCCGTGCCGGATGCCGTGGCAACCTTCGAACTGCTCGGCACACTGGCCGGCGGCATTCCCGACTTCACGCGTGAGACCGAATATGTCGGCCTCGTGGATGACAAGGAGTACGGTCTCTACGATGGCAAGATCGGCTGCGTGATGCCGGATGGATCGCGTGAGCTGATCGATGTGAGCGACTACCGCTCCGTGACTAACGAGTACGTCACCGACCAGTCAACGGCCAAGTTTGCCAAGCACAAGATGGACAGCTACATGGCCGGCGCCCTGGCACGCATCAACCTGAACTACGATATGCTGCATCCCGAAGCCAAGAAACTGGCCGAAGGCCTCGGCTTCAAGACCCTCTGCTTCAACCCCTACATGAACAGCGTCGCGCAGTTCGTAGAGGCCGTGCACAGTGTCTACATGAGCGTTGGTTACATCGACCAGCTCCTCGAGATCGGCCTCAAGGACGAGAAGCCCGTCGAACCCACAAAGTTCGGCCGTGGTGCCGGCGCGACCGAAGTGCCGCGCGGTATCCTCTTCCACGAGTACGAGTATGATCAAGAAGGCTTCTGCACGATGGGCAACTGCATCATCCCCACCAACCAGAACCACGGCAACATCCAGGGCGACTTCGACAAGCTGGTGCCGGAACTCCTGGCTATGGATAAGACCGAAGCCGAAATGGAACTGATGCTCGAGATGCTCGTACGGGCCTATGACCCCTGCATCTCCTGCTCAACCCATTACCTCGACGTCACATTTAAAAAGTAAGCGGCTTGACCCGATTACTCTGGAGGCGCTGGCCGCAAGGTCGGCGCCTTCTTTTTCTGAGGAAGGACGATTCACCATGAAGGACATGAAGGGAATGAAGGGGCTCGCCTGCGGCGAGCGGGAAGCTGTTGGCTTTCCTTCATGACCTTCATGTCCTTCATGGTGATATTGGGAAAGGTCTGAACATGCGATATCTATTGGGACTTGGTAACTACGCCATGGGCGACGACAGCGTGGGACTGCGTCTCGTGGAACACATCGCCGAAAAGGGACTGGAAGATGGGTTCGAAGCCATCGAAGTCGGCAACAACGGCATGCTGGTGCTGACCTATTTCCGCGAGGATACCGACCTCCTGCTCGTCGTGGATGCGGTGTGCTACGGCGGCGCACCCGGTGAGTTCACCGTGTTCACACCTGATGATGTCGACACACAGAAAGTCACCGCCGGCATCTCCACGCATGAGGGCGACATCCTGAAGCTGATCGAGCTGGCCAAACAGATCGACCAGCACATCCCTCCCATCAAGATCCTCGCCATCCAACCCGCCTCCATGGATGTTGATCAGGGCCTGTCCCCGGAGCTGGAGATGCGGTTCGAGGAGTATGTGCAGGCGGCGCTACGCGAGATAAGGGAACATCAGTAACCGAGGCACACTAGATTGCGGGGTGAGGGCACCCCGCCTCCAACGCACTGGAGGTGGCGTGCCCCCACGCCGCAGCAAGGAAAACTGGAGGTGGCGTGCCCCCACGCCGCAGC
>JABGQM010000050.1:17877-31325 GCA_018648805.1 Verrucomicrobiota bacterium
CGCAAAATTCATCATGACATCTCGACACCTTCACCTCCCCCACCTCTCCCCTTTCGACAATCAGCCCATCGTCTTCTTCACCGCCTGCACCCACAACCGACATCCTTGTCTCGACAATGACACAGCTCACGACGTCCTCCGAACAATCTGGCAGAGCTCGGGAGAAAAGAACGGTTGGTATGTCGGGGACTATGTGATCATGCCTGAACACGTCCACTTCTTCGCCCGTTCCTCACGCGAGAACGACAGCATGGCCGTATGGACAAAGATGTGGAAGTCCGTAAGCAGTCGCGCGCTGACCCGGAAACTGGATGTCCAACCGCCAGTCTGGCAGGCTGAGTATTTCGATCGCTATCTGCGTTCTGACGAGTCGTATCACGAGAAGTGGGTGTACGTGGATGCTAATCCAGTACGGGCCGGTCTTGCAGAAACGCCTGAATCATGGCCATTCAGGGGGAGAATCCATGAGTTGCGGGTGTGATCTGCAGCGGACATCGCGGGGTGAGGGCACCCCGCCTCCAAGGCTCACAAGAAGCAGCATGAGCAGAATCAAGAAATGATCGACAGTCACAGACACACCTACGACATCCAAGGCACGATCCAGGGCGTCGGGTTTCGGCCGGCGCTCTATCGGCTGGCGACTCAGCTTCACCTGGGTGGGTCCGTCCAGAACCGCACCAACACGGTCCACCTCGTGCTGGAAGGTCCCTCGGAGACGGTCGACCAGTTCATGCAACAGCTCCCTGATGCCCTCCCCCCGCATGCCGTCATCGATGAGTTGAAAGCGATATCCCGCGAACCGCTCGACCGTGAGTTGACGCGGTTTGAGATCATCACCAGTGACGAGTCGGGTGAGAAGCAGGTCCAGATCCCGGCCGACTTGGCCATCTGCCCCGACTGCCGTGACGAGATCTTCGACGCCACCGCTCATCGCTACCGCTACCCCTTCACGACCTGCACCAACTGCGGTCCACGCTACACCGTCGTCAACAGCATGCCATACGACCGCGAGCGAACAACCCTCGAACGCTTCCCGATCTGCCCCCTATGCGAGAAGGAATACACCGACCCAACAGACCGCCGGTTCCATGCCGAAACCATCGCCTGTCCCGACTGCGGTCCAAGGATCTGGTTAGAGGCCAGCGGCACAACGCCATGCCCCTCGCCAAACATGCGGGGTGAGGGCACCCCGCCTCCAGTGTTGTGCGCCTTGGAGGCGGGGTGCCCTCACCCCGCGGCCCCTCTCATCGCCGCCCGCGCCCTGCTGGCGGACGGTCAGATCGTGGCTGTGAGGGGACTTGGCGGATTCCTGCTCGCGACCGATGCTATGAATCGTCGGTCACTACAGCGACTGCGCGCACGCAAAGCCCGCCCAGAGAAGCCCTTTGCCGTCATGGCGCCCTCACTGGATGTGATCCGGCGCTACTGTCGTGTGTCAGACGCCGAGGAGGGCATGCTGACATCGCCCGAGGCCCCGATCGTGATTCTTGACGTACACGCGAAGCACTACGGACCCGACGCCCCCCTCCCCCTGGATCTCCTCTCCCCCGACACGCAGACGTTGGGCGTTATGCTGCCAACGTCCCCGCTACATGCGCTTCTGGCAGAACCGACAGGCGATGACCCGACACCATCTTTTGATCTGCTGATCATGACCAGCGGCAACCGGCGTGGCGAACCAATCGCCATTACCAACGACGAGGCCCACAGCCGGATGAGGGATATTGCAGATGCGTTCCTGTGCCACGACCGCGAGATCAACCTTCGCTGTGACGACTCACTCTGTATCGAACAACTCTCAGGCCCACAGGTCTGGCGCCGTGCGCGCGGCTATGCCCCGCGTGCCCTGCCCCTACCCCGCCCCCTCGACCAGACCGTATTGGCCATGGGGGCCGAGCTCAAGAATGCCATTGCCCTCGGCTACGACAGCCAGCTCGTGCTCTCGCCCCATATCGGCGACCTCGAAACGCCCGAAGCGTTGAACGGCATGGAAGAGGCCGTGACACTCTTCCCCGAGTTCCTGCAACGCACGCCCGAGATGATTGCCGTAGACCTGCATCCCGATATGCACGCCACCCGCCTCGGCCGACGGCTGGCCACGGAGCGGGGTCTGCCACTCCAAACCGTCCAACACCACTACGCACATGGCCTCGCCTGTCTCGGCGAGCATGGTCTGACCGAAGGACTGGCGCTCGTTTTTGACGGCACCGGCTACGGCACAGACGGCACCATCTGGGGCGCCGAATTGCTGGACATCCGGCCCGACGGGTTCACCCGTCTGGCAACCTTTGCCCCCGTGCCCCTGCCCGGGGGAGACCAGGCCGTGCGCCACCCCATGCGACAGCTTCTAGGGCGCTGGGTGGCCGCCGGGGTGCCGTTGACACCGGATCTTCAGGAGCGACTGGGGGCTACGGACGAAACGCTGGCGGCATGGGCGCTGCAGGCCACACGTGGCCTCAACGCCCCGTCATCCCATGCCGCCGGACGCCTGTTTGATGCCTTTGCCGCCGCCATAGGCCTGTCACCGCACGAGGTCACGTACGAAGGGCAGGCCGCGATTCGCCTCGAAGCCATCGCCGCACGCCACACCGGGGCCATGCCGCATGCCCTCCCCTTTGACGCCCGCGAAACAGAAGGCCGACTCGAGATCGACTGGGCGCCGCTCTTCATCGCATCCGCTCGTCCCCAGCGCAGCGACTCGCCGCTACCCGCCACGGCCATGGCGTTCCACCGCTCGCTTGCTCTCGCGGCGGGGCGAATGGTAGACTATGGGTTTTCTGTGAGTGAGAAGCGTACCGTCGCCCTGAGTGGCGGCGTGTTTATGAACCGCATTCTGAATGTACAAGTGACAGAGGTCCTCGCAGCCATGGGGGCCAACGTTCTCGTACATCAAGAGATCCCCCCCAACGACGGGGGTATCGCCGCCGGCCAAGTGATGGCGTGTGCGGGAGGAGATTGCAAGTCATGTGTTTAGCAGTACCCATGTTGATCAAGGAGATCCCCGAACCGAACCGCGGGGTCTGCGACCTGGATGGCAGCACGCAGGTGGTGGATATCTCGCTGATCGAAGCGCCACAGGTAGGCGACTACGTTATCATCCACGCCGGCTTTGCGATTGAACGACTCGATGCCGAGGAAGCCGATGCGCGCCTGGAGCTATTTGAAGAACTCGCGACACATCGAACTGTTATGGATTGAAGAGAAGGAACCGAAGAGAGTGATTAGGGTGAAAGATTAGGGCGAAAGATTAAGGTGCACCCGGTCGCTCCCTAATCTTTCACCTTAATCTTTCGCCTTAATCTCCAAATCATCACATCCTATTCATCCTGTCCATCCATGTTAGGCCAATATGAAATATATCGATGGTTTTCGCAATCCCGGGGCCGCAGCGGCGCTGAGGGAGGATATCCACTCCCTGACGGCTCAGCTTCCGCCTAGTGACCGCACCACGAATGTCATGGAGGTCTGCGGCAGCCACACCATGGCCATCGCGCGCTACGGCATTCGCGACATCCTGCCGGAACAGATCAATCTCATCAGCGGCCCCGGCTGCCCGGTCTGCGTGACCGATGCCGGCTACATCGATGCCGCGATCGAGCTCGCGCGGCGCGGCATCACCGTCGTCACCTTCGGCGACATGCTCAACGTGCCCGGCTCCGACACCTCGCTGGCCGCGGTACGCTCCGAAGGCTGCCCGATCGAGGTATGCTATTCACCGCTGCGCGCACTGGAGCTGGCGCAAGAGATGCCCGATCGCGAGGTCGTCTTCCTGGCCATCGGGTTCGAAACCACCGTCGCCCCGTCCGTCGCCATCATTGAACAGGCTATCGCGCAGGGAGTTGAGAACCTCTCGATTCTTGTCGCCTTCAAGCTCGTCCCCCCGGCTCTAGCGGCCCTGGGGTCCGATCCCGAGCTGCAGATTGATGCGTTCCTCTGTCCCGCCCACGTCAGCGCCATCATCGGTGCGGATGCCTACACCCCTTTCACCGGTGAGGGAGGTGTCCCGTGCATCGTGGCCGGATTCGAACCGCTTGATATTCTGCTGGGCCTGAAAGGTATCCTCGCGCAGCTCGTCGACGGCGTCGCCGAAGTCGACAACCAGTACTCACGCGTCGTGACGGCCAAGGGCAACGCCCGGGCACAGGCGCTTATGGACAAGTACCTCGAACCCGACGACGTCTCATGGCGCGGCATCGGCGTGATCCCAAAGAGCGGGTTGGCACTGAAAGCGGAATGGGCCCACTACGACGCCGAGACGCGCCACGACATCACGGTCCAGATCGGCACCATGAATCCCGCCTGCCGCTGCGGCGACGTCATCAAGGGAATATCCCGCCCCATGGACTGCCCCATGTTCGGCACTACCTGCACCCCCAACAACCCCTTCGGCCCCTGCATGGTGAGCTCCGAAGGCTCCTGCGCCGCGTATTACAAATATTCGAGATAGGGAGTCTCACCATGAAGGACATGAAGGGCATGAAGGCTGGTGGCCTCGCTTTCTTCCCGTGCTTCATGGGCTTCATGGTAGATAGAGGATAAGCGATGGCTGATATAGAACGAATCTTACTGGCACACGGTGGTGGCGGTCAGCTTTCTCGAGAGCTGATTGACCGCGAGATTGTGTCGCGCTTTGGGGCCGGGCCTTTGAAGGGGCTACCCGATGGCGCGACGGTTCCCGTTGAGGGCCCGGAGGTCGTATTCACAACGGATAGCTTCGTGGTGCAACCCATCGAGTTCCCCGGCGGCAACATTGGCGACCTCGCGGTGCATGGCACGGTGAACGATCTGGCCGTATGTGGGGCCACGCCGCGCTGGCTGTCGCTGGCGCTGATCCTCGAGGAGGGCCTTGAACTGGATCTGTTGCGGCGCGTACTCGACAGCATCAAGACGGCGGCGGATGACAGCGGTGTGGTGGTGGCCACAGGCGACACGAAGGTGGTGGCACGCGGGCAGTGCGACGGCCTGTTCATCAATACCGCGGGCATTGGTGATCGGCTCCCGGGCTTTGAGCTGTCGCCGTCGAACCTACAGGAAGGCGATCACGTGCTCGTGAGCGGCCCGATCGCGGATCACGGCTTCGCCGTACTGGCCGCGCGTGAGAGCATCCACATTCAGAACGGACCACAGAGTGATAGCGCACCGGTGCATCGCCTGGTGCAGGCAGCCTCCGCACATGCAGGCGACGTGCGCTTTATGCGCGACCCTACGCGCGGCGGACTGGCCTCCGTGCTCAACGAGATGGTGGAAGGTGCCGAGATCGGCATTCAGATTCAAGAAGTTGACATTCCCCTGTCGTCCGGGGCCCGCGCCGTGAGCGAACTGCTGGGACTGGATCCGCTGCACGTGGCTTCCGAAGGTAGGATGCTCATGGTGTGCAGCGCGGACGCCGCACCAGAGACCCTGCAGGCATGGCAGGCGATGCCCGAGGGTACCGGCGCCAAGGACATCGGCACGGTCACAACCGAAGCCGGACGCGTGGTGCTTGAGACATTGATGGGTGGACACCGCTTGGTAGATGTGCCGCGCGGAGAATTGCTTCCAAGAATATGCTGAGAAAGGCAGACACCACGAAGGACACGAAGATCACGAAGGAATGCCCCCGACCCCCTTCATGCCCTTCGTGCTCTTCGTGGTAGTCACACCCCATGCACGAATTATCCATAGCCCAGTCGATCATAGAGCGGGTCGAGGCGATCCGTGCTGAACACGAGGCCTCCGGCATTGCGTCGGTACAACTCCAGGTGGGGACACTTTCTGGCGTCGACCCGTATGCCCTTGAGTTGGCCTTCAGCGTGGCCGTGGAAAGAACGCTCTATGCAGATACACGTTGGGATATCGAGTCGGTCGTGGCGCGTGTGAAGTGCCGGACATGCGGGAGAACGACCGCGCCGGATGGGCCCTTCCCCATCTGTATGAACTGTGACTCAACCGATATCGCCATCGTCACGGGCAGGGAACTTATGATAGACACGATCGAAGTCAAACAAGACGAGGAGAAGAACCATGTGTGACGAATGCGGATGTGGCGATGTCGACCATACACATACCAACGACCCGAGCCACGACCACGACCATGGACATTCGCACGGGCATTCGCACGGGCACAGCCACGATCATGATGAGAAGGTCGTGCTCTCTGTACGTGAGAAAGTGCTCGCGCGTAACGAGGAGCTGGCCGCAAAGAACCGCCTCTGGCTGGCCGAACATAACGTCACCGCGGTCAACCTGATCTCGGCTCCGGGAACCGGCAAGACCTTCCTCCTCGAGCGAACGCTCGAACGGCTTCAGGGGCGGGTGGGCTGTGCGGTCATCACGGGCGACCAGCAGACCGATAATGACGCCAAGCGGCTGGCAGGCAAGGGCGCCCCGGTGCGTCAGATCGAGACACAGAGCGCCTGCCATCTCGAAGCGCAACGGGTCGGCGACCTGTTTGAGGAGGTGATCCAGGACGAGACACGCATCCTCTTCATTGAGAACGTCGGCAACCTGGTCTGTCCCACCGCATTCGATCTCGGCGAGAACTTCAAAATCGCACTGCTCTCCGTGACCGAGGGCGAGGACAAGCCCCTGAAGTACCCCGCACTCTTCTCACTGGCCCCGGTGACCATCGTGACCAAAACGGACCTCCTCCCGCACCTCGATTTCGACATGGAGGCCTGTCGTGAAAACCTGCGCAAAGTTCATCCCGGCATGTTCGTGTTCGAACTGAGCGCCAAGAGTGGTGACGGACTCGACGGGTGGATCGACTATCTCGAGAAGCTTGGATGAGTGGGGAGCAGGGAGTTCTGAACGCCCCTCTCTACTTCCCCATCAGCGTATGGGTAAGCTCCTGCAGGCTCGCAAGTATCCGGGCATCCGTTACGGCCACGCCTTCGGGAGCCGTGATGTGAGTGGGCGTCAGATTGAGGAGCCCCTTGACCCCGGCTTCTACGAGCAGGTCCGCCACACCTTGGGCGGCATCCTCAGGCACCGCGATGACCCCGATATCAATGGCATGCTCCTTCACGGCCTGCGGGATCTGGTTCATCCGTTGCACTTCCAGTGTGCGCAGCTTCAGACCGGTCTTGAAGACGTCAGAATCGCAGACCGCCCGGATCATAAATCCGCGGCGACGAAACTCCGGGTGCAGGACCAGGGCGCGCCCCAGATTCCCGGCGCCAACCACGAGCATGTTCCATATCCTGTCGGCACCCAGGGCACACGCAAGGGCCTTCTCCAATCCCGATGTCCGGTAGCCCCGCTTCGATACACCCGCGAAATCAAGATGCGATAGGTCCTGCCGAACCGTTGAGCTGGTCAACCCCAACACGTCGGCCAGCCTCGATGAACTGACCCATTCGACACCCTCAGCCGTGAGCCCCTGAACCGTTGTGTAGTAATCGGTCAGCCGCTTCAAAACCGGTGATGGTACAACCCTGGCTGGATTCGTCATAAATTTGACGGTATCAACAATAGCCATGGCTGGCAAGGATGCAATCAGGAATAGCGAGCGCCCAAGCCCGCTACTTAGACGGCACCCGGAAAGATATCTGCGCTCCGGGAGCTCTCAATATCCAACAACCAACACTCAAATCCAATTTCCAAGGGGGGGATCCTTTGCCATTCTTCACGGGACCTCCCGCAATTCCCGTGTGAATCGCTCGAATTCTCACCTTGGATATTGGACATTCCTTGTTGGATATTGGATATTCTCCCGGTTTTCGAGCATAGCTGTATCCTTGACCCTTCTCGGATAAGCTCTACTTGACAAAAAGGAGGTAGGCCGTGCCTTCCCGCTCGATGCCGTCAATCTCCGCCTTGAGATGGATCGGGGCCTCAAGCTTCCGGCGGCCGACACTAATGCGCCCGTCCTTGATAAAGTACGCGCCCAAACCGAGCCCGAGCAGGAGGAACACAGCGGCGACGGCGAGAGCCAGGGGCGGAACCACCACGTAGCGGCGGCGGCTGTCAAAGAAGTCGGAGTCGGCCTGCATCTTAATACGTTCGAGTGAGAGTTTCTCACGCTCATGGGAAAGCCGTTCGCGCTCAAGTGCGATCTTCTCGCGCTCCAGTTCCATCTCCACCTTGATGTACGCTTCGGGTCGGTCTGGTGCGTCAGTTTCGCTCATAGTCTCACCTCGTTGTTCTGCAAGCAGCGTAGCACCGCCCCCCCGCCCATTCAAGGGGTATTGGTAACGCCAAACCAACCGTGGCAGCAAGATTATCCTAAACCCCGGCAACATCCGGCTATAGATCCGGCAGAAACAGCGCTACAGTGGTTCGGAATGAAAAAGACGAAGGAATGTATAGCCTGAACCCCTACAGCCTTCACGCCTCGCGCCCGGTGCGCCCTGGCCTGTGGCTATTCAGCACAAGGATCCTCCATGAGCTACGACAACCAGTACACCACCCTCCACGTTGAACTGCTGACCCCAAAACAGAACTCCAAGGATCTCGACGGCGATCTTGAGAAATTCGCTACAAAATACACTAAGATCATGGACGCCGGCTACATCGCCAGCATTACCGACAACCCGATGGGGCTCCTCAGTTTCCAGGCCACCGAGATCATTCCCGAACTCGAACTTCCCGTGAAGCCGGAGCAGCTCCTCGTCCATCTCAATACGTTCCACACCAAGGAAGGGCTCGACGAGATCCTCAACACCGCCATCGAAATGGGCATCAAGTACCTCCTGCCCATCTCCGGCGACGGCAGCGAACGCCTGCCCAAGCTTGATCCGGCCTCAATTGGCTTTGACGGCGAAGCCGTCACTTCAGTCGAACTGCTCGATTACATCACCCGTCAGTACGCTGACACCTTCGTCTGCGGGGTTGCCTATAACCCCTATGAACCCCAGGACCACGAGATGGAGAAGATGCAGCGCAAGGTGGAGGCCGGCGCCCGCTTCATCATTACCCAACCCGTTATCGGTGACGATGAGCGCGTCAAGACGCTCCTGTCCACGATCGACCTGCCCGTCATCATCGATGCATGGATGTCAAAGAAGCTGCATCTCCTCTCCGAGTGCGTCGGCTACGAGATCCCCGAAGATACCCCCTACGATCCCATCCAGAACCTCAGAGAACTCCAGACCAACTTCCCCGACAGCGGCCTCTACCTGGCCCTTCTCGGCATGAAGACCCAGCTCCCGATCCTGGGCGAGGTCCTGAAGAGCGCGTAGGGTCCAGAAGAATCCTACAACTAAGAAGGCTTCTTCTCGGCAACGACTGAGAACCGCCGCGCGTCTCAAGACTGGACAGCCGACCCACGGGGGAATACAGTCGCCGGTGCCCCATCGCGGGACCGCGGCGGGCGCGCCCCATGGGTTGTGGGGCGCAGCAATGACAGTCACCTCTCAGCGGGAGCCGTACCCTTGGATATTCTGTTCATCGGCAATAGTTACACGGGAAACCTGCGCAAGCCTTTCGACGATTTCATGGCGGCCGTCGCGCCAGGCTCACACCTTGCCTACCGTACTAGCGGTGGTTGGACACTGACGCGGCACCTGGCCGATCCGGCCGTCGCGGAGGCCATTGAGTCCCATGCGTGGGACAGCATCGTACTTCAGGAACAGAGTCGACTGCCCACGTTCGACACCAACAGCGCCATGTACCGCCAACACCGTGAGTCGCTCAGGCAGTTGGTGGCGCGGATTCGGGCCGTTGGTGCGGCGCCCGTGCTCTATCAGACATGGGGACGGCGCGACGGCGACAGCGGCGCCCCCAAGCGCAGCCCGGATTTTGACGCCATGCAGGCACACCTGACCCGCGCCTACGCGGACGCCGCCCACGAAACAGGGGCAACGATCATCCCCGTTGGAGAGGTCTGGCAGGCCGTGCGTCATGCCGACATCGAGCTAGGACGCAACCTGCATGCCAACGATGGATCACATGCCTCCGAGAAGGGCTCCTACCTGCTCGCAGCAACCTTCCTACGTGCGCTCGTAGGCATCGACCCGGCGTCATGCCCTGCCCCATCCTGCCTCACCGCCGCAGAGCGGACCACGATCAACAACGCGCTCGACACCATCCTGCCGCCCCTGTGAGGACGCACCCGTCAGGTATTCTCTTCAGAGGCTTCGGCAAGGTTCCCAAAGTCACGCATGTGGGGAAACTTTCGGGCCCATGTGGCCACCACGAGCAGCGTCATCACCCCACCACTGACCACGGACACAACCGGGCTGAATAGTCGGGCAACCAGGCCGGATTCGAATCCGCCCAGCTCGTTGCTGGAGCCGATGAAGATGGAATTGACAGCGCTGACCCTTCCGCGCATCGCATCCGGCGTCACCAGGTTCACAAGGGTATGTCGCACCACCACGGAGATATTGTCAGACGCCCCTGCCAGAAACAGCATGCCCCAGCTCAGCCAGAAGTTGGTGCTGAATCCAAACACGATGGTCACCAGCCCGAAACCGGCCACGCCGAGCAGCATAGTGCGTCCCGCGCGCCGGAACGGCGGAAGATGCGCCACGATCAGCCCCATACTCAGAGCCCCTGCCGCGGGCGCGGCATTGAGCCACCCCAGCATCTGTTCCGGCGCCATGCCGAATACAGGTGGAAGAATGTCTCTCGCAAACACCGGGAGCAGGTAGACGGCGCCACCAAACAAAACGGCGAACAGATCCAGGGAGACGGTACCCAACAGCACTTTACGCGACCACACGAACCGAATCCCCTCAAAGGCCTCTACCACCCAATGCCGCCGCTCCGACCTCTCCTGGGGCGGCACCTTCATTCGGAGCAGCAGGATGATAAAGACGATCGATGTGGATGCGCAGACCAGGTAGGTGGCCTGGAGGTTCCAGCTGAGGATGAATCCACCCAGCGCCGGGCCGGCCAGAGAGGTCATCTGAAAGACGTTTGAGGTCCACTTCACACCATTCTCAAGCAGGCGGCGAGGCAGCAGAAGCGGCATCAGCGACGCGCCGGCAGGTGTCGTCAGGCGCATGAACGAGGAGTCAATAAAGAGCAGCAGGAACAGCCCCCAGAGCGGCCCTTCCACCCATGAGACCCAGGCGAGGCCGAGTGATGTCAGGGTCGCACCGGCCAGACAAATCAGCATGATCCTGCGGCGGTCAAACCGATCCGCAATCACGCCCCCGGGAAGCGTAAACAGGATCATGGGGATGCCCTTCGTCAACGCCACCAGGCCGAGCGCAAAGGGATCGTTGGTCCGGACATAGATTTCCCAGGCCAACGCCATGGCCTGCGCCTGGGTACCCAGCAGGAAGACGAGGCGTCCAATCAGCAGATCGCGGAACGCGGGATAGCGCCAGGCCGCGTGAGGATCCGTTCGTGTAGTCTCAATCATGTCAGTCTCGTTGCTGGGCACCGGTCGAACCACCCCTCCTGGGCATCCCACAGATCGGGAATACTACACCGGCCATAACCAGGGATCACGCCTCTAATGTCCCCGTTGAATCGGATGGCAGAGGCGCCCGTACAGCGGCACATCAAATGTTGCTATTGTCCACCGCCATGAGATTGCGATACTGTCAGCCTAGTTTCGAAAGTACATGTCAACCCGACAGATACAAAGAGAGGTCAAGACCATGGCTGAGAAGATTCCCGTAGGCATTCAACTCTATTCGATACGGACGCATATTGAGAACGATGTGCCCGGTACATTGAAAGCCCTTGCGGCGATGGGATACGAGGCCGTTGAATTTGCAGGCTACTATGGACTCGACGGCACGACGCTTGCCGGCATGCTCACTGATGCTGGCCTGAAGTGTGCGGGCTCCCATACCGGCATGGACCAACTTGAGGGCGACGCTCTGGCGGAGACCGTGACGATCAACCGTGCGGTCGGCAACGATCGGCTCATCATTCCTGGCGCCGACCTCGACGCCCTGGACACGACGATTACCCGCATGAATGCAATTCATGAACAGGTCAAAGCCGCGGGCATGAAGCTGGGCTACCACAATCATACCAAGGAATTCGAGATGATTGACGGCAAGACCAAGTTCGACCTCATTATGGAAGGTACAGCGGATGACTTCCTCGCACAGGTTGACATCGGCTGGGCCTTCGCGGCCGGCCAGGATGTCCCGGCCCTCCTGCGCCAATACGGCAACCGCATCGAGACCGTCCACGTAAAAGAGTTCAAGCCGGACACCCCGCAGGCGGTGGTCGGCGAAGGCACGGTCGACTGGCCCTCAGTGATGAGCATCATGGAGAACGAACTCTCCGTGCACTGCTATGTGGTTGAACAGGAGCAATACGAAGTGGGTCCCATGGAAAGCGCGCAGGCCTGCATCGACAACATCCGAAAGATGGGACGCTAAATATGACACTCAAAGTAGGTATCATCGGAGCCGGGGCGATTGCCGGCGACCATTGCAGCAGCATCAGTAAGTACGCCGGTGCGGAAGCCGTCGCCGTGGCGGACCTGAGTCCCAAACGAAGAAACGAAGTCAAAAAGGCATGGGGGATGGGCAAAGCCTACGCCACCTGGGAGGCGCTTGTCGCGGATCCAGAAATTGACGCGGTCACGATTGCGCTTCCGAACGCGCTGCACGCGCCCTGTGCGCTGGCGGCCATCAAGGCTGGCAAGCATGTCATGCTCGACAAGCCTTTCGCCATGAACTACGCCGAAGCCAAGCTCTGCGCGGACGCCTCACGCCGCAAGAAGCGCGTGCTGATGGTGGGCATGAACCAGCGCTACAGCAACGAGGCCCAAACGCTCCGCGCCATCGTCGAGCGCGGCGATCTTGGCGATGTCTACCATACCAAAGCCTACTGGTATCGCCGCATGGGGTCGCCCAAGTTCGGGACCTGGTTCGTCAACAAGCAGATGTCGGGGGGGGGCTGCCTGCTCGATATCGGTGTTCATATCCTTGACCTTGGCATGTATCTCAGTGGCGCGTGGCGACCAGTTTCGGTCAGTGGTCAGACCTACGGCACGTTCGGGCATCGCGGCATCGGCGAGGGCGGCTGGGGAAAATCGGCACGGGACAAGAAGATCAAGTTTGATGTCGATGACTTTGCGACAGCCATGATCAAGTTCCACAATGGCGCCAGCCTTGAGCTAAACGTCTCGTGGGTGATGCATCAGGAACAGGGCGACCGTCACGACGTCGAGCTCTACGGAAGCGAAGCTGGCGCCTCCCTCTTTCCGACGAAACTGTTCCGGTGCGGCAAGCAGAAGGGCGAATACGAGGTCGTGACCCCGCAAGGCGTCGCGTTGCCGGACAAACGGACTAACCGTCAGCATGACTGGCTCGACATGATTGCAGGCAAACGCAAGTCAATCTGCGCGCTGGACCAGGCGCTGACCGTGCAGAAGGTGCTGGACGCCATCTACAAGTCTTCCGCCACCGGGCGTGAAGTCCGCCTGCGGTAGATGGGGACCTCTCGTTCGCCGCGAGGATGCCTATCGTGCCCCCACCCCGCTTGCCCTGTCTTTTATACACAAAAGATAGCTGGACTTTCAGTCTCCGGGCGCGTATGTTTTGGGCATG
>JABGQM010000051.1 GCA_018648805.1 Verrucomicrobiota bacterium
ACCGCCGCGAAAGCAGGCGGCAACGGAGAAAACAAACCTCATCCTAAAATCATGGGAGTCCCCTATCTACTCGAAAAACTGCGTATGATGATGGTGGCGGGGCTATTGGTCGCACTCGTTTGTGGTGTGGTCTATGCGGCGTCTCCTGACCTGTCGGTTCTGCCGGCTAAGGTGCGGGGCGTTGTGCTGCTGCCGGATGGAGAGACGCCGGTAAGCAAGCTGCAGGTTCGCCTGTGGAATGCTGATACCGAGAAAGTCGTCTTCAAAACCCGTACCTCGAAGGACGGTGTTTTTGAAGTGCCGAAGCTCACAGCGGGTTCCCACTATGTAACGGTGGGCCCTGTGCGTATTGACATGCGTATTCTGACGGCTCGTGCCGGAGTGACACCCCAACCCCACGGGTTGGTGATCGTTGTTCCCAAGCGCTTGCCCATGATGCCTATCTTGATGCCGGGCGCAACGGCGCTGACACTTCCCCGGATCATGAGTCCCTGAAGACTCGCGGTGTCGGATATGAAACGACTCCTGTCGGAGACGGCAGGTTCTGCAGGAGAGGTGGCATAGGCGCGAGCTCATGCCGCCTTTTCTCTATCCTTTAATAGGCGCAAGGATCATAGGCACCCATGAATCGTCTCTTACTTCTGCTTCTTCTCCCCCTCCTGATGCTTCTCTCCGGCTGCAGCAGCCAGGACTTTGGACGTCCAATCGGCCGCATCGGCGATGTGGTGGATTCTGGCAAAGCCTATGTTGAGGATGACAACGCCGAAGAGGCCATGCGCCGCGCCACGCAGCTGGCCACTATCCTGGCCGAGTGGGAACGCCAGAAAGACAGCGCCGATGTCGACTACACTCTCGGCCCCGATGACGTCCTTCTGGTCGGCATCCTCGCGCTCGATGCCCCCGAGCGGATCACCAGTGTGACGCGCACCATCAGCAAGGATGGCACCGTCACCTTGCCGCTCATCGGTGCCATGACCTGCGCCGGCATGACCGCACGCGATTTCCAGAAGCGTGTCATCGAAGCCTACGACGGCCGTTTTCTTAAGAACCCACAAGTGGATGTCGCCGTCTCGCTGTACCGCAGTGCGCCGGTCGTGGTGACCGGCGCCGTCGGCAGCCCCGGGGTTTACTACCTCACCCACAACCGCAGCAGCGTTCTGGAAGTGCTCTCGCTGGCCAATGGCCTGACCCATGGCTCGGGCGATGACCTCCTGATTGTCCGCAAACGCCAGGGCGATGCCACCCCGGCCGTCCCGCTTCCTCAAGAGGACCCCGCCCCCACGGTGGCCCCCCCCGCCGCCACCGTTCCCGCCGCCCCTTCGCCCGTCCCCTGGACCGGCAGCCATATTGCTGACCTCGTTGCCTCCATGGCCGAAGCGGAAGGTGCGGAGCCCCCCGTTGCCGAACTCGCTGTAGTGGACCCGCCTGCTGCCGACACCAACCTGTTGGCCGATGCCGATGCCGAAGACGAGATCGCCCTGAATGCCGATCTCATTACGGTCGACCTGCGCCAGCTCCTCGACCAGGGGGATATGCGGCTCAACCTTGATGTCCATGGCGGCGATATCATCACCGTGCCACCCTCCCGCAGAGAATTCATCTACGTCATGGGCTATGTGCAGCGCCCCGGAGCCTTCGATCTGGAGAATCGCAAGCACGTGCGCGCCCTCCAGGCCGTGGCCATGGCCGGCGGCCTCTCGGGTGCCGCCCGTGCGCAGCACTCCTTTCTGATTATCGATAATCCAAGCGGGCGCAAGGTGGTCCCGATCGATCTCACCAAGATTGCCCGCGGCAGCCGCCCGCCTGTCTACATGGAGGCCGGCAACACGCTCGTCATCGGCTCGAGTATGACCGGCAAGTTGGCCGAATTTATCCGGCCCAGTGCCAGTGTCGGAGCAACCCTAACCCCTGGCCTCTAATCCCGCACCAGCGCCACGCCCGCTACCGCGGTTGGAAGGAAAACACATGACCAACGAGGCACCGTCAAACAACACCTCCGCCCTCGCTCCTCCGCAGGACCTCTCCATCCTGACCTACTACCTCGGCATACTGCAGCGGCGTATCTGGATCATTATCCCGCTCGTCATCATGGGGTCCACCCTGGGCCTCATTCGCAACATGCGCCAGCCCCGTATCTACCGCGGTACGGCCCGTGTCCTGGTCGAGCAAAACGCGCCCAGCGTAATGGGCTTTGAGCGGACCAGCCAGGAGAGCGGCGGCCGGAATGTTGACTACTACGAAACCCAGACCGAACTCCTGCGCAGTCGCTCCGTCCTGGAACTCGCCTTGGGCAACCCCGAAGTCAGTGCCGTGATCGAACTCGATGCCGACGAGGGGCGCAACTCTATCTTTCGCGAACTGCGCTCCTCCCTGCTCGCCATGCTGGGGGCCACCCCCGCGCCACTCGATGAGCCTTGGGAACGGCTCCAGAAACGCGTGGGCGGCCGCCACGTATCCGAAACACATTTCGTCGACATCTCGGCCCAAAGCAAGAAACCCGTCAATGCCTCCCTGGTGGCCAACGCCGTGGCCGCTGCCTTCGAAGCTTACCACCGCCAGACCCGCGAGCAGTCTCTCGGCGACGCCTTTGTGAGGCTTGAGCGTGAGAAGGAGAAGGAGGAACTGGCGCTGATCAAGTCCGAGCAGGCCCTCCAGGAATTCCGGGAGCAGGCCCGCGGGGTCACCGTCTCATCGGACGGGGGTAACCGGCCCGCTGTTGAGCGACTCAATACCCTCAACCAGAAACTGACCCAGGTGCAGCTGCAGCGTATCGAGCTCGAATCCCAGATCGATGTTATGCAAAAGGCCATGACGGCCGACGATCTCGCCGACGGCGCCACTAGTCGCTCGCTCTTCACACTGCCCGTTATCAAGACGGACAGTGCTCTGACCACTGCCAGCCAGACCCTCGCCGCCGCCCTCGAGGACCGCGCTCTGCTTGCCCAGACCTACGGCGAGGACCACCCGATGCTTAAGGCCGCTGCCTCGAAAAGTGCCCTTCTGCTTGAACAGTTTCGTACCGCCCTCAAGGATGTCGTGCAGGCCGAGCGCAATCGCTACGATATGCTGGGGCGCGAAGAATCCGAACTGCGCCTTCAGTACGATGAGCAGAAGGTCTCCGCTCTCGAACTGGCCAAGGAAGACTTCATGTTGAGCCGCCTCCAGAATGCCGTCGATCGCCATCGCCAGCTCTTCGATGCTCTCGTGGCCCGTATGCGCGAGGTCGATGTCAGCAGCGGGCTCATCCAAACCAACGTGCGTATCGTTGAGGAGGCCTCCGTGCCCCGCAAGCCGGTCAACCCGGGCGCCAGGCGCGCCGTCAGTCTCTCGTTTGTGATCAGCCTGCTGCTGGGCGTCGGCCTCGCCTTCGTCTTCGAGAACCTCGACGACACCGTCAAAACCCCCGAAGATCTGAAAGAGCGCCTGAACGTGCCCCTGCTCGGATTCGTCCCGTCGTTCCTCGCCGATGACGAGGCCCGTCCTGATGGCACACACGAGCACGCCATACGTGGCGTGCTTCGGAACCTGAAGACGAGCATCCGCGATCGCCTTTTCGTGATACGTCCCGACTGGGGACCCAAGCAGGAAGTCCAGCCCACCGCCGCCTCAGATGCCGAGCGGCGCCATCGCGGTATGATCGTCATCAACGAATCTGTCTCCTCAGTCGCCGAGGCCTACCGCGGCATTCGCACCAGCCTCTTCTATTCCGTCCCCGCCGACACGGTCAGAACCATTGCCGTCACGTCATGCCGCCCGCAGGAAGGCAAGACCACCACCTGCTGTAACATGGCCCTCTCTATCGCCCAGACCGGCAAACATGTCATGCTGATCGATGCCGATCTCCACCGTCCTATGATTCATCGTACCCTCGATATCAAACGCACCGAAGGACTGACCAGCGTCCTGGTCGGTGAATGCGGCTGGCGCGATGCCGTCAGCCGTATCGAGATCGATAAGGTGACCGATCGCCACCTGGATGTCATGACCGCCGGCCCCATCTCGCCCAACCCCTCCGAACTGCTCGGCTCCGACCGCATGCGTGAGTTTATACAGGAGATGCAGGCCGACTACGACTGGGTCATCATTGATACCCCGCCCGTGCTCTTTGTTTCCGATGCCAGTGTCACCAGCACCCTCTGTGACGGCGTCATCATCATCGTCAAGTCCGGCACCAGCACCCGCAACCTTCTGCAACGCGCCCGGGAACAGCTCGATGGCGTCTCGGCCAACATCCTCGGATCCATTCTGAACAACGTCGTGGTCTCACGTATGGGCCGCCACTCCTCCTCCTACTACAACTACGGCTATTCACGCTACGCCAAGGACTACAAAAGCCTCTATTACGCCAGTGAAGACTCCGCGCCCGTGCCCGATGAAGCCGATGTGACACCCACGCCCGCCCCTGCACCCACGCCCGCCCCCACGCCCGCACCTGCACCCACGCCCGCACCCACGCCCGCACCTACCCCTGAGCCCACCCCTGAGCCTACCCCCGTCCCTGAACCTGAACCCGAGCCTGAACCTACCCCTGAACCTACCCCTGAACCTGAGCCCGAACCCGCATCTACCCCCGCACCCACCCCGGCCGTCGCACCTGCACCTGTCTCGCCCTACGCCAGCCAGATTCGTAAAGCCGTCACGCTCGCGCGCGCCGGCCACACCGATCGGGCCCGCGAGCTTATCCAGTCCGTCCTCACCATCGATCAAGATGACATTCCGGCCCGCGAGGCCATGGTGAAACTCGAGCTCGATGCCGGCTTCGCCGCGGCCGCCGAGAGCTTGGCCGCGCAACTCCTTGTCGACGATCCCCGTAATGCCTATGCGCTCTACGTTGAGGGCTCGCTGGCGATCGTCTCCGGCGATTACGCCACCGCCGAAACCAAACTCAGCATCAGCATCGAACAACAGCCCACGGCCGAGAGCCTCAATAACCTCGCCTGGCTGCTTAACGATACCGGACGCCAGGCCGAGGCCGAGCCCTGTGCCCGCCGCGCCATCGAGATGGACCCCAAGGTGCATAGCGCCTGGGATACGCTCGGGCTTGTGCTTCTCCGGCAAAAAAGGATCGAGGAGTCCTCTGCCGCTTTTCGAGAGGCCCTGCGCCTCGCCCCCAACGACGTCTGCGCCTGCCTCAATGTAGCCGAGCTGGAGGTACGGCAGGGCCACCTGCGGGCTGCCCGCAAACTGGTGCGCCGACTCCATGCCCGACAGAGCGAACTGGTGGGAAGCGAACGCGACCGGCTTAAGATCATTGATACCGCTTCTATGAAGGCCTAATCACCGCTTATGAATGCTCAGCGCACATCCAAGACCCAGCGTGTGTTGCATGGTACAGCCCGCTGGCTGGCCGTGGCCGCCGTCATTCTCTCGCCCTGGCTCTTCGGGAGCGCCGAGCCCTGGGCCTATCTCGTGATCTCCGCCATCGCCGGCCTCGCCTCCATCATCTGGCTTTTTGCCGTGGCCGCGTCGCCCCAGCCGGAATTCAACCGCCCCCTCTTTTCGCTGCTGCTCCTGCTGCTCATCGCCATCACCGTCCTGCAGCTTGTGCCCCTGCCGCGCGCCGTCGTCGCCGCGGCCAACCCCTACTCGGCCACCCTAACCGATTCTGCCAACCTGGCCTTCGCCCGCATGGCGGTGGGGGAGGGGGAGGGTCCCGCCGCCCTGGGCTACTCCTTGTCCCTCTCGCCCGGCGCCACCTGGCGCAGCGTCTGGCTTCTGGTGGCCTATGTTGGCGTTTTGTTGGTTCTTATCAATACCTGCCGGCATTGGCGTCATATGGTCGCCATCGCCACCGCCGTGGCCATCTCAGGTTTTTTCATGGCCCTCGTGGCCCTGGTGCACCGCTTCTCGGGGGCCGACGAGATTCTCTGGATCCATGAGCCCCGCTACGGCGGCAGCATCTTTGGGCCCTTCACCAATCGCAACCACTTCGCCGCCCATATGAACATGCTCTTTGGTGTCGTGCTGGGCCTCTTCCTCTCCTCACAACATATCAGCGAGATCCTCTCATGGCCCAGCTGGCGCGAACGCGTCGCCTGGCTCTCAAGCCGCAGCGCTAGCCGCATCGCCCTGGCCGCCTTTGCCGTCGTGCTGATCGGCGGGGCCTCCTGCGCCTCCGCCTCGCGTGGCGGCATGCTCAGTCTCTCGATCGGCCTCGCCAGTGCCGCCATCATCGTCAGTCGACGCCGTAGCATGGGTGCCCCGGCCCGTCTGGCCATCTTCGGCGTGAGCGCCATGGTGGTGGTCGCCATGCTCTGGCTGGCCCGCGATGATGTCTTCCGCCGCCTGTCCGAGTTTTCGATCATCTTCAATGATCCCATGGGCGACTACCGCACCATCGCCACCACCGATACCTTGCGGCTCTTCCTTAAGGCCCCCCTCACCGGCGTCGGTTTCGGCGCTTTCCGCCACGCCTACACCCTCGTTCAGAGCCCGGACCTTGCCGACCGCTGGCTGCATGCCCACAACGACTGGGCCCAGCTCCTGGCCGAAGGCGGATGGCTCGGTACGGTCACTTTCATCGCGGCCGTCGTGATGTTCCTGCGCTACGTTGCGCGCCATTTTGAGGCGCTCTCCCCCCGCGCACGGCTGTACGTACTCGGGGTGGGCGTCGGCCTCTTTACGATCAGTCTACACAGCATAGTGGACTACAGCCTGCACAAGCCCGCCAACGCCCTGTTGCTCTGCTTTCTGGTGGCTCAGGGCATTCTGGCGATCCACCTGCGCGAGCGTCCGCGGCAGCGGACCTCACGGCCCCAGCATGCCCTCCTGCGCAACATGACCGGTCCCCAGCGCACCTCACGCCGGCCCTGGTTGCGCGGCACCGCGCGCCGCCGCGTCATGCGCGGGGTGGCCGTGACGGCCCTCGCCCTGGTCTGCCTGCTCATGATTCTGGAAGGACGCGCCCTGCGTGGCGAACTCGCCTTTTCACGGTTCTACTACCTCGCGCGCTTGACCCGCAATGTTGAGAACAGCGCCGACCTCGCCGCCACCGTCAGTAACGCCTGCAAGGAAGCCGAGTTGGTCAAGGCCCTGGCGCCCCACAACTCCGACGCCCTCGGCGAAGTGACCGCCATGATGCTCGATTGGACCATGGACGCGCGCCTCTCGCGGGAGCTGCGTATCCGCATCGCCACGCGTGCCATCGAGAGCGCCACCATTGCCGTTCGCGGGGCACGCTCGGACTACCTTCCCTGGCTTTCTCTTGCTCGGACCTACTTCACCCTCGGCCTGTACGACCAAGCCGAAGCCACCCTCGATCAGGCCCGCTCCCTCGTTCGGCACCCCAGCCAGGTCCGCATGTTTATCGCCCCCACTGAATAGTAGTGAGCCGTGAGCAGTGAGCCGTGAGCAGTAAGCCGTGAGCGGTGAGCAGTGGGACTGTGTGATGTTGTCGTCAACCGGTCCGGGGATACTCGTAAGTAACCGCGATCACTCCGTCGTGAGGTGCAGCCCCCGGCACGCAAACAGGTAATACGGTTTCACTGGCCGGCCTTTCCAATGCCGCCACACTTTCCGCGCCGGTTCGATCTGCCCGAACTGTGTTCGCAGTTCATCCGGCACGCGGTCATGGCGCGATAAATAGATCGCATCCTGACCGGCCCGCTCCGGACCGTAGGTCGGCCAGAAGGAGTACTGATTCTGAATGCCCGGTCGATGGGGGATGTAAGCGTCCGGATGGCCCTCCCTATAGAACGTCATGAGGCTGGCGCACTGGTAGTCACCACCGATCACAAACGTCAACGCCTCCTCCTTTTGGATGCGCTCGACCTGTGTGGCCAGATCCTTCCAGCCCCGCACCCGGTAGAGCAGCCCGTCCACCTTGGGAATCCTCACGGCCGGGGCGATCAGGATCAGCAGCGCCGCCAGCCCGGCCAGTGGCAATGCACCTGCGGCCACCACGCGGGCCCCGCGATGCCGGTCCGCCAGTCTAAGCCACGCCGCTGCCAGCAACGGTAGTCCGCTCATGATCGCCGGCGCCGTCCAGTTGGCCTCCCCTGCATCGTTCAGGGCAAGCAGCGTGTAGAGACCCAGCAGGGGCAGCACCAGACTGGCCAGGAAGCGGTAGGCTACCGGGGCCTGGCGGCGCACGCCGCCGTGTATCAGGCTGAACAAGATACCGACAAGAAAGAAGGGCGTGTAGACCGCCACTTGTGCGCCCAGATACTCCAGAAATTCCGATGCCGAAAAACGCCACGCCTGATCCAGCGCGCCGCGCTCCTGCAAATGGACCAGCGTGATCCACTCGTGCCGCGCGTTCCACCACAACACCGGTGTCAGAAACAGTAGCGCCGCCAGACACATCAGCCAGAAGGTCGGGCGCCGCAAGTGCACGCGATACGGCTTCGTCCAAGCCAGGAACAGCGCGAACGACGGCAACAACGCCACGTTGGTATACTTGGCCAGCATTCCGATGCCAACCAGGGCCCCGGTCAGCACCCAGGGACCCACCCGATCGCTGTCCTTTGCTTGCCAGAAGCTCGTCGCGGCGGCCAGCCAGAAGAAGATAAAGATAGGATCGATCGTCATCAGCAGGCTGCCGATCACAAAGAGCGGCGTACAAGCCGCCATGATCAGCGTCCACCACGCCACACGCGGCGAGAAGACCCGGCGCGTCAGCCGGTATAGCAGGAGCAACGTGCCCGATCCAAGGCCTACACTGAAGAACCGAATACCCAGGACCGTATCGCCAAAGATCTGCGTGCCCAGCCAGATGGTCCATGCCACCAGCGGCCCCTTGCTGTAGTAACACCAGTCAAGATGCCGGGACCAACGCCAGTAGTAGGCCTCGTCGCCGATCAGCTCAAACTGGCTGCATACCCATAGCCGCACCACCGTCAGCACAGCAATGAGCCCCAGGGCCATCCACCCCCTGTGATCCCGCTCACCATCCATCTCAACGGATCCCTTCACGCCTGTTTCCTCACACCCCGTACCCACACGGTCCTGCTCAGTCTGCCTCCCGGGGCCTTATCCGTACCCCGGCCTCCGGACGTCCCTCTCGCACCGGCACCATTTCCCATCCAGGTGGCAGCGTCAACGTGCCGCCCTGCACCACCATCGCCACCGCCGCACTCCCCGTCACGCGGCCGGGCTCCACCCATATGGCGTGCTCACCTGCATCGATCGTCACCCGCTGAACGTCTCCCACAGGCAAGCGGATCATGATGCGGCCACGGCGTTTGAACACCCACCCCTGGGTCTGACACCGCAGGTCGCCCGTCAATACACCATCCTCGCCTTTGAACCCCAGTCGTGCATCGAAACCCGACCCGGGCATCCCGTAACCCACGAGCTCGGCATGGATCAACAGCGGCCCTTCATCCACCAGTTGCAGCGATATAGGGCAGACATCGCTCATGATCCGCAACGCGCCCGGCTGAACCGGTGCGTCCAGCGGGAACTCGCTGTGCATCTCCTCGTGCAACGGCGACATTGCAAAGACCAGCAACTGCACCACCAGAGGCACCAGGATGAGGCCCACCACAACGCCCCGCTTGCGGCCGCGCGATAGTGGCGCATAGAGTCCATCCTCACGTGCCGGAATGTTCAGCACCATGTAGTAGAGCACCAGGTTCACCGCAAACACAATCGCGGCCCCCCACGCCACGTCCGAGGCAAAATGCCCCCCGCCGCGTACGCGTGTGAAGCCCACCCCCAGGCCGAGTGTCAACGCCAGCCCCAGCACCGCAACCGCTCTGCGAGGACGCTTCCGGCGCAGCAGAAAGTAGAACGCCGAAAGACAGAAAACCGCCGTGCTATGGCCGCATGGAAAGGCGTGCCCCCGCCCCGCTGCACCGGGCCGCCACACCGGTTGAAACGCCATCCACCCCCCGAATTCGCTCAGCTGCACCGGCCGCGGGCGTCCCCAGTTCATCTTGAGGACCCCCTCCGCCAGCAACGCCGACCCGATCCAGAGTGCCAGCAGCACAAACAGGCTGTAGAGCGGGTAGCGCGATGCGCCCTTCTTTAGCGCCGTACCCACGAGGGTCACCAGGCAGAGCCCCACCACCACGCTCATGATGACCGCCGGCAGATAGTACCATATCGCCCACGGCCCCCGGTCGGATACCGGCCAACTGCCGGCCTCACCCATCCCGAAGCACCAGCGCGATATCGTGAGATCGATGCCACCCAGCGACAACCCAATGCTGATGGCCACCAGCATACCCGCCACCAACAGGTCCGTCTGCCAATAGCGCCGGTACCCCCCGATACGGCCCATGCTGTCGCTGAATGCTCCCATAGCCATCTTTCCGAACCGGCCGCAAATCAGCCTGTGTGCACCCATCAGCCCTTGCGCTTTACGAGGCGTATCCCCAGCACCCCAAACACAATCACCGGCAGCCAGATCAGCAGGTGCGGCTGCGCCGCCGGCACCTTCACCAGCGACTGCGCCAGTAGCGTCATCATGTAGAACACCAGGAAGATCACCAGGCTCAAGGCCACACCCATCCCCGTCGATTTCCGCTGCGAGCGCACCCCCAGCGGAATCCCCACCAGGATCAGCGCCAGGCTCGAAAACGCCATCGCCGAACGCCGGTTGATCTCAAACAGAATAAACGAGCGTTGCAGACGCAGATCCTTCGCGTTCAATTCCGCATAAACCGTCTCCATGTTCTGCAGCGTGTGCCACAGATCGGTTGAGCTCGCATCCTCCTCGTCGGGCATGTACGTTCTCGTCTTGCCCAGCTGTTCAATCTCCATCGACCAGGAATCCAGGTAGACCGGATGGGGGAGCTCCTTTGAGAAGGGGCTCACCCGCACCTCCTCCAAGTCCAGCGCCAGGTTGTTCCCCTCTCCCGTCTCATAAACGCGTCCTCGCCGCGCATGAATCTCACGCACCAGCCCCGGATCACGCCCGTCATAAATCCGCACGTCCCGCACCCGCTCATCCTTGCGGTGCCCCACATACATCTTCAGGCCTGGGAGTGCCCGGAAAAAACGTCCTTCCTCGATCACGTTCAGTGGCGACACCGATCGCAGCTTGGCCTGCTGGTCGCGTCGCGCCAGGTGCGCCAGTGGCTCCACCTCGTGGTTGATCCAGAGCGACAGCACCACCAACCCGCACGCCAGCAGCACCGTGCTGCGCATCACCGTGGCCATGCTCAGCCCCAGCGTCTGCATCGCCATCACCTCGCCGTCATCCGAGAGGCGCCCGAAAACCAGTAAACAACTCACCAGGCAGCCCAGCGGCACGGCCATCACAATCGAGGTCGGCATGGAGTAAATGAAAATCTTGACGATTGGCTGCCAGGGCACCCCGCTCGCAATCAGGTCCATCAACTTAAAGACCGCCCCGATCGACGTGGCAAACGTCACGAAGACAATCGCCATCACAAAGGTCAGCAGAAAATCAGCCGCCACATATCTGTCAAGGGTCCGACTCCCCATAGCCCGTTCCTTTTCCCCGCAGCCTCCGCTATCCACCCCGCCCCTGTCAAGGCACCGATTCAATTGAGGGCTTTCCACAGTTTTCAGGGGTTGCGACGATTCAATATCCAATAGCCAACAAGGAATGTCCAATTTCCAAGGGATTTGCCGCCGGAGGCGGCTCCCTACTTGTTCGGTTGGATTTGAGTGTTGGATATTGGGTGTTCAGATTCCCAGTGCTTCGATCTGCATACTCACAACAACTCACACACGACCGGACTCAAGGAATGCGAGAGTCGTGACCAATTCAATTTGCCACCCCACCGCAACCTAATGCATAGTCCCCCCATGGTCGTACCCCCACAACCCAAGCGAACCCCCTTCAATCCCACCCTAACCCCAGCGCAGGGCAGGGGAACCCCCTTCCGGTCCACCCTAACCTCAGCGGAGGGGAGGGGGAGCGTTTCCGCAGGCCTATTATGCGAGCGAAGCGAAGCATACTCCAGCCAAGGAAGCGCTCCCCCTCCCCGGAGCGCGTCGCACCCGTTGGGCCGCTCCCTCTTCCTCTCCCTCTCCCTCTTCCTCCTTACCCTCTGCCCCGCTCCCGCCCTCGCCGCCCCCATCACCCTCATCCGCGGCACCACCTCCACCCCCAACACTGCCGAACGCAACTACGCCGCCTCCGTCACCCGCCGCATCGACGGCTGGCTCAACGAGCTCGGCATCGCCCACGACCTCGTCGATGACGATGCCCTCTCATCCCGCGCCCTGCGTCACACCCGCGTCGGCATCCTCACCTACAATCCCACTCCCCCCGCCGCCGAACTCAAGGTCCTCGAACAGTTCGTCAAACGCGGCGGCCGCCTGATCGTCTTCTACTCCGCCGACGACCGCCTCGCCAAACTCATGGGCGTCAAACTCGGTCGCTATCAGGTCGACCCCACCACGCGCCGCTGGACCCATATGCGCTTCACCCCCGCCGCTCCCCCCGGCACCCCCGCCGGCATCTACCAACGCTCACGCAACATCCGCCCCGTCACCCCACGCTGGCGCAAAGGCCAGGTCATTGCCTGGTGGGAGGATGCCGCCGGCAAACGCCGCGACCCCGCCTGGGTCCAAACGCCCGCCGGCTTCTGGATGAGCCACGTCCTGCTCGATGATGGCGATACCTGGAACAAGCAACAGCTCCTCGTTGCCCTCCTCGGCCACCTCGAGCCCTCCGTCTGGCCCGCCGCCGCACATGCCGCGCGCCAGCGCGCCGAAACGCTCGGCTGCTTCCGTTCCTACAGTGAAACCGAACGCATCATCCGCTCACGCGCCCCCCGCACCGGCAGCGCCGCCCGCATCGCCTCCACCCTTGCCTCGGCCCGCAAAACGCGCGCTCAGCTGGATGCCCTCCTGCGCCGCCAGGCCCACCGCGAAGCCATCACCCTCGCCGACACCCTCTACCAGCAGCTCATGCAGGCCTATGCCGCCACCTTTCGCGTGGGCGCGCAGCCCCTGCGCGGCATATGGGATCACTCCGGCCTCGGCCTCTATCCCGGCGACTGGCCGCGGTCCATGCGCGAACTCGATCGCCACGGCATCACCGACCTTTTCGTCAACGCCCTCTGGCCCGGCAAAGCCCTCTACCCCAGTGCGATCGTTCCCGTCGACGAGGCGGTCGCCCTCTATGGCGACCCCCTCGGCGCCGCCGTGGCCGCGGCCCATGCCCAGGGCCTCGCCCTCCACCTCTGGAAAGTCTGCTGGAATCTCGATGGCGCCCCCGACGCCCTCATGACCCGCCTCCGCTCCGCCGGTCGCCTTCAACGCAGCCAGAGCGGCGCCACGCTGCCCTGGCTCTGTCCCTCACATCCCGATAACCTCCGCTACGAGAAAGATGCCCTGCGCGAAGCCCTCAAACGCTACCCCCTCGACGGCATCCATCTCGACTACATCCGCTACCCCGGCTCACACGCCTGTTACTGCCCCGGCTGCCGCACCCGCTTCGAAACCCACGCCGGCCGCCGCATCAAGCAGTGGCCCGCCGATGTCTACCGCGGCCCCGACCGTGGCGTCTTCACCCGCTGGCGCTGCAGTCAGATCACCCGCCTCCTCCGTGACGTCAGCGTCTTCGCCCGCCAGGCCCGTCCCGCCATCCGCCTTTCCGCCGCCGTCTACGGCAAATACCCCAGCTGCGTCAACAGTGTGGCCCAGGACTGGCCCGCCTGGGTCAATCAGGGCCTCATCGACTTCGTCGTCCCCATGAACTACAGCGCCGACCAGTCCACCTTCGAAGCACTCGTCAAAAGCCAGGTCGCCCTCCTTAAAGACCCCCGCCGCCTCTCTCCCGGCATCGGCGTCACCGCCGCCGAAAGCCGCCTCGGCGTTCCCGCCGTCCTCCTCCAACTCGAAACCATTCAGAAAAGCCGCGGCGGCGGCTTCGTCCTCTTCGATCTCAATCCCGTCCTCTCCCGCGAAATCCTCCCTCACCTCCACCTCAACTAATCCGATCCACCACTCGTCGTCTATGGGCAAAGAACCACGGATGAACACGGATGGGACTCGTCGTTTGCAAGACATTTGCCGCGAAAGCTTGCCAAGCCGAAGGCATGGATCGCAGAGATCGCAAAGAAAGACTCATCGTCTGCAGGGGAATGGGTAAGAAATGATTGTTACAACGAGCAGAAGTGGAGTCGCAGAAGCCGAGGGCTCTACCCATCCCCCTCTTTCTTTGTGTTCTTTGCGTTCCTTCGTGGTTAATCAATCCCTCCCAGAACCCGAGTCCCCATCTGTGCCCATCCGTGTACATCCGTGGTACAACTCCCCTGCAGATCCCGAGTCTCATCCCGTCCTGAACCATCGCCAATCATTCAGACAACGGACTTGACGCTTCAGAGGCCTCCGCCTACAGTATCGGTTGCCCTTTACATTGTGGTGTCGTGAAGAGTGGGCTTTACCCCGCTCTTTTGCATGTATAGGAGCCGTGAATTGTGAATAGTGAGCCGGCCGATGCCGGTCTTGGCGGAGAAGTGGTGGTCATGAATAACGAATTACAGGCTATTCTTAACTATATGGAGAAGGAGCGCGGTCTTGATCGCGAGGTCCTGATCCAGGCTGTCGAGTACGCGCTCCAGTCGGCCACCCGCAAAGATCTGGCGCGCAACCGGGATGTGCGGATTGCGATCGACCGCAAAAGCTACGATATCAAGGCCTTCGCCAAGAAGCTGGTCGTCGAAGACGTCACCCATAAAGATGAGGAAGTCCACGTCTCCGAGGCCCTCGAAATCAATCCCGCCGCTGAGCTGGGCGAATTCATCGAAGTCGAAGTCACCCCGCGCGACTTTGGCCGCATCGCCGCCCAGACCGCCAAGCAGGCCATCATTCAGCGTATCCGCGCCGCCGAAAAAGAGGTCGTCTACGACGAGTATAAGGATCGCGTCGGCGATATCGTGAGCGGCTCCGTACGCCAGTTCATGCGCAGCGACATCGTAATCGACCTCGGTCGTGCCGAGGCCCTCCTGCCCGCCAACGAACGCGTCCCCACCGAGGAATACCAGATCGGTGACCGCATCCGCGCCTACGTCCTCGACGTCCGCAGCGATTCCGCTGGCCCGGGCGTCGTTCTCTCGCGTAGCCATCCCAGTTTCGTGCGCACCCTGTTCCAACTCGAAGTCTCCGAGATCGGCGATGGCATCGTCGAGATCAAGGGCATCGCCCGCGAACCGGGCTACCGCACCAAGATCGCCGTCGTCTCGCATGACGAAAAGGTCGATCCCGTGGGTGCCTGCGTTGGTATGCGCGGCATGCGCGTCAAAAACATCGTGCGCGAACTCTCTGGCGAAAAGATCGATATCATCCGCTGGAGCGATGACACCCGCACCTACGTCGCCAACGCCCTTTCGCCCGCCAAGCTTGCCAAGGTTACCATCGATGAAGCCGATCCCGGCCTTGTCCATGTCGTGGCCGATGCCGACCAGCTCTCGCTCGCCATCGGCAAGCGCGGCCAGAACGTTCGCCTCACCGCCAAACTGCTCAATATGAAGGTCGATATCCAGAAGGACGAACAGGAAGCCGACTTCGAGAAGCAGCTCGCCGAGGCCGTCGAGGCCCTCGCCGCTGTCGAAGGCATCGGTCCCGAGAACGCCCGCGCCCTTGCCACCGTTGGTTTCCTCACCGTCGACGGCATTCTCGCCGCCAATGTTGCCGATATCGCAGAGACCACCGGCCTCGAGCCCGAGGTCGTCCAGTCCATTCATGACGCCGCATCCGGCCTCGCCCCCGTCATCGCCACCGAGGCAGCGGATATCGAGGCCGCACCCGAGGCCGCACCCGAGGCAGAGACCCGAGAGGCCGAGTCCACGGAGACCGAGGAAACGCCGGAGGCCCCAGAGCCCGAGGAAACACCCGAGACAGAGACCCCGGAGGTCGAGGACGCACCCGAGGCAGAGGCGCCTGAGACGGCCCCTGAAGCGGAAGCCGAAGCGACTCCCGCGACAGAAGAACCCGAAGAAGTAGACGCCGCCCCCGTGGCGGAACCGGCCGCGGATGCGGCACCTGAACAAGCAGATGAGGCCGAGGCGGCTCCGTCTGACGAGGAAGAAAAGTAGGCATGAAAGTCTTTCAGATAGCCAAAGAACTCGGCGTGACCAGCAAGGAAGTGCTGGCCAAGTTGCACGAGATGGGAGTCGAAGCCAAGAACCAGGTCGCCATGGTGGATGACATCATGCTTGCCGTCTTGCGTGGCGAAGCTCCGCCGCCGCCCAAACCCGATCCCGCCGCCAAGGCCGCCGCTGCCAAGGCTGCCGCCGCTAAGGTCGATGCCAAGGGCGCCAAGGGCGCCAAGCCGGCCAAGGCACCCGCCAAGCCCGCACCCGCGGCCGCGCCAGCTGTCGCCGCGCCGGCCGCCACGCCAGCGGCCCCGACTGCTTCGCCCAAGTCCAAAGCCAAGGCCAAAGCCAAGGCCAAAGAGAGTCCGGCTGAGCCCGCCGCCGCGCCTACTCCCACGCCCGAACTCGATACGGTCTCCGGCTCACTGCCGCTGGCCGAGGTCGTCGATGGCAATGTGCTGCGCCTGCGTGGCCCCATCATCGTCAAAAACCTTGCCGAAGTGCTCAGCCTCAAGCCCAATATCATCATCGCCGAGCTGATGAAAATGAATATCCTGGCCGCCATCAATCAGAGCATTGATGTGCAGATCATCCGCAAGATTGCAGAAAAACACGGATTCACCGTTCAAATTGAGAAACGCGGCCGTCGCCCCAGCATCGAGAGCAAGCTCGAAGAACGCCCCGAAGATGAGGATCAGCCCGAAGACCTGATGCCCCGTCCTCCGGTGGTCACCTTCCTCGGCCATGTCGACCACGGCAAGACCTCGCTGCTCGATCAGATCCGCAATGCCAAGGTGGCTGCCGGTGAATCGGGCGGCATCACCCAGCACATCGGTGCCTACACCGTCGAGCTCAGCGGCAAGAAAATTGCCTTCCTCGATACCCCCGGCCACGCCGCCTTCACCGCCATGCGTGCCCGTGGCGCCAACCTGACCGACGTTGCCGTCATCATTATCGCCGCCGACGACGGCATTATGCCGCAAACCCGCGAAGCCATTAAGCATGTTCAGGCCGCCGGCGTTGCCATGATGGTCGCCATCAATAAGATCGATATGCCCACCGCCGATGTGCAGCGCGTGCTGCAGCAGCTGCAAGCCGAGGGACTCGCCCCTGAAGAGTGGGGCGGCGATCTGATCTGCTGTCCCGTCAGCGCCGAGACCGGCGACGGCATCGATCACCTGCTCGAAATGATTCTCCTGCAGGCCGATGTCCTCGAACTCAAGGCCAATCCCACCCGCCGCGCTGAAGGCTATGTCATCGAAGCCCAGCTCGAGCCCGGCATGGGCCCCACCGCCAATATGCTCATCAAGCGTGGCACACTCAGCGTGGGGGATGTCATCCTCTGCGGCCAATACTCCGGCAAGGTGCGCGCCCTCATCAACGATCACGGCGCCAAGGTCAAGTCGGCCGGCCCCTCCACGCCGATCAAATGCCTCGGTCTGCCCGGTGTGCCCGGTGCTGGCGATCGCTTCCAAGTCTTCGCCAACGACAAAGCCGCCAGGACCCTCGCCTCCGAAGAGGCCACCAAGCTGCGCCACGAGAGCCTCTATACCCCCGTCAAGACCTCCCTCGATTCTCTCTTTACCGAGATGGCAGAGGGCGAAAAGATGGAGCTCAAGGTTGTGCTCAAAGCCGATACCCAGGGCTCGGTCGAAGCCATCGCCACCTCGCTCGAAGATATCCAGAGCGACAAGGTCATTCTCAATATCATCTTGAGCAGCACCGGCAACGTCACCGACAATGATGTGATGCTGGCCAGCGCCTCGAATGCCATCATCCTCGCCTTCCATGTTGGTAAGGAGTCCGGCGTCGACTCCACCGCCAAGCATGAAGGTGTCGAAGTACGCCTGCATCAGGTCATCTATGAACTGATTGACGAAGTGCGCGACGCTATGACCGGCCTGCTCAAACCGCTGATCCATGAAGATGTTCGCGGCGAAGCCGAAATCCGTAAGGCCTTCGTCGTCGGCCGACGCACCAAGGTCGCCGGCTGCCTCGTCACCAAGGGCAATATTCGGCCCAGCTACCGCGCCCGCGTTCTCCGTGGCGACGAAGTGCTCAGCGAAGGCCGCATCGAATCACTCAAGCATTTCCAGGACGAAGTCGCCGAAGTGCGTGAAGCCCAGGAATGCGGTATCCGGCTCGATAAATCCATGGACTACGTTGAAGGCGACCGCCTGCAGTTCTATGAACTGACCGAAGTCGCACAAACCCTCTAAACACAAACGGCTCACTGTTCACTGCTCACTGCCAACTGCTCACTGCTCACTGCTCACTTCCCAATCCCATGCCCGCCGATCGCATAACCCGTGTCAATGAGTTGCTCAAGCGTGAGCTCTCAACCGCCCTGTTTAGGATGCTGGCCCCCGAAGAGCGTGTCGATACCGCTGCCGTGACCATTACGCATGTCATCACCAGTCGCAACCTGCGGAATGCGCGCGTCCTGATCTCCATCCTCGGTCATGAGCACGAACGCGGCACCATCCTCGATAAGATCCGCCACCACCGCAAGGAACTGCAGCAACATATCGCACGCCATATAAGGCTCAAGTATACCCCCTGCCTCGATTTCGAGCTGGATACCTCTGTCGAGCAGGGCGATCATGTTCTCGGACTGCTCCAGGCCATGGAGGAGGACTTCACCATTCCGCAGTACGATCCTGACAGAGAAGCCGAGCCCGTGGCAGACGAGGAGCCGCCCCATGACGACCCCGAACTTTAAGACACCCAGCCAACGCTACAAGACCCCCGCACCGCCGCGCGAACCCTCCGCTTTGGATGGCATCCTGCTGGTCGATAAACCCGCCGGCCCCACCTCGCACGATATCGTGCATGCCATCCGCAAGCACTTCGCCATCCGCAAGGTCGGCCATGGCGGCACCCTTGACCCCCAGGCCACCGGCCTGCTCGTCCTGCTGCTGGGGAAGGGCACCAAGCTCTCCAGCTACTTCATGACGGGCGATAAAGGCTATGACGGCACCATGACCCTCGGCGCCGAAACCAATACCCAGGATGCCGATGGCGAAGTCACTCGCGAAGGCGACTACTCCGGCGTCACGCGCGAACAGGCCGTCGCCGCCATGAAACACTACGTCGGCGATATGATGCAAACCCCTCCCATGGTCTCCGCCGTCAAGGTCAAGGGCGTGCCCCTCTATAAGAGCGCGCGCAAAGGCCAAACCATTGAGCGCGAAGCGCGCCTGATCCATATCTACCGCTTCGATGTCACCGCCTTCGACCTCCCCGAGATCAGCTTTCATGTTGACTGCACCAAGGGCACCTACGTCCGTACCCTCAGTGCCGATGTTGGCGCTGATCTCGAATGCGGTGCCCACCTCTCTGCCCTGCGCCGTACCGCTTCGGGTCAACTCTCCCTCGAAGATGCCACCCCCTTTGATACCATCATGGAGATGGATGAAGCCGCCCTGAAGAAGATCGTCCTGCCCCTCGCGCGCTTTGCCTCCACTGCCCCGCGGCCCTGATCATGCTTACTGTCACCCATCCCCACGCCCTGCGGCGCAAACGACGCCCGGTTGTGCTCGCCGCCGGATTCTTTGATGGTCTGCATCTCGGCCATCTCAAGGTGATCCGCAATGCCCTCGCCGCCGCCGAGACGCTTGGCGGCCGCACCTGGGTGCTCACCTTCGACCAACACCCCCTGCGCGTCCTCGGCCATCACCAGGCGCCACGCCTGCTCACCTCCAATCGTCACCGCCTCGAGCTGTTGCGCCGCCTCGGCGTCGAAGGCGTCATCCTGCTGCCCTTCACCCGCGCCTTCGCCGCCACCGAACCCGAAACCTTTGTGCGTGACCTCAAAGCTGATATTCCCCGCCTGGCCGATATCCATGTCGGCAACAACTGGCACTTCGGCAAGGCCGGCCGCGGCGATGGCCGCCTCCTGCGCCAGCTCGGCCGTGATCTTGATATTGCCGTCTCGGTCACCCGCCCGGTCCTGCGCGGCGGCCACCCCGTCTCCAGCACCCGCCTGCGCGCCGCGGTCACCGCCGGCGACCTGGATGCCGCCGCGACCCTCCTCGGACGTCCCTTCAGCATCCTCGGCACCGTCAAGAGCGGCCGTCGCATCGGGCGCCAACTCGGCTTCCCCACGGCCAACCTTGATCCGCACAACGAAGTTCTGCCCGCCACCGGCATCTATGTCGTGGAGGCCCTCATTGGCCGCACCCGCCACCGCGCTGTGCTCTACTACGGCCGCCGGCCCTCCTTCGATGCCACCCACGATCAGGACCTTGAACTCGAACTGCATGTGCCCGGCCTCAATGCCGACCTGTATGGCCGCGATATCGAAGTGAGCTTCCTGAAACGCCTGCGCGGCGACCGCCGCTTCACCAACCTGGAAGCCCTTAAGAAGCAGATTGCCGCAGACATTCAACTGGCCTGTCAGGCCTCCGTGTGATAGGCTTTCCACTGCTGAAAAAAAAGGCGCAAAGAATGCCTTTACAGCCGATGCACCGGCGTACTATAGTCCGTCCCCGATAGAAGAAAACAGTAAAGAAAAGTGAATAGGAAGAAGTTCGGCGTATGAGCCAGATCGACAAAGCCGCTATCCAGGAAAAGTACCAACGTCACGAGGGTGACACCGGGTCTTCAGACGTCCAAGCTGCAGTTCTGACCAGCAAAATCTCGTTGCTCACTGAGCACTTGAAGACGCATAAGAAGGATCACAGCTCGCGTTACGGACTGATCAAAATGGTCAGTCAGCGTAGACGCCTGTTGGATTATCTGAAATCACGGGATAGTGATCGGTACCAGTCGCTCATCAAGGAGCTGGGTATCCGCCGGTAGTTTCTTACTACCGCACGCCTGTACCCCGCTTCGGCGGGGGCACCCAACACCTGTATACAGTGCGCAAGAGTGGTCTCTTTCGTACTTACGAGCTTCGCATATGGTGGCCATAGGGGCCACGCAAGAAAGGAACCCATGAGTAACATCCAATCCGTCTCTGTCGATCTCGGCCGAGGCAAAATCCTGACCATCGAAACCGGCCGCATGGCCCACCAGGCCGCCGGTGCGGTTACCGTTCGTCTGGCCGACACCATCCTGTTCTCGGCCGTCACCTGCAGCAGCAGCCCCCGTGAAGGGATCGATTACTTCCCGCTCCAAGTCGAATACCGTGAGAAATTCTACGCCGCCGGTCGTTTTCCGGGCGGATTCTTCAAGCGCGAAACGCGTCCCGCTGAGAAGGAAATTCTCACCTCACGCGTCACCGACCGTCCCATCCGTCCGCTCTTCCCCAAGGGCTACCACAACGACGTACAGATCAACAACATGCTGCTCTCCGCCGACGGCATCAACGACTCCGATATGCTCAGCATCGTCGCCTCAAGCGCCTCGCTGACCCTGTCTGAGATTCCTTTCATGGGACCCATAGCCGGCGTGCGCGTCTGCCGTGTCGATGGCGAGTTCGTCATCAACCCCACCCATGATGAACGCGAGAAGAGCGACTTCGACCTCGTCTACTGCGGTAAGCAAGACGTCCCCATGATGATCGAAGGCGATGGCCAGGAAGTCAGCGAAGCCGACATCGTCGCCGCCATGCGCTTCGGCCAGGAAGTCTGTGACAAGATCATCGCCGCCCAGCTTGAGCTGCGCAGCAAGCTCGGCTTGCCCGCGAAGGTCATCGAAGAAGCATCCAGCGAAACCGAGCTGCTCATCGCCGCCCGCGAGCTCGCCGGCACCGCCCTCCTCGAAGCCCTCGCTATCGCCGATAAGCTCGAGCGGCAGGACAAGGTCCACGCCGTCAAGGACGAGCTCAAAACCAAGATGGAAGAGAAGTTCGAAGCCATGACCAAGGAGGAGTACCGCTCCACCTTTGACGACTTCGAAATCGAGACCGTGCGCGATCTGGCCCTCAACCAGGGCAAGCGTATGGATGGTCGCGCCTTCGCGCAGCTACGCGAGCTGGATGCCGAAGTCTCCCTTCTGCCCCGCACCCACGGCTCGGCCCTCTTCGCCCGCGGTGAAACGCAGGCTCTGGGTATTCTTACCCTCGGCACGAAGTCCGATATTCAGCGCATGGATGCCGTCACCGGCGGCGTCGATTCCAAGAACTTCATGGTCCACTACAACTTCCCGCCCTACAGCGTGGGCGAGGCAGGTCGCCTCGGCTTCACCGGACGGCGCGAAATCGGGCACGGCGCCTTGGCTGAAAAGTCCCTGCGCCCCGTGCTGCCGGATGACTACCCCTATACCGTCCGCCTCGTCTCGGATATCATGGGCTCCAACGGTTCCTCCTCGATGGCTAGTGTCTGCGTAGGCACCTTGGCCCTCATGGATGCCGGTGTGCCGATCAAGCGGCCCGTGGCCGGTATCTCCGTCGGACTCTTCACCGATGGCACCAAGTCTGAGCTCGTGACCGATATCATCGGCTCCGAGGATCACTGCGGCGACATGGACTTCAAGGTGGCCGGTACCCGTGAAGGTATCACCGGCTTCCAGGTCGACATGAAGATTCCCGGCCTGGCCTGGGATCTCGTCGAAGGCGCCTTCGAGCTGGCCCGCAAAACCCGCCTCGAACTGATCGACTTCATGGAGAGCGTTATTCCCGCCCCGCGTGAAGATATGAGCGAGCACGCCCCGCGTATCTCGCAGGTCACCATCCCGGTCGATAAGATCGGTGAGCTGATCGGACCGGGTGGCAAGAACATCCGCCGTATCACCGAGATGACCGGCGCCCAGATCGACATCGAAGAGGATGGCACCGTTAGCATCTTCGCCACCAATGCCGACGTCTTGGAACAGACCGTTCGCGAAGTGGAGATGGTCACCGCCGAACCCGAGATCGACCGCATCTACGATGGCCGTGTTTCCGGCGTCAAAGAGTTCGGCGCCTTCGTCGAAATCTTCCCCGGGACCGACGGTCTCGTCCATATCAGCGAGCTGGCTGACTGCCGTGTCAACAGCGTCGATGATATCTGCAAGGTCGGCGACCAGATGTGGGTCAAGTGCATCGGTATCGATGACCGTGGCCGCATCAAGCTCAGCCGCCGCGAAGCCATGCAGGACATGGATCAGCAGCAGCAGGACGCAGGCGAAGAAGGCTAAATGTCCCGGTTCAGACAGACCGTGGCTCTCGCAGGACTCACCGCATTGGAAGTCCTGCGTCAGCCCGTCTGCCTGCTCCTGGTCCTCGTCTCAGTCACCCTGACGGCGCTGCTTCCGTTCCTTATCCTGCACCGCTTCGGCGAAGACGGGAAACTCGTACGGGACAGCGCCTTTGCTTTGCATGCCGTCTTCGGCATCTTCGTGGCCGGCTACGCCGCCACCACCGCGCTCTCACGTGAGATCCGCCGCGGCACCGCCGCGGCCGTACTCAGCAAACCCGTCAGTCGCGACCTTCTTTTTCTCGCCAAGTTCATCGGCGTTGTCGGCGTCGTGGCCGTCTTCTCGCTCTGTGCCGGCCTCACCACACTGCTCGCCGAACGCATCGCCGAGAGATTCGTTACCCGGGACGGCATGGTCGGCTATGTCACCGATGCTCAAACCGGCACGCTCCTGCTTCTCACTATCCTTCTGGCCTGCATCGCCGGCGCCATCGTCAACTACCGCCGCCGGCGCCCCTTTGGCTCCATCACCATCACCGCCCTCCTGGCCGGTCTCATCACCTGCATCCTGGTGGCCGCCTGCTTCGAACGCAGTGGCACGTGGGCGCCCTTTGCCAGCCGTCTCGACTGGCGCCTTGTGCCCGTCAGCCTGCTCGTCACCATGGCCCTCGTCCTCATGTCCGCCCTCGCCATGGCCCTCTCTACCGTCCTCGGCACCGTGCCCACCCTCGCCACCTGCAGCGCCGTCTTCACGCTCGGGATGATGAGCGACTACCTTTTCGGGCGCCATGCCGCCGCCTCCCTGTGGGCCCGCTTGCTCTACTCCGTGCTGCCCAACTGGCAGCATTTCTGGGTGTGTGATCAGCTCAACGCCGGTGGCCGCGTCAGCGGTGGCTATGTCGGCCTGGCCACCCTGTATGCCCTTGTCTATGCCGCCGCTCTACTCTGCCTCGGCCTCGTAGTGTTCCGCCAAAAAGATGTATAGTGTTCGCCACCGGTTTAGTGGCGGCCGCTCCCCGAGCGGACCGCAGCAACAGGAAAGAAGCGGGATGGGACTCGGCTTCTGGGGGGAGGGTCTCGCGCAAAGACGCAAAGACCGCCAAGGGGAGGAGACTCGTCGTCTGCTGGGTGATAGAATGATTGTGACGGGGTGGGGCAGGATTGCAGATGTGGGTAGGTTGCATTGATGGGCATGGGACTAAATGACTGATTACATCGTTATGGATAAACCGAGAGTCGTTGGAGGCGCTTACCGTCATGCCCAAGAACGGGCGCGCAGCGCCCCCCTCATCCCCCCCTTTCTATCCCTCTTTCTTTGCGTTCCCTGCGCTCTTTCGCGGTTAATCAATCCCTCCCCGAACCCGAGTCCCCATCCATTCCCATCCGTGGTTCAATTCTTCCACAGAACCCGAGTCCCCCTTGGCGTTCTTGGCGCCTTTGCGCGAGACCTCCCCAGCAGAACCCGAGTCCCTCCCTCCCTCTCTCTCCCTTTCCGTGCCATCCGTGTTTTCCGTGGTCGCTAACCCTCCCTGAGCTCTGTTATGACTGAAAACAACACCATCCTCGACGTCGTCAAGCTAACCAAGATCTTCCGCGACTTCTGGCGCCGCCCCACCGTCACTGCCGTCGATGGGCTCGACCTCTCGATTCGCCGCGGCGAAATCTTCGGCTTGCTCGGACCCAACGGCTCCGGCAAAAGCACCACCATCAAGATGCTGCTCGGGCTGCTCCATCCCACCGAAGGCAGCATCAGCATCCTCGGCGGGCGCCCCTCCGATGTGGCCGTGCGCAAACGCATCGGCTACCTTCCCGAAGCCTCCTACCTCTATCGCTACCTCACCCCGCGCGAAACCCTCTCTTTCTACGGCCGCCTATTCGATCTGCCCGCCGCTGAACGCCGCCGCCGTACCGAGGAACTCCTCGCCATGACCGGCCTCGAATCCGCCGCCGACCGCGCCGTAGGCGAATTCTCCAAAGGCATGGCCCGTCGCCTCGGCCTCGCCCAAGCCCTGCTCAATGCCCCCGAACTCCTTATTCTGGATGAGCCCACCTCCGGGCTCGACCCCATGGGCTGCCGCCAGGTCAAAGAGCTCCTGCGCGCCCTCGCCGATCAGGGCACCACCATCCTCCTTACCTCGCACCTTCTGGCCGATGTGGAGCACATCTGCGACCGTGTCGTGATCATGTACAACGGCCGCCCCCGCGCCGCCGGGGCCCTGCAGGACCTCCTCGCGACCCCCGAGCGCATGACCCTTGATCTGCCCGCCCTGGATGCCGCCGCCACCAAGCGCCTCCTCGCTGTGCTGCGCGAACAGCTGGCCTGCGAACCTGAGCTCTCGCGGCCCACCATGAATCTCGAAGAGTTTTTCGTGCGCGTGGTGAATGAAGCCGCGGAGGATCCGTCACCCGCCAACGCCGCCGGCCCGCATATGGCCCCCTTTCTTAAGCAATAAGGAACCGATCGCATGCGCAATCGCATTCTAGGAATCGCCGGTCTCACGATACGGCAGGCCATACGCTCGCGCTTTGTCATCTCTCTTTTCTTCCTGCTGCTCGCGCTCCTGGCCGGCTTTGCCCTCACCATCAAGGGCGACGGCACCGCCGCGGGCCGTCTGCAAATGCTGCTCTCCTACGCCATGGGCAGCGTGGGGGTCGTCCTCGGCATCGCCACGCTCTGGCTCGCCTGTGGCTCCCTCTCTATCGAAATCGAGAATCGCCGCATCCATCTCGTCGTCGTCAAGCCCGTGCGCACCATCGAGCTCTGGCTCGGCAAGTGGCTCGGCATCATCAGTGTTGCCATGTTGCTCCTCCTCGTGGCCGGCCTCTTTCTCGGCGTGGCCGGCCACATCGCCCGGGGGCGCAGCCACCCCGACAGTCCCGACGGCCGCGCTCTGCGCGATCGCATCCTCGTGGCCCGCCAAGCCGTCAGCGCCACCCGCGTTGGCAGCCAGGATGGCGCCGCCCACTGGCTGCTCGCGTGCCCCGCCGCCGTGTCGGCGCAGGGCGTCGCTACGCTGCGCTACCGTTTTGTGGCTCACCTGCGCGATCTGCCCCCGGTCACGGGCCGGTGGACCGTGCGCACCCCCGATGGCGCTACGCTTTTTGAGACCGATTGCATCGCCAGCATGGATGGGGTCAACCAACTCGACATCCCGCTCGCCGCCCTTCGCTCCACCACCGCGCTCGATCTTATCTTCCACCTGCAGCCAGCAGGGGAGGGGACCCCCCAACATGTTACCTTCCATCCGCGGCACGATGTGGTGCTGCTCTTTCCCTGCGGCACCTTCGCCGGCAACCTCATGCGCGCCCTGCTGCTCATGTTCTGCCAGGTCGCCCTTCTGGCCGCCCTCGGCCTCACCGTCGGTACCATCTTTACCTTCCCCGTCGCCATGTTCACGGCTAGCGCCCTCGTCCTCGCCACCCTCTTTGCCCAGTTCTTTGTCTTCTCCTCGGCCCCCGAACGCAGCCACGCACACGAGCACCACCATCACGACGACGTCACCCACGTCACCTGGACCGAAACCGTTGGCGAACACCTCGCTGTCGGCCTGCGCTTCGCCATGGCGCCCGCCCTGCGCTACCGCATCAACGGACGCCTCGCCGCCGGCGAAACCATTCCCTGGACCGAAGTCCACGACTGTGCCGGCATCCTTATCTTTTGCTACAGCGGCCTCCTCTGCGCCCTTGGCTGCCTCATGCTCAAACGCCGCGAAATAGCCCTCCCCGTATAACCCATGAAAACCACCCCCACATCCCATCATCGGAGTCCCTCCCCCCTTCGTAGTTCGTTTGTTCGGCTGTTCGGCTGTTCGATTGTTCCCCATCCCCCCCAACCCCCAATCCCTTTCCGTGTCTTCCGTGCTTTCCGTGGTAGCATCCCATCTCCCTCCCTCCCATCGTCCGAGTCCCTCCCATCCCCATTTCGTAGTTCGGCTGTTCGGCTGTTCGATTGTTCCCCAGCCCCATCCGTGTTCATCCGTGTCATCCGTGGTTCCTTCCCTCTTTAACGTATGAAGCCCTTCCGCCATACAACCGGTGTTCCCATCCTGACTGCCGCCGTGCTGCTCCTGCTCGTCGCCGGTACCTTCCATCGCCCCCTCCTCAAAGAGCGCCGCCGCGCCCTGCCTGAAGCCGTCCCGCTTACCGGCGCCTCCCCCGTCGTCGTCTTCACCACCGTCGTCCTGGGCGGCTTCCGCGGCGTCATCGCCGACACCCTCTGGCTGCGCGCCTCCTACCTGCAGGATGAAGAACGCTACCTCGAACTCGTCCAGCTCGCCGACTGGATCACCAAACTCGAACCACGCACGACGGATATCTGGGCCTTCCACGCCTGGAACATGGCTTACAACGTCAGCGTCATGATGCCCATGCCCGAAGACCGCTGGCGCTGGGTGCAGCAGGGCATCCGCCTCCTGCGTGACGAGGGCCTGCGCTACAACCCCTCCGATCCGCGTATCTATCAGGAGCTGGGCTGGATCTACCAGCACAAGCTTGGCAGCGATTCCGACCGTCTGCATGCCTACTACAAGCAGCAGTGGAGCCAGATCGTTACGGCCCAGCTCGGCCTCACTGGCCGCGCTAACTATGCCGCCCTCGCCGCCGATCCCGCGCGCGTCACCCGTATCCATAAAGCCCTCGGCCTGGACCTTGAGCGCATGCAAGTCGTGGATGCCCTCTACGGCCCCCTCGACTGGCGCGTGCCCCAGTCACACGCCGTCTACTGGGCCTACCAGGGCCTGCAGGTCGCCGGCGATGAGGGCTACCTCCCCTGTAGCCGTATGATCTACCAAAGCATGGCCGAGCTCTTTCTCTGGGGGCGCCACCGCTGGGAACGCGACGGTCAGCTCATTATGCAGACCGATAACCGCCTCCTGCCGCGCGTCGTGCGCGCCTACGAAGATGCCCTGCGCCGTTACGACGACCCCACCCTCCACACCTCCTATGCCAACTTCCTCGCCGGCGCCACCCTCGTCCTCGCCGAACGCGGCGACCCCCGCCGCAGCCGTCGTGCCTTCAACCAACTCCACACCCGCTACCCATCCCCCCAAACCCACAACGGCTACCAAGCCTTTATCGCGGCTCAGGAGCCGCGATGAACAATCGAACAGGGGAACAGCCGAACATTCGAACAGCCGAACAGCCGAACTACGAACTAGGGAAGAGTGGAGCAGGGGAACGGGCGAAGGGGAGAGACGACCTGTTAGCTGAGATGTCGCAAACAGTCTTGCAGGCTCGGCCGCACTCCCAGTCCCCCGTTCGTAGTTCGGCTGTTCGGCTGTTCGGCTGTTCGATTGTTCTCCCTCTCCTCCTCTCCCTCACTCTCTCCTGCCGCCGCCCCGCCACACCCGTCACCCGCCAATGGACCACCATGGGCACCTTCGCCTCACTCACCGTCTCCGCCCCGACCGCCGCCTCCCTGCCCGCGAATGCCACCCTCACGCGCGACACCTTTGAAGCGCTCAACCAGTCGCTCAGCACCTACATCGCCAGCAGCGATATCTCGCGCCTTAACGCCGCTGCCGGCCAGGACCCGATCCCCGTCTCACCCGACACCACCGCCATGCTCGCCCTTGCCACCCGGTTCAGCGACCTCAGCGGCGGCGCCTTCGATGTCACCGTCCTGCCCCTCATGCAGCTCTGGGGCTTCCGCAACGGCCAGCCACCCACCGCACTGCCCGATCCCGTCGCCGTGGCCGCCACGCTGCCCCTTGTCAACTACCAGTCCGTGGAGCAGGGCGGGGGATCGGCAGGCCTGGCCCAGGCCGGCATGCAGATCGATCTGGGAGGAATCGCCAAAGGGTATGCTGTTGATCGTGCGTTCGACCTTCTGCAGCGCACCGGACAGCACAACCTGCTCATCAACCTCGGCGGCAACATGCGCGCCCTCGGCCGACCCGAGCCCTCGCGTCCCTGGCGCGTTGGCGTGCGCAATCCGTTTAATCGTTCCGAGCTGCTGGGCACCATTGACCTGCCGAATGGCTACGCCGTCGCCACCTCCGGTAACTATGAGAAGTTTGTGGAGCTCGACGGCACCCGCTACGCCCACATCATGGATCCCCGCAACGGCCGCCCCGTGCAGGGCATCGCCGCTGTCACCATCCTGGCGCCCACGGCCGTGGCCGCCGACGCCCTCTCTACCGCCCTCTTCGTCGTCGGCCTCGACGGGGCCCCAACCATCCTCGCTCACGTCCCCAACACCCACGCCCTCATTGTCCCCGACCGTCACCCCATCCAGATCCACCTCAGCCCCGCTCTAGCCCCCCGCTTCACCCCGCTCCCCACCTACAAAAAATCCATACATTCCATGCCGTAGCCACCCGCTGCCCCGTATCTGCGTACTCCTACACGCAAGTATGCAGGAAGGTCTACACTTTCCGGAATCGTCTGACTGAATCGAACGCCCAACAACCAACATCCAACAACCAACGCCCAACGAAGAGGAATCTCAACTTGGACGTTGGGCGTTGGCTGTTGGTTGTTGGGCGTTGAAATCTCACCAATTCATCACCTTGCGAAGCTAGTTCGGCTGCTCGAATGTTCCCCTTTCTCCCTCCCCCGTTCGTAGTTCGAATGTTCGAATGTTCGAATGTTCGATTGTTCGATTGTTCCCATCCCCTCTCATCCCCCATTCTCCTGCCATTGCGGTTGACGATAGCGGGCGACGAGAACGGTGGACGATTGGGAATGTTCCCTCATCCTCTTTCCGTGTGATCCGTGCCTTCCGTGGTTACCCCCCCAGACGACGAGCCGCAGGACCCGCGTCCCCCTTGGCGCTCTTTGCGCCTTTGCGCGAGACCTCCCTCCCAGACGACGAGTCACAGAGCTCGAGTACCCTCCCTCTCTGTGATCTTTGTACTCTCTGTGGTGAATTCCCTCCCCCTTCCCGCGCCCATGGGGCATAATGCCCCCATGAAGAAGACATCATCAGAAATCGCAGCCGAGCGGAAGGCCCAGCTTCAGAGAGAGCTACGCAGCGATCAGCACAAGCGCCAAACCGGCTACCGTGCCCGTGCGTTGAAACTATATCCGCATGTCTGTGCTAGCTGTGGTCGGGAATTCATCGGGAAGCGTCTGCGTGAGCTCACCGTGCACCACATTGATCACGACTACCACAACAACCCGAACGATGGCAGTAACTGGATGCTGCTCTGCCTCTACTGCCACGATAACGAGCACGAATCCCACGCCGGCAATGCCACCAGCTCCAAGTCGGTCACCTTCGGCGAAGCCGCACCACCCGTCGCCAATCCGTTCGATAACCTGGACCAACTGCTTGGCCCGAAGTAGCCCGCCTCACGTCGCAGCGCAGCGCGCCCAAAAAAGAGGACTCGCGCCAAGGCACCGCGAACACCTCGCAGGATTACTCCCCTTGGCGTACCCAGTGCCTCTGCACGAGTCCATCTGCCTCTGCAAGGCGTGCCTATAGCCCTACTTCGTCGCAGGCTTCTCCACCTCTGCGAGAGCATCCGTCAGGGGGTTGGCCGCCGACAATGCGAAGTTGACCGGCACTTCAGTTAGAGCGCCCTGGCTGACCATCAGGTTGTAGACACCCGTGGCCGCTTCGAATGAGTTCGCGATTACCCAGTAGTTCTGACCCGCCACGGCCGTAAACGTTATCTTTGAATCAGTAGCATCCCATAAGGCCCCGTTAGCAGGCACAGTGCTTTCGTAAGTGGTTGATTATCAACAACCGAGCTCAT
>JABGQM010000052.1:0-20257 GCA_018648805.1 Verrucomicrobiota bacterium
CATACCACTCTTCTGGTGCCCAGCAGTTTTGCACCGTTCTCCGCTGGCATTGGCGGTCAGCCCTTCCAGACAGCTCTTCAGCGCCGCCGCTCGCCGCTCGACCTCCTCAGAGTCACGACTCTCCAGCTCATCATCCACCAGCTCGAGAACAGAGGGATCCAAAAGAACGGGACGGTATTTGCTCTGCCGAATCACCTCGTAGCACCGGTTTCTGAGCACCTTCCAGGACCAGTCGCGCAGGTGGCGGGGACCGTCGAAAGTCGCCACATTCTGGCATACCTTCATCAGCATATCCTGGTGGACATCCTCAGCCAGCTGCGCATCCCGCAGAATCGATCGGGCAAGCGCCAGCTGCTTCCTGCGCTCCGGCTCCAACATAGCGAGTATTCTGTTGTGCGTGATGTCTTCCATATCAACCACTATGCATGAGGATCAGTTCTCTGGACATATATTCTCCGGGAAATTTCCACGCCCCCGTCTAGGGTACGTACGCGAGACAGTTATCTGCTCCTATGAGAGGACGGTTCTGCTGCGCATTTTGTTCCGAGAAGAGCTGAATATCTCTCGCTGACACCTCCGTCGTGAGCGCCAGAGCAATGCAGGATGGGGCCCCTGTAGCCCAGTTGCGCCTGGCCTGCGTTGCAATCCCGCACAGCGGGAGCGAAGCACGGTCCGCAACCGAGGCCGCGCCCCGAAGGGCGGAAGGTGTCGCCCCGGCCTCAGCGCCGTCACCCAGTCAAGTGGTCATTCAGACGCTAGCTAGACCTTATCCGAAAAGGGTCTGAGGCCGGTCCGCGACGTTCCAGGCAGTCAATTCCTCGATATAGTTCTCGGCAAAGTTGACGAAATAGTTAGTTTCGAGCCAGTTCACGGCAAAGTTTACGGTATAGGTTCCATATCAGTCCGTTTTCCTATATCGAGAACTGCCTCGAGAACTTCACCGTTCTAACGATTTCGTCAACTTTGCCGTCAACTCCAACGAATTTATCCGTTCCGGGACCCTCGAGTTCGCTCACCCCAGCCGCTTAACCTCCCCCCCCCTGCCCCTCCCGCATGGCCGGGGTCGAACCAAAGACACAGCGCTCGATATCCCCTTCGAACACCACTTCGATGATGGCGCGGTTGGCGATGGTATGGGGACGACTGCGCCGAGCCGCTAAGGGAGCCGCTAAGGGACAGAGTACCAGGAAAAGGTCAACGGTGATTTTTAGTTTGTTTTGAGACAAGACCGTCCCCGTCCCTTTTGATGCTTCTTTTGAAACGGCGCATCGTGAGGGTTCGCGTGGTTCTATGGGGGCAAGTGCCCGTGCGGATCAAGGGCAGCCGAGGTGCTGCGCTGTCGTGTACGCTACTTCAGCGACGGTGCAGTCCTTGGCAGCAAGGCCTATGTCGAAGATGTCTTCGAGCGGCATCGACAACGGTTCAGCCCGAAGCGAAAGAGCGGTGCGCGATCGATGGCAGGTTGCCAGTGGGGCGACCTGTACACCGTGCGTCGCCTGCGCCTCGAGGTCATCACGCCTCCGGCGACCTGCTGAGCAGACCGACCTCATAACCAAAGCAACCCCGACAGGTGGATTGTGCCAATCCCCAGCCGGATTTCATCCGAAACACGATCCTGAACCGCATATCGCGGCAGATCCGTCCCGATGCGTGCCTTCCTGGCCCCGCGCCACGCCCTCCAAAAGAAACTCAGCCCCCAACCAGCCGATCCCGCATGCATTTCGCACTAATTGTGTGTCCCTATGCTCTCGCAACAAACGACTTCGCGTCCAGCGACGTGATCGCCTTGGCGTTGGGCGCCGTCTTCTCTTCAGCCCTTGCCGTGACGCAGAGCAAAGCAAGCACCACGCCCGCAACGGCTGTTACCATATTTCTGCTTACATACATTGCCATGTCTCCCCGCCCCCTGCCGGCTTGCCGGCAGGCGCGTAAGCTTAGCAGCCAGCCACGCCGCGCCACACACACCCTTTTCCCCGGCTCGCCGCGCAGCGGCGAGCCGGGGAAAAGGGAAGGGGTTGGGTTAACGTCTCTGGCCATTAAGCTCGTTCACCCGCGAGCAAGCTCGCGGGGGTCTGCGGCGTGCTTTGTGTATAAAAGACCAGGCAAGCTGGTGGAGTTGCTAGGCGTTAGCTCTTCTCTTTTCCAACCTAAGTTGACTTCGTAACGTTGACCCCAGCCGGCTTGCCCGGCTGGTGAAAGAGCTTAACCGCCAGAATAGCGAAACATATAGCCCTCTTTTTTTCCGTTCTGCCGCCCGCTAGCGGGCGGCAGAACGGAAAAAGGAGGTGGCGTAACTGTGTGGGGTTGGCTGTTAAGCTCTTTCACCCACGACACAAGGTCGTGGGGGTCACAGAAACGGGTATGTTTACGAAGTCAAATCAGGAGCAACGCTTCTTGTAACCCGTAATCGTCGCCCGTTATCGTCAACCGATTCTGGCGTTTGGCATCAGATTCTGCGCCCCCCCAAGTCGGAATTGGTGCGTTTTTATGCGGGGTTGTGCCGTTGTTGTGCCGATGCAGATACGCTACTATCACTTGTGGACTCGAAGCGGGAAGAACCACACCAACCACACCAATCAGATTAGGGAATGACACATGTTCAAGCGAAGGATCGCACTTACAGTGCTAAGTCTATTGACGGCCGGCAGCGTGATGGTTGCGGCCGACGAAAAGGCCGGACATCCGTTCGAGGGCGACGTGGCTCCATTCATGGGCGAGCCGACGCTCGACGTGCAGCAGGTATTCAAGGGCGGCAGATTCCCCAACGTGACCGTCGCGGTCGACGGCACGGTGTTGGCCGTCTGGGACGGCGTCAAGCTACGCCGGAGTGAAGACGGTGGCGAGAGCTGGGGCAACGAGATTTCGGTCGGCAAGGGGTTCATGGGTGGCGGGGTTACCGTCAATGAGTCCAACGGCGTGGCCTTCGCTTTCGTTAGCCAGGGTCACCCGCCGTCGGCAGACACGGTCTACAAGAGCGAGGATCACGGCAAGAGCTGGTCCGAGGCACAGGTGGAGATCAAACCGGACAGCAAGGGCAACAAGCCCGAGATGCATATGAACGAACACGGCATCACGCTGCGACACGGCAAGCACAAGGGCCGCCTGATCCGCCCGACCCGCTACTACGGTAAGGCGAACGGCCGCAGCGAATGGCCGACGCACTACACCAGCGCGATCTACAGTGACGATGGCGGGAAGACCTGGCTCACCAGCGAGCCATTCCCGGAAAATGGCACCGGCGAAGCAACGATGGCCGAACTCTCGAACGGGCAGATCTATTACAACTCGCGTCGGCATTGGGCGCCGCGAACCCGATACTCTGGCGGGAATCCGCGGAAACGCTGGGCATCCTACAGCGACGATGGCGGCGTGACCTGGAAGAAGGCGACACTCTGCAAGGATTTGCCTGACGGGCCACAGGACACGAACTACGGCTGCATGGCCGGCCTGGTGCGTCTGCCGATAAAGGACAAGAATGTCCTGCTCTACAGCAACTGCGACAGCCAGGGCGGCCGCAAGCGGGGTACGATCTGGGCGAGCTTTGACAACGGCAGGACCTGGCCGGTGCGCCGATTGCTCCACGAGGGCGCCTTTGCCTACTCTTCGCTCGATGCCGGCCGGCCGGGCACGCCGAGTGAAGGCTGGATCTACTGCATGTTCGAAAGCGACGGCGCCAAGGTCGCGCGGCTCAACCTCAGTTGGTTGCTGGAAGGCCAGGATCTAAACAAACTGAGGCTGCCCGAATGGATCGCGCCAAAGAAGGACAAGTAAACAACACACTACGCCCATGCCGGAAAACACAAAGGAACTCTATCGTGAAAAACAGTAAAGCCTATCGAGTCGCACCCCTCATCCCCGTCCTCGCCGTCCTGCTCGGCTGCCAGATGACGACCCACCAGGCGCTAGGCGCCCCACCGGCAGACGGCTGGCCGCAATGGCGTGGCCCTAACCGCGACGGCAAGTCGCTGGATACCGGCCTGCTGAAAGCCTGGCCCGAAGGCGGACCGAAACAAGTGTGGAAGGTGGATGGCCTGGGCACGGGTTACTCCACCGTATCAATCGGCGGCGGGCTGATCTATACGACCGGCTTGGTCGAACGGACTCCAGGCGAGAAGAAATCGGGACGCCTGTTCCTTACCGCCGCTGACCTGACCGGCAAGGTCAAGTGGCGCAAGGACCTCTGTGAGGCGTTCATAGGGTCATACCGCGGCGCGCGCGCAACACCCACCTACGATAACGGGAATCTGTACCTGCAGTCCGGCAAGGGGCTGCTCGGTTGCTACGACGCAAAAACAGGCGAGACAAAGTGGACCCGGGACAACAGTGAGTTCGGCGGGAAGCACGCGAACTGGGGTTACACCGAGTCCATCCTGATCCTTGATGACCTGGCGATTGTGTCGCCCGGCGGCACCAACACGTTCATGGTCGCTTTGAACAAGGATACGGGCAAGACCGAGTGGCAGTCGGAAACGTTCGGCTATCCACATTACAGCTCTCCGATCCATGTGACCTACAAGGGCGTGCGCATGCTCATCACCGCCGCACGCAGTGGCATCATCGGTGTCGACCCTAAGACCGGCAACATCCTCTGGACGCATGCGTTCGCCGTCGGAAACGTTGCCAACTGTCCGGATCCGGCGTTCTCTGACGGCTACGTATTCTGGTCGGTCGGTTATGGCAAGGGCTGCGTTTGCGTGGAACTGTCAGTCGATGGCGACAAGGTGACGGCCACCGAGGCATGGCAGAACAAGGACATGATTTGTCACCACGGCGGTTACGTGATTCTGGACGGCAACATCTATGGCAATCACAACAAGGGCATGACATGCCTGGATCTCAAGACGGGCGCGGTGAAGTGGTACGACGATGCCGTAGGTAAGGGCTCTGTCTGCTATGCCGACGGCATGCTGTATCTCCTCGGAGAAAAGGAGGGCAAAGTCGGACTTGCCGCGGCATCACCGGACGCGTTCACCCTCGCCGGCACCTTCAGTATCGAAGGCGAAGGCCCGAGCTGGGCACATCCGGTCGTGAACGATGGCCGCCTGTACCTGCGGTATGGCGATAACCTCTACGGCTTCGACGTGAAGGCGCAGCCATGAGAACTTCTCCGAAAAGGGGCCAACGCAATATGACAAAGCTAAGACCAATCCTCACAGTTATCCTGACGGCAGTCGTGGCCACAGGCGCGGCCGCCGACAAGACGTACGTCTCACCCCTCGCCCTCGCGGCGGACGCGACGGGCAAAACCCTTTATGTCGCCGGACATACAGCCGAGAAGGTGATGATACTGGACGTGGCCACCGGCAAGACAGAGCCTGTCTCCGTTCCGGGACGCCCAACGGGCCTGGCGCTCTCCAAGAACGGCAAGGAACTGTTCGTCAGCGTGGCCGGCCCGGCGGGCGGCGTTCACGTGTTCAAAGCCAAGGGCGGCAAGGTCAGACGCTCGTTGCCCACAGGTCACACCCCCATGTCACCTGTGCTCAGCCCGGATGGCAAGACACTGTACGTATGCAACCAGTTCACTGACGACGTGTCAGTCATCAACCTGAAGGGCGACGCCAAGCCTGTTCGTATCAAGGTGAAACGTCAGCCCGTCGCCGCGGCCATCACGCCCGACGGCAAGCAGTTGTTCGTGGTCAACCTTATCCCGGACGGACCCGCCAACGGCGCGTATGTGGCCGCCGCTGTATCGGTGATCGATACCGCATCGAAGACGGTCACGGCGACCCTTCGTCTTCCAAACGGCAGCAGCAGCTTGAGAGGCATTTGCGTATCACCCGACGGCAAGTATGTCTACGTCACGCACGTCCTGGGTCGCTATCACATGCCCACGACACAGGTGGAACGCGGCTGGATGAACACAAACGCGATGACCATCATCGACGTCGCGAAAATGAACGTCTTTAACACCGTTCTGCTCGACGACACTGAGCTGGGCGCAGCGAACCCCTGGGGCGTAGCCTGCACGGCGGATGGCACCTATATCTGCGTGGCGCACTCGGGTACTCACGAACTCAGCGTGATCGATCAGGCCGCACTGATCGAGAATCTGAAGACCGTCGCGCAACCTGACGAAGTCTGCAACGACCTCGCCTTCCTGGTGGGCATCAGAAGACGGCTGGACTTGAGCGGAAACGGACCTCGCGGCCTAGTCATGATAGGGACGACAGCCTACGCGTCCGAGTACTTCACTGACAGCGTTGGCGTCCTCGATATCAACCCCGACGCCAGTCCCAGACCGCAGGCCAAGTCCCTGCCACTGGGACCGAAGGTCCAGGAAGGCGTTGCCCGCAAAGGCGAGCGGATCTTCTACGACGGCAAAGCTTGTTTCCAGCAGTGGCAAAGTTGCGCGACCTGCCATCCGGACACGCGTGTCGACGGGTTGAATTGGGACCTGCTGAACGACGGCATGGGTAACCTCAAGCAGGTCAAGAGCATGCTCCTGTCGCACAAGACGCCACCAGCGATGGTAACCGGCATCCGCGCCTCGGCCGAAGTCGCGGTGCGAGCTGGACTCCGATTCAGTCATTTCAGTGTGCACCCGGAGACAGACGCGGTCGCCATTGACGAATACCTTAAGTCTCTCGAAGTCGTACCCAGCCCCACCTTGGTCGACGGTAAGCTCAGTGAGTCTGCCGTGCGAGGAAAGAAGCTGTTTTTTGACGAGGTCAGCTGTGGGGCCTGCCATTCCAAGCCATTCTACACCGATCTGAAGTCCTACGACGTAGGCAGCAAGACCGGGAATGATAGGACCGGCGTCTTCGACACCCCGACATTGATCGAGTGTTGGCGGACCGCACCGTACATGCACGACGGCCAGTACCCGGACATGAAATCCCTGCTGACCGACGGCAAACACGGCGCGGTGAAGGGCGATGTAAACAAACTCAACGAAGAACAGCTCAACGACCTCATCGAATTCGTGCTCTCGCTCTAGGCGAACGAGCGCACACACGAGAAGGAGCAATCACATGACCACTCGCAATCTCTGCAGCCTGTTTGCACTTGCCGCCCTGCTTCTCCAGCAACCCGTCCTCGCGGCCGAACCCGATAAGAAGGAGGAGCCGCCGGTCGACCCTATGGCCTGGGTCAAGGTCTCGAAGGCACAGGAAGCCGCCGCGAAGAAGCTGGGCGTGCCCGTGGCCCTAACCAACTCGAATGGCGTGCGGTTTGTGTTGATTCCTGCCGGCAAGTTCGAAATGGGATCCCAGGATTCGGTCGAAGCAGTCCACGCCAAGTGTATAGGGGTCACTGTCAACCCGAACTGGGCGACGGACGAACACCCGGTCCACAAGGTCAAGATCTCTCGGCCGTTCTACATGAGCATCTATGAGGTGGACGGCAAACTGCTCGAAACCGTGGCACCGCGGCCAAACGAAACCAAGGAGCAGAAAGAAGCGAACAAGAGGCGTCGTCGAGGTGATCCGCGCGCCAAGACCCTCGTGCCGGCCCAGAACGTCTGGTGGGAGGAAGCCGTCACGTTCTGTGAGAAGCTCGGAGAGAAAGACAGTCGCACGTACCGTCTGCCCACGGAAGCAGAATGGGAATATGCCTGTCGCGCCGGCACAACCACGCCGTTCTCGTTCGGCGAAACGGTGCTTACGAATCAGGTCAACTGCAACCATTTCTTCCCCTACTCTGACCAAGGAGTAGCGGCACCCACCTGGCAACGCGGCGGAGCCAAGGCAGGCGGCTCATACCCGCCCAACGCATGGGGCCTGCATGAAATGCACGGCAATGTCTCGGAATGGTGTTCGGATTGGTCCGCCCCTTACACCAAAAAGTCTCAGACGGATCCAAAGGGCCCGGAGACTGGCACGGAGCGCGTCGTGCGTGGTGGCGCCTCCATCAACTCGCCGGCGGTCTGCCGCTCAGCGAAGCGCAGCGCCTATCCGCCGCATGCTGACATGGTCGGGTTCCGCGTGGTTATGGATCTCAAGTGAATACCAACGGTTCAACAAGGAGAACGCCAATGGATATCGCGAGATTTTTGCGAACCTGTTGTCTTGCCTCACTGCTAGCTCTGGGAGTTGGATGCGCCAGGACTACCGCCGCAGAGGCAGGCGCCGCCGAAGCGTCAGCCAGCGCGGCGACCTATGACACCATTGAGCTTGGCAACGGGCGGAAGATGAAGCTCCGGCTTCTCCCCGCCGGCACGTTTATGATGGGCAGCACCTTCTCACTCGAGGAAACAATGAAGCGATTCGGCGGCAAGCCGCAGCACCTGAGCTGTGAGCACCCACGTCATGAAGTCACCATCAGCAAGCCTTTCTATATTGGCGTCTATGAGGTAACCCAGGCCGAATGGACGTCCGTGATGGGAACGGAGCCCTGGCTGGTGACAAATAGAGAGACAGGCGAGGTCGGTCCCCAAACCCAAACGAAGGCAGGTGACAACTATCCCGCCGACTGGATGACCTCGTACCAGGCCATCGAGTTCTGCGAGGCACTTTCGAAGAAGACGGGTAGGAAGGTCAGCCTTCCAACCGAGGCGCAATGGGAGTACGCCGCCCGCGCCGGAACCACAACAGCCTACGGCTACGGCAACGACAAGAATCAAATCGGCGACTACGCCTGGTACTGGGGCAACACGCGCAACGCCAAACCGGCCGAGATCTACGCCCACAAGGTGGGGACAAAGAAACCAAACCCATGGGGTCTGTACGATATGCATGGGAACCTCTGGGAATTCTGCAGCGACTGGTTCGACAAGGACTTCTACGCCACCTCACCGAAGGTGGATCCCGAGAACACCACGGAGACTAAGCTCCGCGCCGTACGCGGCGGCTCATGGCACAACGGCAACCGCGAAGCGCGCTGCACCTTCCGCGCCTCCTGGGTCGGCCCCAAATACGTGCACTACAACTACGGCTTCCGCGTCGTGGTCCAACCCTGAAGCAGGCCAGAGGCTAGCCAGCAAAACACGAAGACACGAAGGGAAAGGCGGTATTGCGCACATGACCTCAAGAGAACGCATGTCTACGATTATGGAGTTCGGGATCCCGGACCGAATCGGCAAACACGAGTGGTACTGGAGCGAGACGATCACACGCTGGCAACAGGAAGGCCTGCCTGAGGGCGAGGACATGGCCAAGCGTTACGGGCTCGACATCACGATGATGCCCTACGACCAAAGCCCGCGCTTCGAACGCAAGGTCCTTGAGGAAGACGACGCGACATTGGTCGAACGCAACAACTTCGGCATGACCCAGCGCAAATGGAAGCACAAGGGCGGGGCTGAACAACAAATCGACGCCATGATCAAGACACCCGCCGACTGGGACAAGTACAAGGAGCGCTTCCTGCCCTCGGCCGACCGCTTCGCGGACGACGTCGTCCAACGCCTGGAGGCTCAGCGTGAGAAAGGTGCCTATTCCGTCTACTGGTACCTCGAGCCCTTCGAACTCGCCTGGCGCTTCCTGGGCTTTACCGAAACGCTCATCCTGATGGCAGAACAGCCCGAGTTGATCAACCAGATATTCGAAGACTGTACCAACCAGATCATCGGGACCTACGACGCCGTGGCCGCACTGGGCGCCAGGTTCGACGGCAACTGGGCAGGCGGCGACATCGCCTGCAAGACCGGGCCACTGTTCTCGCCCACGATGTACCGCGACCTGCTGAAGCCGCACCACAAGCGGATCTTCTCGTATTTCAACGACCGCGGAATGCCGACCCTCTACCACGGCGACGGCAACAACAACCTGCTCATCGAGGATTTCATCGAAGCAGGCGTGCGCGCCTTGCACCCGCTGGAAGTTAAAGCCGGGATGGACATGCTTGAACTGAAACCCAAGGTCCAGGGCCGCCTCGTGCTCTTCGGCGGCATCGACGTCCGTGAGTTCAGCAAAGGCAAGGAAGAGGTCGAACGGGAGATCCGCTCCAAGATCCCCGTGGCCATGGAAGGCGGCGGCTACATCTACTGCGTGGACCACTCCGTCGCATCGACCGTCAGCCTCGAAAACTACGAATACGCCCAGTCACTGATCGACGAGGTCGGGAAGTACTAATCAGCTCCGCGGAAAGGGTTCAGAGGTTCAAGGTTCACGGTTCAGCGGTTGACGCTTGCCCGGCACCGCCCTTGTACTTGCCCTCTCCATCGTTATTTGTTACCCGTCCCGCAACCAAAGCAGGAGAGCCTATTGTGAGTCAGGCCAGCCAGCATAGTGATCTGCCGACCGGCCCTTTTTCGGGGGTAGATCTATCATGTCTGCTCAAGAAGACCACGCTCGAATCGGAGGTGGTTTTCGAAGCCGATGCCCGCGCGCTTGAACAGTACGGGTCCGGCATGACGTTCGAAGAGCAGGATGGCCGCACAGTGGCCGTTACCGAAGACGGATTTTTGTTGCGCTTCACGGCAAAGCTGTCTCCCGGTGCCCACGCCTTCCTGCTGCCGGGCCACGGTCCTGACAGAGAGAGAACCGGCACGTTTCAACTGCTTATCGACGGCACCCCCGTTCGTTTTCCGATCGGCCTGCTCGGCAAACCGCTCATGATCCCGTCAACGGCGTTTCACATCTCGGAAGCACGCGACTATGAGTTCGTGCTCAACCCGGACGGAGAACCCGGCAGCGTGATTACCGGCATGCGAATCGAACGCAGATCGGTAAAGGTCAATCGCCCGCCCATGCGAGAGGACTTGCTCGGGAAGCATCCACGACTCTACTTCACTGATGATGACCTGGACACGCTGCGCGCGCGTCTCGACAACCCGCGCGTCGGTCTCTTCTACAAGCTGCCCCCGCCGCTGACCGAAAAGCCGCCGCCCTTCCAAACCGGCGAGGGCGTACGCAACGACCTGCCCTGGCTCAATTTCAATGATCACGCCCTGGCCTGCCTGCTCGAGCCCACTGACGAGCGCCTCGCAGGCGTGCTCGAATGGCTGGAGATGGCGGCCACCTACCCCGCCATGGGAGCCAGCCTCGGCGCCGGGTACTTCATGGAATCGGTGGGGATGGCCTACGATTGGATGTACCCCACCATGTCGGACGAACTGCGGGAAGGTGTTTGCGGCACCATAGCGCGACAATGCGAGGGGATCCTACCGCTCTCCATGGAAGGGCGAGACGGCAGTGGCGGCTGCTTCCAGGCGCACAGGTGCTGGTTCGCCAACATGGCGCTTGCTCTGGGCGCGGCGGCAATCTATGAAGACGTTCCCGAAGCGGAGCAGTGGCTGGCCTGGGGCCTGGACCGGCTGGAACGTATCGTCATGAGCGCTTCGCCCGACGGCGGGTGGCACGAGGGCCCGGGCTACTGGGGCTTCGGAATACCCAGGCTATTCATATTTACAGATATCTACGAGCGCTGCAGCGGTCTGCAGATACCGGCCGGCGACGACTTCTTCCGGCGCCAAACCGAGTGGCGTGCGCAACATATGTTCCCCGGACTCAAGCTGACCGCCGCCTTTGGCGATGTCGGACGCAACGCCGAGCCGCCGGACACCAAGACGCTGCTCTGGGGCGCCAAGCGATACCAGGACCCCGTCGCCATGGGCATGGCCGAAGCCATGAACCAAGGGCCCTGCTCCGACGCGTTCAACTTCCTCTGGCTGGACGAGGACTTGCCCTCCCCTGCCCCGCAAGAGGCGGCGCCACTCATGAGCCGGTTTGATGACATTGGCATGGTCCTCGCCCGGACCTCGTGGGAGGACGATGCAACCTACTTCGCCATCACCAGCCACCCGCTCGGCGGCCAGTTGCAGGCGCGGCTCAACGTCGAACAGAAGTTTCCCGGCGGCTGTTTCCACGGCCATCCCGAGCAAGGCCACTTCATCCTCTTCGGTCGCGGCCAGGAACTTGCCGGCGATCCGGGATACAGCATCAAGAAGCTAACCATAAACCACAACACCATCCTGGTCGACGGCAAGGGGCAGTATGCCGACGGCGAAGGCTGGCCGGGGCCCAACGCCGCGCGTGCGGAGATCGCGGACGCCGTGACGGACGGTGACATCACGATCGCAACGGCAGATGCAACGAAGGCCTACCCGCCCGAACTGGGTTTAACCCGTTTCGAAAGAACGATGGTGCTGGCCGGACCCGACATCGTCCTGGTTTACGACCGGCTTGCGGCAGAGGAACCCAGGACGTTCATTTGGAACCTTCATCACTACGGCGATCCGCCTACGGACGTGTCGCCCGAAGACGGCGTCGCGACGTTCGTCAAAGGCGAGGCGCGCATGGATATTGCGGCGCTTGCGCCATCGAACGCCCGTATGACAGTTGCCCCCTTCGATTGCGCTGACTCCTATCCGCCGAATTGCGAACAGGAGCCGCAACACCTGGTGCAACTCCATCACGAGCCGACAACGGAAGGATCGTTCCTCGTCGCAATCTTGATCGGTGACAAGGGCACAACCCCACCTAAGATCGACCATGCTTCAGACGAGCTATGCGACACGCTGCGCATCGGCGATACGCTCATCGCGTTCAACCGGGGCGACTCAGAGATGTCGGTGACCACGCCCTGGGGAGAAGAACTGGCTACATCTGCCAGGGCGCTCGTCGCGTCAGACAGCAACGGCAAACGCCGAGTCGTAACTTTGCCCGGCGCGTGACGTTGTGGCGATATGAGCTCAAGGGGACGCCCCTTAGAGCTTAGAGCCCCGGCATATTGACTCTCCTGGCAAGCTTTCATAACCTGCCCATCAGATATTTTGAGAATACAACCGTAACAGAGGTGCAATCAATGAACGCAGCCATTCCGCCCAAAGGATCACCATTCAACGAATCCGTCGTCTTCCCTGATCAGGCAACCGGACGCCTGACCCGCCGACTGACCTCCCACAGGCAATCCAACGTGAAACCGACCTACCATGGAATGGGCGGGTTCTCCGTGGATGACAAGTACACGGTCTTGTGTACATGGAATGATGAGGCGTCCGCATCCGCGTTGGTAAGGGCCCACATTGAAACCGGTGACTGCAATGTCATTGACCGTGCCGAAGCGGGCGCCGACTTTCAGTTCAAGGGCAGCGCGGAGTTCATTCCTCAAACCCACTGGGTCGTCAAAGAGGATGTATCGAAACTGCGGGTATACGACAGCATTTCCTCGGAGATCGTCTTTTCGCGGGATTATGAGGGAGAAGGCTTTCTGGGCGGAGCGGCGGGTGCGTGCGATGGGAAAAGCTTAATCCTTATTCGCAATGATCATAGTTTCAATTACGTGGCCGACAAGGACACAAAGGATCCCTATGCGGTTCTGGGTTACAGCATCTTCCGGGTTGATTTGGCGACAGGGCGCGAAGAGATGATATTCAGGGATGAGGCGTTTAAGGGGGGGCACCCTATTCCGAACCCGTGCGATCCGAACTTGCTCTTGTTTAATCGGGACAGCGCCCCATTGTTTTCGCACGGCGGCGATCACGGTAAGACAACACGCGACTGGGTACTGAATATTCAAACCGGGAAGCTCACGGAGATCTGCCCGAGAGATCCAAGCAAGTTCAGCCTGCATTCCAACTGGAGCTACAAGGGCGATCATGTCTACTACCACGGTGCCTCAGGCGATCAAGGCACAGTTGAGCGCTACAAAGAAGAGGGCTCGCCGTACAAAGACGGGCCCGGCACAAATCACTTCATCGGTGTGGCAAAGGTAGATGGTGAAACCGTCTGGGAGCATCAGTATCCCTACATGACGTATGGACACGCCAGTACCCACCGGCAGAAGAATGTGATCATCGTTGATAACTTGCTCGCCCACCAATACATCAGCGGGATTCATTGGGAGGACCGGAATTCAGATGACATCCCACGCGTCGAAATGCTGGCCAAACATAACAGCACGTACGCTACGAATGACCAGACCCGCCATCCTCACTGCACCATGACTTCTGACGGCAAATGGCTCTGTTACAATGCCAAGTTCGATGACCGATCGGATGTTTATGTTGTCAAACTGAACTAAAGAAATAACCATGATGAACGATCCCTGTTGCAGTAGTGCGTTGCCCGTCGGCCCCTTCTCGGGGGTAGACCTCTCATGTCTTCTCAAGAAGACCACGCTCGAATCGGAGACGGTTTTCGAAGCCGATGCCGCCGAGTTTGAACAGTACGGTTCGGGGATGAAGTTCGAAGAGCAGGATGGCCGCACCGTGGCCGTTACCGAGGAGGGCTTTTCCTTGCGCTTCAAGGCAAAGATGTCTCCGGGCGCCCACGCCTTCCTGCTGCCGGGCCACGGTCCTGACAAGAAGAGAACTGGCACGTTTGAACTGCTCATCGACGGTGAACCCGTCCGCTTCCCGATCGGCCTGATGGGCAAACCGCTCATGATCCCGTCAACGGCCTTTCACATCTCGGAATCACGCGAATACGAGTTCGTGCTCAAGCCTACCGGAGAACCCGGTAGCGTCATTACCAGCATGCGAATCGAACGAAGATCGGTGAAGGTCAATCGCCCGCCCATGCGCGAAGACCTGCTGGGAAAACACCCGCGACTCTACTTTACCGATGCTGATCTGGACGTGCTGCGGGCACGGCTGGATCACCCGCGCGTCGGCCTTTTCTACGAACTGCCGGCGCCGCTGACCGAAAAACCGCCGCCCTTCCAGACGGGCGAGGGCGCGCGCAACGGCATGGCTTGGATCCAGCTCAAAGACCAGGCCCTGGCTTACGTGCTCGAACCCACTGACGAACGCCTCGCGGGGATCCTCGAATGGCTTGAGATGGCAACCACGTACGGCTTCGTTGGGGCCCGCCTTGACTCCGGTTACATGATGGAAGCCCTGGGCCTGGCCTACGACTGGATGTACCCCACCATGTCGGACGAACTGCGGGAAGGTGTTCGCGGCACCATAGTGCGACAATGCGAGGGGCTCCTGCCGCTCTCTATGGAAGGCCGTGACGGCAGCGGGGGTTGCTTCCAGGCCCACAGATGCTGGTTCGCCAACATGGCACTTTCGCTGGGCGCGGCAGCAGTCTATGAAGACGTTCCGGAGGCCGCGCAGTGGCTGGCCTGGGGCCTGGACCGGCTGGAACGTATCGTCATGAGCGCCTCGCCCGACGGCGGGTGGCACGAGGGTCCGGGCTACTGGGGCTTCGGAATACCCAGGCTATTCATATTCACAGATATCTATGAGCGCTGCAGCGGTCTGCAGATACCGGCCGGCGACGACTTCTTCCGGCGCCAGACCGAGTGGCGAGCGCAACACATGTTCCCCGGACTCAAGCAGACTGCCGCCTTTGGCGATGTCGGGCGTGACGCCGAACCGCCAGCGACCAAGCTCCTGCTCTGGGGCGCCAAACGATACCAGGATCCCGTCGCCATGGGCATGGCCGAAGCCATGAACCAGGGGCCCTGCTCTGACGCGTTCAACCTGCTGTGGCTGGACGAGAATCTACCCGCCCCTGCCCCCAGTGAAGCGGCGCCACTCATGAGCCGGTTTGATGACCTCGGCATGGTCCTCGCCCGGACCTCGTGGGAGGACGATGCAACCTACTTCGCCATCACCAGTCGCCCACTCGGCGGCCAGTTGCAGGCGCGGCTCAACGTCGAACAGAAGTTTCCCGGAGGCTGCTTCCACGGCCATCCCGACCAGGGCCACTTCATCCTCTTCGGTCGCGGCCAGGAACTTGCCGGCGATCCGGGATACAGCATCAAGAAGGAAACCAAGAATCACAACACGATCCTGGTCGCAATCCTGATTGGAGCCAAGGGGTCGACCCCGCCGAAGATCGATCACGCCTCGGGCGAGGCGCACGATGCGGTGCGCATCGGCGATACGCTCATCGCATTCAACCGGGGCGACTCAGAGATGTCGATTGAAACGCCCTGGGGCGAGAAACTGACCACCCCCGCAAAGGTCCTGGTAGCAGACGCCAGGGGAGACACACGCAGCGTTGTTACGTTGCCGAAATCAACCCACAAGGAGTCAACATCCACATGAGCATGTCCAGCATGACAAACGAATCATCGCGAAGCATGCCATACTCATCCCGAACGCCGGAAGAAGCCCTGGCCTGGCAGAGGGACCTGCGTGCCAAACTGTTCAGCATTCTCAAGATGGACGATCTTCTTTCGCGCGAAGCGGCTGCCGCCTTCTCCACCGAGACCATGTCTTCAGAGAAGAGGGGAAACTACGCGTTACGGGGCCAGACAATAGACAGCACGCCCGGTCGTCGCATCGAGATCACCGCTACCGTTCCAACGAACATGAAGGGCCCCTTCCCCGCCGTGGTCGCCGTTGACGGTCATAGCGGGACACGGCAGTCGTGCTACGAGCCGGGCAGCAACCGCGCTTACGCGCACGTCCTGGCCGAGAAAGGCTACGTCACGGTTTCCACTCGCATCAGCCAGCACGACGTTCAAGACGAATCCCGCATCCTGATGGGCGAGCGTTTGTGGGATCTTATGCGCTGCGTTGATTTCCTGGTATCGCTCGATGAAGTGGATTCGCAGCGTATCGGTTGCGCCGGCCTCTCCCTGGGCGGCGAGATGACCATGTGGCTGGCAGCAATGGACGAGCGCATACAGGCCACGATCAGTGCCGGGTTCCTGACCCGGATGGATCAGCTGGAGGCGGGCCACTGCATGTGCTGGAAGTTTCCCGGGTTGAGGAACCTGGTGGATTTCACCGACATCTATTCGCTGATTGCGCCCCGGGCGCTGCTCTGCCAGAACGGATTGAAGGAAGATCCGTCATGGTTCCCTGTTTCCATAGCCCGTGAAGCAATAGAAGAGATCAAGGTCATGTATGCCGATATGGAATGTCCGCAGAACGTGTCGCTGGTGGCGCACGACGGTGGACACGAAATCGACCTGCCGAGCCTGTTGAGCTTCTTCGACCAACACCTTCAGTTTCCGGCACACGCGGGGAAGCGGCAGTAGACGCAGTGCCACAAGACAAGGACGACCGGGGTCAACGTTGCGAAGTCACGTTTGACGTTGTCCGAACAAGGCTGGTAGGGCGTGGCGTATTCCGTGAGGTCAGCCATGGCCTTCGTGTAGTAGGGCGTGGCCACCTCGCCCTGCAGCAGCGGATCCTTTACTTGCTTTATCCAGTCAAGCAGTCGTGCCGACAAGTCGGCGACACGTTCCGCGTTCTCCGGCTGGGAGCCGATGTCCTCCAGTTCGTACGGATCATTCTCAATGTCGTAGAGCTGAGCAAACGGACGGGCCGGCCACGACGTACGGCATCTTTGCAGATGGCTCGCAAAAGGTCTGAGGGTGCACCCAGCGGGAAACTCACCTCATCGCCAGCGGCGCGGACGCCACCGGCTTCGCCACCACGGGATTCGGCCGGAAGTCGGGCTCGTTCTTCCACTTGATGTTCTTCTTGCCATCGTGGGTGCCGTAGAATGGCGCATTGGCGTCGACCCAGGTGACGATCTTGATGAACTCTTCCTGGCTGAGCCTGGTCTTGGCGTGTTGTCCCGGCGGAGCTTTGAGCGAAGACGGATGTCCGGCGAGTAGCTTTTTCACCAACAGACTGCGGTGCGAGCCGAAGCTCATCGGTGGTTCCAGCGGAACATGGGCGCCACCGAAGTTCGAGGTCCACAGGTAGCTGATGAGCCGCTTCTTCTTCTTGTCGTCGAAGTGGGTCAACTGATTGTATGAACGAGTGAAATAGGTCCCGTCGGTCTCGCCGGTGAGCTGCAGCCCGCCCTTGGGCTTATCGCCGCTGTGGCAGCTGATGCAGTGCTTGTCGAGGATCGGTTGCACGTCGAGCGGGTAATGTACCGCCCGCGGACCGGCGTCACCCGGCTGTGGATAAAGCGGCATGGCGCCCTTGGCCATGGCTATCGGCTGGGCCTTTGTCCGCAGGCCGGGCGCCTTGCGCCGGAACTCGTGGCAGCCGACGCAGGACCGGTTCTCGCCCGGCAGCAGGTTGATGAACGTCCGCATACGATGCAGCTCCATGAAATTCTCGTCCAGTGCCTGAAAGAAAATGTTCTTGTTGGCCGGCGCCGTGAAGGCGGCTGAGCCGTCTTCATAGACGGTGGCAAGGCCATGCACGTATTTCCTGGCCACATCGCCGCCTGCGCTGACCATTGATATCTGCTGGTGTCCGCCGCCGTCCGCCTGCACGTTCGCCCGCCAGGTGTCGTACCAGCCAAGGTTCATCGCCTCCATGATACGGATGTATTTGACCCTGCCGCGCTCGATGTCCGGCAAGCCCTGGTAGACGTCGCTCACGAACATCCTGGCCAGTTCCGGTGCTTCCGGTTTAGGTGGCAGGACGGGCACCACCTCAGTGGGCTTGCGACGTGGCCTGAACGGCATCGGCTCCAAGCAGGATAGCTCGCCGTCCCGCAGCAGCTCCGCACGGTTGCCCCATGTATCGAGAGTGTAGAGCCCAAATCCTGCTCCCTGCGCGTACTTGAGTGCGGGCTGGTGCGAGGCGAGGAAGAACTTCTCGGAGAACGGGTATGGATCACGCCACACACCCGTACGGTTGTAGGGGGCGTAGGCGACTGGGTACAAGCCCCCATACCTGATCTCGGGTGTTAGGTTATCCAGCGCGTCGGTGAAACGTCGATTACGGCGATTGTCTATCACGATTATGGGGCCGTGCATCCCCCCATGGTGTGGCGCTCCCGTTGCCACCATCTTGCGGCTGTTCGGGATGCTGCGCGCCTGAATCATGGTGCCCGGGCAAACGAAATCGTTCTTGATCACGTGGTCCGAGCCGCTGCCGTCGGGGCGCACCGCCCACAGGCTCTGCACATTGCCGAAGCCCTTGTCGACATACTCCCAACGCATGTAGACCACCCGGCCATCATCCAGCACCGAAGGACTCATCTCATTGACCTGGCCCTCCGAAATACAGGTCATGTTCTTCCCGTCGGCATCCATGACGTGCAGCGTTGTCACGGTTGTAGGGTTGCAGAGGACCGAGCGCTGGGAGCGCGTCGAGCAGAACATAATCTTGCCGCTGGGCAGATACACGGGGTCAAGGTCCTCAAACCCACCCCCGACATGACTACCTTTGTAGCACTGCATGGTCCTGGCCTCTTCGGCGTCGCTGAAGGTAAGCTGACGGAAGTCGTCGCCGCCTGCCCTCAGCCCGGTCTTGGGATCAACATCGATCTCGTAGATACGATAATGCTTCTCCTTCCCGGCGTAGCCGAACACAATCTTGGAAGCGTCAAACGAGAGATCGAAGCGTCCGAACGTCCCGCCGCTCAGCTCCGGCACCAGTTCCGTGACCTTGCCGTCGGCGGATACAGGGGAGAGCAGGCAGATGTTGCCGAGCCGCTCGCCGGGCTTGTAGTAGTGGAGTTTCTGGGCTGTGTATGTGCTCGCACCTTGGTATTTCCTGGAGACGAACAGGAGCTTGTCGAACTTGAGTTCCGGATGGTCCAGCAACGCCTTCTTGCGAAGGACCTCCCACTCATCGTGGAGTTCTTGTGTCTGCTCGGGACTGGCGTCCTTCTTTGCCAGGATCTCCCGCTTCTCGAGTGCCTCGAGTTCCTGCAAATACTGCGTGCCACGTGGATACTTCGGGCCGAAGGTCTTGATGTGGTCCTTGATCGCCACGCGCAGGCCCTCGACGTTGACGCTGTGACCATCACGAAACAGGATGGCGTTGCGGTACCTGACAGGGATGCGGGCGAGCACGACGTCCGCGTCCGGAAGCGTCGTGCGTGTCACCGCCGGGCCGTCGGCTGAAAGCTCTATCTTGATCGGGTTGGCCGGCGGGCCGTTGCGCATGAGTTTCAGTGTGTGCTTGCCCTTGGTGACCTCGATCTCGGACCACTCCCACTCAACGCCGTGCAGGTGCCATTTGCGTATGGGCGTGCCTTCTTCAAAGACATTGGGCTTGAGATCCCAATAGGGCGGGTTATTGCCGGTCTCCTTGAGGCAGATCTGGCCAACACGTTTGCCGTCGATCAGCACCTCGAGCGGATACTCACCGGCCGACGCGAAACGCGTGTGCACGGAGTAGGTTCCGTTAGTCGGAAACTCCAGGTCATATTCGACGAACCACGGCTGCTCATCGCCGGCGATCAGCATGAGGTCCGGATGCTTGTCCCGGTAGTCGCCATATTTGGCGGGGTTGTCCATGACCTTGGCATTGCCGCGATTGAACTCCCAGCAGTTGATGGTCAGTTTGCCCGCATGGGCCGGCGAGTGGCTCAGTATGAGCCCCAGAAGCGCGATACAGATTGCGGCCGGTGTCGCGGAAGCGCGGCGAAACGGGCGAGAAATGATCTTCATAACAGGAGTCTCCCTAAATATTCCAATCAGGACTAGTGTAGGCATATGGTCCCCCTACTGACAATAGCGCGCCAGCTTTCTTTCAGGGCCCGTCCGGGTCTAG
>JABGQM010000052.1:20266-29319 GCA_018648805.1 Verrucomicrobiota bacterium
GGGGGGGGGGGGGGGGGGGGGGTTATTGACGATTGTGCTATGCGAATATGCAGGGATTGATCGTCGTAAGCAGTTCGGTTAAGGGTATCCGAGTAAGGGTGGCGGTTAAGTGGACGAGGAAGTGTAGGGCTTGTTTCTTACACTTACTCGCTTTCTTAACCGCAACACTTACTCGGATACACTTAATCGACAGACTTTCCTCCTCTGGCAGAAAAACACCTTTTCGGACAGCCCCCTACTTGGGCAGGATCTCCGGCCGAAAATAGATCATCCCCATAAAGCCCCTTATGGCGGCAAAGAGGTTCCAGGCCATCACCGCGACCACCTCACCCGCAATGAGGCCGATGAAAGCAGCCTTCGCTTTTGTGTAGAGCCGTGAGCCGCCGTACTTGAGGACCAGTACCTTTGCGAGCCAGCCGAAAAAGACGTTATGCCACATGCGCGCCACAGCCCATGTCCCAACGCCGAGGAGGCCGATCGGGTGCAACGGCCATTTCGGGATGAACTGGCAGAGCGAGTAGAGCAGCACGGTCAGGCCGCCGCCGAAGAGAAGGCCCGGGCCCCGCTCAGAGAGCGTCTGCTCCCCTGCCCCACGGAGATGCTCCTGGAGCGCGGCGGTGGCGGGGTCCAGCGTATTACGTCCCCATGCCGCGATCTCGCCGCCGCACAGCGGCGTGGCGTTGCGATAGGTCATATGCAGGTGGACCCAGCCCGCGCCAACTAACGAGGCCACCAGTACCACCAGGAACACCGCGCCCATGACCGTGTGTTGCTTGACCTTGTGCTTGCGGTTGATGCCAAGAGCGTGAGCAGCAACGACAGCCACAGAGGCCCGTTGACCCGGTCCGAACCAGACGCCGAGGACCCCGCTAAAGTACATGCTGGCGGCGCTGTGCCACGCGACAGGGAAGAGCTTGGCCAGCATCACGACGTAGCCGGGGTCGGGAAAGAACAAGGGCAGCCCTGTTTCAGCGATGATGCGCATGAGTGTCAGGGAGAACATGAATCCAGCAAGGACCAGGCCGAAGGCCCACATAAAGGGCACACCGACCCAGAGCAACCACGCCAACATGCCACAGAGCCCGGCCAGCAGAGAGAGACCCGCCAGTCGATAGGCACGATCCGCATCGTTCCTGGCCGGCTTTATAACCGCGCGTACCACGCGTGCAAGGTGAGCTCGGCCAAGCCAGAGAATAAAGAACGGAAATGCCATGAAAGCCCCAAGTCGGTGAGCCGTCACGGCTTGCTCGTCAAAGCCAGGCAGGTAGGATCGCCCGATCATGAGGTAGATAGCGTAGACCACCTGGAAGAACCAGACCGAGAAGCTGATGCGCGTCGGAGCAAAGAAGGCCACGCCCAGGTAGACGAAGTGAATGGTGACCCGCTTCATCCACCACCCGATGTTCACCCACGGCAGCTCTGTGAAGCACGCTCCCAGCTGTATGCGCAGCTCTAATGCAGGCACGGTGCTCGGCCAGTATCGGCTGCCTTCCCTGAGTGACCACATGAGGAACACGGCTGAGAAGCAGTACCAGAAGATCGGTTGCCGAAAGAGGTCCGGAAGGCGTCGTTTCCCTTCCTCGGGCACATCCACCAGCGGCCGCATGACGTCCAGCAGAGGGAACGCTACCCTTTCATTATCGCGCCAATAGGCGAAGAAGATAACGGCCATTGCCACCATCATCACGTACCACGGCAGGATGAATCCCGACCAGGCGAACAGAGGGGGGATCCATGCCCGCCAAGGGATAGGCGCTGCGGGCTTCAATTCGTAGATGAACGGGTCGACATTCGGTATGGCGACGCCATGTTCCAGACTATCGGGGAAGAGGCTGGAGGGAAGATCGAGCTCCTCGTAGGCTGCCGCGACATCATGCTCCGAGTTGGCCCGTTGCACGGTAGTAGCCAGCGGATGAAGCATATGCCTCAGGCCGCCGGAAGGCACGAGGCAGGCGACAAGCAGAATACCGTAGATCACCGCAAGTTGACTGCGGTGCAGGCGCGCGCGGAGCGAGAAAAGACTCAAGAGCGGATTGAGCCCGAGAACGAGGCAGAGCATGAAAAAGGCGGCCACCGGCATCATGTAGTCGTCGGCAATCTGCGCATTTGCCAGGAGGTAGTTGTTGATCGGTACGACGACCCAGACGAGCATGACAGCTGGAATCGCAACGGCAATAATGGGCCATAGCCTTCTCATCTTAAATCGTACTCCATATCATGAACGTGATCCTGTCGTGATGCCCCGGACATTGGCGTTCCCTGTTCGATATGGGATACTCAGTCTCCTCTGTGTCTCAACCCTTCTCTGATAGCATCCAATGATAACACCGTCCCGCTGTATTCAACAAGGGGGTGAGTCCCGTCAATTTACGGTACATTTCCGACCTCATGGAGACCTGTGCGGTAATCAATGTCGGAAACAGCGCCTTTTTATACGGTTTCGGCATCTTGTGCAGCTGGTAACTCTTTCGTACAGTGTTTGGCTGAGAGTACAAGAATTGAACAGACGGAGAATTTCATGGCAAAATTGTGTAGCGCACCGGCAGAATTGCAGAATGTGAAGGTACAGGGCGGGTTCTGGGGGCGTTTGACGGCGTTGGCCCGCGACGTGATCATTCCCTACCAATGGGATGTGATGAATGACCGCGTAAAGGGGGTACCACCCAGCGGCGTGGTCCGCAACTTCAGGATCGCGGCGGGTAAGGCCAAGGGCGATTTCACGGGCTACCGCTTCCAGGACAGCGACCTGGGCAAGTGGCTCGAAGCCGTCGCGTACAGCCTGATCAGCCACCCCGATGCCAAACTCGAACGCACGGCCGACCGCGTCATCGATCTCGTGGCCGAGGCTCAAACCGAAGATGGCTACCTCGACACCTACTACCAAATCAGCGGCATCGACAAGCGTTGGACCAATGTTCGCGACGACCACGAGATGTATGTGGCCGGCCACATGCTCGAAGGCGCGGTGGCCTATTTCGAGGCAACGGGCAAGCGCACGTTCCTCGACGTGATGATCCGTAACATCGAGCATATCGCAAAGCGTTTCGGGCCTCGCCGCGGCCAGACGCGCGGCTATCCGGGTCACCAGGAGATCGAACTCGCACTGGTAAAGCTCTACCGCCTCGAGGGCGAACAGCGCTACCTCGACCTGGCGAGTTTCTTTATCGACGAGCGCGTGGCAAAACCATTCTTCTATGATCGGGAGAAGAAGGCACGCAAGGAGACCTCGCACTGGACCGACCCGCTGGGCATGGAGTACTTCCAGGCCCACGCACCCGTCCGGGAGCAGAAGGAAGCCGTCGGCCACGCGGTGCGAGCCATGTACATGTATTGTGGCATGGCCGACGTGGCCAAAGAGAACGGTGACAAAGAGCTGGTCAAGGTCTTGAAGACGCTGTGGCGCAACGTCGTCGACCGCCGCATGTATGTGACCGGTGCGATCGGGTCATCCGGCCATGGTGAGAGGTTTACCCACGATTACGACCTGCCCAACGAGACGTCGTATGCGGAGACCTGCGCGTCGATCGGGTTGATTTTCTGGGCGCAGCGCATGTTGCGAATTGATGCGGACGGCGAGTACACCGATGTCATGGAGCGCGCGCTCTACAATGGCGCTCTGACCGGAGTCTCGCTTGACGGAAAGCACTTCTTCTACGCCAACCCGCTGGCCTCGCAGCCGAATCCCGATAAGCCCGGAAAAAAGTTGCGCCCCGGCTGGTATGGCTGCGCCTGCTGCCCACCCAACCTGGCACGGCTGATGACTTCATTAGGCTCATATACCTACGGACAGTCGAAGCAGACGCTTTTCGTACACCTGTTCGCGAACAGCGAAGCCACCTTCACGGTCGGCAAAGGCACCGTCGCTCTGGGGCAGAAGACTGAGTACCCCTGGGACGAGACCGTATCGATCACAGTCAACCCGGACGCGCCGCGCAAATTCCGCCTGGCCCTTCGCATCCCGGGCTGGTGCCGCAAGCCGGCACTCAAAGTGAACGGCAAGCGCATCGCATTGGACACACTGGTCCGCAATGGGTATGCGATCATCGACCGCACCTGGGCGCCCGGGGATCGGGTTGAGCTGGTCCTGCCCATGCCCGTCGAACGTGTCTACATGCCGACCGCCGTCAAGGCGGACGTGGGACGCGTTGCCCTGCAGCGCGGCCCGGTAGTCTACTGCCTGGAAGAGGCCGACAACGGCAAGCAGATCGACCTCGTCGAGCTGCCGCGCGACGCGGCCCTGAAAGTAAAGAAAGGCCGTATTGGCGACGTATCGGTGCCGGTAATTCATGCCGAGGGCGTGCGCCTGAGCACCCCCACCCCCGCCGGCATCAGCACGCAGCCACCCCAAGCGAAGAAGACCCGCCTCGTGGCCGTGCCCTACCACCTTTGGGCCAACCGCGGCGAAGGTGAAATGCAGGTCTGGATACGTGAGGGACGGTAGTAGTTTATGCCAGGCGGTCTGGTGAGGGGGCTATCAGTAGCGCGGCCCCGTCCCGGGGCCAGCGCAGTGCAAGGAAACCGTACGTATGGAGTCGGCCAAGCAATCGACAAAGCAGTTCGATTAAGTGTAGCCGACTAAGAGTAACCGACTAAGAGTGGCGACTAAGAGTAGGAAGAGCGCGAAGCACACACTTCGTCGCACTCTTTGTCCCTTCACCTCGTCGGTTACACTTAGTCGAACTGCTTCGTCGACCACCTGTTCAGGGCCGCTTTCTGAATTTGCAGAAGATTCCGAACACAATCTGCGAGCGATGCAGGTCAATCCCCATCGAGTTCTTCGGGCGTGGGGATGGAGTCGGCGGCGCCGGGCCGGGTGACTGAAATGGCGGCGGCGCGGCAGGCGCGCTTTAACGCGTCGCCAACGCTTCGATCTGCTACCCGTTCGCCGAGATAATATCCGATAAACGTATCCCCTGCCCCGGTCGTGTCCACCGCCTTAACCTTCTCGCCGGCGACGCAGAACACCTCTCCCGCGCAACAGACGCGCGCGCCTTGCGCACCCAGGGTAAGGACGATTTCACAGTCAGGATACCGCTCTGAAAGAGCCGCCATGATCCCGTCCGGGGACGTCCTTCCGGCGAGTCCCGCGCCCTCCGTTTCGTTTACGATCAGGATGTCCACCTTATCCAGCGGGTAGTTGGCGACCTGGGCGTCCATGGGCGCCGGATTCAAGCAGACGCGCAGGCCGGCGGCATGCGCCTTCGCGATGATGTACGGGATGTTGTTGATCTCATTCTGAAGCAGGAGAATGTCGCCGGGGGCAAATGCCCACAGGGCCTCCTCAATTTCGTCTTCCATGATCTGGTGATTGGTTCCCGGGAACAGGAAGATGGCGTTCTCAGCGCGGTCATCCACTTGGATCACAGCGTGGCCGGAAGGCTGGTCAACGACGCGGATGAAATCCACGTTGGCGCCCAGGGCCTGCAGCTTGTCGACAAGCCACTGCCCGTCGCGGCCGACTTTTCCGGCGTGGTAGACCGGTGCGCCGGCTTTCGCCAGAGCCGTGGTCTGGTTCGCCCCTTTGCCCCCCGCAAACGTTTCGAAAGAGCTGCTGGAGAGGGTTTCGCCGGGGGCCACAATACGCGGCACGCGATAGACCAAGTCGATATTTAGTGATCCGTAGTTCAGAATTTTCATGTGGCGCGCTCCAGTTAAAGAGTTGTTGTAGCAACCTGAATCAGAATTCACAACCCGGTAAGCCAACCTGCGCCCGATGGGGACACGGGTGTGCGTTTTTCGTAAGGTGTTGTCGGCATAGCTTGACTTCGTGAACATACCCGTTTCTGTGACCCCCACGAGCTTGCTCGTGGGTGAACGAGCTTAACAGCCAGAGCGGATAACAGGAGAAATCAGGCCCCCGCCGGTTCATCCGGCGGGTGAATAAGCTTGAGCTGGCCGCGGTCCAAGCTTCTTCACCTGCCACACGAGGTGGCAGGGGCCGGGAGAGGCGGTATTGCAGCTTGGCGGCTAAGCTGATTCACCTGCCAGGCGAGCTGGCAGGGGTCCTTCTTCCCTAGCTTAACGGTTGCCGGATTGACAGCACGTCTTCTCGTTCACCGACAAGGCTTACCGGATTCCTGCCGCAACGCGCCGTATGGATATGTTCGTGGCCGCGACGGCGTCGCAGAGCGGCAGGACCACGGTCCAGGCACCATCGCTATTCACGGTGGCGCACTGGCTGTGCTCGGCGCCGGCATCCAGCCGATAGTCGCCGGCGGGCAGCCCTTCCATGCGGATGCGGGTCTCGTGGGCCGGCAGGTAGTGGCTATCGATTACGAAGGAGATGCTCGCGAGATCACAGGCGATGCGCACGGGTTCTGAATCGCTGAACGCGTCGCGGTCCAGCGACAGGTGACAACGGGTTCCATTGCGGAGGATGTGTAGCCGTCGATTCAAGCCGTCTCTGGGTATGACCTCCATAACATCGTCGTCGGCATTGAGTATGCCGCCGAAACAGAAGAGCCCGAAAATGGGGTCATCCGCGATAATGGTGCGGGCGCAGCGCAGTGCGCCGCTGAAGCCGAGCTCAATCTCGCACCCATAAGTCCATGAACCGCGTCCGTGCGGCTGCTCCAACCACGTGGTGCCATAGGCAGCGGGCTCGAACCCGCCGCCGGCACCGCCGTCATTCGCCTTGCCGGAAAACCAGTACCCATAGTCGCTCTGCGGGGTGCCGGTATTCATAAGTGCCCATGAACTGAGCGCAGAAGCGTAGGCGAGACGAAGGGTGGCGAAGGGGTCCTCGGCATGGTAGAGCGCGTAGTCGAGCAGCGCCCAGCCGCCCATCTGCGACATGTAGGAGAGCGTGTAGGATTTGGCACCGTCGGCCCGCAAATCACTGCCAAGCGTGTAGTAGGCGGTTTCGAGCCAACCGCGGCAGAAGATGTTACCGGCAATCTCCTTGCTCATGAACGCATCGGCCTCAGCTGCGGAGATGCCCAGCTGGCTGTCGCCCCGTTCGGCGGCGGCAGCCGCGTAGCGTGCAAATTCGTGCATGGATTCGAATCCAGTCGAGTCAAAGGCGTACTCCGAGCCGAAGAGGCTCGGGTTATCCTGAATGAAGTGGCGGATCTTCTTGTGCCAATGTCCTTCCAGTTCGTCTGCCGACTCGGTCATGCCTTCGCTACGCAGATCGGCAATGAGCTTGGTGTAGATCAATTCATTGTAGAGACCGGTCTTGTAGGCGTCCCATTCTCGAATGTCCATGGGGGTCACGAACATCGCAATGGCGGTGCCTGCGGCGCGACGCAGGTATTCTTCTGCCGGATGTTGCATGGGTATCGTCGGATAGCGCTGTGCGATGCGATACATGGCCCAGTAGAGCATCGCAATATGCGGATAGTCGTAGATGCGCCAGATGTGCAGTTTGCCTTTGGCGCCGGACTCCTGGCTTTCGCGGTTCCGCTTCCAGTTTGGGATCCCATAGATGCCGAACGGATGCGATTCATCGTCGTTCATTTGCAGTTTGCCCCAGACGAAGTCATCGATATAGGCGTCGAGGGCTTCGATTTCGCTGGCAACCGGGTATTCCACGTTCTTGAGTGCGACAAAGGGGGCTTTGGCCAGACCCGGATCGTCGCAGGATGCCATATACTCGCGCCAGCCTTCGATCGTGTCGAGGTGCTCGGGGTCCAGGAGGGTCTCTGAGTTCATGTTCCAGTCGGAGATCAGGCCGTTCCACCATTGGGACGGATCTCTGTGCTGGCAGCTGTCGACCAGGAACGTGGTGCGCTTCTCGATTAGCGTCCGCACCGGTTCAGTGGCGAAGCATTCCAGTACGCTACGCTTTCCGCTTTCGGCGGTGACCTCCAACATGTTTTCGCCGAGCTGCTCGAAAGCGACCTCGAAGATCTGGTGTTCGCCCCGGCTCGGCAATGCCTTGATCGTGGTGCGCTCCGGAAACTCGGCAGTTAGGCTGCAAGGCGACGTGCAGCGTATGGAGATGCGTGCGGACATGTCGCTGGGCACCGTCATGCCGGGCACCACCTCAATGTCAAACAGGTCGTGTTCGTACAGTCTATTGCGGATCTGCGATACCGACTCGACCCATTGAAAGCGGAAGGCAAGCCGATGGCTCGCCCCGGGTTGACCGGCCGGCTCGAGTGTGCGGCTGGTGTGCGGCTGGCGCCAGGATCCGTTATGCGCGGCAATATCGGCTTCCAGCGCCTTGGAATAGGGGTATGCAGCGATAGCACCGCGTTCCATTTCGCGGTCGACAAGCTTTTCCTGCATCCCCCAGAACTCAAGGGCACTGTCGCCTTCAGGCATCATCAGCAGGTAGGGCGGCACGGAGTTGGGGCGTAGCCAGTAGAAGAAGGAACCGTGCGCGGCAATATGGTGATGACAGAAGACGCGGAGCTCGGCGGTGGTCTTGGCGTCCCAGACGAACTTGTCGTTCATGGGCAGTGGCAGCCCGAGGCCGCCGACTTCGACAGCATGGTCTGCGCTGTTTTCGATTTCGATGGTCCAGAGTAGATCCTCGCCATCGAGCGTGAATCGGGATGTCGCCTGGACCGTAGTGTCGCGAGCCCCTTCGTCATGTGGCGTCTGCTTCGTCCATGGCTCGTCGGCGCGGCGGTACCAGAGCGACAGGTCGCCAAGTCGTTCGCCGGGCTTGATATACTCACTGGGGTGAACATCGTCACGGTATTGAAGGCTGACAATGGCGTCATCCTCGATCTGCAGCACAAAGGGCGATTCAGCGGGTTGAGTCATGGTCATGGGGTCCATCTTCTCTTGGCGTTGTTACGGACTAGAGCCTGTCCGAAAAGGTATGTCCATCCGGAGAGGTCTAAATATCCAATATCCAACAAGGAATGTCCAATATCCAAGTGCTTGCATCCCGAACTTGTTTCGGGAGAGGAACACTTCGGCCAGGCGTTGCGAGACCATGTGCCATTTTTGGCGATTCCGGGATTAGCGGGGTGTTTTCTGTTGATGCCCGAAGAGATGAGGATGGGAGACAGCTTGGAGAGACCCCCACCAGCTTGCCCTGTCTTTTATACACAAAAGTCATTGTCCATCTCCCTCTCTAAGGGGTGCCAGTAGCAAGC
>JABGQM010000053.1 GCA_018648805.1 Verrucomicrobiota bacterium
GGAAGTGATTACGAGTTCATCGAACTGTTCAACTCGGGGACCAACCCGCTGGATATTGCCGATGTGGCCCTGGCGGGCGGGGTCGACTTTGCATTCGCCGGCAGCAGTGCGACCAGCCTGGCGGCGAACGCGACTGTACTGGTGGTCAGGGATCTCACGGTCTTTTCAACGCGATATGACACCAACGGGATGAAGATCGCCGGCGAGTACACAGGGAAACTCGCTGACGGCGGTGAGGAGGTCGAGATCCTGGGGGCCGGGGCAACAGAGGTGCTCACCTTCGAGTACAACGACGCACGCGGGTGGCCGCTGGCTGCGGACGGTGCCGGGCATTCGCTGGTACCGAGGGGGGACGTGATCAGTAATCAGTTGTCAGTCATCAGTGATCAGTCATCAGTCCTCGACTATGGTGGAAACTGGCGGGCGAGCGCGTTTATCGGTGGCTCACCAGGCGCTGCTGACCCGGACCCGATCGTGGATGTTGTGATCAACGAGTTCGCGGCGCATACCGACACCGGGCTGGCGCCGCCGAACGATTCCGACGACTGGATTGAACTGCATTCGGTGTCGAACATCACGTTCAACGACTGGTACCTGAGCGATGACGCCGGCGACCTGAAGCAGTGGCGGATTCCGCCCGACACCGTCATCACGGCCGGCGGCTGGATCACGTTCTACGAGAGTACCGGTTTCCACAGCAACCGGGTTGACGGTTTCGGGTTGAACAAGGCAGGTGAACAGATCTTCCTGTCCTACCTGCCCGGCACGGATCAGGATCGGGTAGCGGATTGCCTGAGCTTCGAGGGGCAGGAGAACGGGGCGTCGTGGGGGCGCTACCCCGACGGTTCCGCGTTCTGGTACGCCACGGTGCTGACCCCGACGGCCTCAAACCAGCTGGCGGCGATCGAGCCGGTCATCAGTGAGATCATGTATCACCCGGCCGCCGTCGGCACCAACGCCTCCGACAACACCGATCTTGAGTACCTCGTGATTCACAATGGCGCCGCGGACGAGGTCGAGCTCTGGAACGCGGTGGGGCCCTGGCGCATCGGCGGCATCGGCTACACGCTGCCGTCCAATACGGTCATCGGCGCCGGCGAGGCCTTGTCCATCGTGTCCTTTGATTCAAGCGATGCCGTGGCCGTCAGCAACTTCCTGGACGCGCATAGCCTGTCCGGCACGCCCCCGGTTCTGCTGGGTCCCCACAACGGGCGGCTGTCGAATACGGGCGAGTGGCTCGCGATCGAGCGCCCGCAGGCGCCTGACCTGGAGGGTGAAAATGTGTCCTGGGTCATCGTGGATGAGGTCATCTATGCGTCCTCCGCGCCATGGCCCGAGGCCTCCGCCAACGGCGCGGCGCTTCACCGGATCGATCTGCGGCATTCGGGGAATGATCCGCTGAACTGGACCGCTTTGTCGAACGTGAGCGTGCCCCATCGCGCGGACTATCAGCATGCGGACGGGTCGGCAGGGGAAGACTGGCAGATGGACGCTGACGAAGCGGGCCGCATCTTGATCTACCTGCGGGCGGGGCAGTATTTCAACGTGCCTGTTGATGCCGCTCATCCGGATGGATTCAGCCCCCAGTCCGGGACACAGACCACGCCGCACCCGGCGGATTACCAGCACCCGGACGGCGCAGCGGGGGCTGACTGGCAGATAGACGCGGATGAGGCGGGACGGATTCTGATCTACCTGCGGGCGGGGGAATATCACCAGGTGCCGGTGTCCGGATCGTTCCCTGACGGATACGCGCCGGGGGCCCCGTGATTCTGTTTTTGAAAGGTTGAAGATATGTCAAAGAAACGGCGAATATGCCTGGTGGCGGGCGCGTGCCTGGGTCTGACTCTGGTTGGCGCGGCGTTCGGCCAGTCAGCGACGGTAGGCCCGATTGCGGGGTACACCGCTACCAATTTCACGTACGAAAGCCTGTATACCGGGACGACTCTTACGAACGGCGGGCTGGTGCATGTGAGCGCAACCTTCACCAAGCCGGCAGGGATGGAGCTCTTCGGGCTGAAAGCCGTGCCGGCCTTGCCGGCGGGCTGGTCCGTTGATTGGGATCCCAGCTTCCAGGTGGGTTTGTATGATTACAATCTGCCGAGCAACGCCGGCAGCGTGCCCGGGTCGCCCTTTGTGACGGCTGCTCCCATCTGGGTTCCGGTCTCCGGGAAGTTCCTCTATGGCCCGGGCAATCTTGGACTGACGGTGGCCGCGGACATCAAGCTGAACTTTGCCCTTTACGTGTCGCCCGGCGACACGGGCGACAAGGAGTTGAGCATCGTCTGGCAATACGCCCTCAGCGACGGGATCGACGTCGACCTGCCCTGCTCGGACAACCCCGCCCCGATCACCGATCTGAACGCCCCGATGCAGCCCGCCAGAAGTGGTACGCTGGTTTTCGGCAGGTAGTTCTGACGACCCGGTGATGGGTTGTACCTCATCCCTCCCGGAGGAGCCACTTCCAGGCGGGAACGATGTGAATGGTGATGCCTCCCTCGGACTCGACTTCGCGCTCTTCGCTGTACGTCACCACGGTGGCCTGATCAAGGCCAAGATGAGCGGCCGTCTCGGGGATGCCACGCAGCTCGCGCGTTATGACCTCCGGCGTTGCCATACGGTAGCATGCCTGAACGATCGCCAGGTGGTTTCCCCGCGCGGTCTTGGTCTCATGAATGAAGTCGATTTCGTAGCCTTTTCGTGTGCGGTAGTAGAACACGTCCCCTCCACGTCGTCGAAGATCGAGGTATACCAGGTTCTCAAAGCGCCGCATGATATCAACCCCACCAGCCGGTGCGATGGCATTGCCAAGCGCCCAGTCGACGCCGTAAACCTTGTTGTAGTTCCGGGCACGGACCTTCTCAGAAGGTGAGTAGATCGGGGCCGTGAACACCATGAACGCCTCCTCCAGGTAGCGCAAGTACCGGTAGATCGTCTCGGAGGAAAAATGCAGTCCGGCCGTATGCATGCTTTCGATCATGCCGCGGACCGTCATGGGGCAGCCGATACGTGCCATGAGCGCCTGCGCGAAACGCGTCAGAACCGTGATGTTGATGTTATCGTCAGGATGCGCCTCGATCACATCCCGCAGCAGCATGGTATCCCAGTAGCTCTGCAGCAACTCCACATGCGCGATGGCGTCAAGGTCAAGCAGACCCGGATAGCCTCCTTGCTCAATGTAGCGATCAAGCAATCCGCGGAGGCGAGACTGGCCGGCGCTAGAGATAACGTCCGGTTCAACGCCATAGTGACGGGTGAATTCGCCGAACGAGAAGGGGTACAGGACGCGGCAGAAGTTCTTGCCGCGAAGGCCGCTCGCGATATCACCGGCAAGAAGGCGGGAGGTCGAGCCCGTGATGAGCACACGATGCGTCGGCTCGTCGAGCAGGTAGAGCACATAGTCCTCCCATCCCTCGACGCGGTGGATCTCATCAAATACGAACAGCACTTCATCCTTGCGCCGCTTTTCAGGGAATATCGTGTAGTAGGCTTCGTCTATCAGGGAGAGAGCCGATCCGGGCAGCCCGCTGAGTCGGTGGTCATTGAACTGTACACGGCAGATGGTCTCGCGGGTTCCTCCCTGCGCCAGGTGTTCCTGCATGAACTGATAGGTCCGATAGGTCTTTCCTGCCCGGCGCGCACCCACCACGCACAGCGACATGTCGCGAATGAAAGCCAACTGGAGGTCGCGCTGCGTCAGCCGGGGCAGCGGCCGTGACTGGAAATCAAGAATGATCTGCTTCAGAGTATCAATATCCATCAGCGCCACCTTTCGTATCCTTCGGGAGAACACTATAGATTATGTATGCGCTTTCCGCAAGGGCGAAAGTTGTCACATCTACACCGTCGTAGGGGTCACAGGTTAGCGCCTGGCGCGGCGAGACGAAGGCTTTATCACATTTCCGCACCAAGGCGGCCACTGTTCGCAGAACTCGCCCCGAGCGGTGCTCTGGTGAACGTTCTACCCGCTGCGATTCTCCAGCTTCATCTGCACTCTCCGAATGGCGCCCAGCACGCCGGCGCGGTCGCCCAGCTCCGAGCACACCACCTCGCAGCCGGTGAGGCCCTTCTGAAGGAGCCAGCAGCCCTCGTTCATGGTGGCGTTGATCTTCGCCAGCAACCTGGGCGAGCGCTTGGCGAGGCCGCCGACGAAAACGATCTTCTCGGGCTGCATGGTCAGTACCACGTTGGCGCAAAGACGACCAAGAAGCACGGCAATGCGGTCGAGAATGGCTTGAGCAACCGCGTCGCCACGGTCGGCGGCATCGAAAACCATGTGCGAGGTAACCGTTTCCGGATCGCCGCCGCACAACTCGCGAAGTACGGTTTGCTCACCGGTCTCAACGGCCAGCCGTCCGTGCTTCGCAATACCGCCGCCACAGACCATGGTGTCCACGCAGCCGATGGCGCCGCATTTGCATGGCCAGTCATCGTCACTCACACGCGAGTGGCCGAATTCGGGAAAGAGGTTGTTGGGATACTCCTGCACCTCGCCGTCGATCACCAGTCCTGCACCCAGCCCGGTACCCCAGGCCAGTACGGCAAAACGTTTGCAGGTCCTGCCGATGCCGGCCCAGTTCTCACCCCAGGTGGGAATCACGGTATCGACGTCGGCTACGACCGGAATGCCGTAGTGCTCCGCGATCGGCTGCGTGAGGGACGCCCCGGCCATGAAATCCCAGTCGGGGCCCCAGGCGATCACCCCGGTTTCGCGATCCACCACGGCCGGAACGCTGATACCGATGCCCCGCAGCGTGTTCCGTGACCCGCCCGCTTTCGACAGCGCCCGATCCAAGCCGTCGATGATCTGGCGCATGATCTCTGCGGGCGTCCCGCGCGTGTAGGGCTGCTTGGTATAGCAAGCCAGGACCGGCTCATCTTCGGCCACGCCAAACCGGACATTGGTCTTGCCGAAGTCGACGCCTACGAAACAGGGGTTCATTGTGCTATTCCTCCACCAATGCTCAACAAAGTCTCAAGCCCGGTCAAGGCCCGCCTCAAGAGCCCCAACGGGGCGAGATATACCAGCCCAGGGCAACGCCCTGGGATAGAGCATGGCAAGAGGATTCAGCCCTGAAAGGGCGGGATATAGCTTAATGCATAGACAAGCTGCCTATATCTCGCCCTTTCAGGGCTTGTCCGTGCGTTGTCACATTTCCCAGGGCGTTGCCCTGGGCTGGTATATTATGCCCTTTCAGGGCTGGAGCTCTTTCCCGACGGGCCCAGTCATTCGCGCCTCGACTCTTCTCCTGACTCCCAGCCCCTTGCCTACCCCGGCCGCTTCACCGCGGCAAGCATCTGTTCAGCCAAAGCCTGGTCAATGAAGAGGCTCGAGATCAGGCCCGTGCGCAGGGCGCCCAGAACGGCGATGGCTTTGTCCGACCCACAGGCCACAGCGGCCAGGTTATCGACGGACCGGAGCTGGTCAACGTTGGCGGCAATGATCCGGTCCTCAAGTCCATTCTCGATGATCGCCCCTTGCCGATCATAGTAGATCCCGCATATGTCGCCCACGGCTCCGGCGTCGATCAGCCGCGGCAGATGCTCCTCGCCAATATAGACGATCATGCCGGGTACCGGGGGTACCACCCCAATGCCCACAGCAGCAACATCGACCTTGTTCCAGCGATCGATCACCTCGCGGATACCGGCTTCCTGCACCAATGCATTGCGCAGTTTCGGCGTGCTCACCACCATGGGCAGAGAAAGAAAGTGCGGTGTGGCGTGCAGATGATCCGCCGCACGCATGATCAGCTCATTCATCTGGCTGTGCATGCCCGTGTGTCCGCTCTCGCACATCAACGGCAGCACATCGACGCCGTGGGCGTGGGCGGGTTTCGTCAGATCGACCACCAGGCTGAGCGTCCGTCCCCAACCCAGCCCCAGCGTATCGCCATCGTGCAGCTCGTCCGAGAGGAACCCGGCTGCAGCGGTCGCGACGGCGCGTAGCGCCAGTTCGGGCGAGCCGTGCGGGGTTGAGACCACCGAGATCCTGCTGACCCCGGTCGCTTCCACCAGGGCCGTCTCCAACCCCGAACAGGCACTGTCCGGTTCGACGATCCGGATACGCACGATCCCGGCGGCCCTGGCTCGCTGCAGGTACTGCGCGATCAAGGAGCGAGAGACGCCGAGTTGATCTGCAATCTCCTGCTGGGACAGTTCCTCATCGTAATACAGCCGGGCAACCTGCACCAGTGTTCCCTGGATTGCGTCTGCCGGTAATGGTCGGTTTCGCTTCTTCATGGGAATCAGGCTATCACCGCCAGCGGCGTATTGATAGGTACAGTTTCGCCTTCGGGAACAAGAATCTGCGTCACGACTCCCGACGCCGGGGCTTCGACTTCAGCCACGGCCTTGTCCATCTCAATCTCGAGGACAATGTCGCCCTCTTCGACGGCCTGGCCCTGTTGCACTTTCCAGGAGGCAACGGTGCCTTCCTCCATGACTTCACCCAGCTTGGGCATAGTTAGTTCTGTTGACATGATATTGCTATCCTCTCTCTTTCTGTCCTGTAGCCCAGTTGCGCCGCAACTGAGGCCTTCCCTGAAAGCCACGCTCACGGCGTGAGCGGGCTACTCGAGGGTGCGTTCGTCAATTCCCTGACTGCCCCTGCGATTGACTCCGCACCCGGGATCACTTCCCGCTCGAGTGTCGCGCCATACGGGATGCCGGTGCGGATGGAGCAGTGGCGTTTGACTGGTTTCTTCAGTTCGCTGAAACAATGTTCGTGGACCACCGATGACGCTTCACCGCTCCAGCCGCCCTCGGCGGGGGCCTCGGTGACGACCAGGCAGAGCCCCGTCTTCTTCACCGACTGGATGATCGTCTCTTTGTCCAATGGCCAGAGCGTGCGCGGATCTATGACCTCACACGAGATTCCCTCGTCCGCGAGCGTCTCGGCGGCCTGCAAGGCGAATGACACCATCCAAGAGGTGGCAATGATGGTCACGTTATCGCCCGTGCGCTTAACGTCGGCCTTTCCGAGAGGAATCAGGTATTCCTCTTCCGGGACCTCCTGCTTGTCGAAGTAAAGGCACTTGTGCTCGATGAAGACCACCGGGTTGTCATTGCGGATGGCCGACTTGAGCAGCCCCTTGACGTCATACGGCGTCGAGGGCATGACCGTAATCAGCCCGGGCACGTTCACAAACCAGTTCTCCAGGCTCTGCGAGTGCTGCGACGAATTTCGCCGTCCGGCGCCGCCCTGGGTCTTGATGACCATGGGCAACTTGATCTTCCCGTTCGAGAGCTGATGCCACTTGGCCGCATGGTTCACGATCTGGTCCATCGCGATCGATATGAAGTCGATGTACATGAATTCCACGATCGGCCGCATCCCCATGAGCGCACTGCCCACGCCGCAGCCGGCAATCGCCGCCTCGGAGATCGGGGCATCCTTGATCTGCTCCGACCCGAATTCCTCAAGCAGCCCCGTCGAGGACCGATACAGGCTTCCCCAGCGCCCGACGTCTTCGCCCATCAGAAAGACGTTCTTGTCGCGCTGCATCTCCTCCCGGTAGGCCTGCTTGATTGCTTCTCCAAAAGTGATCACCGGCATGCGACTTCTCCTTCGGTCAACGGGATGTAGACATTATCGATGGCCTGCTCGAGGGTCGGGAACGGCTGTTCGACCGCCCACTCACTGAGCGCGTCGAGACGCTCCTTGATGGGCCCTTCCAGCGCATCCAACTCAGCAGCATCCGTGCCCTGCTCAAGCAGCCTCTCCCTGGCGCGGACGAGCGGCTCCTCCTGCTTCTTCTCTGCCACCTCATCCTTGGTGCGGTAGGTCTTCTCCGGGTCGCCCACGTAGTGGCCGCGAATGCGATAGGTGACCGCTTCCACCAGGAACGGGCCTTCGCCCTTGCGGGTACGCTCAATGAGATCGTCCGCCGTGGCCCGGCAGGCCTCCACGTCGTTGCCATCGATGGAAATCTCCTCCAGGTCGTAGGCCCGCGACCGCGACGAAATGCGCTTGCAGGCGACGAACTCCTCCACCGGCATGGCTTCGGCGAAGCCGTTGTTCTCGCAGACAAAGATGACCGGCAGTTTCCAGATCGCGGCCAGGTTCAGCGCTTCGTGGAACGAGCCGGTGTTGGAGGCACCATCACCGAACATGCACATGCAGACCCGGTCGCTGCCCTGCTGCTTCATGGCCATGGCAACGCCCGTGGCAATCGGCAGATTGCTGCCCACGACGGACCCGCAGTAGAAGTTGTGCTCGGGATCGACGTACTGCATGCCGCCGCCCAGCCCGCCGCTGCAGCCAGTCGTGCGCCCCATCATCTCGGTCAGGACGGCCTCCATCGTGCAGCCCCCGGCCACGGCGTGGATGTGGGGACGGTGCGTCGACAGCAAAACATCATCGTCACGCAGGGCACCACAGAAGCCGACCGCCACGGCCTCCTGCCCCTCGGTGGGATGGTAGCCCGAATAGATCAGGTCCTTCATCTTGAGGCGCATCGACAGCTTATCAAACCGTCGCAGCAGCAGCATTTCTTCGTATAGATTCTTCAAGCTCACGCCACTCATGCGCGCTCCTCATCTTCGATGGCCACCGCACGCACGGGGCAGGAATCCATCCCCTCGACCATCAGCGGCAGCATGATCACCTGGAAGCGCGTGGATCGGAGCTTGTCCAGGTTAGTTAAGGACTCGACTTTGGCAACATCGTTGCCGAGCAGAAGCTGATGCACCGGCTGGTCGTCCGTGCCGCGAATCTCCAGGCCCGTCGCATCCGTGCCAATGCAGTTGATGCCGATCTGCTTCACCAGGTACTCTGTCGCTTCGATCGACAGCGACGGCCGGTCGTGGGCCTGTGGTGTCTTCCAGAGCTTGTGCATGTCGGTTCGCACGAAGACGATATCGCCACGGCGGATCTCCACGCCCGTGTCGATCACTTCTTGCTTCGTGATCTCCTCGTTCTTCTTCTTGTGCGAGAAGTCCAGCAGGACGGCATCGCCACAGAGACGTTCCAGGGGATAGTCCGCCGCGCTCTTGCCGTCCTTCAGGTGGTGGTACGGGAACTCGATATGGGTGCCGACATGCGACCCCATCTTCACTTCCTGGATGATATACCACACATCCTCGCGCCGCTTGATCTTCATTTCCTCTGAGCGTTCAGCGTTGCTCTCCGCGAACACCTCGTCGGTGTTGAAGGTCTCGATCTCCAATGGAAACTCCTCTTCCCCCGGCACCAGCCGGTGGCTGAGTTCAATCATGTTCTCTAGCTTCATGTTCCATTCCTCTTTGCTTGTCTGGCTCCTCTGCCCTTGATCCCTGCTTGGGTATTTCGGAGTTCGGATTTCCTTGGGAATTTGGGTGCTTGGGTATTTGGGCATTTTTATAATGCCATCGATTCTGAAAACGCCGTCGGATCAGTAATGAACTTCAGTTCCGGCAGTATCTCTTTCACCCGCTGATAGGTCACATTCTCGTTCAGCTTCGGCAATTGGCAGATGTCGCCGGCCTTGATGATCCGTAGCTCCAGGCTGGGATCGTAGTTCGGGTTTCGTATGAACCCGTCTTCCATTTCGTAAAAGGCCGCGCCCTTCATCTTCTTGTAGGGGTTGTATTGCCCCTTCATCCCATCCATCACGAGGTAGGAAAAGACGAGTGGCTCATCGGATGGGTTGATCTGCAGGTGCCCGTAGTCGGGCGGCACCACGAAACTCTCGCCTGCCTGTACTTCGACGAGGACGGGATCGGAGGTGTCCTCGTACCCCCTGTCGTACGACGCCTTCTGCAGCATGAAGTGCCCCGTCCCCGAAAGCACCGTGTAGACCTCGGGCGTTGCCTGGTTCGTCGGCGCCGCTGGCGGATGGAACTGGCCCGAGCTCTTCACGTACTCGCCGTTGAAGGTTCCGGGAGGAAAGATCACAATCCCGAAAATCACGTTGGCGTCTCTCCAGATCTGCTGGTCGCCCGGCAAGTGCAGCCCGGATGTGTATCGGTAGATGACGCGGTCCTCATCCGTCACGGGGTTTGCCCAAACTGAGCCAAGATCGTGCAGCTTGCGAACACAGTACGAAGGGTGATTGAGGCGCTCACCGAGCAGCAGTTCACAGGTTTCTGAGTCAAACTTGACCGGGAGCCCGCAGGCTGGTTCCAAATCCTTCAGAGACATTCTCTTCTCATTCATGGCCGAATCATAGGGCACTTAATGCCGTATGGCAATACCATTTGTTACATCTTGTCTCATGACGCCTCCCGGCGCACCGCATCCAGACTGCAGTTGGCCGACGGTCCGCGGCGCCACCATCCCAGGCCCCACGACCTGGACGGAGCAATCACGTCAGTGGGGCGCGCTGCTTTTCTTTTCGGACAGCGATCTCGTGCCCATTTGACAGATCTTTCTGGGGTGAGTCATCCTCGGAATTTGAGTTACCGGCAGCCCAACCAAGAATCGGGGCTACGAAACGGCCGGTTTTTGTGGGCGCCTCGCAGGTGCGCTGAGCGGCCGACGGAACGCCCTACAGGTTATTCGGAGGAAAGAATCCTCTGGTACCCGATGTCCTGTGGATATTGAGGCCCGCCGAGATCAGATGCGCCTGATGTCACCCCTGCTACTCGGAGCATCCAGAGAAATTACTCCGTCAATGTATGTGAATACTGTTCGTTGCGTCGGGAAATGGATTGATTACCGTCAGCCTACAGCTTGGAATCCCTACGGGATGCCACTGATTTTGCAACCCGCAGGCGAAGCAGGAAACAAGTGACTCAGTCTCTGAGCTCTTTGCGATCTTTCGCGGTTAAGCATGCTGGCAAAGCAGGTTCATATTGACTCTGCCGCCCGATTAACTATCCTGTTGCGCCATGAAGATTCTCGTTATTGGCGGTGGAGGCCGGGAGCATACCCTAGCCTGGAAGATTGCTCACGACAGCACGCAGCCCGAGGTGTTTTGCGCGCCCGGAAATGCCGGGACGGCTGCTGTGGCGACGAATGTCCCGATCGGGGCGGAAGATGTTGACGGCCTGACGGCCTGGGCGGTCGAAAACCGGCCTGACCTGGTTGTGGTAGGGCCCGAAGTTCCTCTATGCGACGGCATAACGGATCGCCTTGAGGCCGAAGGCCTACGTGTGTTTGGCCCTTCAGCGTCCGCCGCCCGTATGGAGGGTAGCAAAGAATTTTGTAAGGATGTCATGCTCGCCGCCGGCGTGCCTACGGCCGCCAGCGAGACCTTCAGCGGTAAAGAGGGCGCCTTGGCGTATGTGCGTGAACAGGGCGCGCCGATCGTGATCAAGGCCGATGGCCTGGCGGCCGGCAAGGGCGTTTACGTCTGCATGAGCGAAGCCGAGGCCGAGGCCGCGCTCGAAGAGATCTGCATGGAGCGCCGTTATGGCGATGCAGGCAATCGCATTGTGGTCGAGGAGTTCCTTGAGGGCGAGGAGGCCTCGATTCTCGCCCTCGTGGACGGTGAGAATATCCTGATGCTCTCCTCCTCACAGGACCACAAGCGTGTGTTCAATGGCGATCAAGGGCCCAATACCGGCGGCATGGGGGCCTACTCGCCGGCACCGGTCGTGACCGATGCTCTCTGGCCGGTTATCCATGACTACGTCTTGCGGCCGACCGTCGACGAACTCAAGCGGCGCGGCATTGTCTACAAGGGCGTGCTCTACGCCGGACTGATGATGACCGCCGATGGACCCAAGGTATTGGAATACAATTGCCGCTTTGGTGACCCCGAGACCCAGGTGGTGTTGCCGCGCATCGATGGCGATCTGCTACCCCTCTTTCAGGCGTGCGTGGACGGAACACTTTCCGACGATTTGCTCCAGTGGAAAAATGAAGCCTGCGTCTGTGTGGTGATGGCATCCGGAGGATATCCCGGGTCCTACGAAAAGGGAAAGGCCATCACGGGGCTGGCCGATGCCTCCGCCCTACCGGGGGTTGTTGTCTTCCACGCCGGAACGACCGAACAGGAGGGGCAAACCGTCACCTCCGGCGGCCGTGTCCTGGGAGTGACGGCGCTTGGCACGACGCTGCCGGATGCTGTTCGGCAGGCCTATATTGCCATTTCAAAGATCACATTCGACCAAGCCCAATACCGTACAGACATTGCTGCCCGCGCGTTGAACCGGGACAGCTAGAAAAAGGAAACACCGATGCCAACTAAACCTGAAGTAGCCATTGTGATGGGGAGCGATTCTGACTGGCCGCTCGTTAAAAAAGCCGTTGAAACCCTGGCAGAGTTCGAGATTCCGTGTGAAGCACGTGTCATCTCGGCCCACCGCACTCCTGAAGAGGCGTGCCAGTATGCTCGCGATGCCTCCAAGCGTGGCATCAAAGTGATTATTGCCGCCGCCGGTGGCGCGGCGCACCTTGGCGGTGTGCTGGCCGCCCATACCATCCTGCCGGTGATCGGCATTCCTGTCAAAGGCGGCGCTCTTAACGGGATGGATGCGCTTCTGGCGACGCTGCAGATGCCCTCCGGCATTCCGGTGGCAACCGTAACGCTGGGCAGTGCCGGACCGATCAACGCGGCCGTGTTGGCCGCCCAGATAATCGCCCTGGCCCGTCCCGCCCTGCGGCGCAAGCTGGTGGCCTACAAGCGTGGACTGAAGCGCAAGGTGGCCAAAGGCAACCAGAATGTGCAGTCCGACCTGCCGGCGTGATCACGCCAGCCATGATTGAGGAGGCGGCCGCCGCTCTGCTGGCCGGCCGTCTCGTTGTGGCGCCGACCGACACGGTGTATGGGGTCTGCGCGCATCCCGACAACGTGGACGCGGTCGAACAGCTCTACGTGGTCAAGGGGCGTCCCGAGACCAAGCCGATCCCGTTGCTGGTTGCCGACTGCGCCGCCCTTTCCACGATCGGGGTGGTCCTCTCTCCGTTTGAGCAGCGTCTGGCTGAGGCCTTCTGGCCCGGCCCCCTGACGCTTATTGTACAGACGTTGACCGGAAGCGAGGGCGTGCGCGTGCCCGACCACGACGGTATGCGCGATCTGTTGCGGGCAGCGGGCGGTGTGTTGCGCGTCACGAGTGCCAATCTCAGTGGTGAGTCCCCGGCCCTGACGGCCGATGAGGCGCGCCCGACTCTGGGGGATCGTGTTGCTATTATCCTGGATGGAGGCCCCGTGAGTGGAGGCGTCCCCAGCAGCGTCGTCCGGATCACGGGTCAGACCCTTGAAGTCCTTCGTGAAGGCGCACTCGACGCCGATACGCTCCATCAGATCTCCGGCCTCTGCTTGCCCTCCGTAGCCTGAAAGGCGAAGGAGGGACTTCCGACCTCCGACCTCCGACCTCCGACTTCTCAGACTTCCGCCTTTCTTCGCTCTCTCCTTGAGTCCGTCCGCCATTCCATGTAGGGTCTCCAAACATGCGTCATAGAGGAGAAAAGATGTCGGGTGGATTGGTTGTTTTTGTCTGTACTGGGAATATCTGTCGTAGTCCGATGGCGGAATACCTGCTGCGTGCCACCCCCGGACTGGGACATGGCTGGGACGTCTGTTCCGCCGGGCTGGCGGCCGTTTTCGGTATCCCCGCCAGCCACGAAGCGGTCGATGTGATGCGCGAGAAAGGGATTGATATCTCGTTCCACATGAGTCGTCCCTTGAGCGGCGAACTGGTAGATGCCGCCGCCTTGGTGGTGGTGATGACGCGCGATCACCAGCGGATGATGGAGATGCTTTATCCGGAAGCCATGCACAAGGTCCGGATGCTGAAATCTTTTGAGCGACATGGACGGGACGACGATCTGCGCGACCCGATCGGTATGTCGCATGATGTGTATCGGGGTATACGAAATGAAATCGAAACGGCGCTGACCGGCGTGGTGGCGCACCTGGTAGATGGAAAAGAAATAGAATGAAGATTGTTATCGGAGCCGATCACGGCGGACTGGAAATCAAGCAGGTGGTGCGTGACGCACTCATGGCGCGCGGCATTGAAGTGGAGGACCTGGGGTGCCACGACACCACCTCAGTGGACTACTCCGACTACGCCGCCGGCGTTGCGTCTCGTATTGCCAACGACGAGGTCGAGCGCGGGATTCTCGTATGCACGACGGGTCTGGGCATGACCATGGCCGCCAACAAGTATCCGCGCGTGCGCGCGGCGCTCTGTATGACGGCCAGCATGGCCGAAAAATCGCGTTCGCATAACGACGCCAATGTGTTGGTTCTGGGCGGCAGCCTGATTTCCGCGGAAGAGGCCACCGCTATTCTGGATGCCTGGTTGACCACCGAGTTCTCCGAAGGTGAACGGCACGCCCGCCGCATCGCGAAATTTGCATCGAGTCATGTGATCGAAACCGAGACGGCCGGGCTCTACGATGCCGATCCGGAATCCTGGTCGATCATGCAGGCCGAGACGCTGCGCCAGCAGCAGACCCTCGACCTGATTGCCTCCGAAAATCATGTCAGCCGCGCCGTGCGCGAAGCACAGGGCTCGGTCATGACCAACAAGTATGCCGAGGGCTATCCCAGCAAGCGCTGGTACAACGGCTGTCGTCATGTCGACGAGATCGAGTCATTGGCTATTGAGCGTGCCAAGGAGCTGTTCGGGGCTGATCACGTTAACGTGCAGCCGCACTGCGGCAGCGCCGCCAACATGGCCGTCTACTTTTCCGCACTCGATCCGGGCGACACGATTCTGTCCATGAGCCTGGCCCACGGTGGCCACCTGACCCACGGTAGCCCGGTCAATTTCTCGGGGCGCCTCTTCAACATGGTGCATTACGGTGTGTCGCAGGAGAGCGAAACGATTGACTATGACGAGGTCGCGCGTCTCGCGCGGGAGCATAAGCCCAAGATGATCGTGGCCGGGGCGAGCGCCTATCCACGCACACTGGATTTCCCCCGCTTTCGCGACATTGCCGACTCCGTAGGGGCGCTCTTGCTGGTCGATATGGCACATATCGCAGGTCTCGTGGCCGCGGGCGTGCATCCCAGTCCAGTGCCCTACAGTGATTTTGTAACCACTACGACGCACAAGACCCTGCGTGGACCGCGCAGCGGCATGGTTCTTTGCCGCGCGGCCTATGCGGCCGCGATCGACAAACAGGTATTTCCCGGCCTGCAGGGCGGCCCCCAGATGCACTCTGTGGCCGCCAAGGCTGTTTGCTTTCTGGAGGCACTCGACCCGGCCTACAAGGACTATGCCCAGCGGGTTGTCACGAACGCCCGCGTCCTGGCCGACGGCCTGCAGGCGGATGGCTTCCATCTCGTATCGGGTGGGACCGACAACCATCTCATGCTGGTCAACCTGGCCCCGGCCGGCCTGACCGGCAGGGACGCCGCCAACGCACTCGAGGAGGCCGGTATGGTTCTGAATAAGAACTCGATCCCCTTCGACACGAAGAGTCCGTTTGTCACCTCCGGAATTCGCATCGGAACGCCCGCCGTGACGACGCGCGGCATGGGAACAGCCGAGATGAAGATCGTGGCCGGCCTAATCGGACGTGTCCTCAAGGCGCATGAAGACCAGGACGTTCTCACACGTGTACGCGGTGAGGTCGAATCCCTGGCCGCCGCCTTCCCTGCACCGTGAGCACATCCCCTCAGGAAGAACCCCGACCGCTGCGTATGCTCGCCTTGGAGGCGTATTACGGGGGCAGTCACAAAGCGTTCTTGGATGGATGGATTGCACGTAGCCGGCATGACTGGACCGTGCTGAGTCTGCCTGATTCAAAATGGAAATGGCGTATGCGCCATGGCTCCGTTACGTTCGCCGAGCAGGTGAGTGCGGCCGTGGCCAGAGGCGAGCAATGGGACGCCATTTTCACCTCCGACATGCTGTCGCTGGCTGATTTCCGTGGCTTGGCTCCCCCGGCTGTGCGCAACCTGCCGGCGGTCGCTTATTTTCATGAGAACCAGCTGACTTATCCCGTGCGCGAGGCGAATGAGCGCGATTTTCATTTTGTTTTCTCCAACCTCACCACGGCCCTCTCCGCTGAGGCGGTCTGGTTTAACTCCGCGTTTCACCGCGACGAGTTTCTGACTGCCGCCACGGAGTTCGTCCGGCGCATGCCGGATTTCAAGATTCTGACGGCCATAGACACCATTCGTGCCAAGTCGGTCGTCTACCCGCCCTCCATCGAGATGCCCGATGCGCCGCCGGAACGGTCCGCCGGCCCCCTGCATATTCTGTGGGCGGCACGCTGGGAGCGTGACAAATGTCCCGAACGGTTTTTCAAGGCCTTGGATCTTCTGGCAGAAGAGGGCCTTGATTTTCATCTGAGTGTTGTCGGGGGTGAAGCTGGCCGTCAGCCCCTGCCCATCTTTGAATGGGCCCGTCAGCACTTCGCCGACCACATCCGGCAGTGGGGCTTTCTCGAATCGCGTGCCGCCTACGCGCAACTGCTCACCCAGGCCGATGTGGTGGTCTCCACCGCCGACCACGAGTTCTTCGGGATCAGCATCCTCGAAGCCGCTGCCCATGGCGCGTTTCCACTGCTGCCCCGCCGCCTGGCCTATCCCGAGGTGTTTTCCGGCGGCGATGAAGCCGGCTACGACTCGTTCTTCTACGACGGTAGTGAAGCATCGCTGGCGCAACGTCTGGCTGCGTTGGCCCGCCGCAAACAGAAGGGCGGTCTCTGGCAGGGCCGCCCCCACCGCGCGTATGACACCGCCCGCCGCTTCGCCTCCGCCACACAGGTCCCGCTTCGTGATGCCGCCCTCTCCGACCTGCTTTGAAGCGCTCCCCACGTTTTTGTTCTGCCAAAAACGTCAGCTTAACACCGCCTCACCTTACGCCATAGTGATACATATTTGTAGTGGACAGATTAGGTTGTAATACATTATTGTCGTCATTGTCGATTGATCTTCAATATCCGTAAATCCATAACACTTTGTGGGTAAGTTTGTTACGTGTATTCTGTTGTTCTTGGCATGCCGATTGCGTTAGGTAATCGTCAAGTCGAAGTGTCTGTGGTTGCCCAGAGGGGCAGGCAGAGGGGCGGCGAGGGGACGATCTTAGCGACAAGGAGATGAGTAAGATGAGTGTATTAGACTTCTATGGTGAGAATGTTTTCAGCATCAAGACGATGCGCAGCTACCTGTCGGAGACCGCTTACGCGTCGCTGACGAAGACGATTACTGAAGGCGCCACGCTGGATCCCTCGATCGCGGACGAGGTGGCTGATGCGATGAAGACCTGGGCCTTGGAGAAGGGTGCCACGCACTACACGCATTGGTTCCAGCCGTTAACGGGTGCCACGGCCGAGAAGCACGACTCGTTTGTGATGCCTGACCATGAGGGCGGCGCGATGTGTCAGTTCTCGGGCAAGGAGCTTACCCAGGGCGAGCCGGATGCCTCGAGCTTCCCCTCGGGCGGTTTGCGCGCCACGTTTGAAGCGCGCGGTTACACGGGGTGGGATCCGAGCAGCCCGGCCTTCTTGAAGGAGGGCGATAACGGCTCAACCCTCTGTATTCCGACCATCTTCTGTGGGTATCACGGTGAGGCGCTGGACAAGAAGACGCCGCTGCTGCGCTCGAAGGCTGCCCTTTCGAAGCAGATCTGCCGTCTGGGTAAGCTCTTCGGTATCGAGGAGAATGGTCGCGCTTACGCCACGCTCGGCTCGGAGCAGGAGTATTTCCTGATCGACAAGGACTTCTATCTCGATCGCCTCGATCTGATTCAGACCGGGCGCACGCTCTTCGGTCGTGAGCCGGCCAAACATCAGCAGATGGACGACCACTACTTCGGCGCGATCAAGCGTCGCGTCATGGAGTTTATGTGTGACCTGGATGCCGAGCTGTGGCGCCTGGGCGTACCGGCGCGCACGCGTCATAACGAGGTCTCCCCGGCCCAGTTCGAGTTGGCTCCGATGTTTGAGGAGCTCAACCTGGCGGTCGACCACAACATGATCACGATGGAAGTCATGCGCGATGTGGCCGACAAGCACGGGTTTGCCTGCCTCTTGCATGAGAAGCCTTTCGCCGGCGTCAACGGATCCGGCAAGCACAACAACTGGGCCGTGGCGGGCCCGGACGGCAAGAACTGGCTGACTCCGGGTGATAACCCGCATGAGAATGCCAAGTTCATGACGATGATCTGTGCCTTGATCAAGGCCGTGGATGAGCATGCCGATCTGCTCCGCTCGTCTGTACAGGGCGCGGGCAACGATCACCGCCTGGGCGCCAACGAGGCCCCCCCGGCGATCATCTCGATCTTCCTCGGCGAACAGCTCGCCGACGTCATCGAACAGATCGAAGCGGGCGGCGCGAGCAGTTCGAAGAATGGTGGCACGATTGAGATCGGGGTCAGCACGCTGCCGGATCTTCCGCGGGATGCCACCGACCGTAACCGCACCTCGCCGTTCGCTTTTACGGGCAACAAGTTCGAGTTCCGCGCGGTGGGGTCAAGTCAGAGCTGTGCCGGCGCCAACATCGTGCTGAATACGATCGTGGCCGACGCGCTCGACTTCATCTGCACCCAGCTCGAGGCGGCGGCTGACAGGGACTTCAACGAGTCGCTGCAGGAGGTCCTGGCCGACCTCATCACGACGCACAAGCGCGTCCTGTTCAACGGCGACAACTATACGGCAGAGTGGCATGCCGAGGCCGAAAAGCGCGGCTTGCCGAACCTGCGTACGACGCCGGATGCCCTCAAGGCCATGCAGACGGAGAAGGCCGTGGCCCTCTTCGAGAAGCACGGCGTGCTGAGTGCGCGTGAGCTTAAGTCGCGCTACGAGGTCTACCAGGAAACCTACGAGACGATGATCGGGATCGAGGCCCACTGTGCGCTGACGATGGCCAAGACGATGATTGCCCCGGTGGCCCTGGAGTACCAGTCTGAGTTGGCCGAGACAGCACAGAAGGTGGCCGCGGTCGGCATATCGAGCGATGCCGCCACGGGGCTGCTGGCGTCGGTCTGTGCCGAGACCGATAAGCTCTGCAAGAGCATCGCCGATCTGGAGACCGTTGAGGAGTCCGACACGGTGAAGACGATTGAGATCATGGGCGAGCTGCGCACGGCCGCCGATGAGCTGGAAGGTCTGCTGCCGTACGACGCATGGCCGCTGCCTTCCTACGCGGAGATGCTGTTTATTCTTTAATAGAATCACGACAACTCGGTTATGAATCACGCACGACCCGCCGCCCGAAAAAGGGCTGGCGGGTTCTGCTGTCAAAATGGGGCGGGGGTAAGAGATGGACGAGGACAGCGGCCAGGTACACCAACGGTGGGGCCAGTTCGCAGCACCGCAGGGGTTGTATTCCCCGCAGTATGAACATGACGCCTGTGGGGTTGGCTTCCTGGCCAACGTTGACGGCACCCCCACGCATTCCATCATCGAGCGCGGCATTGAGGTGCTTAAGAATCTGTTGCATCGCGGCGCGACGGGGGCCGACACAAACACGGGTGACGGGGCCGGACTCCTTTTCCAGCTCCCCGATAAGTTTTTTCGCCGTGTCGCTCCGGCGTTGATGTTTGAGCTTCCCCCGGCCGGCCAATACGGGGTTGGGATGTTCTTCCTCCCCCGCGACGAGCAGGTGCGCGTGGCCTGTTGTCGCATCATCGAGGCGGTCAGCGAAGCAGAGGGATTGACGTTCCTGGCCTGGCGTGACGTGCCGATCGACAGTTCGGTGTTGGGTGAGCAGGCCCGCCAGACAGAGCCGTCGGTCATGCAGTGCTTTGTCGGTGGTGCGGGACTGGAAGGCGACGCGTTGGAGCGCAAACTCTACGTGGTGCGCCGCCAGATCGAGACGCGCGTTGTCAAAGAGCATCCGGCTGACCAGATGTTCTATGTGCCCAGTTTCTCGTGTCGCACGATCGTCTATAAGGGTCTCATGATGGCCACGCAGGTGCCCGGTTATTTTGCCGATCTGGGTGACAAAGATCTTGAGTCGGCCGTCGCGGTGGTACACCAGCGCTACAGCACCAATACCTTTCCCTCCTGGCCGCTGGCCCAGCCGTTCCGGGCCCTGGCTCACAACGGTGAGATCAATACGCTGCGCGGCAACCTCAATGGGATGCGTTCGCGCGAGCGCAACATGAGGTCCGAGCTGTTCGGCGACGATATGTCCAAGGTGCTGCCCGTGATTCAACCGGGCGGCAGCGACTCCGCAGCACTCGACAACGCGCTTGAGCTCTTGACCCGCGGCGGCCGTACGATCGATCACTCGATGCTGATGCTGGTGCCACAGGCCTGGGGCGCGAAGTACCCGATGGGTCCCAACCTGCGCGGATTCTTCGAGTATCACGCCGGTATCATGGAGCCGTGGGACGGTCCCGCGGCATTGGCCTTCACCGATGGCCGCTGCGTCGGCGCCCTGCTCGATCGCAACGGCTTGCGTCCGGCGCGCTACACGCTGACGCGTGATGGATTCATTGTGTTCGCCTCCGAGGCGGGTGTGCTCGATATTCCGGCGTCCGACATCGTGGAACGCGGCGCCCTGCGGCCCGGCCGCATGCTCCTGATCGATCTCGAGCGCGGCCACATCATGAAGGATGCGGAGATCAAGACGCAGCTGGCCCGGCGTCAGCCCTACCGTCGCTGGGTTGAGGAGAACCATGTCCTGATCCACGGATTCTTCAACGCGATGAACCCGATTGAACCCGATCGTGACACGCTCCTCAAGCGTGAGCGCCTCTTTGGCTACTCGCGCGAAGACCGCAATGTGCTGATCGGCCCCATGGCCGAGAAGGGCAAAGAGCCGATCGGTTCGATGGGCGCCGACCAGCCGCTGGCGGTGTTGTCGGAGAAGTCGCAGCTGCTCTACTGGTACTTCAAACAGCTATTTGCCCAGATCACGAATCCGGCGATCGACTCGATTCGCGAAGAGCTGGTCATGTCGCTGACGACCTTTATGGGAACCACCGACCAGATCCTGACCGAGACGCCGCGTCACGCGCGCCTGGTCAAGCTGCGTCACCCTATCCTGGCCAACGAGGACCTGGCCCGGATCCGCTCGCTGAATCTCCCCGATTTCGACACGCTGACGATTCCCATGGCCTTTCCGGCCGGCGGAAACGGGAACGATCTCGAGATGGCGCTGCAGCACATCTGTGAGCGGGCCGAAAAGGCGATTCTCAAGAGCGGGGTCCGCTTCATTGTGCTGAGCGACAAAGATGTGCCCGAGGATATGACGCCCATCCCGGCCCTGCTGGCCGTTTCGGCAGTCAATCAGCACCTCGTCGCACTCGGTGTACGGACAGACAGCAGTATCATTCTTGAAACGGGCGAGGCCCGCGAAGTGATGCACATGGCCCTGCTGCTGGGCTACGGCGCCTCGGCGATCAATCCCTATCTGGCCATGGAAATCGTGGCCGACATGGTGCTCCAGAAGGAACTCACGAAATCCCTGTCGGTGCCCAAGGCGATGGAAAACTATGTTAAAGCGCTTTGCACGGGATTGCTCAAGGTGATGTCCAAGATGGGCATCTCCACGATGCGCAGCTATCGCAGCGCACAGGTCTTCGAGGCCGTGGGGCTCAACAGCAGCCTGGTGGCCAGCTATTTCCCGGGTACTGCGTCGCGTATCGAGGGTCTCGGTCTCGACGGGATTGCGCGTGAAGCCACGGCGCGTCACGCGGCGGCCTATCCGACCGATGTCTACGACCACAAGCTCCTGCCTGCCGGGGGCGTCTACAAGTTCCGCAATGGCGGTGAGCGCCATCTCTGGTCGCCAGACGCCATCGCGCTGCTGCAGCGTGCCACGCGTGAGGAAAACTATGACTACTTCAAAGAGTACGCGCGCCTGATCAATGATCAAGAACAGGCCCAGGTCACGCTGCGCGGCCTTCTGGCATTCAAGCCGGGCCATGCGATTCCGCTCGACGAGGTCGAGCCCGCTAGTGACATCATGAAGCGGTTTGTTTCGGGCGCCATGTCGTTCGGGTCGATCAGCCGCGAGGCCCACGAGACGCTCGCGATTGCGATGAACCGTATCGGGGGTAAGAGCAACAGCGGAGAGGGCGGTGAAGATCCGGCCCGCTTCGAGCCACTGCCCAATGGCGACAGCCGTTGTAGCGCGATCAAGCAGGTGGCGAGCGGGCGCTTCGGCGTGACCTCGGGCTACCTGGCCAGTGCGCAGGAGCTGCAGATCAAGATCGCTCAGGGCGCCAAGCCGGGCGAGGGGGGGCAGCTGCCGGGGCACAAGGTTAACGAAGAGATTGCACGTGTGCGCCACTCGACCCCCGGGGTAACCCTCATCTCGCCGCCGCCGCATCACGACATCTACTCGATCGAGGATATCGCCCAGCTGATCTACGATCTAAAATGCACCAATCTGGAGGCGCGTGTATCGGTCAAGCTGGTCTCCGAGGTCGGCGTCGGCACCATCGCTGCGGGTGTGGCCAAGGCGCATGCCGACATGATCCTGATCAGCGGGTATGACGGCGGCACAGGCGCCTCGCCCCTCTCTTCGATCAAGCACGCCGGCATGCCGTGGGAGCTGGGGTTGGCCGAGACACAGCAGACCCTCGTGCTGAACGGGCTGCGCAGCCGCGTACGGTTGCAGACCGATGGCCAGCTGCGGACCGGACGCGACATCGTGATCGCCGCCATGCTCGGCGCTGAAGAGTACGGCTTTGCCACCAGCTCGCTGGTGGTGTGCGGCTGCATCATGATGCGCACGTGTCACAGCAATACCTGTCCGGTTGGCGTGGCGACGCAGGATCCCGAACTGCGCAAGCTCTACACCGGCAAGCCCGAACACGTCGTGACCTATATGCGGATGCTGGCCGAGTCGGCCCGCGAGCTGATGGCCGAACTCGGGTTCCGCACGATCGATGACATGATCGGGCGTTCGGACTGTCTCGAGATGAATCACGCCATTGAGTTCTGGAAGGCGCGCGGCATCGACTATTCGCGCATCCTGCATCAGCCCGAGGCCGAGCGTAGCGAGGTGCTCTGCACGATGAAACAGGATCACGGCGTCGACGGCGCCCTCGACATGGAGCTGTTGCCGCGCCTGAAAGGCGCCCTTGAGGACAAGATGCCGGTCCACATCAAGCTGCCCATCCGCAATGTCAACCGCACCATCGGCACGATTATTTCCGGCAAGATTGCCAAGCGCTACGGTGATGCCGGCCTGCCGGATGACACCGTCACGCTCGACTTCAAGGGCGCGGCGGGTCAGAGCTTCGGCGCCTTCTGTGGCAAGGGCATGACGATGATCATGGAGGGTGAAGCCAATGACTATCTGGGTAAGGGACTCTCCGGCGCGCGCATCGTTGTGAAGCCCAGTCCCGACTGCGGCTTTGTGCCTTCAGAGAACATCATTGCCGGCAACGTGCTGCTCTACGGCGCGACCGCCGGCGAGGTCTACATCAACGGCCAGGTCGGTGAACGGTTTGCCATTCGCAACAGTGGGGCCGAGGCCGTGGTCGAAGGAGTCGGGGATCATGCCTGCGAATATATGACCGGCGGGCGTGTGGTGATCCTGGGACCGACCGGGGTCAACTTCGGGGCCGGCATGAGTGGTGGCATTGCCTACGTGTTGGATGAAGACGGTATGTTCGACAACAACTGCAACCTCGACATGATTGATCTTGAGCGTGTTGAGTTGGAGGCCGACGTGGCCGAGCTGCTCGGGATGATTGAGCGTCATGTTGCCTATACCGGCAGCGCACTTGGTCAATCTATTTTGGATGACTGGGCGCATTACAAGCGCCAGTTCGTGAAGGTGTTTCCGATGGAGTACCGGCGGGTACTCGGCCAGATGATGCGGGATGACGAAGCCACAGAGCGGGAAGAGAAGGTGTTTGAATAATGGCTAATGAACGCGGTTTTATGGAGATTGAACGCCGCGACCCGGGGTACCGTCCCCGCGAGGAGCGCGTCAAAGATTACCGGGCCGTTGAACGGCGGCTGAGCCGGACTCAGCTCGTTGAACAGGCGACCCGCTGTATGGATTGTGGTATCCCTTTCTGTTGCAGCACGGGCTGTCCGCTCGCCAACGTGATTCCCGAGTTTAACGACCTGGTCTACCGCGAGCGGTGGCAGGATGCACTCGACATGCTGCTCCTCACCAATCCCTTTCCCGAATTCACCGGTCGCATCTGTCCGGCCCCCTGTGAGACCTCCTGTACGCTGGGGATCAACAAGGAACCTGTGGCGATCCGGCAGATTGAGGTTTCGATCATAGAGGGCGCCTTCCGGCGCGGCTTGATCGAGGCAGCCCCGCCGGCGCGCCGTCACGACGCGCGTATTGCCGTGGTCGGCTCCGGTCCCGCCGGCATGGGTGTGGCCGACGTGCTCAACCGGCAGGGCTACAACGTCGTGGTCTACGAGAAGAACCGCCATCCCGGCGGCCTGCTGCGCTACGGTATTCCCGACTTCAAATTGGAGAAGTGGGTTGTCGAGCGCCGCATCAAGCTGATGGAGGATGAAGGCGTTGTCTTTGAGACCGGCGTTGATATCGGTGTCGATCTCTCGTCACGCTATCTGCTCGACCGCTTTGATGCCATCGTGCTGGCCGGGGGCGCCGAGAAGCCGCGTGATCTGCCGATTCCCGGCCGTGAGTTGGATGGGGTCCATTTCGCGATGGACTTCCTCACCCAGCAGAACAAGCGCAACGGCGGCGAGGCGGTTGAGGACGCCGAGATCAGCGCTAAGGGCAAGCATGTGGTGATCATTGGCGGTGGCGATACGGGTTCCGACTGTGTTGGTACGTCCAACCGCCAGGGCGCGGTCAGCGTGACCCAGCTTGAGATCATGCCTGAGCCTCCGGGTGAACGACCGGACACGACCCCCTGGCCGCTGTGGCCGGCCAGCCGGCGCGATTCGAGCAGTCACCACGAGGGGTGTGAACGGCGCTGGTCGGTGCAGACCGAATCGTTCGAGGGCGCCGAGGGTGGTGTGCGTAAGCTCAAGTGCTGCGAAGTCGAGTGGGTCACCCCCAAGGACGGTGGTCGCCCGTCGCCGCAGAAGGTTAAGGGCTCTGACTTTCTTCTGCCGGCTGACCTCGTCCTGCTCTCAATGGGGTTTGTGGGGCCCGGCACCAACAGGCTCATCGAGGACCTGGAGCTCAAGCTTGATCCACGCGGCATGATCCAGCGGGATGCCGAGCACAAAGCCAGCCGCTCCGGCATCTTTGTCGCCGGCGACATCACCCACGGCGCCAGCCTGGTCGTACGCGCCATCAACGACGGCTTCGAGACGGCCAAGAGCGTCATGAACTGGCTGCAAGCCCGGCCCACAGACTGATCTGTCAGTGCCCTCACGCCCCCACCGGCCTCGCGCCGGTGGAGCGTAAGATCCGGGAACGACAGACCTGTATAGATCGTATTACCAAAACTTTTTCTTGACCGACCGTAGAGTAAGTAGTACACACACCACTGACGCAAGATATGGTATTGCTGATTTTCCATGAGGAGGAATAGATCATGACTACACAACCCAAGCTATCTGATTTTCCAAAAGTGCAATGTCCACTGATTCGGCAGACCTTCAAAGTCGACCAGGAGCAGTGGCGCAAGCACGGCTCGCGTCTGCAGCTTCGGTCTCCGGAAGCCTACCTTGTTGTGGACCGGGTCAACCCCGGCTACGAGTGGGTCTTTGAGGACGAGGAGACGATTGCGGTCGAAAAACTGGATGGCACCAATGTCAAGCTGCTCACGGAGGGCGGCCGACTGATTGCGCTTCAGAATCGGCTCAACGTAATTGATCCCCTACAGATCATCAAGGGAAGGACATTCATCATAGAGGGCATCTTCCGCGCGATAGCGAAAGGATATGTGGCCTTGGATGGGGAGCAGGCCGGAGAGGTGATGGGTCCAAAGCTGCAGGGGAATCCCTACGGGTTGGAGGTGCATGAGTGGTACCCGTTCACGAAGGCCATAGCAGATCTGGCATATCGCTCATTCCATGAGCATGAGCGGACCTTCGACAACTGGAGCGTCTGGTTCAAAGACTGGCTGGTATCGCGCTACCACACCAAGCGTTCTCCCAAGGGCAGCCAGGGCGAAAAGGTCATGGCCGAGGGGGTTGTGTTTTACAATCTGAAGCGCAAAGCGGAAGGCAAGTCATGGATGGCCAAACTCCGGCGTGACATGTTCCCGTGGTACTACTCAGACCAGATTGAGATCCTCGGTTACGACAAGGCCGGCCGCGATAAGATTGAGGACCAGACGGAATTCGACTAGGCTCCAGGCGCCGCAAAGAGAGGAACTGCACCATGGCATCTACCTGGTTTACATCTGACTATCACTTGGGACACCGGAACATCATTCGTCTGTGTGAGCGCCCGTTTGCGGACGTGGAGGCGATGGATCAAGCGATCATCGAGCGGCACAATGCCTGTGTGGGCAACGCGGACACGGTGTACGACCTGGGTGATTTCGCGTTCCGCTGCACGGCCGAGTATGCGGTGGCCTGTCTCCATCGGCTCAACGGCCGGCGGCAAATCCTGTTGGGCAACCACGACAAGCCGCTGCGGCAGGCATTCAAGCGTGGACTGCTCGACGGACTGCTTGATTCAGGACAACTCACGATTGTCGGTGATACAGATCCGCGCATGCAGACGGCCCTCCGGGTCAGCATCGAGGGACAGGAGATCGTGCTCGCACACTTTGCCCAACGGTCATGGCATAGTGCCTTCCGTGGCACCTGGCACTTGTATGGCCACAGTCACGGCAACCTGAGTCCGTTCCGGAAGAGCATGGATGTCGGCGTCGACGTCCACCAGTTCCGCCCGGTCAGCTTCTCCGATCTCCAAACCCGTATGGCCGAAGTTCAGGAGCCCTTCTCAGAGGGTTGAGGTCGTGTCAATGGCCGCGACTGGCTGAACGTGGGTCGCCGAGAGATTTGTGCAGCTGGCTGCGGGCCCATTGTCCAAGGTAGACCATTTCACGTGCTTCTTCGATCCGGCAGTAGCGTTTCTCGTGGTGTACCTGGAGGGTAATATCCAGGGCGCGCCGCAGGCGGACACCGCGGGTGATATCCTGAAACAGCTGCCGGCCATGTACCTTGCTCATCGGTACATGCCCCTGCACGACGAAGATCAATCGAACAAGATTCCACACCGCCCGGCAGAGCACGTCGGTTACGGCACAATGACATTTCTTGGATGCGCCACAGAAACGACGGTGAAATCCACACTCTTGCCGGTAGGAGCCTATGCCCCATTCAAGGCGACGTAACATGAAGGCGTACGTGTCATTGATCCAATCGCATGTCGGAAGACCGAGGGGCGTCTTCACCCAGTCCGCATGTAGTCCTTTCGGGTCATAGAGAACCAGACAGGACTGGAGCGCATGCGCCATGGGGCTCTGTTGTCGAAAGTGATCCCGCACCCGCTTGAGATCAAAGAGGACCAGCTCAATGGGCCCGTCAAAGTCATAGTCAACGTTCTCATACCAGTGACGTCTCCGTTTTCCGTGATGTATCCAGACCACATCGAGATCACTGTCCGGCTTCCATGTTCCATCTGTCACGCTTCCTATCACTACAAGCGCAACCGTGCGCGGGTAGTTGAGGAGCACTCGGGCAAGCAGAGCCCGGGCACCGGCCCGGTACTGTTGGGGCAGCAGGTTTGTATTTATGGAACACGTTTTCATCGTAGGTTGTAGAGGCAGAGAATGGCGGCCCAGCCGGAGGGCAGGACGGCCGGGGGAGATGTGAGCTCCTGGCCGTATTTGACGGCCATCTCCAGGAAATAGCGCGTATGGAAGAAGGCCTCCAGAAAGGGGCGGGTATGTGTTAGCCAGTCGCGGTTGTGTTCCCGCTTGAATTCCTTGTCGGTCGCGCCAGCCCGAAGGATCTCTTCGAAGAAGGGATCCAGGACCGGCTTCCCGGGAGCAAGAGATCGAAGCAGCTCAGCATTGGCGCGCGTGTTGCTCTGAAGCCAATACACCTTGAATGAGTGGTGGTAGAATCTGTAGATTGGATCTTCGTAACCCCAGTGCGAAGAGCATTTCTCAAGAGCCTCCTCCAGGCGGGGCAATGCCGTCTTGATGTTGGCCAGTAGCGTGGCTTCCTGGTCTCTGCGCTTCTGCCAGTACGCTTCCATGCGCACTGTTGAGTTGCCGCTATGCTCGGACATAGATGGAGTGTGTACTACGCACACCACGGCGTCAACAAAGAAATGGACGCCCTATTCTTTCCCGTACTTGGCCCGGGCTTCACGGACCATGCCGGTCACGGCCTTGTCGGGAGCATAGCGGAGCTGGCGGAGCAGGTCAGCGAAGAGGGTGGGGCGTTTGCGGATCACCTCCTGCAAGTCGGCGGAGACTTTCCCGGCCAAGGCGAGCAGCACATCCGGGTCTTCCCCAATGGCCACAGCCAGGGCTCTGATCCTCGCTTCAGATGGCGGCGGCGCTATGCCGCGTTCGATCTTACTCAGAAAGGAGGGCTCAAGGCCTGCCGCAGCGGCGACCTGCCGCAGGGAATAGGAAGAATCCTTGGCGCGAAGTGTGAGGCGCTGGTCACGCACGTACTTTCCGAACGAAGGTGCTGGCATTAACTAACTTTCACACAACTGGATCAGCCCAGCCGTACAATGACTTGCGTAAATACGGGGCTATTTCTAACGGACTCGCGGCCGACATGCCAGTCCAAAAGAGATGCCCCATTCTTAAACCCAGGCCCCTTTAGCCCTCTGCTTCACTCCCTACGCGGGATTCCAATGATCTAACTCGTGCATTATCGTATCATAACTGATACGATTCGGTTCTCATAATGATACGAAGAGGGTATTCTACCATGTACAATAGACGGCAAGAGCTGATTCTGGGCTACGTAAAGGCACAAGAAAAGGTGTCACGAAAAGAGGTCGAGACATACATTTCACGAGCTTTTCCTGAGAAGAATTCCCGCATTACGATCCTTCGGGATCTGGAGCTACTGATTGCGGATGGTCTCGTCGCAAGAACGGGA
>JABGQM010000054.1 GCA_018648805.1 Verrucomicrobiota bacterium
AAAACCGATGCGCCGAAAACTGCGAAAATAACCGCGATTTAGCCGTTTTCAAATGACCATTTGAGAAACTTGGGTTAGCTCTGCTCAGCTAAGCACCATTCCGGTGTGGGTGTAACCGTGTGAGTGTAGACAGTACCCCGGCTTGCAGAGCGACTACCGCCTCCGCACCAACCGCCACAGGAGAAAGCGCAGGCGCGCCCACCAGCCGGGGGCATGTTTCTTGCGAGACGCCTTCGGCAGATCTACCCGCATGTAATCCCGGTCACTGATTCCCATCACGCCCCCCGCCCACTGCCCACTGCCCACTCTTTCTTCCTGTCCATACCGTATCGCAGCGGCTATTATCCCATGCTTCATGACGATTACAAATCCAAAGACGCGACACCTCGCCTGGATCTTCGCCCTGGCGCTACTGGGCGGGCTGCCCGCACAGGCGGCACGCTCACGCTTTGCGTCCCAGCTGAGCGGCGTGGTCAAGATCTACGCCACCTTCCAGGCTGAGGACTACACCACGCCCTGGCAGGCCGGCCGACCGGGCAGCGGTACCGGGACCGGATTTGTGATTGCCAAGCGACGCATTCTGACCAATGCACACGTGGTCTCCAACGCGCGCTTCCTCGAAGTGTCACGCGACGGGCAGCCGGGCCGCTACCTGGCACGTGTCGCCTTCATCGCACATGACTGCGACCTGGCCGCGCTTACCGTCGACGACCCCGCTTTCTTCGAAGACATCACGCCGCTCAGCCTGGCCAAGGCCATTCCCTCCCTGAACGACGAGGTCACTGTGCTGGGCTATCCCACCGGTGGCGACCGCATCTCGGTCACGCGCGGGGTGGTCTCGCGCATCGACTACAGTGGCTACTCGCACAGTGGGGTCGACCAGCACCTCGTCCTGCAGGTCGATGCGGCCATCAACCCCGGCAACAGCGGCGGCCCCATCCTCTTCAACAAGCGCGTCGTGGGCCTCGCCTTCCAGGGCCTGGCCTGGGCCGACAACATTGGCTATGCGATTCCCCTGCCGGTGATCGAGCACTTCCTGGCCGATATCGCCGACGGCACCTACCACGGCTACCCCGAGCTGGGCGCGTTCTTTCTGCCCACTCGCAACCGCGCCCTGCGCCAGAGCCTCGAACTGCCCGACGATGCGTCCGGCGTGGCGCTCTACTATATCGACCCCTTCGGCTATGCCATGGGCCATCTACTGGCAGGCGATGTGCTGCTCGAAATCGACGGACACGCCATCGCCAACGACGGCAACATCGCCCTCAACGGCGACCACGTTCTCTTCGCCGAACTGCTCGAGCGCAAGCAGTGGGGCGATGAAGTGGACTTTTCCATCTGGCGCCAAGGCGACACGATCGAACTGACGATCCCCCTGACCACCCCCCACGACCCGTTTGTCTACCGCAACGCGTACGACCGCCAACCGGAATACTTCGTGTACGGCGGCCTGGTATTTGCCCCGCTGGGCCGGGACTTCCTGCGGACCGTGGATAGCCAGTCGGCGGCGGCCAATACACAGCAGCTCTTCTACTACAGCCGTTACGCCAAGCAGGACGCCCTGGTCAAGGATCGCGACCAGTTCGTGGTCCTGATTCGCCGTCTGCCCCACTCAGTCAACACCTACACAGATGCCTTCATGAACGGCGTGGTGGCACGCGTCAACGGCCAGGCCATCACAAAGCTGCAGGATGTGGAGGCAGCCTTCGCGCAGCCGCAAGCAGGCTTTCACCTTCTCGAGTTTGAAGGGATGAAACAGACCCTCGTGCTGGACGCCGCGGCCGCCGACACCGCCGCCGCACCGATCATGCAACGCTACGGCATTCCGACCCCGCGCCATTACCACCCCGACACCACCGCCACGCAGGAGCAGCCATGAAGCGCGCTCTGATCCTGCTCGTAATCTGTAGCGGCGTCGGCCTCAGCGCGCCGTCCGCGCCTGCCGCCGACAGCACGAACGATCTCTCCCGCTCGCTGGTCAAGCTCGTGGTCACCGCCCAGGAGTTCGACGCCTATATGCCGTGGCAGAAACGCGAACCGCATACGCGCAGCGGCTACGGCATCGCCGTGGGACCCCAGCGCATCCTGACCAGCGAGGCGCTGATCCGCAACGCCGTCCTGATCGAAGTGCAGCGCCCGCAGTCCGGCGCCCGCGTGGCTGCACAGGTCGTGCTCGCCGACCACCAGGTGGGACTCGCGCTCCTCGATGTGGAGGACCCCGACGCCAGCTTCGTGCCGGTCGCGGTTCGGTCTAACCGGCAGTTCACGGCCGACACCCCGCTCCAGGTGGCCCAACTCGACAATACGCTGGCGCTCCAGACCGGGGACGCCACGGTGCTCAAGGTCGAGATGAGCATACTTCCCTCGGCCCCCCACCCGATCCTGCTCTATACCCTCCTGACCGATGTTGCCGTCAACAGCCGCAGTGCGATGGTCATGTCGGACGATCGCCTGGCCGGCATCGTACTGCAGTACAGCGGCAACCGCGGCACCGCCGAGGTCCTGCCCGGCTCCGTCATCGCCCGCTTCCTGTCCAACGCCGCTGAAACACCCTATGCCGGCTTCGCCATGGCGGGTTTCCAGTGGCGGCCCCTGATCGATCCGGCCCGGCGCGCCTATCTCAAGACCGACGATACCCCCGACGGAGTGCTGGTGCTCTCCTGCCTGCCCGGCAGCGGCGCCTCCGAGGTGCTCGAGCCCAACGATGTACTGCTTGAGTGGGACGGCTACCGCATCGACAACCTGGGCTACTACAGCGACCCCGACCTCGGTCGCATCGGCCTGCCGCACCTGATCAAGTTCCGGCGTGCCCCCGGCGAGACCGTGCCACTGCGTATCCTGCGTGACGGCGCCGCGCTGTCGCTCGACCTGCGGTTGACCCGACACGATGATACCGCGGCCCTTATCCCCGAGAACACCTTGCGCCACCAGACCCCCTACCTGATCGAGGGTGGCCTGATCCTAATGGAGTTGAACGGACACTTCCTGCGTGCCCGTGGGAACAACTGGACCCGCAGCGTGGATCCACGCCTGGCCCACATCTACCTGACCCGTAGCAGCGCACCCGAACAGCCCGGCGACCGCGTCGTCATACTGGCGGGTGTACTGCCCGACCGCATCAACCAGGACTACGGCATGTTCCGCCAGCAAATCGTCACCGCGGTCAATGGCGAACCAGTACGCAACATCCGTGACATCTTCCGCATCATCGGGTCAGACGGTCATGTCGAAAGGGTCAGCCTCCAGGGCGTCGGCATCGACCTGGTTCTCGACCGCGCCGCCCTGCCCGACGCCAATGCGCGCATTGCACGACTTTACCGGGTCCCGTTGCTCCGGAACCCGCCACCCTCAGCCACGGATAAACAGCAACCATGAAGCGTCCGTCCACCTACTTCCTCCCCCTCTTCATTACCACCGCCATCCTGATGACCCTCGCCGTGATCGTGGCCGTATACGCCGCGCGCACCGCCGCGGTGCAGCGCGGCATTGCGCGCGCCGAGACGCTCTTCCGCGAGGACCAATGCGACAAGGGGTTTGCCCAGCTCGTGCGGATCAGCTACTGGGCCAACCGCCATCCCGCCTTCATTTCGCAGCTGCGCTGTGCGGCCATCATCGGACACGTGCGCCTCGAGGATGACGACTCGGCCATGGCACTGGCCGACCGCGAACTGGCCGGCGATCACGCTACGCCGCGGCCGACCACACGCTGGCTCGCCCTGCACCAGCAGGCTGCCATCCTGCTCGACCCGTTCTGGCTCAAGGAGCTGGGCGGTATCACACCCGACCCCCAGCGCGGTTACAAGGTGCTCATTTCCGAGCTGGAAGCCATCAACAATGCCAGCCGCCTGCTGCGACTCGAAGAGCAACTCGCCCGCGCGTTCGGCGACGGCACCACGGTGGCCAGCGCCAGCGCGTCGCTCCCCATCACCGACCATGCCGCACCCGCGGTGGCCCCTCCGACCCACCCCGTCGTGCCCATGGATCCGGTTGAGCCTGTTCGACCCACTCCCCCGCCATCCGTACTGCCGGCCGAGGGCTTCGGCGACGGCCGCTTTGCGGTGGCCTCGGGCGCGGCGACCCGCATCTACGATGCGCAGGGCAAACACAGCGGCGACCTCACCGCCGGCGCCCTGCTGATCGTGACCGGTACCCGCAAGAGCAACGGTGGCGAGATTGCCCTCTGCCAACGCGAGGGCGCCGTCTCCGCCAGCCCCCTGCTCGTCCGCACGCGCGACCTCACTATTCGCACGGGTACTCTCGCCCGCATCCCCCCTCATGTGCGCGCCCTGCTCGTACGCCACGGCCGCATCCAGTCAGAGATCGCCAAGGAACGGCGCGCGGATGCCGAGAGTAATCCACACGCCGCCGCCTACAAACAGGCCACGGCCGCATACAAGACCTTCATGGCAGATGTAAAGCGTCACACCGCCGCGCGTGACACCGCCACGGGCAAGGCCCGCATGGAGCACACCAACGCACTGCACGACATGAAGAACAGTGAACCGCAAATCCGGAACGCCTACGAAACCGCCCAGCGGAACTACAAGGCATGGAAGGCCGACAACGGCAACAGCACCGCGAGCCCGCAGATTACGGCCCTGCAACAGCGCCTCGATAACGCTGCCGAAGAGCTCGCCCTCTATTTCGATACGTGAGACGTAAACCCGTCATACGGGCCGCCGTTGTAGTGACGTGGCTGGCCGCAACCTTCTGGCTGATCCGCTACGAAGCCTATCCAGAGTGGTTTACCCATTCCCTGGCCGGCTATGACGGGCTGATCGGACGCGACACGCTGATCTCCGACAGCTGGATGAAGGTGATCGAGAACGGCAAGTCTATCGGTTACTCGCGCACCTCGGTCGATGTTAATGATGATGACCCCCAGCGCCACATCATCTTCGAGAACCGCACGCATGTACGCCTCACGGTCATGGGGCACTCACAGCTTATCCAGACGGTCGCAGCGGCCTACCTCGACATGACCTACCGCATGCAGTCTTTCGAGTTCAGCATGAACACCGGCGTCATCGATGTGGATGTCAGCGGCACGCGCAGCGCGGAAGGGCCCTTCGACCTCACGGTGGTCAGCGGTAACACCACACGCAACATGCGCATTGAGATTCCAGACGATGTTGTGCTTCACTCCCCCATGACCGCCCTGGCTGTGCGAAACCTGAAGATCGGCGACATGATACAGGTCAAAACACTCAACCCGGTGACCCTGTCGCGCGACACGGCCACGGTGCGCGCCATGGCGCACGAGACGATCACCCTCGATGAAGGCCCTGTCGAGGCCACCCGCCTTGAAATCGAATACATGGGCAGCCGCTCACGCGCCTGGATCGACGAGGCCGGCCAACTCCTGCGTCAGGAAACCCCCATGGGCTGGACCCTCGAGAAATGCCGGCCTGACCAGATGTTTGAGGAAGATGATTCACCACCCGCTCCGCGAGAGAGCACGCAGGAGAGAAGCTAATTGAATATCCAATATCCAACAAGGAACTCCCAATATCCAAGTGAGCGTGCAACGCGAATGGAGTGTCGATTGACTCCACATTCACCCATTGCACGCACTTGGGAGTTGGATATTCCTTGTTGGACATTGGATATTGGATCGCGCCCAACAGCATCCAAACAAGACTGAAAGGGGTTGTCGCATGATTTCACTTAAGCATCTGTCCAAGCACTACGGCTCACTGGTAGCGGTGGAGGATCTGTCGTTGGAGGTGCCCAAGGGGGAGCTGTTCTGCTTCCTTGGCCCCAACGGCGCCGGCAAGACCACCACAATCAAGATGATGACCGGCCTCCTCAAGCCGCGCGGCGGCGAGGTCCGAATCTGCGATATCGATATCGCCGCGGATCCCGTAGCCGCCAAGCTCAAGATCGGGTACATCCCCGATATGCCCTACCTGTATGATCGTCTCACCACCACCGAGTTCTTCCGCTTTACGGGCGAGATCTACGACCTGCCGCGCGACCTCGTGGCAGCGCAGCTCGAGGAGCAGTTCACCACCTTCTCGCTGATGGACTACCGCAGCGTGCTGGTCAAAGATCTTTCACACGGCCTGCGCCAGCGCCTGGTCTATGCCGCGACCTTTCTGCACGACCCCGAGGTCCTCTTCATCGATGAGCCGCTGGTCGGGCTCGACCCCTACACCATTCGCCTGATCAAGGATCTCCTGATCCGGCGCGCCAGCGAAGGGATGACCATCTTCCTGACCACACACATCCTCGCCCTCGCCGAGGATATCGCTCACCGCATCGGCATCATCATGCACGGCCGCGTCGTGGCCCTAGGCACCCTCGATGAACTTATTGCCTCCTCAGACGGCAACAACCTGGAAGATGTATTTCTCGACCTCACCTCCAAGCAATACGAATAGACAGGAATGACTCTCGAATGAAGCGTTCATTCATGAGGTATGAACACCCAATATCCAACAGCCGGAGCGAAGCGGAGACAGGCTTGAGCGAAGCGAAAGCAATGACCGAAGGGAATGGCAACGAACTCCCAACATCCAAGTGCGTGCGACTGGCGAATGTCCTGGCGAATGGCACACCATTCACTGCGAACGCTCACTTGGACGTTGGATATTCCTTGTTGGCTGTTGGATATTGAAATGAGCTGAACAGGGCCACGCTATGGCAATTACAGCAGGCATTATAAAGAAAGGCTGGTGGCGTTTCCGCAATACGGGACGCATCCTGCGTGAGCAGTCGCCCTTCAAGGTAGTATTCATCACCGTCTTTGCGCTCGGATTTGAGATCGGCCTCTACCTCCTCTTCCTGGACGGCTTCCGCTTTCTCGACCAGCTCGGCGGCGCCGGCAGTCTGATCCTGAACCATCTCTTCGCGCTCTTCTTCATGGGCATGGGCGCCATGCTGGTGATGTCCGGTATCGTGACCGGCTATTCGACCATCTTCCGCTCCGACGAGATCCCCTATCTCATGACCCACCCCTTCACCGTCTCACGCATCGTGCTCTACAAATTCTTCCAGGCCGCCGTCTTCGCCTCCTGGTCGTTCGGCTTCGTCGTGATTCCCTTTACCGCTGCCTATGCCCGGTTCCTCGAGCTGAGTCCGTTCTTCGCGCTGTGGACCCTGCTCTTCTCGCTGCCCTTCCTTGTGCTATGTGCCGGGATAGGCTCAGTTGTGGTGCTGCTGCTGGTGCGCTGGTCACCCACCGGCCGTGCGCTCAACCTGCTCTGCGCCGCCATCCCGCTGCTGGCCGGTCTCCTGGTCTGGTCGCTCTGGCAGGATGCCTACGATCCGTCCGATGATGTACAGTTCACCCTCTCCAAACTGGTGCCCGGGCTGCGTCCCGCCACCAACAAGCTGATGCCGAGCTGGTGGGTCGCCTCCGGTATCGTCTCGCTAACGCGCGGCCACTTCCTGCGCGGCAGCATGCTCTGGCTGCTCCTGGTCTCCACCTGCGCCATGCTGCTGATGGTGATCGAGTGGATCGGTAGCGCCACGTTTGTGGCTTCCTGGCGACGCGTGATCGGCAGCCGGCGGCGCAGTCGCCATGCCCCGGTGCTCTTTCCACAGGCCGAACGACTGTTGAGCCGCATCGGGGCCGACGTGCGCGCCGTAGCACTCAAGGATGTCCGGATCTTCTGTCGCGATCCGAGTCAGTGGAGCCAGGCCCTGATCTTCTTTGGCCTGCTGGCGCTCTACTTCGCCAACCTGCGCAACTTCCGCTATCACGCTCTGCCGGATGCCTGGCGCAACACGATCACCTTTCTCAACGTCTTCAGCGTCTCGGCAGTGGTCTGCTCGCTCGGATCACGCTTCGTCTACCCTCAGCTCAGCCTGGAGGGACAGGGCTTCTGGGTGCTCGGCCTCTCGCCGGTCAAGATGGGGCGCATCGTCAAGGCCAAGTTCGTCCTGGCCGTGCTCGCACTGCTGCCGATTAGCATGGCCCTCATGCTGCTCTCGGGGGCGATGCTACGCGCCGACTGGCCGGTGCGCCTGCTCGCCGTGGGCCTGGCCGGCAGCATCTCTCTGGCCGTGGCCGGCCTCTCGACCGGACTGGGCGCCATCTTCCTCGACCTGCGCTCGCGCAATCCGGCCGCGATCGTCTCCAGCTTCGGCGGCACGCTCAACCTGGTCCTCAGCCTCGGCTTCATGCTCCTGACGATCGTCCCCTTCGGGCTCATCTTTCACGTCCGTATCAACGGTCTGCTCACCCCCGCCGGCATGATCCGCGCCGTCATCCTGCTCAGCGTTTGGGTCACCCTCATCACCGCCGCCACCACCATCATCCCCCTACGCCTCGGTGCCCGGAGCCTGTCACAGCGGGATTACTAGTTCGATGGCATCCGAAAAGGATTGAGCAGGTCGAAACAGGTCGGAAACGGGGACAATATCCAACAGCCAACAAGGAATATCCAATATCCAAGGAAAGACCTCGATCAATACACACGGGAATCGCAGGAGGTCTGTGAAGAATGGCAAAGGATCCCCCCTTGGAAATTGGATTTGAGTGTTGGCTGTTGGATATTGAAATCTCCCGGTGCGCAGATACCTTTTCGGACAGGCTCTAGTTCGCGGCCCACGGCCCACGGCCCACTGCTCACTGCTCACTGCTCACTTCCCCGTCCCCACTCCCGCCCGCACCACCTCGACCCAGTGCCTGGCGCGCACAGCCAGCATATCTTTGAGCTGGTGGCGACAGCTGATGCCGCAGGCGAGGATGGTTTTGCCGTCCGCCACGGCCGTGCGCACGGCCGGGAATAGCCGCTCCTCGCCAACCTGCTGCGAGAGCTCGTAGTTCTCGTAGCCGAAGGAACCGGCCATGCCGCAACATCCTGAATCGACTTCTTCGCAACTGGCTTCAGTCGACCGTGCAAAATGACTGTGGATCGCCTCGGTCCCAAAGGCCGCCTTCTGATGGCAGTGCCCGTGCAACGCATAGGTGCCCGGCTCACACGCCAGGGGTGGGATATAACCTGCCGCCACCTCGGCTTCGAGAAAGCCATCGATCATCCTGACGCACGCTGCGACACGTTGCCCCATCGCCTCGTCATCCATCAGGTCGGGCAGATCATCCGCCAATGCCGAGGCACAGGAGGGCTCGAGACAGAGAATAGGCAATCCCTCGCGCGCATAGACATCCAGCTTCGCCATCGTCTTCGTGCCATGACGCTTGGCATCGCGCACCAACCCCTTTGAAAGCCGCGGGCGCTGACAGCACCCCGCATTGGCGATCACCACCTCGTAGCCACATCCCTCCAGCAGCTCAACCGCGGAGAGCCCAACGCGCGGCTCCATGTAGTTGGCGTAGGTGTCATCGAAGAGGACCACTTTCCGTGGCTGTGGGGCGGAGTCATGGGTCCCCTGCGACCTCGCGTCGCAGGAGCCTGAGATCTCCCTCTCCTGCGACGCAAGGTCGCAGGGGAAGCGCGTGTCACTCAGCGTCTTTCCTGCCCTTGCCTTCCGTCGTGCCCGCAGGAGCGAGGCGAGACGCCGCGTCGCAAAAGGCGGCTGCGGACGGCGACGGTCGACCCCGGCCACCTTCTCCATCAACCAGGCATAACCGGGCAGACGTGATGCCGCGTTGACCAGATACGCCAGAGGCCCCGCCACCAGGCGGGCCATCCCCGGCATGCCACCCACGAGCCGAGAGCCCAGCGGCACGCCATGCGCATCGTGATGCATCTGCAATACTTCACTCTTCAGGCGGGCCATGTCGACCGAGTTGGGACACTCCGTCTTGCAGGCCTTGCAGGCCAGGCAGAGATCCATGACCTCTTTCAGGCGATGGCTGCCCAGGGCCCCCTCCCCCAGCTGACCCGACATCGCCAGGCGCAGCGCGTTGGCACGTCCGCGTGTCGAGGCCTCCTCGTCGCGCGTGGCCATGAAGCTGGGGCACATCATGCCGTCGTCCAGCTTGCGGCAGGCCCCCACCCCATTGCACTGCTCAACGGCCAACTGGAAGCCCCCCTGGTCGCGGTAGTGGAACAGCGTGGCGGCCTCCACGTCATGGTACTGATCCCCATAGCGCAGGAGTGTCGTCATCGGAGGCGCGTCAATCACCTTGCCCGGATTCATCCGGTTGTCGGGATCGAAGAGCCGCTTCAGATCGCGGAAGGCTTCGTAGAGTTCCTGACCATAGAACCGCGGGATAAAACTACCGCGTACCACGCCATCGCCGTGCTCACCCGCAAACGTTCCACCGTATTCGCACACCATCTCAAAGGCACGGTCGGCGATCCGCACCATCTTCTCACGATGCTCCGGCAGATGCAGATCGAGCATCGGGCGGAAGTGCAGGACCCCCACGCTGGCATGCGCATAGATCGATAGAGAGACGCCCTCCTCTTGACAGACCTGCTGCACCCGTTGCGCATAGTCGGCCAGGTGCTCGATCGGCAGACAGGCATCCTCGATAAAAGCCTGCCCTTTGACCGCTCCCCTGACATTACTGATCAGGCCCAGCCCCAGCTTGCGGACAGCCCAGACATCCGCCATGGCCTGCGCCTCGCGCTGGACCGGCCAGGCATACCCAATCCCGTCGCGTTGCAGGGCCTCGATCATGGCCGCCATTTTGGCATCGGCATCGGCCGCATCACGTCCGGAGACCTCGCAGATCAAAACGGCCTTGGGTGAGCCCTCGATAAAGCCCGTCATCGCACGCGTGGCCGGATTGACCAAGGCCTCGTTCATGACCACGCTGTCGAGCAGTTCTACCGCGCTGGGCTCATGCGCCAGGATGGCCGGCAGGTGGCGCAACGAATCTATCTCGTCCTTGAAGTGCACCACCGTCAGCATGCGTGCCCCCGGCAACGGGGTCAGGCGCACGCGCGCCTCAAGCACAAGCGCGAGCGTGCCTTCGCTGCCCACCACCAGATTCGAGAGATTCCACGTGCGATGCCCATCCAGGTGGCGCCCGCCGATCGGGCCGGTGTAGCCCGCCCCGTCCACGAACTCATCCAGGTTATACCCCGAGACACGCCGCATCACCTTCGGGTAGCGCGCCAGAATCTCGTCGCGATGGGCTTCAATCAGGGCCGTGACGCCGCGGTAGAGCTCCGCCGCGCGCGACGGCCCTTCACAGCGTGCCGCCCACTGGGCATCGTCGGCCGCATCGAGCTGCATCAGCGTTCCATCGGCCAACACCACCTTGCAGTCGATCACATGGTCGATCGTCTTGCCGTGCACCACCGAGCGCATGCCCGACGAGTTGTTCCCGATCATCCCGCCGATCGTGGCACGGTTGCCCGTGGCCGGGTCGGGCGCAAAGAAGAGACCGTGCGGTGCCAGCATCGCATTGAAGCGGTCCGCCACAACACCCGGCTGCACGCGCGCCCAGCCCTCCTCGACGTTAAGTTCCAGCACGCGGTCCATGTATTTCGAGAGATCGAGTACGATGCCCGCCCCAAAGGTCTGGCCCGAGAGCGCTGTGCCCCCCCCGCGCGGTGTCAGCGGAACCCCGAACTGAGCGGCCGTCTGAACCGCCGCCATGCAGTCGGCCTCGCCGCGAGGCACCACCACGCAGAGCGGCATCACCTGGTAGTGACTCGCGTCCGTGGCGTGCATGCCGCGGCTGAAAGCGTCCGTATAGACCTCGCCCTGCACACACGCCCTCAGCGCGGCTTCCAGTGCCACCAGGTCAACCGCCACCTCTATCTTCGACGCACTCATAAGACCGCGTACTATAAGCCCCATCCGTCACACCATCAAGCCAAGGCGCCACAATCCGTGATTGTCTACCCACCCCAAATGCGCTACCACATCTCTAGTGAAAGGGTGAAATCATGAGCAGTGAACTTACGATTCCGCAGGTGGACCGACTGGGAAAAGCAGGAACCGGATTTTTGGGGGTGCGCTATCCTCTCATCTGTGGCGGGATGACATGGATCAGTGATGCTTCGCTTGTCAAAGCGATGCATGACTGCGGCGGCTTCGGCGTCCTCGCCGCCGGCAACATGCCACCCGAGCTTCTCGCGCAGGAGATCGACCGCTGCAACGCCTTGGGAGGATCCTACGCGGTCAACCTGATCACGATTGCGCCCAACTACGATGCCCACCGCGCGATTGTGGTGGCCAAGGATGTACCTTACGTCATCTTCGCCGGGAACTTCCCCAAGCGGCGTGCGGTTGAAGAGGTCAAAGCGGCCGGCAGCAAGACGATGTCGTTTGCCTCCACCATCTCGATTGCCGAACAGCAGATCCGTTTTGGCGTGGATGCCCTCCTGCTCGAGGGTAGCGAGGCGGGCGGCCATATCGGCCACGTCTCGCTGACGATTCTCCTGCAACAGGTGCTTTTCCATAATCCCTCGGTTCCCGTCTTCGTAGCCGGCGGCATCGCGACCGGCAAGATGGTTGCGCACCTGCTCCTCATGGGGGCGGCCGGCTGCCAGATGGGCACACGCTTCGTGATGAGCGAGGAGTGCCTGGCGCATCCCACCTTCAAAGAGCGTTTTGCCAATGCGCGGGCGCGGGAGGCGGTATCCACCCCGGCCTACGACCGCGTGCGCCTGCCCGTCGTGGCCGTGCGTGCCCTGCAGAACAAGGGCATGCATCAGTTCGGCGAGCTACAGATGGAGCTGCTCAAGCAGCTCGACGCCGGCACGCTCAAGCGCGAAGAGGCCCAAATGAAGGTTGAGGAGTACTGGATGGGTGCCTTGCGCCGCGCCGTGATCGACGGCGACCTCGATAGCGGCTCGCTCATGGCCGGTCAGAGCGTCGGCCTGATGGATCGCATCCAGCCCATGGCCGAGATCTTCAGCGATCTGCTGACCGAGGCCGAGGCCGAGTTGACCCACGTGAAGGGGTTGTTGTAGCCCTTTTCGCATTGAAATACCGCCGTACTGGTGGGACCATACCTACTGATCCATACAACACAGGAAGCCATGACGCCTGAGATCACACTACTTTGCGGGACGGCGGCCACGATCGGTATTCTGCATACCTTGTTCGGGCCCGATCACTACCTGCCCTTTATCGTGATGAGTCGGGCGCGACGCTGGTCGCTGACCCGTACGGCGGTTATTACGCTATTGTGCGGCATCGGACACGTCTTCAGCTCGGTCCTGCTCGGAATGGTCGGCGTCGCCTTCGGAATTGCCGTCACGCGGCTGGAGGCATTCGAGGGATTGCGCGGCAGCCTGGCGGCCTGGCTATTGATTGGGTTCGGCTTTGCCTACTTTGCGTGGGGCGTTCAGCGCGCCATCCGCAACCGCCCCCATCAGCATACCCACGCGCATGGCGAGGGTGAGGTCCATGCGCATCAGCACACCCACCACAGCGAGCATGCCCATCCCCACGGCGCCACCTCGCGCAGCATGACGCCCTGGATCCTCTTCACGATCTTTGTCTTCGGCCCGTGCGAGCCGCTCATCCCGATCCTGATGTATCCGGCCGCACGCAGCAGTCTAAGTGGGATGATCCTCGTGGCTGCCGTTTTCGCCCTCAGCACCATCGGCACCATGTTGAGCGTGGTGATGCTTTCCGCCTGGGGAGTGTCCTTCGCCCGCCTGGGCCCCCTCGAGCGCTACACGCACGCCCTCGCGGGCGCCACCATCTGTATTTCGGGCCTGGCCATCCACTTTCTCGGACTATGAGAAGATGAAAATGGTCGGGGTGGGGAGATTTGAACTCCCGACCTCTTGCTCCCGAAGCAAGCGCGCTACCAGGCTGCGCTACACCCCGACTCTTGGGAGGCGAAAAGAGACGGAACTATACCTGAGTTTGCCGGCAAATCAAGCTGGATCTCACAAAGACCTTGCGCGGGCGCCTTTCGCCCCCGCGGGGACCCGTCATTTGACACTACGGCGGAGGGGTCGTCACGGTCAGGGCCGCCTGCTCAGGCAAACTCGAGGGCGCGTTTACGGTAGTGCAGGTAGTTCTCATACGGTACTTCTTCCGGCACGCCGTGATCGCAGGTCGGAATGTAGCCGCCGCGCGCCTGCATGGCCGGGAAGATGCGGTCGACCATCTCGTCAATGGCCTCCTTGCTCTTGGCCAGGATCCGCTTGTCCAGCCCGCCGGTCATGACCAGCCAGGGATACTGCTTCCCAATCTCGACCACGTCACACCCCGAAGCCACTTCGAACGGACTCATCACATCCAGTCCGAGCTCCCGATAGACCGGGATAGTCGGCGTGGCCCAGCCGTCGGTGTCGACTTGGAAATAGAGATGGCGCGTCTTATCGATCTGGCGTGCCTTGAGGCTGCTGATGAGCTCCTGATAGTACGGAAAAAGAAACTCACGCATCATGTCGGGCGATATCAGGGGGCCGTTGTTGTAGCAGATATCCTCGGCGATGAAGAGTTCGTCGAGCGTGATGTGTTCCTGGTGCCGGCTGATCACCGCCTGCGCCAGGGCCAGCCAGGTCTGCATGCAGTCATGAATCAGGGCGGGCTCATCGTAGAATTTGTAGAGCAGGTCGCCCGGGCCGATCAGGCTACGCAGGTACATGTAGCCGCCCACCATCCCCTGCGTAATCATCTTACCTTCCGCGGCCGCCGAACGCGCCTTGGCCATCGCATCGTCAAGCTTTGCGAAACGCTCCGGCGAGGTGGGGTCCATACGCCACTTGCAGAGCGCTTCCCACGTCTTCATGTCCTTGACCGGATGGTCGACATACTCCGGCATAAAGCCGCTGCGCCGTCCCTTGAAACAGAGTACATGTCGTCCGAAAGCATCCTGCACCAGCTCGTGCTCACCACGGTCCTCTAGAATCTTCTCCTCAAAACGCGGAGAAAAGGCCGCCTCGCACCAGCCGAGTCCGCCCACACTGTGCGACCCGCCCGGCTCGTATCCGAACAGCTCCGCACGTGGCACATCCTGCGGCATCCCCTGCTCAGCCCACTGCTCCAGGCAGTAGAATCCAAACTCGCGCTGCATGAACGGTGCCCCCGGCGTGATCGCATACGTGTCACGCTCCCGCTGCGCCGGTACACTCATCGCCTCGCGTGGCACCATCGCCTGTACGCCATCTTGAACAACCGCCGCATCACTCATCATGGTCTCCCTACACAGTCAGCGCAGCCATCGCCGCGCCATTTACCTTCTTCAGCATATTCCACCCACGCCTCAGAGCAAGTCATCGTAGCCGCCCTGCTCGCGCATGCGGGTCACCATCTGCTTGACGTCCTGAGCACGTGATTTGTGGCAGATCAGCGTGGCGCCTTCGGCTTGTACCACGATCAGATCTTTGACCCCAATCAGCGCCGTAAACCGGTCCTTTGAGACCACGATGTTGCCGTCCGACTCGAGCATCTCCATCTCTCCCACCCGCGTATTGTCGTCACGATCGGCGGGGAAATGATTCGTGAGCGCCTCCCACGACCCGATGTCGTCCCAGCGGAAGCGACCACGCGCCATGATGATGTTGCCGGCTTTCTCCATCAGCGCAAAGTCGATCGAGATCTTCTCCAGCTTGCTGTACTCACTTGCCAGCGCCTTATCGAAGGCCGGGGTGTCGGCCACGAGCTCCAGCCGTTGGGCCATGTCGAACAGATGCGGCTGATGTGCACCCAGCGATTTCTGCAGGGCGGTGCAGGACCACATGAACATACCGGAGTTCCAGTAGAAGTTGCCGGCCACGAGATACGTTTCGGCCGTGGCCACATCCGGCTTCTCGACAAAGCGTACCGTTTGCCAGAACTCCGTGTCGCTCTCGCCGGCATGCTGCGTATCGGTCTCGATGTAGCCGAAACCCGAACTGGGAAAGGTCGGCTCGATGCCGATCGTAAGGAGCACGTCTTCCGCGGCGGCCAGATCCATGCCCTCGCGCAGGACCAGTTGAAACTCATCGATATCGCGAATGATGTGATCGGCGGTCAGGACGCAGAAGACCCCCTCCGGATCCCGCTTACGGATGATCGCCGAGGCCAACGCAATGCAGGCCGCCGTATCGCGACCGATCGGTTCACCGATCACATTGGCGCGCGGTAGGCTCGGTACCGCTTCACAGGTGACATCCACCAGGTCGGCCGAGGTGATGACCAGGACGCGCTCGGGCGGCACCAGACCTTCCAGGTAGTCGACTGACATCGCCAGCATCGGCTTGTCGCCCACCAGCGACAACACCTGCTTGGGATGCTTGGACGTGCTCAGCGGCCAGAAGCGTTCACCGCGTCCACCTGCCATAATCACCGCGTAGCTATGTTCGTTCATGTACGACTCCCGTATTTAGCTCCCAAATCACGCGCAATCCCACCAGCGTCAAATTGGGATCGATCGTGAAGGGCATCTCAACATCTTTCAACACCCAGGCGGCATGGCCGCCTGTGGCACAGAGTGCGGCATCGGCCTCGCGCGCATCCTGGCGCAGGTGGTCGATGATCTCACGCACCATGCCGCGATAACCCACGCGCGCACCGATGCGCATCGCCCCCTTGGTGCTGCGCCCGACCCGACCGACCCGGCCGCGGATATCGATATGCGGAAGGAGCGCGGTCTTTTCAGCAAAGTAGTCCGCCATCAGGTTGAGCCCCGGCGCGATCACGCCGCCGATGTAGGCCCCGGCGGCCGAAACAATGTCAAACGTCAGGGCCGTCCCGAAGTCGGCCACGATCACCGGTGCACCGTACTGCGCCACGGCCCCGCAGGCGTTGGCGATACGGTCGGGTCCAATCGTTTCCGGATGCGGATAATCGATCGCAATATTGAGATCGAGGTCATGACGTACCTCCAGCGGAGTCACGCCGAGTGTCTTGCGCAAAGCCTGGCGCCAGCGTTTGGTCGCGACCGGCACGACCGAACAGAGCACGACACCCTCCAGAGGTCTCCCTGCTACCACTTTTCTGATGGTGCGCTCAATGTTAGACCCCACATCGCAGTCGCTCGGATGCCGGTCCACATGCGTCACGCGCCGCCCCGAGATAAGCCCCAAGGTCGTGCTCGTGTTCCCGATATCGATGGCTAGACAGTTCATGATGAGACGTGTTCGGACTACTGGCTACTGACTACTGACTACTTCCAAAGACAGATCGGCCGCTTTCACCGAATGCGTCAGGCAGCCAAGCGAGATGGCGTCGACGCCGGTGGCGGCTATGGCGGCCACGTTGGCCAGCGTGATGCCTCCGGAGGCCTCGAGCTGGACCCGGCCGGCATTGAGTTCAACAAAATGGCGCAGCCGGTCGGGGCCCATGTTATCCAGCAGGATCCACTCGGGCAGGGCTTGCATGGCTTCGAGAAACTCCGCTTCGCTCTCCACCTCGACCTCAACAGCCAGGTCGGGATAGGCCTCACGTGCGGCCTGTACGGCACCCGCCAGGCTGGCCGTCCCGCTCTCACGCGCCCAGAGCGCGCGGTGATTGTCCTTGATCATGACACGGTCGTAGAGCCCGATACGGTGATTCGTACCCCCACCGCAACGCACGGCGTACTTCTCAAGGGCACGATACCCCGGGGTGGTCTTGCGCGTATCGAGAATCGTGGTCCCGAATTCACGAACGGCCTCCACGAACACCGCCGTTTGCGTAGCAATGCCGGTTAGACGCTGCATAAAATTGAGCGCCGTCCGTTCCGCGGTCAGAATGCCGCGCGCGGGACCCGTGATGGTGCAGACCTGCTCGCCGGAGCTCACGGACGTACCGTCCGGGGCAACAACGGCATAGCTGAGCCCAGGCTCAACGGCGGCGAACACGGCCGCCGCCACGGGCTGCCCGGCCACAACACAGTCATGCCGCGCCACGATCTCCGCGCTGACCACGGCGTCGCCCGGCACCAACGCCAGCGTCGTCGCATCCCCGCCCGCTACATCCTCGGCCAAGGCGCACTGGATGAGCGCCTGCACTTGGGGGAGTTCCGCTATCGACCGCTCACTGCTCACTGCTGACTGCTGACTGCTCACTGCTTACTGCTCACTTCCCCACTCCCCAACGCACCGGCATATGACATAGCCCCTCGTACCGTTCGGCGCTGGTCACGTTGATCGGCAGGGCGTTGTCGAGGCGGTGATAGTTGGTTTGGTGGTCGGCCGAATGCACCGAGAACGAAAAGAGGTAGGCCCCCGCCAGCAGTTCGAGCGACTCAAAGGTCAGGCACACGCTGCCCTGCCCCTCTACAAAAGGAATATCGAAGCCATCGATCTGGCTGTTGTTGCCGTAGACCAGAGTGCCGCTGGCGGTCTGCACGGCAAACCCGAAGACAGGCGTCGCGATACGGCTCTGCGTGCTGTAGTCGATCTGCACCTGCAGCTGCTTGCCGCGCGTCAGCTCCTGCGTCTCCTCGCCGGCCTCGTTCAGGAAGCGGGCCCGCTCAATCTTGACCTCGCCCGTGCCCCACTCCTTGCTCTCGGCCGTGCGCGATTTCTCGCGTGAGAGCCACTGGTACTCCGCCACAACAGCATCCGGATCGCCCGCCGCAATGATCTGCCCCTTCTCCATAAGGATGAGCTGATCGCTGATCTTGTGAATCGTGCCCAGATCGTGCGACACCACGAGCAGAGTCTTGCCCTTGCGCTTGAACTCCTTGATCCGCCCTATGCACTTGCGCTGGAAAGCGGCATCGCCCACGGCAAGTACCTCGTCGATGATCAGAATGTCGGGGTCGACCTCGACCGCCACCGAGAAGGCCAGGCGGACGTACATGCCGGAAGAGTAGTGTTTGACCGGCTCATCGATCCAGTCGGCCATCTCGGCAAACTCGACAATCTGGTCGAAACGTGCCGCCATCTGGGCACGACTGAGGCCCATGATCGCGCCGTACAGGAAGACATTCTCGCGTCCGGTCAGGTCGGGATGAAAGCCCGCCCCCAGCTCGAGTAGCGAGGAGACCTTACCGGTCGTTTCGATGGTGCCACTGGTGGGGTTGGTGGTCCGGCTGATCAGGGAGAGCAGCGTACTCTTGCCAGCCCCGTTGGAGCCGATGATCCCGACCGTCTCGCCCTGTCGCACCGCAAAGGTGACATCGCGCAGGGCCCAGAAGTCGCGCGTCTTGGTGCGGCCGCGCAGGATATCCACCGCCATCGCCTTGATCGTGCTCTCGCCGCGCTGCTGCCGCAGGCGGAAACACTTCGAGACGTCGCGCACGTCGATAATGGTAGCCGGCTCACTCACAGTTTATCCCCAAAGTTCACCTGCCAGCGCTGGAAGAGGACCACCCCCAGGACCAGGACCAGCCAGGAGACCAGCAGCGACAGCCCTACCAGGCGCGGCGCCATGAGGTCGGTTCCCAGGAACGCGGCGCGGTAGCCCGTCACGATGCCGCACATCGGGTTCAGCATGGCCAGGCGCTGGAAGCGTTCCGGGATCCGTGCGAAATCGTAGATGATCGGCGAGAGGAAGAACCAGGCCAGCATAACCGCCCCCATCAGGTGCTCGGTATCGCGAAAAAAGAGGTTCATGCCCGAGAGGATCAGGCTTAGCCCCAGGCAGAGCGCGAACTGCGTGATGATGATGAGGGGCAGAATCGATACATCGCTGATCGTGAAGGCATGCGTCACGACCAGGAAGATCACCAGGATCGGCAGCACAAAGAGGAAGTTAACCATGTTGGCCAGCACGGTTGAGAGGGGCAGAATAATACGCGGAAACGAGGTCTTCTTGACCAGGTTGGCATTGCCCAGGACCGCATGCAACGCATCACCGGTACACATCGAGAGGAACTGCCAGACAATGATGCCGGTGACCAGCTTCTGCAGGAAGATGGGATCGCTCGGATCGAACGACTTCAGAATCTTCAGGAAAATCGAGTAGATGATGATCATGAAGACCGGGTTCAGAAAGGTCCACAGGAAGCCCAGGACCGACCGCTTGTAGCGAATCTTGAGATTGCGCGCCACCAGGATCCAGAGCAGATCCCGAAACGCATAGATTTCCTTGAACAGCGGTACCATGGCGCACAGTGTCATGTGCCTTGGTGGGAGTTGTCAAGCGGTCATGAGCAGTGGGTGTGTGGAGCAGTACGGCCATTGCTATCGAAAACCTGAGGAGACAACGATCGGGACTACGATAGAGAGACAACGATAAGGACAAAGATCATGACAACGATGAAGAGGGAATCGATGCGAACGGTTCGTCCAAAGGTCATCCCCGTCCACCCGGTCTCCCGCAGCCCATCATCTCCCCCTATCCTTGTCCCGATCGTCGTCGCGATCTTTGTCTCCCCCCATCCTTGTCCCGATCGTCGTCGCGATCTTTGTCTCCCCCATCGTAGTCCCGATCGTCGTCGTGATCTTTGTCTCCCCTCCCATCGCAGACACATCCGACGCTGACCCTTGCCCAACCCCGAGATCTATGGGACACTCCCCGCTCCATGACAGAAACCGACACAGACACAGATGACCTCCTCTGGCTCGAGGAGCTGAACCCGCAGCAGCGCGAAGCGGTGGTGCACGGGGAAGGACCGATCCTCGTCGTCGCCGGCGCCGGCAGCGGCAAGACCCGCACCCTGGCCTACCGCGTGGCCATGCTCATCACACGCGGCGTACCGCCTGAGCGCATTCTCCTCCTGACCTTCACCCGCCGCTCCGCGCAGGAGATGGTCAGTCGCGCCGAGGAAGCCATGGGCCGGGGCGGTCCGCGCATCACACGCGTATGGGGCGGCACGTTCCACGCCACGGCCAACCGGCTGTTGCGGATCTACGCCAAGGCGGTCAACCTGAGCGACGACTTCACCGTGATGGACCGCGGCGACTCGCAGGACCTGATCAACATCATTCGCCACGACATGGAGCTTCACACCAAGGAGAAGCGCTTTCCGCGTAAGGGCACCTGCATCGACATCTACTCGCGCGTGGTCAACAGCAGCGATGCGCTGGAAGATGTGTTGGCGCGTCACTTCCCCTGGTGCGACGCCTGGGAAGATGAACTGAAGCAGCTTTTCCAGCAATACGTCGTGCGCAAGCAGCAACAGAACGTGCTCGATTACGACGACCTCCTGCTCTACTGGGAACAGCTGGTCTGTCACAGCGAGGTGGCCGACCTGATCGCCGAGCGGTTCGATCACATCCTGGTGGATGAGTACCAGGACACCAACCGCGTACAGGCGGCCATCCTGCGCGCCATGCGCCGCAATAACCACAACATCATGGTCGTGGGCGATGACGCACAGAGCATCTACAGCTTCCGCGCCGCGACGGTGCGCAACATGCTCGACTTCCCGCAGGAGTTCCCCGGCACCCACGTCGTCACACTCGACCAGAATTACCGCTCCGTGGCCGCCATCCTGGAAACCACCAACCGCATCATCGGGGACGCCCCCGAGCGCTTCACCAAAGATCTCTGGTCGAACCGCGGCCATGGCCAGCGCCCCCAGCTGGTGACCTGTCCCACCGAAGAACAGCAGGACACCTACGTCGTCGACCGTATCCTGGAGCATTATGAGCAGGGCATTCCGCTGCAGAAACAGGCCGTCCTCTTTCGTGCCGGCCACCTCTCCTCCACCCTCGAGATCGAGCTGGGGCGACGCAACATCCCCTATCACAAGTATGGCGGCCTGCGCTTTCTCGAGGCCGCGCATGTCAAGGACCTGCTCTGTTTCCTGCGCATCATCGAGAATCCACGCGACAACATCGCCTGGTTCAGGGCTCTGCAGCTGCTGGACGGGATTGGACCGGCTGCGGCCGGACGTGCGGTCAAACACATCGCAGAGCATGCCACGGATCCCACCGCACTCTCGACGTTCAAGGCGCCCGCGGCGTCGCGCAAACAGATGGGTGAGTTCGTTGAGATGATCGGTGACCTGGTCAAGATGGACGCCAAGAGTCCGGCGCCGCAGATCGAGCGTATCCGCGCCTTCTACGATCCCATTCTGAAGAAGGTCCACGAGAACCCCACGGTACGCTCGCGCGATCTGGAGAGTTTGGAGCAGCTGGCCACGCAGTCCGGTTCACGCAGCGCGTTCCTGGCTGACATGCAGCTGGATCCGCCGACCTCAACCAGTGATCTGGCCGGGCCGCCCATGATTGACGAGGATTGGGTCGTACTCTCTACGATTCACTCCGCCAAGGGATGCGAGTGGGACGTGGTCTATCTGATCCATGCCGCCGACGGCTTCCTGCCCTCCGACATGTCAACCGGCACGCCTGAGGAGATCGATGAGGAGCGGCGCCTGACCTACGTGGCCCTGACCCGGGCCAAGGATTTCCTCTACGTCACGTGGCCGCTGCGCTACTACCACAAGCGCACCCCGTTCTCGGATCGGCACAGCTATGCACAGCTATGCCGCTTCTTTACCTCGGAAGTGCTCGAAACAGTCGACGCCGTGAGTGCGGAGCACGCCGGGTCGGATTACGTCGATTACGTGCCGCAGGACCCCGTGGACGTGGCGTCTCACCTCAGGTCGATGTGGGACTGAGGGAGGGAAGTGGATCGTATTGAGTCGGACCGGCCTCGCTCTCGGCGAGAGCGGGCTACAAAACCCTGCGCGTCCCTGTTGCCCGCTCTCGCCGAGAGCGAGGCCCGCGTTACGCCTGTACGGCGGCCTTGACCTTCTCGGGCTTCTGGATCAGAGCGCGAATGGTCTTGGTATCCATCTTACGGACGGTTTCCTCGTCCATGCCGAGTGCAACCAAGCGGCTGCGCTGCGTCTTCTCACGCCGACGGCGTTCGAGTCCGCTCTTCTTGGGGCGCGTTACCGGCTGCTTATTGAATTTACGTCCTGTACCCATTGTCATCCTCCATGCCCATCAGGGGCGATCGCAAAAGAGGGGGGAGTATGCGTAACCTGCCCCCCGATATCAAGCGCTAATATGCGCAGCGCGTCTTCGCCACTTACCTGTTGACCATGCTCCATATATGTCGTACATATATAGACCATGGTCAACAGACATCTTCAACCTACCACCAGCCGAAGCTTCTTCCTGTTCGGAGCAAGAGGGACAGGGAAGTCCACTTTTCTCCGTGAACACTTCGCTAAACAGGAGGTCTTATGGATCGATCTCTTACTCCCTGAGGTAGAAGACCGCTACGCTTCCCGCCCACATCTCCTCTCAGAACAGATTGCGGCGAGACATGATCCTGCCGGATGGGTCGTGATCGACGAAGTCCAGAAGGTTCCAAGACTGCTTGATGTCGTCCATTCGCAGATCGAATCAACAGGAACACGCTTTGCCTTGACTGGTTCAAGCGCACGCAAGTTGAAACGTGGGGCCGTCAATCTCCTGGCCGGTCGCGCATTTGTCTATCACCTGTTTCCCTTTACAACAGCCGAACTGGGCACATCTTTTGATCTCGACTCGGCGCTTGCCTTCGGGACTCTTCCCGGCCTGCTGGAACTCCAGACACCCGAGGAGAAGGCTGATTTTCTTCGGGCTTATGCCCTCACCTATCTGAAGGAGGAAGTATGGGGTGAGCACTTGGTCCGTAACCTCGACCCTTTCCGCGCGTTCATTGAGATCGCCGCCCAATGCAACGGAGAGCTTATCAACTATACGCGCATCGCCCGGGATGTGGGTGTTGACACCAAGACGGTGCAGTCCTATTTCCAGATCCTCGAAGACACACTGGTGGCCTACACGCTTGAGCCGTTTCATCGCTCCGTGCGCAAACGCCAGAGCCAGGCGCCACGATTCTACCTGTTTGACACGGGCGTCTGTCGGGCACTGAGTAGGACCCTCAACGTGCCTCTCAATCCCAGTACGTACGCGTTTGGCAGGAGCTTCGAACACTTTGTCGTGACCGAAGCACTGCGTCGGAATGACTATCTGAAGAAAGACTTCAGGTTCTCACATCTCCGAACGAAAGACGGTGCGGAGATTGATCTTGTCATCGAGCGTCCAGGGCAGTCTACCGTCCTCGTGGAAATCAAATCATCCACTCAGGTGGATCCCACTGATGTCAGGCATCTGACCGCCTTCTGCCGCGACATCCCCCACTCCGTGGCCATGTGCCTGGCCAGAGAACCTATCCCCCGTGTTGTAGACGGTGTTCGCATCATGCCGTGGCAGCAGGGACTGGATGAGATGGGCTTACAGCTCTCTCCAAGCACATAAAGAGCCCAGACATCCCTCTCTAGCCTTAGGGGTCAGGGAGGGGCAATGTAGTAGGCATCGCTCCAGCGGCGGTTGCAGTGCTCTCTGAAGTGCACGCCGAATGTTCCATCCTCGTAGATTTCGAGTAGGGTTGATCGGATGGCGTCGGCCCGGTAGTTCTCCAAGGCCGCCACGTCGAACTGCGGGATATTCTGGGTGTCGACGGTAGAGAGTTTCCTGAAGCAGGCAGGCCCACCATAGAAGGCTTCGCCAATATGTGAGTGTCCGTAGAAATGGGCGCGTACGTTGGATGGCAGGGGCAACATCTGGCTCAGCAGTGTCGAGGCCCGCAGGCCGCCACTGAATGAGGTATGGCCGGCGGTGATCACAGGCCCGGGCGTGTTTGCAATCAACTCGCGCACGGCCAGGTATGCGGCTTCGTCGTGGGGATACGCGCTTGCATCCCCATGCACCTCCCCACCTGCAGCGATCCAGGCGCAGCGCTCATCCGCATGGTCAGGGAAGAAGAAGAGGGTATACGCTCCCAGCCTGTCCGTGTAGTAGAGGTCAGAGATCTTCTCACTGCTACGCCAACCCGGTACGTCTGAAAATTGCTCGTATGAGAGGACGGAGAGTGTCTCGCCCTTGCCGAGAGGTGAGCCTTGTTCGATCTGCGGCCAGTATGGATCGAACTCGTGATTGCCGCAGGCAAACTTCAATGGAATGTTGAAGGGGCTCAAGAGCTCTATCTGCAGTGAAATCATCTGTTGCAGAACGTCACGATCTGCGCCCTGGACGGAGTCACCCAGATACCAGATCTGATCACACTCCAGCTCAAGCGACCGAAAATCTTCCGTGGCTTGGGTCAGGCAGACCCGGGCATTTTCGAACTCGTCCTGCTGCAAGTCCGACATGATCCAGACCCGGTGAAGCACCCGTTGCCCCGTATTGCTCTGTAGCTGCTGAATGATTGATTGTGACATGACTGATCTCTCCGTTGGAGCTTCTCGGATCGGGCCTGACTATTTAATGATAAAGAGCGTGCCGGATGTGCCGCCCACCGTGGCTTCAATCAGGTAGTAGGCGTCAGTTGTCACACCTGCATTCGACGCCTTGATCTCCAGGTAGTGGGTTTCTCCCGACGATCCCGGATCGGAGCCAGCCACCTGCATCAGTTTCGTGCCCGACCCGTCGATCTCGAACAAGTCCTTGCGGCCGACGACGATATCAAAGGTCATTCCCGAGTCGGGCCGCGCGCCCAGAATCCCCATCTGCGACTGGGCCGTCGGGCTCGCGTCAATTGTTGCCGCCACCTTGAGCAGGAGGTGGGTCGGCGTCACAACATTGATCGAGAAATCGTTCGTCACCACGACACCGCCCCCGCCTGCTTCAGTGCCCACGATCGAGATGTTGTTCACTGCGGTGCTCATCCAGACCGCTGTACGCAAGTTGGTTGAGCCGGATGCTATAGAGAAGTGGTCATTGTCGCCACCGCTCTCCAGCGCATAGGTAAATGCCCCAGGGGCATGTGCCATGCTCAAGTTCCCGACCAGCGTGCCCGGAACGGCGTTTGAGGCGACAGAACCCTCCGCAAAGCGGCCGTTCAGCGTAACGGCGGGGCCGCTGGTGATGGTAAAGCTGTCAGCGACCGTGCCGGCACTAGTCTTGACGGTACAGTCGAGTGTGTTGCCGTTGATTTCCAGGCGTGCAAAAGTGAGCTCCCGGCTAGCTGTGACAACGTAAGGGCTGAAGTTGAGGTCGGGCCCGTACAGCGGAGCGCCACCGCCGCCGGTCGTCAGGTGGACGACGCCGTCTGCTTCGCATCGGGCGTAGTAGTGGTTATGCCCGACCAATACCATGTGGATGGTGAATCCGGCACTCTGAAGATTGCTGATCAACGTGCGGTTGACCAGGTTGTCACCGTGACCACCGGCGCTGTAGGCCGGCTCATGAAACATCAGGATCGTCCATTCTCTGGATGATGCGGTGAGGTCGGCGACGAGCCAGTTGTACTGGGTCGATCCCACATCGCGGCTGATGTTGTCATCGATCACGGCGATATGCACCGGCCCGTAGTCGAAGGAGTAGTAATGCACACTGGTCGCCGGAGCCGGCGTCACCGAGGTCTCGAGCAGCTCGGTATAGGGGTAGTACTTGTTGTAGACGATTCCTGCTCTTTCGTGGCTGCCACGGCAGCCCATGATCGGAAGACGGCGCTGTATTTCCAGTGAATTGGCGTAGCTGCGGTTAAAGAACTGGTTCGTCCAGTCGTCCTCGTTCTCGCCGTTGTTTACAAAGTCGCCGACATGCATCCAGACCGTTTCGCGTATTGATGCCGAATCCACATCGGCCAGCATGGCACCCATAATGTTGTTCAAGCCGGCCGGTGAGCTGCGCGTGTCGCCGACGGAGTATATCACCGCATTTGTCGCACTCGCTGACGGCGCGGTCCGAAACGTGCCTGCATGCAGACTGCCGTCCAGGTTGACCTCGTAGTAGTAACGGGTGTCAGCGGTGAGTCCGGTGATTGTGGTCCGGTACTGTTTGTCACTGCCGAATGCGGCCAGATTCGCCGTCCCGCCGCTATAGGATGCCGACGTCCCCCAGCGCACGGAACAGGTAGCCGCCGTGTCATCCGCCTGCAGCATCACCGTCATCTTCGCAGGATTGTTGGGGTAGATGAGGTATGGCCCCTTCTTCATGGTCGCAGCAAAGGCATGAACCCCCGCCAGCAGCATGATCATCGCCACAACGGCGAACGTCCATACGTTTGTGATTCTCTTGCCGGTCCTCATCTTCTGTCTTCCTGTTGTGTTAAGCTTGGGTATACGACAGCACCTTGTCCGTCCCCGCCCGCTCCGCGGGTCCCAAAGCGGTGACTTCCTCCTTCGCTCCTCCGGAGCTACGGAGGACACGTCGTCTCCGCACTCCATACCCATCCACTCCCATATGGAGTGCTCCGACGGAGTCGGCGCTTTGGATTCGCGCGGAGCGCACAGCAGACTTGAGAATCGTCTACGCTCAACGCTTACTCATCCTGCTGTATTAAGCAGTTGCCGTTGAGGTCTAGTCAGATGTCCTGGCTATCTGAGGATTATGAGCGTGCCGGATGCGCCCTGCACCGTCGCTTCGATCAGGTAGTAGGCGTCAGGCGTCACACCCGCATTCGATGCTTTCACCTCGACATAGTGGACCTCACCCGCCGATCCCGGGTCGGAGCCCACCACCTGCATCAGGTTCGTGCCCGACACGTCGATTTCGAACAAGTCCTCGCGGCCTCCAGCGATCTCAAAGCTTGTCCCCGAGCCCGGCTGGGCACCCAGAATGCCCAACTGCGACGAGGCCGTCGGGCTCAGGTCCATTCTTGCCGTCACCTTGAGCAAGAGGTGGGTCGCCGCCGTGAGAGTGATTTCGTAATCGTTCGTTACCACGAGGTCGCCCTCGCCCGGATCTTGTGTCCCCACGATCGAGATGTTGTGCGCGGCGTCCATCCAGGCCGCAGTGCGCAGATTGGTTGAGCCGGATGCTATGGAGAAGTTGTCATTGCCGCCACCACTCTCCAGCGTATAGGTAAATGTCCCGTTCGTGTTTACCATGCTCAAGTTCCCGACCAGCGTACCGGGAGGGACGTTTGAGGCGACGGTGTAAGGATGGTCGGACAAAAAGACGTAGGGCTCAGGGGCGCCGGCGGTGGTGTCGAACGAAACATTATCTAGAGTCCAGTAATCAGCACTATCATCCGCCCAGAAGCCAATGAACAGCCGAGCAGAGGTAGCTGCGTCATCAAAGCTGTAGGTAAGAGTTCCGCCAACGTATGCAGTATCAGGGCCTAACACTGTTGTGTTATCGGTATCGATAGTCAGTAAGTCGATACCGGTGGCTGATCCGTCCAAGAAAAGACGCACAAACATACTGTCATTAGCATTGTTCTTATTGCTGTCAAGGTCGAGTGTCAGTGTTGAGCTATCGTGTCCTGCTAGATTGACGGTGTTAAACAGGGCATAAGTTCCGCTCCGATCAGTAAAAGTAATACTTGCTGGAGGAGTATATTTACCATCTGCTCCAGGATTCGTAGCGCCAGCAAACGTCTCACCAGAACCTGACGTGTCCCCTGTGTAGAACTTTCCAAGAGCTGATATATTTGAATCAAACGGCCCCCCCGAAGAGCCAGAGGTGTGCGCAGCTGCTACAAATCCAAGACCGCCCCCAGCGTAGGTTGTTCTGACGTCTCCGATGCCGTCAGTCCAAGATGTCTGTACGCCAGCCACTAGGTCCTGGGCGGTATCAAAGGTCTGCAAAGCGATATTTTCAGCATTAACGCTGGTGCAGGCGACCCCCAGGACCATCGCCACGACGGCGAGCGTCCAACTATTTGTGATTCTCTTTGCTGTCGTCATATTCTCTCCTCCTGTTGCATCCGGTTCTGTCAAAAGCTGACGACCTCTGACACCCACAATGCCCTGTTCTTCAGGGAGTTACGACGATAGTGTCGTTC
>JABGQM010000055.1 GCA_018648805.1 Verrucomicrobiota bacterium
AAGACGGACTGGCCGACTTGCGAAGATCCGAAGGGATCCCCGCAAGGGTCATCAAGGCAGCAGCGCTTCTGCTTCCCTCGCTTGTTAGTCAGGTTAATCATGATCGCAATAACCAAGGAGTTAATGAACAAGGAGCAATAACGGAGACCCCATACCGCGTGAAGGCAGAGACGCTCGTGTAAACGCCAATGTTACACCTGGGAAAAACCCATCATTAAGAATGGCGCACTTCCACGACCTCAACGCCTGATCGACGGTATGGGGACCTCCCCTCGATATACCAGTGTGGCGCTCTGATGTCTTCATGACGGAAGTGATGAGATCTCTACCTTATCAACGTGAGAAAAACGCTGCTCGACAGCGGCACTCGGGGTCTGCCCTAATAAAAGAACTTGAACAACTACATGACGGTCTTAACCGAACTGCTTAACCGGTGAGGCAGGAGCAATGAGAACACATATGGAATCGCCTTCCACTCATACATGGCACCTCTCGGTGTTAACGATGTCCTGGCATTTGAGACCTAGCGCCTAACTCCTGGGGGAGAACAACCAATCCGCTACAAATGCTTGATAAAGCGTAGGTTAACCCAACAACTGGGACGCATTCTTGACAGAACCTAGCAGGGAAACAGGAGAAAGACATGAGGCTATTTGGCTTATGCACGGCGCTGTGTCTTTCAGCGTCGGCCGTGTTTTGCAGTGCGGCGGAGACGATGACGCTCGAGAACGAAAGGGTCAGTGTTGCGCTCAGCCCGCGCGGTTTGTCTCAGATCCATGATAAGAACGCGGCCCACACGCTTCATTTCGACAGCGACACGTTTTCGCTGACGGTGAATGATGATGTCATCAAGAGTGCCGACCTCGCTGCGAAACGGTCAAGGCGAGACAAGACGAGCGTCGTCTATGCCTACGACACCGGCAAATGGGTGGTCACCGTTACCTACGAGCTGAAGCCTAAATGGCGGTTTGTCAGCAAGCAGCTCATGGTGACGGCGACCGATGGCTCCGACTACAAGGTCAAGCGCATCACGGTGTTCGACGGCAAGCTGCGCAACACGATCCGTGAAGCATACGAATTGGCCCCGGGCCGATCGAGAGTGGATGGAGTGTCGCTGCGACTGAAGGACGGGGGCAAGCGCGGATGCTTCGTGGTTGTGCAGAATCCGAAGACGACGTATGGCGTCGAGGGACAGCAGCTCTCGGTGTCATACGATCCGGATATGAACTGGCACTCAAAAGACGGTGCCTTTCCATCCGATCGGCTCTGCATCGGCACCTACAAGCTCACTGGTAATACGTTCAGGTACGATATGGCCAAGGAGTGGGAGTACGTCCAAGACCCGGAGCAGTTCCTCAAGGAGGGCCGCCAGATCGACTGGGCGGAGATTGAGGCGGTCACCGAGTGCGTACGGGCTTTCTTGCGGGAGGACCGGCAGAAGAGTATTCGCGTGCACATCGGCTGGTGTGAAAATGACTACCAGATCGACCGAAGCACAGCCGAAGGCAAGGCGGAGTACCGAAGGATCATCGATCAGGCCGCGGCGATGGGCTGCCAGTATGTGCTGCACACATCGGCGCACAACACGCTGGCCCCGCCGGGGGAGAGCAAGGATGCCTGGAAATGGGAAAACGTGCTGTGGTTCAACCTGGGGCAGAAGATCAGAAAAGACGAATGGATTCCCGGGAAGGATCCGATACCGGATGATGTGCAGAAGATCATCAAGTACGCCAAGTCGAAAGACGTGAAGCTGCTGGCGTACGCCTATCCCTCGATGCCGTTCATGCAGAACCCGGAATGGACCGCGTGGCGCACGAGCCAGGGCAAGCGGCCGGAAGGGTATCTGACGGTCGATACGGGATTGCGCAGCTACCAGGATTGGTTTGTCAACAAGTTGGTGAGCTTCTGCGACGCGACGACATGCGCCGGCTTCTCCTTCGATCACTGGTGGATTGCCTATGAGGACAAGCTGGGGCCTGTCTCCAGCAAGTACCAGCAATGGTTTGGTACCCGACGCATGCTTGATGAGCTCAGGGCGAAGCTCCCCGAGGCTATTATCGATACGCGGCAGCAAGTGCATCACTTCGGCACGTGGACCTGGCTGGCCGGCAGCTATCCGCATCCCATGATGTCGGATGAGCAGCCGGGCAGTTTCAATGCGATTGTCGACCTGAGCACTGATCGTGTTAACGGTGCCAGGCAACGCTATATCGCCTGGCGCCTGATGACGCGTGACTTCTGTCCCACCGAAATCCTGCCCGGATTCATTACGCATCAGACCATGCGCAGCGATGCCACGCGGAAGATGCGGAAGGACCGCTATCGCCCGCGGGATTGGGATGTCCTGGGCTGGAAATACAACCTTCTCTCTTCGGTCGCCACCGCGCCATTCAACCATGTGATCAACTACGTGCCGGCACGCGACGAGCAGGAATTCAAAGCGTTCTCGACAGCGGACAAGGCGTTTTTCAACAGCTGGCTGGATTTTACGGACGAGAATGTGAAAGTCATGAAACGCGTGCGGCCGATCATCGGTCAGCCGATGGTCGGCAGGTGTGACGGCACCAGTGCGATCGTTGAAGATGAAGGGTACATCTTCCTTTTTAATCCAAACTACCGTGTCATGAAGGCAGAGTTCAAGCTGGACGCATCGATCGGACTCAGCAGAGGCGACGCCTTCACGCTGCAGGAACTCTATCCGGAGGAAGGACGCTACATCGCGGCGCCGGAAAAGGGTGTGTGGGGCTATGGCGACGACGTTGCAGTTGAGATGGGTGGCATCTCTGCGGTGGTCTTGAAGATTGAACCGGCCCCGCCGAAGCGCGCGCAGCCAATCCTCTTTGGCGCTGTCGGCAAGGGGCGTGTGTCGCGCGGCAGATTGACCCTCACCGGCGTCGCCGGGCGGGTGGGGGACACACGTGCGCTCACGGTGCTGTTGCCCGGTGAGCAGGCCATCAGGCAGGTGACCGTCAATGGGCACAAGAGCGCATTCAAGCAGACGGGGTCGCGCATCACCTGTAGCGTGACGTTTGAGGGCGAATCATTCACCAAGGCACAGCAGATTGACCACTACGATCCGGCCTTCAAGGGGAATGTGGTCGAAGCGACCTTCACGATTCCCAAGCGTATTGTGGCGCAACTGGATGCGCGCAAGAAAACGTGGCCCGTGGACTGCACGGAGGACGATCGGGTCGCGCCGTGGATGGGTCCCGAGCGACTGCTGCTGTTCGTGCAGATTGCAGATCCTTACCTCTCCGAGGAGATCACTACGACGAACAAGCAGGGCGAAGCCATCACGTCAACGCGCCGTAATGTCATACGCACAGAGCAGGTGACGATCGAGATCGACGGTCAGCCGGTTGAGGTCAAGGAGGGTTACAACGGTGTCTATCCCTACATTCCGCGTTCCTGCATGGGCCTATATGCCGAGATCACGAACCTGGCGCCGGATGTAAAGCACGCGATCAAGGTTACCTTGCCCGAGGGCCTTGCCCCCGGCCAGTTCCAGGGGCTCTTCTTTGAGCATGTTGAAGACGAGTTCACGACCACACTGCTGACCCCTGTCGGAACGTACGATAAGAGCAACTAGGCGGATGCGATAATGTCCAAGGTGGCGCCATACAGATGACCGTGCCCAGCTTCCCTTACCACTGGGCGCCGAGTTCGAGGGCGTAGAGGCGGCCGGGGGCGGGGTTGATCAGAGGCCATTCCTGGTAAGTGGTGTCGGTGGCGTTTTCGATGGTGGCGCCGAGCCAGAGGGTGTCGTTGAAGGTGAGGCGCAGGCTGGCATCGGTGCGCCAGTAGGCATCCAGCTCCTGGCGCTGGCCGCTGGCGAGATCGATGAAGCTGCGGTCGCCGACGTAGTGTTCGGTCACGGAGACATCGCCGCGCCAGGCGCGGCCGAGGGCATGCGAGAGGCGCAGGCCGAGGGTGAAGAGGCGCTCGGGGATGTGCTCGAGGTCGGCGCCGCTGTCGCGGTTCTCACCGCGCTGCTCGGTGTAGGTGACACTGACGACGCAGCCGGTGGCGAGGGTGAGCGCGAGGCCGGTCTCAAGGCCGTAGGACTCGGCGTCGTCGGTGTTGGCATAGCGCAGGACGCCGCCGTCGATCTGCTTGGTGATGAGATCGCTCATGGCGTTGTAGAACAGGTCGGCGTGCAGGGCGAGGCCGCACGGGACGTCGTGGTCGAGTCCGAGGTCGGCGGAGAGGATATACTCGGGTTCGAGGTCGGGATTGGACTGGAAGGTGACGCTGCCGAAGTTGATCTCGGGCTGATAGAGCTCGGTCAGGGTGGGGGCGCGGTAGGCGCGGCCGATCGACGTGCGCAGGCGGGTGCGGTCGGTCGCCTTGAAGAGCAGTCCGGCCTTGGGCGAGACGGCGCTGCCGAAGACGGAGTGCTCGTCGACGCGGATGCCGCTGAGCAGCTGCAGGCGGTCGCTGAGGGCGGCGCGGTCCTGGGCGTAGAGTCCGACGCTCGAGCTGTGGACGCGGCGGCCCATCGAGATGGCGAAGGGCGCGCCGGTCGCGGCGTCATGCAGTGGGGAGAAGTCGCCATCGTTGCGCGTGAAGTCGCTGCCTACGGTGAGCGTGTGTTTGGTGCCCAGCATGGCATCCAGTGCGACATCGCCAAACCAGTCGCGTCCGTCGGTATGCGACTGGCTGCGCGCGAAGAGGGGATACCCGCCGCTGAGACCGGCCACATCGAGGCCGCGCATGCGGCGCTGCTGATCGCGGTAGGTGGCGCGGCTCTTGAGCGAGAGTCGCGGCGTGAGGGACGAGGTGAAAAGGATCCCCAGCATGGCGCTTTCGTTCTCCATGTCGGTCTCGACCGGTGTGGGGAAGAGCGGCCGGTAGTCAGCCATGCCGTAGCCCTGTTCACTGTCCGAGTAGCGGCCGATGACGTCGATGTGCGCTTTGTCCCCGAGATCAGCGGTCAGCTTGCCGTGCAGCCGCGTGTCGCGGTAGTCGTAGTTGTCGGCCGGCAGCTCGCGCTCGAAAGTGCTACCGGAGGTGGGGTCCCACTGCCGGTCGATGATGGTGTCCTGCGCGAGGGCGTTATCGATGCTGCGCGTGCTGACATCGACCGTGAAGCCGGCGGCGCGGTCGCCGCCGCTGCCTTGCAGCGAGAATTCAGTGAAGCCTTCGTTGCCGACGCGTGCCCGCGCGGCGACGGTGGGACGTTGCTCGGGATCGAGTGAGATCACGTTGATCACCCCGGCAAAAGCGTCGGCACCGTAGAGCGCGGAGAAGGGGCCGCGCACGACCTCGATCCGCTGCACGCTCTCGAGGGCTACTTCATTAACCGCCTCGAATCCGGCCACGGCATCATTCATGGGGAGTCCATCGGCCAGCAACAACACGGCATGCTGACCGGGGACGGCGCGCAGGTTGATCTGTACGGGCAGCCCGTAGCCCATGCCCGCGCTGCGCAAAACATAGACGCCCGGGGTGGTGCGGATGGCGTCATCGACGTGCTGCGCCGGTGAATTGCGCAGCTCAGCCGAACCAATCACCGAGACCGAGGCCGGTACATCGGTGGATGCCTCGGGCAGACGCGAGGCCGTAACGACCACCTCGGCGGAAGCAAGGGATACGGAGGCGAGAATGAATATGGCGAGGGTACTTGCTGTAGTCGGCTTCATGTTGCTAACCTTTCCTGATCCTGATCGTGCCCGGCGGTGTTAAAAGGCCGGAAATTTACAGGTAGCGGGGGTTGACCGCAAGGGATAAAGCACGCTTTGAGTATAAATGACAGAGTGAAAGTGGCCGGCATTGGCACGGTGGCTGTGGCGGCCGCGGTGGCAGGGCTATGGCTCTGGTTTGCGGTGGCGCCATCGCAACGTTTGGAGCTGCGCGTGGCGGAGGTGGGGCCGGACCCGGCAACGCAAGGCGTCGCCGACGTCGTCGATCTGCAGGGCACGTTTGAAACGTTTGACGGGCAGGCGGGGACGACGGTGGACGCGTGGCCGCGCTTCCGCGGGGCGTCGTCGGACAACATGGCGCGCACTGGCGTTGAGCTGGCCACGGAGTGGACGAGCGATGGGCCGCCGCGCTTGTGGTCGGTCGCGCTGGGCGACGGCTATGCGGGGCCGGCGGTGCGCAACGGGCGGGTGTACGTGCTCGACTACGATGTGGCGGCAAAAGGCGATGCCCTGCGCTGTTTTTCGATCACGGATGGCCGCGAGATCTGGCGGCGCAGCTATGAAGTGAGAGTGAAGCGCAACCACGGCATGTCACGTACCGTCCCGGCGGTAACGGATGCGTATGTCGTCAGCCTGGGGCCGAAGTGTCACGTGCTCTGCGTGGATGCGGTGACGGGTGATTTTCGATGGGGTATCGATCTGGTGCACGACTACGGCAGCGAGGTGCCGCTCTGGTACGCCTCCCAGTGTCCTTTGATTGATCAGGGCATGGCGGTGCTGGCTCCCGGGGGGGAGGATGTGCTCATGATGGGGGTCGACTGCGCCAGCGGGGAGGTGGCGTGGCAGACCCCCAACCCGGATGGCTGGTCGATGTCGCATGCCTCGATCATTCCGGCCACGGTGCATGGCAAGCGGCAGTACGTCTATTGCGCGATTGGTGGTGTGGTGGGGGTGTCGGCTGAGCCGGCTGATCGCGGGACGGTGCTTTGGAAGACCCCCGACTGGGATTTCGCCGTGGTGGCGCCCTCGGCCGTCGTGATGCCGGATGGCAAGCTGTTGGTCACGGCTGGATACGGTGCGGGGAGCCGCCTGTTTCAGCTTGAGAAGACGGCGGCGGGCTGGTCGGCTGAGGTGCTGCACACCTGGGGACGTAAGCATTTCGCCTGTGAACAGCAGACGCCATTGCTCTATAATGGCACTTTGATCACGGTGATGCCGAACGACGGCGGCGCGCTCAATCGCCAGCTGGTCTGCATGCGGCCCGACGGGACGCATGTGTGGAGCAGTGGCAAGACCACTCGGTTTGGGCTGGGTCCGTTCATGATTGTGAATGACCGCCTGCTGGTGATGCGCGATGACGGTACGCTGACGATGGCGGCGGCCGATGGCGCGGCCTATCGCGAGTTGGCCTCGGCGAGCGTGTTGCATGGCCGCGAGGCGTGGGCGCCGATGGCGTTTGTGGATGGGCTGTTGGTGTGTCGTGATGCGGAGGAGATGGTCTGTTTGGATCTGAGAGTGGGGGGCAGGGCCACCACGGAATCCACGGAAAGCACGGAAGGGAATTAACCACGGATCCTCCTTCGCCAAGGCTTCGGAGGACAAGTGGCACGGATGGACACGGATGGGATCAGGAGGGGAGTGAGGGCGCAATGAAAACGCGGGGAATTTGGATTGTTCTGACGCTGGTGGCGGTGGCGGTGGTGATTTTTCTCTCGCTGCGCCGGGGGGGGCCGCGTGTGCCGCAGGCTTATCTCTATGATGTGGAGCAATACCGCGAGGCGGAGACGCAGGTGCCCCTTCCCTATAAGGAAACCGCACGCTGGCCGTTGGCGCTGCGTGAGCCGCGTGCGGTGGCGGTGAAGGGTGACGGACCGGTTGTGGTGGTTGGGGATCGCGTGGCACTGGTGCTGGATGCGGCCGGCGAGGAGCTGCGTCGCATTGAGTTGGCCGATGAGCCGCGTTGCGTGGCCGTGGCGGATGTTGTCTACGTGGGTTTTCTCGATCGGATTGTTGCCTATGGGCTGGACGGCGAGAAGCAAGCCGAGTGGGAGACGCTGGGGGAGCAGGCCTACCTGACCGGGTTGGCGATTCTGGGCGACGAGGTATTTGCAACAGACTATGGTCAGCGTGTCGTGTGGCGGTTCGATGCGGAGGGCAAGATGCGTGGGCGCATCCGGTCCGCATCTAAATCGGACGGATTCGTGTTTCCGAGTCCTACCTTTGACGTGGCGGCCGATGGCGACGGGCTCTGGGTGGTCAACTCGGGGCGCCGCCGGGTGGAGCAGTACTCCCCGCAAGGCAAGCGCGGCACGATGTGGGGGCGCTCCTCCATGGAACTGGATGGATTCAGCGGCTGCTGCAACCCGACCCATATCGCGGTGATGCCGGATGGACGCTTCGTCACGACGGAGAAGGGGCTGCCGCGTGTGAAGGTCTATGCGGCCGACGGCACGTTCGCGGCGCTGGTGGCCGGGTCGGTACAGCTGGGCCAGGATGCCGGTCTGCTGGATGTCGCGGTGGATGCGGCGGGGCGGATCCTGGTGTTGGATGCTGCGGACCGGAGTATTCGGATCTACGAGGAGCAACCTGATGACGGATAACGATCAGAAACAGACCTCACGTCGCGAGATGTTGCGCCTGGTGGGTCGGGTCGGTGTGCTGGGATGCCTGGCCAGCCTGGCCGGCATGCTGACCGGCCGTCTGCGCGCGGGTTGTATCGAGGCCGGCCCCGCGTGCAAGGGGTGCCCGGACCAGGATGGCTGCGACCTCGTGACGCCGCCCACGGTGTGGCAATTGGATCCGGCTAAATGCACCCAGTGCGGTCAATGTGCGACGGACTGCGTACTGGCACAGTCGGCCGTGCGCTGTTTCCATACGCACGCCTTGTGTGGACACTGCAAGCTCTGCTTCGGCTACTTTGAACCGGGCGCGAGGGTGTTGAGCTCGGCGGCCGAGAACCAGCTCTGTCCGACCGGGGCGATTCAGCGCCGCTTCGTGGAGGATCCCTATTACACCTACACCATCGAGAAAGATCTCTGCATCGGCTGCGCCAAGTGTGTGCATGGCTGTGGCATGTTCGGCAACGGCTCGCTTTACCTGCAGGTGGATCATGAGCTCTGCAAGAATTGTAACGAATGCTCGATCGCCCGTCGCTGTCCGGCCAACGCGTTTGAGCGGGTGCCGGTGAGTGAGGCGTATCTGTTGAAGGGACAAGGGGAGGAAGAGGGGCATTAACCACGGATGACACGGATGGTCACGGATGGCCCGGGGAGAGGAACAACGTACTCGTACAACAGTCTTCCCCAGCAGACGACGAGTCCCATCCGTGTACATCCGTGTAGTCCGTGGTTAAGAATATCCTAGGGGAAGACTGTGATCAGATTTCCAAAACCTGATTTTGAGAGCGGCTACGTCCTGCCTGAGACGCAGACGGTGGCGGCGCGTGCGGCGGGGTGGGAGACTCTCGACGTGGTGCTGCTGGCGTTGGCTTTGGCCGTGGGCACATGGTTGGTTCTCAAACACCGCCGCCGTGGCGGGATTGTGGCGCTGATGCTGGCCTGCCTGGCCTATTTCGGATTCTATCGCGAGGGGTGTGTCTGTCCGGTGGGATCGATCCAGAACGTGGCGCAGGCACTCGGCGACAGCGGCTACGGCGTGCCGCTGGTGGTGCTGCTGTTCTTCCTTCTGCCACTGCTGACGGCGCTCTTCTTTGGTCGGACCTTCTGCGCGGGGATCTGTCCGCTGGGCGCGATCCAGGACATCGTGATCGTCAAGCCAGTGCGGTTGCCCGCGTGGCTGCGGCATGCCCTGGGGGTGATCCCGACGCTCTATCTCGGGGTGGCGCTGCTGCTGGCCTATGCCGGGGCGGGCTACCTGGTCTGTCGCTACGATCCGTTTGTCGGCCTTTTCCGGCTGAGCGCCACGCTGCCCATGTTGATCTTTGGTGGGGGCTTGCTCTTGCTCGGGACGGTTGTGGCGCGGCCCTACTGTCGTTTTCTCTGTCCTTACGGCGTGTTGCTCGGCTGGGCCTCGGCCTGCTCATGGAAGCGGGTCACGGTGACGCCCAACGACTGCGTGCAGTGTCGGCTCTGTGAGACGGCGTGTCCGTTCGACGCCATTCGCGTGCCGTCACCGGAGCGGGAGAGCGAAGCGCGCTGGTCGCGCGTGCGGCGCATGGGGCTCTACCTGGTTCTGCTCCCGGCATTGGCCCTGGCCGGCGGCTGGACCGGGGCGCGCCTGATGCGCGAGCTGGCGGCGGTGGATCCGCGCGTGGAGCTGGTGGCGGAGTTGGATGCTGAGGCGCTGGGCGTGAAAGCTGAGTCCGGTTCGCGTAGCGAGGCCTTTCGCGCCTCCGGAATGAGCGAAGCGGCGGCGCGCGCGGAGGCCGATGAGGTAAAGCTGCGACTGCATCGGGCCGGACTTGGCTTCGGTGGTTTTATCGGGCTGGCGGTGGGTCTGCAGCTGGCCGGATTGTCGATTGGCCGGCGGCGGGTGGACTATGAACCTGACCGGCAGCACTGCCTGGCCTGTGGGCGTTGTTTTGCATATTGTCCGCGGGAACAGCAACGTAGGAAGCAAGGATCAACCACGGAAGACACGGAAGACACGAAAGGGACTCGTCGTCTGCTGTGTAACATGAAGCGTGCCGTTGGCACGCGAGAGGGAAGATCATGAGCGCGGACCGAACAACTTCGTGGAGAGAGACGGCGGCATGGATGGTGCTGGGCGTGGCGGGGGTGTTCTGTGCGACGCTGCTGGTGCTGATGCTGGCGAGCGTGGTGCAGATGCGCAACGCCCCGCCGTTGGATACGCCTGAGCTGCAGGCGCTGCGCGAGTTGGTGCGGCAACAGCCGGAGCGTGAAGGGCTGCAGGCGCAGGTGCAGGCACTTGACCTGCTGGCGCGGCGGGCCCATTTCGCGGGGGGCAACGCCTTGCGCGTGGGTAGCGGCATGCTGCTGGTGGGTCTGGCGGTATTGATGGGCGCCGCGCACGTGCTGCGTGAGTCACGTGTTGGCGTGCACGCACCGGAGAAAGCCGACGATGCGGCCGCTGCCGATACCGCGCCCGCATCGCGTCGGGCACTGCTGGGTATGCTGGGCGTGATCGTGTTGCTGGCGCTGTTGATCCCTCTGCTTCGAAACTCCCCCGCTCCCGTCGTGCCGCCTGTGCCGGACAATGGCGCCCCGCCGGTCGAACCGGATGGTGCCGAGAACACGCCCTGTCTCTGGCCCAACTTTCGTGGACCGGGAGGTCTTGGCGTGGCCGCGGATGGTGATCCACCCCTGATCTGGGACGGAACGACCGGCAGCAACATTCTCTGGCGCACGGCGGTGCCGCGCGTGGGATTCAGCTCACCCATCGTCTGCGGTAACCGGGTCTTTCTTTCCGGTGGCGATGCGTCGCTGCGCGAAGTGTACTGCTTTGACGCCGATGACGGTTCGTTGCAGTGGCGCCATCCGGTCACCGGCATCGAGGGAAGCAGTGACAAGCTGCCGGATGTGACGGATGACACGGGTTATGCGGCCCCGACGATGGCCGGGGCAGGCGGGCGTGTCTTTGCGCTCTTTGCCACGGGTGATGTCGTGGCACTCGACCATGCCGGCGAACGCCTCTGGGGGCGCTGCCTGGGTCTGCCGGACAACCCCTACGGCCATGCCTCCTCGCTGATCGCTTTTGAGGATCTGCTTTTCATCCAGATCGACGACAACAACGGCGGACGTCTGCTGGCGTTGAATGTGGCCGACGGCACTACGGCGTGGCAGGTCAAGCGCGACGTGGAGGCGTGCTGGTCCTCACCCGTGCTGATACAAACCGCGCGTGGTCCCGAGCTGATCCTGAATGGCAATCCCAACGTCGCCGGCTATGATCCGCGCAGCGGAGCGCTACGCTGGAGCGAGGAGTGTATGTCGGGCGAGGTCGCGGTATCGGCCGCCGCCACCGACGACATCATCTTCATCGCGAATGAGTATGCCGTGCTGGTGGCGCTGCGTGTGACGGACGGCCCCGAACGACTGTGGGAGTATGATGAGGATCTGCCGGATGTTGCCAGCCCGGTGGCCGGGGCGGGCTGCCTGTTTGTTCCGACCTCCTATGGCCTGCTGACGTGTTTCGATGCGGCCACCGGTTCGCAGCACTGGTCGCACGAGTTTGATGAGGGCTTCTATGCTTCGCCGGTGTTGGCCGCGGGGCGTATCTACCTGGTGGACATGGAAGGCGTGATGCACGTGATCAAGGCGGGGCCCACGTTTGAATTGTTGGCCTCCAATCCGCTGGGCGAGCGTGCGACCTCCACGGCTGCGTTTGTGGGGGATCGCATCTATATCCGTGGCGCCAAGCATTTGGTCTGCATAGGAGCCGCACGTGAGTGAGATCGACATCAGCCAGGTGGATGCGATCATTGACGGGTGTGGCACGGCGCGATCCGAAGCAATCACGATCCTTACCGGCATCCAGGACTGTTTTCACTATCTGCCGCAGGCGGCGCTGGACCGGGTAGGTGAGCGTACCGACTGCACGCCGGCGCAACTCTACGGGGTGGCGACCTTCTATTCCTATTTCCGCATGCAGCCGGCCGGTGCGCACCGCGTGAAGGTCTGCATCGGGACGGCCTGTCATGTGAAGGGGGCTGAGGCCGTGTATGACGCTTTCCGCCGCTACCTTGCGCTGGATGAGGATAGCGATACCGATGCCGACCGTCTCTTTACGGTTGAGAAAGTGGCCTGCCTGGGGTGTTGCATGCTGGCGCCGGCGGTGCAGATTGGCCGCACGACGTATGGCCATGTAACGCAGGCACAGGTGGGCGGGTTGCTGCGCGACTTTCTGGCCGCCGAGGCGCAGCGCGCCAAGGCGGATGGGGGCGAGGTGTTGCGGGGTGCGGCGTCTGGAGGCGAGGTGCGCCTGTGTCGCTGCACCAGCTGCGAAGCGGCGGGGGCGGGGGCGGTGTGGGAGGCTGCTGAGGCGGCGATTGAGGCCCTGCATCTGAACGTCCGGCTGCAACTGGTCGGCTGCACGGGGTTGTCGTTCGAGGCACCGCTGCTGGAGGTGGTAGGTGAGGGCGGCGACGCCTTTCGCTACGGCATGGTACGCGCTGACGATGTGGAGGCCACGCTGTTGCGTCACTTTCAGCCGGCCGGACTGCACCGGCGGGTCACGACCCGGGCGCTACGCTGGCTGGACCGGTGCGTTGACAGTTTTGAGGAGCACGAGGCGCCGTTCCGTTACGCGGCTGATATTCGCGAGACCATCGCGAGTCCCTACTGGCAGCGCCAGGATCACATCGTGTTGGATGGCGCCGGCGAGATGGGCCCGCTTGACCTGGCGGCCTACCGCGCGCGCGGTGGCTTTGAGGCGTTGCAGCGGTGTCGCGAGCGTTACACGCCGGACGAGGTCATCGAGCTGATCGTGGCCAGCGGACTGCGCGGCCGCGGTGGCGGCGGATTTCCGGCCGGCTTGAAGTGGCGGCAGACGGCCAGCGCGGCGGAGGGGATGCGCTACCTGGTCTGTAACGGCGACGAGGGGGATCCGGGTTCGTTTATGGATCGTATGATCCTGGAGTCGTTCCCGTTCCGCGTGATCGAAGGCATGGCTATTGCGGCCTATGCCGTGGGGGCGGGAGAGGGCATCTTCTACGTTCGCTGCGAGTATCCGCTCGCGGTGAAGCGCGTGCGCGAAGCGATTCAGATGTGCGTCGACGCCGGGCTGTTGGGTGAGGGGCTGGCCCTGCGCGTGGCGGAGGGGGCGGGCGCGTTTGTGTGTGGCGAGGAGACCGCGCTGTTGGCGGCGATTGAGGGCCAGCGCGGCATGCCGCGTATCCGGCCGCCCTATCCGTCTGAGCAGGGGTTGCACGGCCGGCCGACGCTGGTTAACAACGTCGAGACCCTGGCCACGGTGCCGTGGATTGTGGTGAAGGGGGTGGAATCGTTTCGCGCGTTGGGCACGCCGGGGAGTCCGGGCACCAAGACCCTGGCGCTGGCGGGGCGTATCGTCAAAGGCGGGCTGATCGAGGTGCCGATGGGCACCACCATCCGCGATGTGGTCGAGGAGATCGGCGGCGGCGTGGAGGAGGGGCACAGCTTCAAGGCGGTTCAGATCGGCGGGCCTTCGGGCGGCTGCATTCCCGCCCGCCTGGCGGATATCCCGATCGATTTTGATTCATTGCACTCTGAGGGGTCGATGATGGGGTCGGGCGGACTGGTGGTGCTCGACGACAGCGACTGCATGGTGGAGATTGCGCGGTACTTTCTGGCTTTCTCGCAGGACGAATCGTGCGGCAAGTGCACCTTCTGCCGGGTTGGCACGCGGCGCATGCTCGACATCCTCGAGCGGCTCTGCGCGGGCGAGGGACGCTCCGGCGACATTGAGGATCTCGAGAAGCTGGCGGGGTGGGTGCAGGCGGGGAGTCTGTGTGGATTGGGCAAGACGGCGCCGAATCCGGTGCTCTCGACGCTGCAGCATTTCCGCGAGGAGTATGAGGCGCATGTGGCGGGGCAGTGTCCGGCCGGACGCTGCAAGGCGCTGATCCGTTACGCCATCACGACCGACTGTATCGGCTGCACGCGCTGCGCGCAACACTGTCCGGTTGACGCGATTCCCTTTACGCCACACGAGCGGCATGTCATCGATGACGCGGCCTGTATTCGCTGCGATACCTGCAAGCAGGTCTGTCCCGCCAATGCCGTGATTATTCGGCCAAAGAAAGCGGGGGCATGATGTCAGAGTTGCATATCAGCTTGAGTGTCGACGGCCGCGCGGTGAGCATTGCGGCGGGTTGTACGGTTCTGGACGCCGCACGTGAGTTGGGGATCGATATACCGACGCTCTGTTTTCTGAAGGGCTCCGCGCCTTTCACCTCCTGCATGGTCTGTATGGTGGCGGATGACGTGACCGGCAAGCTGCTGCCGGCCTGTTCGAGTCTGGCGCAGGAGGGCATGCAGATTGTCACGACGACGGACCATGTGCGCGAGGCGCGGCAGCGGGCGTTGGAGCTGCTGCTCAGTGAGCACGTGGGCGACTGCGAGGGGCCCTGTCGCTGTGTCTGTCCGGTGAAGATGGATATTCCGCGTCTGCTACGCGCCGTGGGGCGCGGCGATTGGCCGGAGGCGCGCGGTATTGTGGATCAGGCGCAGCCGCATTGCGTATTGGAGCAGGACTGCAAGGCGCCCTGTGAGCGTGTCTGTCGGCGTAACCAGATCGATACGCACGTCTCGATCCGCGCTGTCGTGCGCGCCGTGGCGGCGATGGATGTCGAGGGCGATGCCGCGCTTGCCGTAGCGCCGTTCGAGCGCAACGTCTCGGTGATCGGCAAGCTGCAGGACGGCGAGAAGGCGGCCTTGATGAACGATGCCTCAACGGCCGCGCCGGTGAAGTCGGCGGATCCCGGTGGGGCATTGAGCCCGGATGAAGCGCGGCAGGAAGCCGCGCGCTGCATGCACTGCGACTGCCGCAAGGCGCACGACTGCGCGCTGCGCAGCTGCGCCGAGGCGTACGAAGCGTCCCAGCGCCACTACGGCACCCGCGGGCGGCATCCGTTCGAGCAGATTGCCCAGCATGCCGATATCCTCTATGAGCCGGGCAAATGCATCCGCTGCGGCATCTGTATCAGGATCGCTGAGCGTGAAGCCGAACCGCTCGGGCTGACCTTTATCGGCCGCGGCTTCGATCTGCGCATCGGCGTTCCCTTCGAGCAGTCACTCGCCGACGGCCTGCGCACGGTGGCGCGCGCCTGCGCTGAGGCCTGTCCCACCGGTGCGCTGTGCGTGCGTCCGGAGATACAGCATCCAGGCAAGGTTTCCCGTTGATTGCGTTGTCAGCATGACCCGCGACAAATCCCTTGTTGCTTTCTTCCTTAGGGTCCTGATTGCCTGGGGCAGGAACGCAGCGGAAGTGAGAAAGGCAGACGTGAAATACATCCTCACACTGGACGCTGGGACCACCAGCGTGAGAGCCGTGCTTGTTGACCGCGACGGGGGGCATGCAGGCGGTGGTTAAGCGCGCAGGGGGACACGCATCGGACATTGCCTCCGATATTCGCCGGTCGCGGGTCGACCTGGCCCTGCCGTTCCAGGCGGATGTCTACCAGGAGCAGTGTATTCGCGCCACGGCTACTCTGGGTTCCACGGTTTGGGGCGGCATCAGCCATCAGCCGCTTCACCTGAGTGAAAAGGCGGTGGATGACATTCTCAGAAAAGAGCTGGTTATCAGCGGCGCCTGGAATTCATCCTTCGCCCCGTTCGCCAGCGACTGGGAGAATGCGCTGACCTTTATGGGGCAAAAGAAAATCGTCAAGGGGGATGTGATCACGCACCGGCTCACGCTGGACGAGCTCCCCGGCGCGTTTCAGATGATGTTGCAGCGGGAGACGTACTTCAATAAGGTGATGTTCTTCCCGGGTTGAGGGACAGTTTAGTGAGAGAATGAAGACGGAAAAACGGGGAAGAAAGCAGAAATGCCGCTAACCCCCTGCAAAGACGACCGTTAGATAGGACATAGACGACTTGGTTCTGACAGAACCAAGACAGCAACAAAGAGGAATCATATGAAGACGTTACCGTTGGGAAATAGTGGTGTTGAAGTGAGTGCGTTCTGCCTGGGCACCATGCGGTTCGGCAGTGCACACGATGAGACGATATCGAGCCGCATGATGGAGATGTATATCGAGGCGGGCGGGACGTTCCTCGATACATCGAACAACTACGCGTTCTGGGTGAAGGATTGCACCGGCAGCGAGAGTGAGACATTTTTGGGCAAGTGGATCAAGGAACACGGCAATCGTGATGAACTATTCGTTGCCACCAAGGTCGGCTTCAATACCCCTGCGATTGGCAAGAGCCTGAGCGCCGCCACCATTATGTCGGAATGCGAGAAGAGCCTGCAACACCTGCAGACCGATCATATCGATCTCTACTACGCACATTGCGATCATCGCGAGACGCCGCTGGAAGAGACGTTGACGGCCTTCGACGCGCTGATCAAGCAAGGCAAGGTGCGCTTCATCGGCGCCAGCAACACCCGGGCCTGGCGCTTGGAAGAAGCGCGTAATGTCAGTGCTCAGAATGACCTTGCCGAATACTGCTGTATCCAGCAGCGCCACTCTTATCTGCGCTCAAACGCAGGCGTAGACGCCAGTGTTCAGTTGGAAGCCAACGCCGATCTACTCGACTACGTCGCCGCGCGCGACATCACGTTGTTGGCCTATGGCCCCTCGGCACATGGCACCTACACGAAGATGGACCAACCACTTGGCGGATCATCCGCCGGCCCGGACTCTGACGCCCGGATAGCCGCATTGAAGGACGTCTCATCTGAAACGGGCGCAACGCCGACACAGGTTGTCTTCGCATGGATGTTGCAGAGCACGCCGCCGGTCATCCCCCTGCTTGCCTGTAGCACGGAAGCGCAAATGCAGGAGAATCTCGCGGCATTGCAGGTGACGCTGTCGGCCGAGCAGATGACCCGTTTAACCGACGCCGGCGTCTAACGCCCCGAGGCATAGCCAACATCTCAGCCGACCTCCGACCTCCGACCCCCGTCCTCCACGGCGATTCTTCGCCGCTGACTCCTTGTGGACAGTCCTGAGGAGATGTATCCTATCGTGCTACTTTGTTGAGGGAAGTGAATGATGACAGGCAGGAGAATTATGACAGACACAGACAACAGCATGCAGACCTTTGAGAGCTATCTCGATATCGGATATGATCAGACCTACCGGCCTCAGTACCATTTCACCTCGCGTAAGAACTGGCTGAACGACCCGAACGGCATGGTCTACTACGACGGTGAGTACCATCTCTTCTTTCAGCATAACCCGCAAGGGACAGGGTGGGGCAACATGACCTGGGGTCATGCCGTCAGCAGGGATATGGTCCGGTGGGAGCAGCTCCCCCATGCGATTCTGCCCTATGATGAAGGCACCATCTTTTCGGGTACGGCCCTGGTCGACCATCACAACACGCTGGGCAAACAGCAAGGCGACGTCAAAACGCTGGTGGCTTTCTTTACGTTCGCCAAGAACCCTTACGGCCAATCCATGGCCTACAGCACGGATAAGGGCCGCACCTTTACACTGCTGAATGACGGTAAATGCGTGGTGCCCAACCAGGGACTGATTAAGGACGACCGGGACCCCAAAGTGTTCTGGCATGCGCCGACGAAGAAATGGGTCATGGTCCTCTATGTCCAGAAAGGTATCGCGCGCATCTTTACTTCCGAGGATATGCAGACCTGGACCATGGCGTCTGACATCAGTCGTGAGGTGTTTCATGAATGTCCGGACTTTGTTGAGCTAGCGGTGCTGGATGCCGATGGCACGCCTACCGGAGAGAGCAAATGGCTCCTGTATGATGCCGGTTTTGTCTGTTCGATCGGCAGCTTCGACGGCGCCACTTTCACCATCGAAGAGACGTATCCGAAATCTGACCTGGGCGCGAACTTCTATGCCGCCCAGACCTTCAGCAACAGTCCCGACGGACGCACCGTGATCATCGGCTGGATGAGTGGCAGCAATTTTGTTGAGCAGGATATGCCGTTCAATCAACAGATGTCATTTCCCTCCACATTGGAATTGCGGCAGAGCGCGGAGGGGCTCCGCCTATATCGCTGGCCGATAAAGGAGATCGAGATTCTCTACAAAGCGACCCATGTCTTTGAGAATGTAACCGCTGATGCGTTGGCAGTACAACTCGCAGGGATTGATGCCGAACGTGTGGATCTCTCCATCGCCTTTGAGCCCGGCCAGGATCTGGCGCTGAACATTCGAGGTATCGAGATAAGCTATGACGGCCAAGCCAACACGTTCAAGAGTGAGGTCTGCAAGCCTCTGCCAGCTCAACCCGTAGACGGCACTATCGTTTTGCGAGTGCTGGCCGATCGCGGGTCCATCGAACTCTTTGCGAATGAGGGTTCCGCTGTGGCGACAAGCTACGTACTGCCGGCGCCGGAGAATACCAGCATCCAACTGACCGGAAACGCCGAAATCCGTTCGCTGACCGTGCATGAGCTTAAGTCGAGCTGGCAGGGAGCACGCTAGGGAGGCATGGGGACCAGACCTTCTGTGCGTAAGCCCCACGACTGGGGCAGAATGTCAGAGCCATCACGAATAGAAGGGTTATGTTATGAAGCATGGTTTGGGACGCGTTGTCACCACACTGAAAGACGGATGGACGTTCGAGCGTGGGGACACGCCCGACGCGGCTTCGCCGGATTTCGACGATTCGCAATGGGCGAACGTGCGCGTGCCACATGACTGGGCCATCAGCGGGCCCTTTGATCGCGAGAACGATATCGACGTTGTGGCCATCACGGAGGACGGCGATACGGAGGCGCGTCCCCAAACCGGCCGAACCGGCGGACTGCCGCACGTTGGCAAAGCGTGGTACCGGCTGAAGTTCGACCTGCCTGAAGACCTCTCCGCTAGACGCGTACGTATCGAATTCGACGGCGTGATGAGTCACAGCAAGGTCTACTGCAACGGCGTCTATGTTGATTCCTGGCCGTTTGGCTATGCGTCTTTTGCCTTCGATCTGACCCCGCATGTGAAACCGGGCGAGAATACGCTGGCGGTGTCTGTCGACAACAAGCCGCACGCTTCACGCTGGTATCCGGGCGCCGGCATCTACCGCCATGTGCGACTCGTGACGCTTGCGCCTGTGCATGTGGCGCATTGGGGTACCTGTGTGACGACACCGGAGATCGACGAGACGTCGGCCACCGTTAAGATCCGCACCGAGATCACATGCGATAGCACGACGACGGTGGAACTCGAAACGACGTTTATGGATCCCGACGGCAACGCGGTGGCGTCCATAACCGATAGCCAGGACCTGTCCGCTGACGGCGTGTTCGAGCAGCAGGCAACCCTTGCCAGCCCCAGGCTGTGGTCCATCGACAACCCACAACGTTATGGCGCTCGCTCGCTCGTCAAGGTGGATGGCGAGGTCGTGGACCGGTATGAAACGCCTTTCGGGATTCGATCTCTGCTATTCTCCCCGAACGAGGGCTTCCAGTTGAATGGCGCGCGGGTCCCTCTCAACGGGGTATGCATGCACCATGACCTCGGGCCTTTGGGGGCCGCTGTCAACCGCGCTGCGATCGCTCGTCAACTCACCCTATTGAAGGAGATGGGCTGCAACGCTATCCGGACCAGCCACAATCCGCCGGCGCCCGAATTGCTCGAGCTTTCCGATGAAGTCGGCATCTTGATCATCGATGAGGCGTTCGATGAGTGGCGTGTGAAGAAGTGTGACAATGGGTACCACACGCTGTTTGATGCATGGGCCGAGAAAGATCTGCGTGCCATGATCCGGCGTGACCGCAACCATCCCTGCGTGATCATGTGGAGTCTCGGCAACGAGGTCCGGGAACAGCACAAGGAGGAGTACGATGGGCGCGGCGTTACCACCTTCCTGCACGACATCGCCCATGACGAGGATCCCACCCGTCCAACAACCGGCGGGTTCAACAATCCGTGGGGCGCTATCGACAATGGTGTGGCCGGCACTGTCGATGTGCCGGGCTGGAACTACCAGCCTCGCTACTATAACCGTCACCGCCTGAGGCATCCGGAGTGGCCCGTATACGGTAGCGAAACATCCTCGTGCACCAGCTCGCGCGGCGAATACTACTTTCCGGTCGAGGACGAGAAGGACCCGATACGCGATAGTCTGCATATCAGCAGCTACGATTTGTCTAGCCCCGGCTGGGCCTGCTGCCCTGATGTATCGTTCGCCGGTGTGGACGACAATCCGTATGTGCTGGGCGAGTTTGTCTGGACCGGATTCGACTATCTTGGCGAGCCCACCCCCTACAATGTGGAGTGGCCGAGTCGCAGTTCCTATTTCGGCATCGTCGATCTGTGCGGCATCCCCAAGTCCCGCTTCTACCTCTATCAGAGCCGGTGGGCGGAGAAGGAAACCCTGCACCTCGTACCCCACTGGACATGGCCGGAACGCGAAGGCGAAACGACACCCGTCCATTGCTACACCAGCTGGAAGACCGTCGAACTCTTTGTCAACGGCGTCTCACAAGGCAAACGCTCCAAACACTTCAAGAGCATGACGAACAGGTATCGGTTGATGTGGAGCGGCGTGACCTATGAGCCCGGCGAGCTCAAGGCCGTAGCCTATGACGACGAGGGGAACGTGGCCAAAGAGACCCTGATCCGTACCGCCGGCGCGCCGGCGGGCATTCGGCTCGAGGCCGATCGCGACTCGATCGCGGCCGATGGTGACGCTATGGCCTTTGTCACCGTAACGGTGGTGGACGACAAGGGCAACATGTGTCCGCGTGCCGATAACCTCATACGGTTCAGCGTGGAAGGACCGGCCGATATTGCGGCGGTCGGCAATGGGGATCAGACGTCTGTTGACCCCTTCACCGTCGACTGGCGCAAGGCTTTCAACGGCAAGTGTGTGGTCTACCTGCGTTCCTCCCCGGGTGCCGCCGGCGGCCAAATCACGCTCCAAGCCGAGAGCGACGGCCTGGCGGCATCGAGCGTGCTGCGAATCGCGCATGGAGAATAGGCAAGAAGCTCTTGCCCGCACATAATGGGAGAAAAGTAAAATCAGTAGCGGCCCATAAGGAGGAGGGAAAGTCTCGAATGCTAGTCGGGCAACAGATGCCGAGATCGTTAGAAAAGTCTAGTGTTTATGGTCCGGTATCAGGGCTTATGGGATGCTAGTGATTCAGGTTTGACCATGTGAACGGATTCAAGAATGAAGGAACGAATGATCGAAACAGCAATGGAACCGACGAAACTGGGTATTATTGGTTGTGGCGCGATAAGCGGGCATCACTTGGAGTTGGCGACGAAGTCGCCCGAGGTCGAGGTTGTGGCTGTAGCAGACCTGATTGAAGAACGAGCGACGAAGGCGGCGGAGAAATATGATGTTGGAACTCACTATCTCAATGATGAGGATCTGCTGAACGATGATCGGATTGAGGCCGTAGTGCTCGCCATGCCGGTGTTCGACCGAACGCCGGTTGCCTACAAGGCGCTTGAGCGCGGCAAACACGTCCTCATAGAGAAGCCGGTTGCCGCGAACGTGGCGGACGTTGAGAAGATGATGGCACTGCGTGGAGACCGGGTGGTGCTGTGTGGTTCTTGTCGAATGGGATTCTCTGGACATGCAGCCGCTGCGATGAAATGTGTCCAGTCGGGTGTGTTGGGCAAGATCCGGTTGGTGCGGACGAGAGCGGTCCACGCCGCACCGTCGAAGCCGAATGACGAGCCGCCGCTCTGGCGGGAGAGCATGAAGCTCAACGGCGGCGGGATACTCGTGAACTGGAGTTGCTACGAGGTCGACTACATGATGCATATCCTGGGGTGGGAGCTGAAACCCAAGACGGTGCTGGCCAACTGGTGGCCGGTGGCGGACAAGATGTCCGCATACGCGGGGCCTGGATCCGACGCCGATGCCCACTTTGCCGCATTCATACAATGCGAGGATGATATTGCGTTTCTCATGGAGCGCGCTGAGTTCTCAAGCGCAACGACTGATCAGGCCTGGGAAATCATTGGGACAGAGGGGACACTGCACGTGCCGATGGTGCCACCGGACGGCAAACCGAACGCGGTGGTCCTCGACACGTTCGTTCCCGGTAAGGGTGTTGTGAGTGAGACGATTTGGGAAGAGAAGGATGGTGGCGAGACCGACACCGATATGGATAACTTCATGCGGGCCATTCGGGAGGGCGGCAAGATCGCGACCGATCTGGAGCGCTCACTAGTTCTGCAGAACATTACCGACGCAATCTATGCATCGGCCACATCGGGTGCGAGTGTCTCTATAGGCTGAGGCAGGGCATTCAAAACTACGAGGGAGTATCGCACAATGAAAGTCGCGTTTATGAGTTCAGTGTGTCCGGCGATGACACTCGCCGAGTTGATCGCAGCGGGTCAGAAGCATGGCTATGAGGGAATTGAGTTTCGGCCAGAATGGGACCAGAAACACGGCATCGAATTGGCGATGTCTCCGGCAGACCGCAAGGACGCGGCGCAGATGCTTGCTGACGGCGGCTTGGCAGGCTGTTGTTTGTCGCCCGGTGTATGGTTCTCCAAAGAGGAGGAGGGCGCGCGGGACGAAGAGTTGGCGAAGCTCCTCACGTTCATCGATCTCGCTGCCGACACCAAGATCGGGCGTGTCCGTGTCTTTGGTGATCCATTGCCGAACATGGGGGGGCGGCGGCGTGCGGCCAACTACGAGGGTCAGGCCGAGTACTTGCGCAAAGCATCGGTGCATGCGGAGGAGGCCGGCGTAAAGATTGTGTTGGAGACGCATACGAATCTTCGTGGCGTTGACGCCGGCGAGATCATGTATCGCGCGGGATATCCGGCCGCGCTGTGGATCAACTGGCATCTGGAGCATTGCCTCATGCACGGCGAGGGTGTGGACGAGGCGTACCGCCACGTTAAGGGCCGGGTGGACCATGTGCACTACAATGTCGAGGTGCCTGACCATCAAGCCCACCTGGAGCGGCAGATTGCGTTGCTGCGGGACGACGGGTTTGACGGGTTCTTCTCTGTCGAGGTGATCAATCCAGAGGATCCCGAAGACGTCCTGACCCGCCACATCGACGCCTGGCGCAAGCCTTAGCCCGCCCGCGCAGGCGAGTGCTTGGGCTGGTTGGATCAGAAATTCCCATCGCCTGCGAGCATTAGGATGGAGAAACGATAGAAGTGGGGTAGGATGGTTGTGAAGATGCGGCCACTCTCCAACAGCGCAGTCAGCGAGTTTGCCCACGGAGAATGGCGTCGGCACGAGAACGGACCACCTCGTGCTGGCAGCCGATCCCGCTTGTAGCACGAAAGACCCCGCCTGTTCTTCCCGTCCACAAGATCGCAAGCTGCCTAAACAGATGTCAGAGATGGAGGAGTGCCTCAATGCTGAGCAGGCTGAAGCCGCTAACTGTTATCTTTAAGACCGCCCCCTATCTCTCATTGTTTGTGGCGACGATCTGCCTGCAGGGATACGGGGCGGAGAGTGTGCCGCCCTCGCAGGAATCCCCCGTGGCGGCAACGAAAGCGTCGGTGGTTTATAGACCCGCCGGCACCCACCGCGAGTGGGCGGAAGCGATGCTGAAACTGCGCGCGGAATACCGGGAGTCCACCCCTGAAAAAGGGAAGAGGAAATCGGACAAGCGGGCAAGCAAGAAGTCGGGCACCGGTGAGGTCCTTAGGAACATGCTGACCGACTATCCCTTCCGCAGCGACTGGCTGCTGCAGGACAACGGAAACAATCTCGAAGGGTGGCTCAACCAAACCGGCGACGCGGCGATCGAAAAAGAGGTGATCAAAACGTTCCAAGGGTTGGAAAAACATTTCCAGGGCTTGAAGAAACCCAAGGGCGGCACGGACGACCCGCGCTGGCTGGAGCTGTACGCCATGGCGGCGGAGCGGCGCCGTTTCCAAAGAGTGGAAAAACTGAAGGAAACGTTTCCAACCATTGGATTCACCCAAAACCATACGGTTCAACCATCGTTTTTTGCCTACACCGAAGGGCAGTCGGATGCGCAGCACGAGCGGCATTTTGCTCCGGGCACGGCGCTGTGCGCGGCAGAGTGGGACGGCGCCTATCTGACAACAAGAGAGCTGGTCAACGATCCGTACGGTCGCATCCGTGATCCGGAAGTGTCGTTCGACGGGAAGAAGATCCTGTTTGCGTGGAAGAAGTCGGACCGCCTCGACGACTACCATCTTTATGAGCTGGATGTGGAGTCCGGCAAGGTTCGCCAACTGACTTTCGGGCTGGGTGTGGCCGACTTTGAACCATGCTACGTGCCGAGCGGCGATATTGTCTTTTCCTCCTCGCGCTGTGTGCAGACGGTGGACTGCTACTGGACGGAGGTCAGCAATCTTTACACCTGCGACAAGGACGGAAACTACCTGCGCCGCCTCGGCTTCGACCAGGTGCACACCGTCAAGCCCGCCTTGCTTGAGGACGGACGCGTGATTTATACCCGCTGGGACTATAACGATCGCGGCCAGGTGTATCCGCAGGGGCTGTTCCAAATGAACCCCGACGGCACCGGCCAGACCGAGTTCTACGGCAACAATTCGTGGTACCCGACCACCATCTCCCACGCGCGCGGTATTCCCGGAAGCTCGTTGGTAATTGCCACCGGCCATGGCCACCACACATGGCAGGCAGGCGAGCTGATGCTGATCGACACCGCCAAGGGACGCCAGGAGGCGCAGGGCGTCCAGCTCATCGCGCCGGTTCGCAAGACCGAGTCGGTGAGGGTCGACAGGTATGGGCAGGCTGGCGACCTGTTCCAGTATCCGTATCCGATGAACGAGCGCGAATACCTCGTGGCCTACTCGCCGCTGGGCGGCCGCCCGACGCGGTTCTCGCTCTACTACATGGACATCGACGGCAACCGTGAGTTGCTCGTCTCCGACCCGTCGATCTCCTGCCAGCATCCCGTTCCGCTGGTGGAACGCAAGCGCCCGTCGGCGCGGCCAAGCATGGTGGACTATACGAAAGATTTCGGCACCTACTACATGCAGGATATCCATTTCGGCCCCGGGCTCAAGGGCGTCAAGCGCGGTGTCATTAAGAAACTGCGCGTGGTGGCACTTGACTTCCGCGCGGCGGGTATCGGCAGTAACGGCAGCCGCGGGCCGGCTGGCGGTGCGCTTACCAGCACGCCTATCTCTATCGGCAATGGCGCATGGGACGTTAAACGGGTGGTGGGCGACGCCGTTGTGCATCCCGACGGCTCGGCCTTTTTCGAGGCACCCGCGCAGGTACCGCTCTATTTCCAGGCATTGGACGAGCATAACCGCGCTGTCCAGACCATGCGCAGCTGGTCGACCCTCATGCCCGGCGAAAACTTCTCCTGCGTCGGCTGCCACGAAGACAAAAACTCCGCGCCGCCGCTGCAGAGGACCACCATGGCCATGAAGGCCGGTTCGCAGAAGCTCAAACCCTTCTACGGCGAGACGCGTGGCTTTAGTTTCCTGAAAGAGATCCAGCCGATCCTCGATGCCAAGTGCGTCAGCTGTCACAACGGAGAAAAGAAGAGCAACAAGACCGGCGAGCCGCTCTTCAGCCTGAAGAACACACCGGTGCCGGACAAGGGGGCTATGCGAAACTGGACGGAGGCCTACATCAGCCTGACCCAGCCGGATGGTCACAAGAAAAGCCGTCTGCTGGGCAATGCCGACGGCGGCCATTGCGTGTGGGTATCTGCCCAGTCGGTGCCGGAAATGGTTCCGCCCTACAGTTTCGGTGCTGCCGTCAGTCCATTGATGGACAGGCTACTGAAGCGGCAGAAGCCATATAGGATGACCCAGGCGGAGCTGGACAAATTCGCCGCATGGATCGATCTTGGTGTCCCGTTTTGCGGCGACTACTACGAAGCCGGAATATGGACGGAGCAGGCCACCGCCTTCTACGATCGCTACCAGAACAAGCGCGAACGCCTGGCCGACCTCGACCACCAGAATATCAAGGCACTGCTGGTCGGCAAGCCAATCGTCCAGCCTCTGGCCGACCGGAACCCCTACCGCAACATTGCCCGGGATGCCGTTGTCACCGCCAACAGCGAATGCACGCTGGAGTGGAAAGAGGATATGTTCGTCGACCGCCTTAACCTTTACGTCCGCGCCGACGTCCTGCCGTACAAGCAGAAAGATCACGACAGTTGGTGGAAGACCGGCAACATCGAACTTTCCAACGGGCAGAAGATACCCTTCAAGCTCGAAAAGACTGCCGATGTGCAGGTGGTCGAGCTCAAGGTGAAGAAGTGGCCGCCCAAACCCATCCGGTGGCTCAAGATCACCAACCTCGTTGCCGCCGAAGACAAATGGTGCGGCTTCTCCGAGGTCGAAGTGATGGGCTGCAACGCGGTGGACTAGAAAGTGACAAGTTCATGGACGGCGGCGATCTCACCCAAGGGTTCGCCCGGATCCTTCTCTAGATCATAGTGCTCGCCGGTATCGTTGCCGTGGTCGCCTAGCATGTCGCCGTGATCAGAAGTGAATATGACGATGGTATTCTCGCGCATGCCGTGATCGTCGAGGTAGCGAGAGAGGTAGTCCGGGGCGGGTCAGAAGCATGATGGGGCTCGAAGCTGTTGACGGAGAAAAATGGGAGGTGACCCGGGGTTATGGGGTTGCCATGTGTACCGCGAGATTCACAGAGCCGTCCGGTTGCTGGAGTGGCATCTGATCCGCATCCGCGGTGCCCACGATCGATAGCTCGACAACCGACACGTACGTGTCGGGCTTCTTGCGCGGGAGCGTGAGTTCAATGACATGCTCATCGCGCTTCTTGCTGTGTGACTGAGTCACGGTGACCGGGGTGCGTTCGTCACCCAGAATGCGTGCGCCCTTGACTCGATTGCGCAATCCCGGCAGCACGAACGTGCCGCGCGGCCATTTGATGATCAGCAGGTAGAGCTTGCCCTTCTTGCACGTGATCCGGCCCCAGCCATGTTCGTAGGGGAACGGGCTGCCGGTCGTCCCGTATATGGCCTCACCGTTCACCTTGAGCCAGTCGCCAACGGCCTTGAGTCGGTTCACGCTGACCTTGGGGATGACTCCCTCGGCCGTGGGCCCTACGTTGAGCAGGTAGTTCACGCCCTTGCCGGCGCAGCTGGCGAGCAGTTCCAGTAAGACCTTTACGGATTTCCAGTTCTTGTCTTTGGTCTTGAACGCCCATGTGTCATTGAGTGTGCAGGGGGTCTCCCAGTCGCCTTCGACGGCACCCGGCGGACGTTGATTGTCGCCCAGACTGCCGTAGTCGCCGAGCTCGTTTCCGATTCTGCCGCTCACCAGGCAGTCAGGCTGGAGCTTGTGGACATGCCGTTTCAGTCGCAGGCTCTGCTGCTCCGTGATTTTGCAGGGCGTGTCGAACCAGATAATACTGATCGGCCCATACCCGGTGAGCAGTTCCGTGAGCTGCGGAATGCATTTGTGTTTGAGGTACCTGTCGAAGTCCTTCTTCTTCTCGTCCTTGTAGTCCCAGCCGTTCCCCATACCGTCAGGATCGTGCCAGTCCTGCGATTGCGAGTAGTAGAAGCCGAGCTTGATGCCGGCTTTTGCGCACTCCTTCGCGAGCGCCTTCATGGGATCCTTGCCCCAGGGGGTTGCGTCAACGATGTCGTAGTCGCTGCATGCGGAATCAAACATCGCGAAGCCGTCGTGGTGTTTGGAGGTGATAATCAGGTACTTCATCCCCGCGTCCTTGGCCAGCTTGACCCAGGCGCGCGCGTTGAACCTGACGGGGTTGAACTCCTTCGCCAGCTTCTCGTATTCCGGCACGGGTATCTTAAACCTGCCCATGATCCACTCACCGAGGCCGGGAGTGTCTTGCCCCTTCCAAACGCCGGCAGGCACGGCATAGAGCCCCCAATGAATGAACATTCCGAAGCGTGCTTCGCGCCACCAATCGAGTCTACGAGTCTCGGGGTCAGCCCTTAAAATACTAGTTAACGGCATTGTTTCGCTCTCGGCGCAGGTTCCGCTTGGCTGGACCCCCTTTGGGCAGACAGCTTCTTCTCAATCGTTTGCACGGTGTGCCTCAGGTGCCGATCTTTGGCCATCAGGCCCGGCAGGTTCCGCAGCTGGATGCTGATTGCAGCCCCCGTGCTCAGACCCAAGTGCGTCGCCACCTGACGTTGCGTTTG